>JBAYFO010000021.1:0-53764 GCA_041667115.1 Ignavibacteriaceae bacterium | reverse complement strand
GGATGAATATAGAAAGAGACTTAGAGAAAAAGTTTAGCGCACAAAGAAAGGTTTATTACAACCCGACTTTTGCGCGGGTAAGAAGTTCCTTTCTCAATATGGAAGATTTCCGCAATGGTTTTATTATTTCAGAAATCTTAGGAAAGCCTAAAGCCCTGAGAAGATGATCCAGAAAAAATATCAACTTAAAAGAGTTAACCAAGCGGGCTTAATTACTAGTAATATTAATGAAGCCCGTTTTGTTATAAAGTATAAAGAAGAGTTAAACCCTGCTCAATATGAAGCCGCTAGTGCGGTTGAAGGAGCTTATTTAATTATTGCCGGCGCCGGTTCCGGGAAAACCCGGACACTTGTGTATCGTGTTGCAAGGCTTATAGAACTTGGTTATCAACCGCAATCAATTTTATTACTTACCTTTACGCGCAAAGCCGCTAATGAAATGATGAACCGTGCAGCGCTTCTGCTCGATAACCGGTGTTCAAAAATTAACGGTGGAACGTTTCATTCGTTTGCAAATTCAATTCTTCGCAAGTATGCAAAAGCAATCGGTTTTGAATCGTCTTTCACTATTCTTGACCAAGGTGATAGCCAGGACGTTATTAATTTAATTAGAAGCCAATCGGGACTTGCGAAAAAAGAAAAGAGGTTCCCCAACAAACAAACGCTCAACAAAGTATTTAGCTTATCGGTAAATACAGAAAAAAAAGTTGAAGAGATCATTCTAGATGACTATCCTCATTTCTATGACCAGATCGATAAGATCCTCGACATTCAAAAAATTTATGATAGTTATAAGAAGAAAAATAATCTTCTCGATTATGACGATCTGCTAATCTATTTGCGTGATTTTCTTTTCAGCCTCTCCCCTTCTGCAAAAACGCTGCTTCAGTCTTTTAACTTTGTAATGGTTGACGAATATCAGGACACGAATAAACTGCAGGCAAGTGTAGTTAGCGCATTAACGCAGCTAAAGAAGAATATAATGGTTGTCGGCGATGATTCACAATCCATCTATGCCTTCCGCGGAGCTAATTTTAAAAACATCATGGATTTCCCTAGTCTCTACAACGATGTAAAAATTATTAAGCTTGAAGAAAATTACCGCAGCACACCGGAAGTTTTGAAATTTGCGAATAAGATAGTTGAAGAAGCAATTGAAAAATATCCGAAAGTTTTATTTTCACAAAAACTTTCAGGAGAACTTCCCGCTATCGTAGCAACTCAAAACGAAAATCTTCAATCAAAATTTATTGTTGAGAAAATCCTCGAACTCCGTGAAGAAGGAATTTCTTTAAAAGATATCGCCGTTTTATTCCGCTCTTCTTATTCTTCGTTCGATCTGGAAATTGAACTTACGAAAGCGAATATCCCCTTTGTGAAGTTCGGAGGAATGAAGTTCGTTGAAACCGCGCATATAAAGGATGTTCTCGCGTTCCTACGGATCAGTTTAAACCCGAAGGATGTTGTAAGCTGGTACAGAATTCTCCTCTTGCACGAAGGTGTGGGTCCCAAAACTGCCGAAAGAATTTTGGATGAAATAGCAACCGCAACTATTTCTTTGAATCAAGACCCTCACTCATTTTCTAAAAACAAACTCAACGAAAAAATTTTCCGGCTGCTTGAATTGCTTTACGCCCTTCACACAAAAGAGGGAACCCCAACCGAGAAAGCGCAACAAGTAATAGAGTATTATTTGCCTGTCTTCAAAGATAAATATGACGACTTCAACAAAAGAAAAAAAGACCTCGATATTTTCTTAAACATTACTGAAAAATACCGCTCGATGGAGAGTCTCCTTTCCGATATGGCAATTGAACCGCCGATTGATAGTGTTGTCGATTTGGAAGAAGAAACAAAGGAAGATGAGTTTGTAACGCTTTCTACAATTCATTCGGCTAAAGGGCTTGAGTGGCATTCCGTTTTTGTTATCCACGCGATTGATGGGTTTTTCCCTTCGTACCGCGCAACGGATAAATTGGAAAATTTGGAAGAAGAACGGCGCTTAATGTATGTTGCCGTTACCCGTGCAAAACAAAATCTCTTTATCTCCTATCCCATGAATATTTACGATAGAGAATCCGGGACTACCCTTTCCAAGCCTTCCCGTTTTCTTCAAAATATAACGGAAGAATTAGCTGAAGGATGGTTGCTGGAAGAATAGAAGGAATCTTAGGTTATTAGAATTTTTACGCGATGCTATTTTAGTAAGTCACTTTACGCATGTTCGTAAGTCGATCCCGAAAGCTTTCGGAATCGACCAATAAAAGGGCGAACAGAAGGAAAATCGTAAGGCGATTTAGAGAATCGCCCTACGATTTTTTGAATCTTGCGTAAGATAACTTAAGAAATTAATACAAGCATTTAATGTTTCAAAATGAAAGTTTACTCAGCGTCATATTTTATAAGAGAGTGGACGTCATATCCTTTAAGAATTTCTCTTCCATTTAAAAAGGAAAGTTCAATCAGAAAAGAGATCTGCACAACTTCTCCACCAAGCTTTTCAATCAGTTTTACAGCCGCGGCTGAAGTTCCTCCAGTTGCAAGCAGGTCATCATGCAAAAGCACTCTATCTCCCGGAATAATTGCGTCGGTATGGATCTCTATCGTATCTGTTCCATATTCAAGCGCATACGTTTCGGAAATTTTATCCGCGGGCAGTTTATTCGGCTTTCTGATCGGGATAAATCCGGCGCCGAGTTTTTCCGCCAACAATCCGCCAAAGATAAAACCTCTCGATTCAATTCCCGCAACCTTAGAGATGCCTTTATTTTTGGCTAATTTGACTAACATTGCTGTGGTTCTAGAAAGCGCTTCGGGATGCATTAACAGCGTGGTTATATCTTTAAAGATAATTCCCTTTTTCGGAAAATCGGGCACGTCGCGAATGAAAGCAGCTAAATCATTACTCATTATTTCCACCGTGTTTAGTTAAGAATGTGTTTAATCCATTTTTAAAATCCTGCGATGTTCTGGAAATCGCATTTACCGTTTTCGAGTACTCAACGGCATTTTTGTAAGTCATACTTGAAACAGCACGGATCAGTTTTTTAGTTTCACTAATACTCGTTCTTGAATTTGAAGACAGATTATTAATTAATGTAGATGAAAAATCAAGAACATCTTCTTCAATAAAATCTATTAAACCAAGTGTTAAGGCTTCATCGGCAGAAATAATTTTTCCGCTTATCAGCAATTGTCGGGCTTTGGCTTCTGTTAATCTTTTTAGAACCAAAAATGAAATGATCGCAGGAACAAATCCGATCTTCACCTCGGTAAAACCAAATTTAGCAGCATCTTTTTCAGCTATGATATAATCGCATGCGAGAGCCAATCCACAACCTCCCGCAATTGCGGCTCCGTTTACCGCAGCAACGGTTATTTTATTGCATTCATAAAGTGAGATAAATAATTCGGCAATAAGTGATGAATCTTTTTCATTTGCACTCAATGAGTTTGATTGCAAATTTTTAAGATACGAAAGATCAGCTCCGGCGCTAAATGCGGTCCCTTCTCCCGTAATAATTATTCCGCAAACTTCTTCGTTACTTTCTAACTCTTTCAACACCGAAAGAAATTCTCTAATTAAATCCGGTGATAAAGCATTTCTTTTCCCGGGATCATCAAGTTTAATAATTCCGATGCCGCCTTTTATTTCTAATAAAATTAAACTACTCATCTATCTTCAACGTTTCTTTTTACTTTTCTGTTTAGAAATTTAACAAAATTCCTATAGTCTAAACAATTAATAATTTCTTCCGGTTGTATGCCCCCTTTACGAGCTATTACAACTCCATATTTTGTAAGAAGGATATTCTCCAAAGAATGCGCATCGGCGTTAATGGAAAAAAGACATCCTTGCTCTCTTGCATAAAAAATATTCCTCCAGTCAAGATCAAGCCGGTTTGGATGAGCATTAATCTCAATCGCTACATTATTTCTGCTGCAGGCGTCAATTATTTTTTTTATGTCATGTTTATATGGAGCACGGTGTAACAATAACCTTCCCGTTGGATGCCCGAGAACATCCGTAAAAGGATTTTCGACAGCTTTAATTATTCGATTCGTCATATTTTCTTCTGAAAGAGAGAAGTTGGAATGAACTGAAGCAACAACAAATTGGAATTCTCGTAGAATCTCTTCCGGATAGTCCAAATCTCCATTAGTTAAGATATCGGATTCAATTCCTTGTAATAATCGCCATCTATTGACAGAGGTAATTCTCTTTATTTCCTTATTTTGTTGCAAGATACGCTGTTCACTCAAACCATTAGCGTATGCGGCGGTTTTACTGTGGTCGCAGACGACAAAATATTCATATCCAAGGTTTTTAGCGTAAGGAACCATCTCTTCAATTGAGCATAGTCCATCAGAATAGGTAGTGTGAAAATGTAAAAAACCTTTAAGCAAATCGTTCGTTAAGGTTGAGGGTCTTTTAAAGTCTTCTTTTGTAAGTGAAAAAAATTCCTCTTCTCTCATCTCGGGAGCAAGATAAGTTAAATGCATTTTCTCAAAGATTTCTTCCTCACTATTGCCAATAAATTTATCAGATGAATAGTTTATTTTCTGAAGGAACTCCTTCGAGCCGGTAGTTTCAAACAAACGTTTAGCAAAATCATTCTCTGAAAAAACTGCGTAGATTGTTAGTGGTAGGTTGAAGGTTGTATTTGATTTGAGCATTCCTTCACTTATTTCATCAACTGATATATTATCTCCTAGTTCAGTAACTAGTTCTTCAACTTTATTACTTTCAACTAAGATTACGACTTCTAAAGAAGAGTAGACTTCGCGAGTCCTTCTCAGTTCACCGGTAAATTCATATTTCTTTATGGTTAGAATATCATCAAAGATATTTTTTATCTTTTCCGCTTCTCTTTCTGCAAAATGGATCAGCAGATAATTTTTGTTTACTTCAAGTTGCTTTATCTCGTCTAGAATGTTTTGTTGGATTTTCTCCCCGAATCCTTTGACCCCGAGAAGTCTGTTTTCATTACAGGCTTTCTTCAGTTCATCGATACTTCGAATATTTTCCTGGTTGAAAAGTAATGCCACCTTTTTAGATCCTAAACCGCGAATATTAAAAAGCTCAAATAATGAGTCGGGGATATTCTCTTTTAGCTCATCTAACGTCTTTGAGAAGCCGTGAGAGCAATATTCTTCGATAACCGCATAAATCCCCTTCCCGATTCCTTTTATCTCTTTGAGCTTGCCGGAATTGACGAGTTCATTAATATCTTCATTTAACTTGCGGATTGTGTTAGCACCGTTTCTGAATGCACTTATTTTGAAAGGATTTTCTGAACGGAATTCAAGTAGATCGGCTATCTTATCGAGTAAATCAATTATTTCTCTTTTTTCTGCCATGTTTATTTTAAAAATAAATAAAGTTGTAGATATGTAGAAAGAAATCCGAAAAAAGCTCCGGCAATTACCTGTGTAAAAGTATGACATTTTAAATTAATTCGCGACCATCCTACCAAGAAAAGTATGATAAGAAGTGGATAGGCGATCCAACTGCTGATAAAAACAAACATCGCGAATGGCGCCGCAATGCCTAATGCATGTATACTGATCTTCCAATATTTATTGATGAGAATGACTACCGCCATGTTTGAAATATAACTAAACCATAACGCTAACGTAAGCGGTTGAATGGTATTGTATCTGAGTAGAAAATATCCGATCAAAAGGAGTGATAATCCAAACAAGAACGGAATCGTTCTTTCTTCTTTCATTTCAGCATCTTGATTAACAATTTTTTTTCTCTTCAACATAACGACAAAGAAAACTATAGGCAGCAAAAATGTAAAAAGAAACGCCGAACCGATAACAAGCATTGTTTTAGTAAAAGATGATTCATATTGCCATCCGAGAAACGTAAACGAAAAAAGTGTTAACGTCGGCGGGACAAAAAGTGTCGAAAGGATTCTTGCAGTTTTATATGAACCTGTATTTTTTGCAGCCGTTTCCGAATTAGACAGCGGCTGCATAATTAACTTTTTCTAAAGTCTGGAGAAAATGGAGTAAGATTTCTTCAACTGAATGATAATCGTAAACCGTCATCAAACTATTTCTTACAACATGTGCATTGTACATTCCCTTCAAATAGCCTGTATAAAATTTACGATGTTCGATTACCGCTCGCTCTTCCCCCTTTACTTTAATGGCAAGCTCTAAGTGACGTAAACAAGTTCTTATTTTTTTTCCGTGAGAGAGAGGGTGAAGTTTTTTACCGTTAACTAATAGGTCTTTTGCTTCTTCAAAGACCCAGGGATTACCAATTGCACCACGAGCGATCATTACTGCGTCAGCGTCAGTTTCTTTAAATGCTCTAACAACATCTTCGGCAGTCATTACTCCTCCGTTTAACACGACCGGAATTTTTACAACTTCTTTTATTCTCGGTATCCAACTCCAATCAGGGTCGCCAGAATGTCCTTGTGAGCGGGTTCGGCAGTGAACGGTTAAAGCCTGGACACCAACATCTTCTAATCTCTTTGCAACTTCCAAAATATGAAGTGAAAAAGCGTCCCAACCAATTCTGGTTTTTACGGTTACCGGAAGAGAAACTCCATCAACAACATTTTTTACTAATTTTTGTAGGTAAGCCGGGTCCTTTAACAAACCCGCGCCGGCGCCACTGCTACAAATATTTTTTATCCAGCATCCGGCGTTTATATCAATTAAATCCGGTTGCTGTTCCTCTGCAATTTTAGCGGCTCCAACCATCGAAGCAATATTAGAACCATAGATTTGAATTCCAACAGGGCGTTCCTCATCAATGATGTTCAATTTATTATGCGTTTTTTCGGATTGACGTACTAACCCCTCTGCATTTGCAAATTCAGTATAAACTACATCTGCGCCAAGTTCTTTACATACCAAACGGAACGAAACATCGGAGATATCTTCCATCGGCGCGAGAAAGACTCCCTTTTCAACATTAATTTTTCCAACTTTAAACATATACTAAACTTTCTGCTCAACCGGCGAAAGATGATTATGCAAATAAAAAAGACTAAAAAGAAAAACCAAAAGAACAAAAAAAGCACCGGTTAAAAAAGGGATTTGATAACCAAGATATTGATACGAAAACCCTCCCCATAATGGACCCAACATTCTCGCGAACGACGAAAAAGATTGATTTACTCCAAGAACAATCCCTTGTTCATTCTCAGGTGCGACTTTAGAAACAAGGCTCAATAATGTTGGCTGTAAGATGCCTGTTCCAATAGACATTACCGTAGTAATAATCAGAACACCTGTCAGGTTAATTCCATATGGAATTGCAGCTAGTCCGATCATCAGAAAGAACGTTCCAAAGGTAATAAGTTTTTGATCCGAGTATTTTTTTGCGAGCCGACCAATAAGTCCGCCCTGTACTATAGCGCCTACAATTCCAACCACCCCAAAAATCATTCCGTTTTGCATATCGGAAAAACCATAAACGCCGTGTCCCAGCAGTGCAAAAGTTCCATAAATATTTGCTACGGAAAAGGTGACAACGAAAAAGAGAAGAATAACAATACTAATTAACGGATTAGATAAAACTTTTTTAAAAGCTGTAGTATCGAATATCTTTCTCTTTACAACCAATTCCTTTTTATCTTCAGTTAATGATTCCGGGAGAAGAAAAAAACTGAATGAAAATGCAAGAAACGAAAAACTTGCCGCCGCAAACCCGGTGACCATATAGCCGAAGCTAGAAAGTAATCCTCCCATAATTGGACCGAAGACAAACCCAAGTCCAAATGCAACACCAATAAGTCCCATCCCTTTTGAACGGTCTTCTTTAGTTGTAACATCAGCGATATAAGCTTGAGCAACTCCAATGCTGCTTCCGCCAACACCGGCGACTACTCGTGAAAGCAACAGCATTAAGAACGAATGAGTGAAAGCAAAAATTACATACCCGGTTGCATTGAGTAATAGCGTAATTAATATGATCTTTCTTCTACCGTATTTATCGGATAGGCTTCCGAAGATAGGATTAAAAATAAATTGCACTAAAGAGTAAACGGCAAGCACAATTCCGATAGCACTTTCCGGAATATGCAATGCTTTAACGGCGAAAGTTGGAAGGATCGGGATAAGAATTCCGAAACCCAGCAAATCAACAAATACTACAAGAAAAATTAAAGATAAAGAAGATTTTTTATTGCTCATTGCCTATCAAGTTCTTTCACAATAGCTTCGCCCATTTCTTTTGTACCAACAAAATTGGTAGGATTTATATCTTTCGTAACAAACTTGCCATCTTCAATCACTTTAGAGACAGCTTTCTCAATTCTATCTGCTGCTTTGTATTCTTTTATATAATTTAGCATCATTACCGCACCCAAAATTAATGCGGTGGGATTCGCGATATTTTGTCCGGCTATATCCGGCGCTGAGCCATGTACAGCTTCAAAAATTGCCGCTCCATTACCAATGTTTGCCCCCGGCGCAAAACCCAAACCTCCAACCAATCCTGAAGCTAAATCGGAAAGGATATCACCAAATAAATTTGTTGTAACAATTGTGTCAAACTGATTTGGATTCATCACCAACTGCATTGCCATATTATCAACAATTTTATCTTCATACTTAATAAGTGGATAATTAACAGCAACCTCCTTCGAAATATCCAGAAATAAGCCGTGGGTATATTTCAAAATATTAGCTTTATGGACAACGGTCATTTTTTTTCTGCCAAGCAGTTGCGTCGTTTCGAATGCATATTTTAAAATTCTTTCACACCCTCTTCTGGTAATAATTCCTATTGTTTCTGCAGCAGAACGGCTACTGTCAATATAATGTTCAATACCGGAATAGAATTCTTCCGTATTTTCACGAAAGATGAGAAGATCAACGTTATCATAACGCGATTTTACTCCTTTAAAGGTTTTTGCAGGACGCTGATTAATATATAAATCAAATTCTTTCCTTAACGCTACATTAACACTTCTAAACCCTTTTCCCACGGGAGTTGTTAATGGTCCTTTTAAGGCAATTTTATTTCTAGCAATTGAATCGATGGTTTCTTGGGGAAGTGGATCTCGGTATTTATCCAGTGCTTCCATGCCGGCGGACATAATTTCCCAATTGATATCAACGCCGGTGTGTTCAATAATCTTTAAGGTAGCATCAGTAATTTCCGGTCCAATTCCGTCTCCGGGAATTAATGTAATGTTATAGCTCAATTTTTTGTCTTTCGTTAAATATTAATTTCGAGTGCAAATATACAAAGAAAACATTTCTTCTTTTAGGAACAAACTTTTCTCAGCCTTGGTTCATTTAACTATTTATGAATCTCGGTTTAATTGATTTAGCTTTTAATAACTACTTTTTTATTTCAACGTGATCCGGCTATGTTTTATTGGAAATAAAAGTGAGTGGTTTTTCTTTCTGATTTTGTTTATTATTCACGCAGAAATGTTAACCGAATAATAAATCCGGTTCACACTTTAGAAAACTTAGTTATCATGTTTCAAATTATTTCTAACACAAACTTAAGGAGTTCACAATGGCTGCAAAGAAAATTTTAATGCTGGTTGGTGATTTTGTTGAAGATTACGAGGTTATGGTCCCATTTCAAGCGTTGCTGATGGTGGGCCATACTGTTCATGCTGTCTGTCCTGATAAAAAAGCGGGAGATACAGTACGCACCGCTATACACGATTTTGAAGGTGATCAGACTTATTCTGAAAAACCGGGACACAATTTTGCTCTTAATGCAACATTCGCCGACGTAAAAGTTGAAGAGTATGATGCTCTGGTTATTCCCGGTGGACGCGCACCTGAATATCTGCGTTTAAATGATAAAGTTTTAGAAATAGCCCGTTACTTTGCCGGAAAAAATCTTCCAATTGCTGCCGTTTGTCACGGTGCTCAGATTCTTGCAGCTGCAGGAGTATTACAAGGGAAAAAATGTTCTGCTTATCCGGCTGTTGGTCCTGAAGTTAGAGAATGCGGCGGAACCTACATGAATATCCCCGTGGATAAAGCCTATGTTGATGATAACCTAGTATCCGCTCCGGCTTGGCCGGCTCATCCTGAATGGCTCGCAAAATTTCTCAAGGTTCTCGGAACAAAAATCGAGTTATAGAATTGAAATGAATTATTGATCAGGGACTTGAAACCGCAAGTCTCTGATTCAATTTATTTGAAGTGAAGGGGAATATTTCTGAAGAATCTGTTTAGAATCTTGAAAAGATTGATTCATTTTATAATAATCTTGATTTGATAAAAATGGGAAATCGTTTTTACTTTTTGAAGAAGGGAGAATTACAAATTGATTTTTTTTATCAATCTTTCCTTTGAATACCCATGTTGGAACAAAAGCAATATTTTCCAACTTGAGATCATGCGAAACCCGGTTCATTTTGATTTTAAATTGAAGAATTACTCCTGCGTCTGAATACCGCCATCGCTGGTTAGAAATAAAATTACCAAGTGAATAGGCAACAAAACCTGAATCCAACTTCCCCTTCGACTTGAAAAACTCTATTGGTTGAAGGACGTGTGGATGGCTTGCAAGAATTACATCAGCACCGGCGTCAATGGCGTTTTGAACAACAGCTTTCTGATACGTGTTCGGCTCACGTTGATATTCTTCACCAAAATGAAAATAGACCAAAACAAAATCAACATTACACGATCTCGCTTTTTGGATATCAGAACTGACAAGCGAATCCGAGATAAGATTTACTAAATAATGCTTCCCTTTCGGTACGAGATTTCCATTTGTTCCATACGTGTAAGATACAACGGCGAAACTAATTCCATTTGCAGAAAGAACTGTGATGGAATCTCTTTCGTTTTGTGATGCAAATGTTCCGGTGGAATTTATTTCATTCTTTTTTAATTCCTCCAATGTTCGCACTACTCCGGTTTCGCCTCTATCTAAGCAATGATTATTAGAAGTAAAAAGAAAATTAAAACCGATTTTTTTGAGTGAAGTGATATAATCTTTTGGAGAATTAAAAAATGGATAACCGGAATAGGTTTTCGCTTTTCCTGCAGTTACAGTTTCAAGATTACCGAAAACAAAATCGGATGAACCAAAATATTTTTTTATTTCATTAAACGCGGGAGTGAAATCAAAGCTATCCAGTGCAACTTTGGCATATTCATATTGCGGTGAATGGCACATTAAATCACCAACTACAGAAATAGTTATGGATGTAGTGTCGGGTGAATTTGTTTTTGGTATCTTTTCTTCATTTTGATTTGAAATATTGAGCAGCGCGAACACCACTGCCGAAAACAACAAAAAGATATTGCTATGAAGCTTCATATTAACATGATCTCAACAGATGAATGTCCTTCGAAAAAAAAGGCCGGTTCAAAGAGATCTCCAAACCAGCCTTCAAATTGATCAAAACGAATTTCGTTAAGCTTTAGGAGTTTTGCGTTCTTCTTTAACTTTTTGAATTTCATTTCTAACTTCTTGCGAAAGTTTCTTTAATTCGCTTAAACCTTTACGCAAGCGGGTTCCCGCAGCGGACTGCCCTTTGTCGTAGAATTTTTGAAAATCTACTTCTAACGCTTGAACTGCTTGTACCAATTTTTGGAAATTTTCCATTTGTTTCTCCTTGTTTTTGATTGATTGTTTATTTTGAATTTTCCAGAATTATTTCTGCAATATCTTTTACTTGAACTTCTTCAGTTTTTTCATGCGCTTTTACTCCGTCAGTCATCATTGTCATGCAAAATGGACAGGCTGAAGCAATCGTTTCTGCATTCGTTTCCAGTGCTTCACGTGTGCGTTCTTCGTTAATCCTGCTTCCTTCAACATCTTCTAAGAACATTCTTCCACCACCGGCTCCGCAACAAAAACCGCGGCTTTTGTTTCTCTCCATTTCAACGAGTTCGAGTCCGTTTATTTTAGCAAGAGACGTTCGGGGTTCTTCATAAATACCATTGTATCTACCTAGATAACAAGAATCGTGATAGGTTACTTTTCTCGTTTTTGTTTGTTCATCTTTTAGTTGAATTTTCCCGGAAGTGATAAATTCCGAGATCATTTCTGTGTGATGAATTACTTCATAATCACCTCCAAATTGCTTGAATTCATTTTTAAGTGAATTAAAACAATGCGGGCAGGCGGTTACAATTTTTTTAACACCATATCCATTTAATGTTTCAACATTTTCTTGAACAAGTTGCTGTGCAAGATATTCATTTCCTAAGCGTCTTGCGGTATCGCCGTTGCATTTTTCTTCTGTACCAAGAATTCTAAAATTAACTCCCGCTTTTTGCATCAATTGTGCAAAAGCAACAGAAACTTTTTTATAGCGCGCATCATAAGAACCAGCGCATCCAACCCAGAATAAGATTTCTCCATTCGGGTCTTCTGCCATCGATTTGATATTTAATCCTTCCGCCCATGCAGCTCTATCTGCCTGATTAAAAACCCACGGAGTTCCGTTCGACTCTAAACTTTTAAACACGTTATTCAATTCAGCCGGGAATTCAGATTCGGTCAAGACAAGATGGCGTCGCATATCAATAATTGAATCGACATGTTCAATCGTAACCGGGCATTCCTGCACACAAGCGCCGCATGTTGTACATTGCCACAGTTCTTTATCTGAAATATAGTGATGAACTAAGGTTTTATCAAATAGCTCCCCTTCGTTTTGTCCCGCAATCATTAAAGGAGCTTTGTCAAACGTTCTTTTCCGGATGTCGGTAATAATTTTTCGTGGCGATAAACTTTTCCCGCTGTTGGCTGCCGGACAAACGGATGTACACCTTCCACATTCCGTGCATGTATAGCCGTCCAATAATTGTTTCCAAGATAACTTTTGAATATCATCCGCACCGTAATATTCCAACGTTTCATCTTCGAGATTTATCTTTTTTAATCCTTTTTGGTCATCAAGTTTTGCAAAGAAAACATTGGGAATTGATGTGAGCACATGTAAATGTTTTGAATAAGGGAGATAATTTAAAAACCCGAATACAAAAACTATGTGCATCCACCAAAACAATTCATAGAATGAATCAGCCGAAGAGGAATTTATCGAATAGAAGAATTTTGCAAGTGGATATGAAATTGGACGAACTTCAAAACTTGCCAGCATAAAATTATTTTTTGCAACATGCGAAATATTCTGTCCGAACATTGCAAGTACAACAAAGAGAATAAGTGTTAGAATAAATGCTGCATCACGCATTCCGTGAGCGTCAACTATCAATCTTGGAACGCGTAAGACAAATCTTCTATACAACGAAATAAGAACAGCCAAGATTACTAATACCCCAAATACATCTTGTGTAAAAGTTAAAATAGAATAAACGAATCCAAGACCGGCAAAAGTGATTGGAGTATAAAATCCTTGAAGAATTGATTCCACTACTGCAAAAAGGAAAAGTAAGAATCCCCAAAAAATCAAAACGTGAAAGACTCCCGCAGGCTCACGCAATATTTTTGTTTGCGCAATTGCAACAGTGAAAACTTTTTTCAGCCGTGCACCGATTCTGTCAAATCGCTTCTCTTTTTGCCCAAGTCTAAGATACGAAATCAATCTTTTTGTGCTAAAGACAAAAAAGCCGATTGAAGCAAAGAAGAAGAAAATAAAAATGATATTTTTAATCGTCATTTGAAATTATTCAGCTTTAGTTTTTTTTATTCCGAAATAGAGAGTTGCTGCTGTGAACACTTTTACGACTGTCCAAATAGAAAAGATTGCTGCGCCGACTTTAATTGTTTCCGAAATATTATGAATGAAAAATGCATTCAAGAATACTGTTCCGGAGAGGAGAATAATCAACTCACCAAGAAACATTGAGGAAACTACCGCGAAGTAATTTTTATATTTTTCGATCAGTAATCCGGTTACAAAAGCAGCTAGAGGGAATGCTAACAAAAATCCACCGGTTGTACTAAAAAAGCGTGCAACCCCATAACCGCTTTCCGGCAGAACTGCAAATACCGGAAGACCAATTGCTCCGGCAGATAAATAAAGAAGTTGACTATAAGCTCCTTTTTTAGCCCCAAGCATTGCACCGGCTAAAACAACGGTCATTGTTTGCAAGGTAAATGGAACAGGTTTTACGGGAATAGTAATTTGAGCCGCAATCGCAGTTAAAAATGCAAATGAAAAAACTCCGAAATATTCCGAAGCAATAATTTTGCTAAAGAATGCCGGAAGGATTTTAGTTGTATCGAAATGTTTAGTCTGCATGGTTCCTCACTAATTATTTATCATTAAAAAAATTAAATGTTTTCTCTAAAAGCAAATCAAATTTCCGATTACTTCCTTCAAAAGGATGTTTACAATTGAAAGTGTGTCCGGAACCTATGATCTTATAAAACTCTGTGAATCTCTTATCCGACCATTCATATATCTGTTCACCTTCTTTAATTGGAACAGCAATATCCTGATCAGCATGGGCAATAAATAAAGGCTTCTTCAAAGTCCGAACCGCATGTTCGATATTCAATGAATCATTTTTGTGTCGTTCCAGATCATCAAGCAAAGAAATATTTAAACGCATTTCTTGTTTTGTCCGTGTATTAAACACATCAAAAGAGCCTTTTTTGCGCCATTGTTCTTTTTGCCGGTCAGAATATCTATCAAAAGTAGAAACACTTGACCAAACCGCAACGGCGGAAATTTCAGTTTTTTGAGATGCAGTTAACAGAGAAATTGCACCACCTCTGCTGTGTCCTAGTAAAAATATTTTTTTGTTCTCAGTTTCACCGAAAAAGTACGAACGATAAAGGTTGATAATTTCAACTAATTCTTCAATTTCCAACGAAAAAGTATTTTCAGCAAATTTATCAAGTTCAGTGAATTCTGTAAGCGAATCACCGACCCCGTTATGAGAAAAATTAAAAGAAAGAGCAAAAAAACCTTTTTCAGCAAAAAAATTACCTATATATGGACCAAATCCCCAATCTTTAAATCCTTTGAATCCATGCACAAATATTAAGCAAGGTGCAGATGGATAATTTTCAGATCCATACGAGGTAATATTCAGCTTATTTCTTTTAGCTGTAAAATGAACAAAGTTTTGAATCATTGCTAAATTTGAAGAAACTTTTATGGAAAATTAAGAAAATAAATCATTTTCACAACTTTTTCGTTAAAAAATAAATCGTACACCAGTTGAAAGAATAAATCCTTTATAATCAAAATCAATATCTTTTTGTGCATAAGGGAAAAGAAGTTGTATTTCAAATTGAACGTTTTTCCCACCAATACTACCAAAAAGAGCAGGCTCAAAAAATAATGCTTCCTTCTTTGATGGATATGTAACTATTCCATCATTTTCTTTCACGAGTTGGTAAAAAGCAAGATAAGAAAGCCTAAGCGCAAATCCAGCTGTCATGTTCTTGTCCTTACTGCCAAAATTTGTTTGCAAGAAATATTTCTCAAATTTTCCATAGGATAAATTTTCATGAACTGTACTACTTAAAAAATATTGCTCATAATTCTTATCGCTCCCATCGCCCCGCCCATAACCGACATAAAACTCTGTAATGAATTTCTCATCAAGATGTTGATAATAACCGACAGCTCCTTCCGAATAAGTATGACGATAGCTATCATCGTATCCATCTTTCGATATTTGGCTTTTCTTTGTTGTTTTATCAAAATTTCCTGAAATTGAAATTGCAATATTTTCTAGAGGCGAAGCGGCAAGATTAAAATTTACTCCGTTCATCCCGTAGGCACCGGAGAATTGCGTCTCCCTTTCTTCTTTCATTAATGGAATTGGAAGATTGTTTGATGTATAAAGTAACGCGGTTCTACAACCGTGGGAAAATAATGCCAGAACTAAAAGGATAAAAATTCTTTTCACTAAACAGTACCTCCTATATGAGCAATTAAATTTTAATTCTTTGGAAACCTAATAAAATTGAAACTGATTTTCAAGATTTCTCAATTTATAATCTTGAATATGTGAGCGAGCATACAATATTTTCGTATTTTTGCAACCAAAACAACTTATAATCAGAGAGCATATGAAAAGCAAACTTCCTTATATCGGTACCAGCATTTTTGCAATTATGTCGGCAATGGCAAAAGAAAACAACGCAATAAATCTTTCGCAAGGTTTCCCGGATTTTAATTGTCCCGACAAGTTAATTGAATACGTCCACAGTTTTATGAAAGAGGGATCCAATCAATATGCACCAATGCCCGGTGTTCCCGTTTTGCGGGAAATGATTTCACAGAAAATGGAAAAACTTTACGGAAAATATTACAACCCGGAAACAGAAATAACCATCACCGCCGGAGGAACGCAAGCATTATTTACAGCTATTTCAGCTTTTATTCACAAAGGGGATGAGGTAGTTCTTTTTGAACCTGCATATGATTCATATCTTCCTTCAATATTGCTAAATGGGGGAATTCCAATTCCCATAAACCTGGATGAAAAAGATTTTTCTATTGATTGGGGAAAAGTCCGGTCAGTTCTAACACCTAAAACAAAAATGATCATTCTCAACACACCGCATAACCCAAGCGGAACAGTGCTAGCTAAACAAGATATTGAAGAATTGAAAAAAATTGTCGCCGAGTACGATCTGCTTTTGTTAAGCGATGAGGTTTATGAACACATTATATTCGATGGCGAAGAACATCTTTCATTTGCAAAATATGAAGAATTAGCCTCACACTCACTTATTGTTTTTTCTTTTGGGAAGACTTACCACACAACCGGCTGGAAAATGGGCTATGTACTGGCTCCGGTGCTTTTAACGAGTGAATTCCGGAAAGTCCATCAGTTTAATGTCTTCTGTGTTAATACGCCGGTACAACACGCATATGCAGAAATGATGAAAGATGAAGAACATTATTTTGCTCTCCCAAAATTCTACCAACAAAAAAGAGATTATTTTAACGGACTGATGAAAGACTCAAAATTTACTTTGATTCCATCGAAAGGAACCTACTTTCAACTTTTGGAGTATAGTACTATTTCCGGTTTGTCAGATATGGAATTTGCAAAATGGTTAGTAAAAGAAATTGGTGTTGCCGTTATTCCCCTCTCCCCTTTTTATTCAAACGGAACAAACAGTATGTACATCAGAATTTGCTTTGCGAAATCGGAAGAAGTGCTAAAAGCTTCGGCAGAGAAACTTAAAAGAATTTGAGGATGGAAATAATAAATCCTTCTCCTACATGCATAAGAGAAGGATTTAAGATTAATTTTAAAACCTTGTTTGCGTAATCTCAAAAAAAATCTTTAGAAAAGCATTACTCGTTCATTCTTTCAAGCGATCCCATATTTCCACCAAATATAAATTATTCATATCGTAAACTTTCTACCGGGTTGGCAACTGCCGCTTTTATCGCCTGAACGCTTACAGTAACTAGTGCAATTAGTAAAGCAATTCCACCGGAGAGTATAAAAACCCACAGGTTGATATTAATTCTGTATGCAAAATCTTGTAGCCACTTATTCATAAAATAATATGCTACAGGCCAGGCTATTATGTTTGAAACAATGATAAGCACCATAAATTCACCGGATATAATTTTGACAATATTGAGAATGGATGCGCCAAGCACTTTCCGGACACCGATCTCTTTTTTACGCTGCTCTGTTACATACGATGCTAAACCTAACAAACCCAGGCAGGCAATAAATATGGCAATAACAGAAAAAACAGAAGTCACATCGGAGTATTTTGCTTCGGCTTTATACATTTTATCAATTGATTCGTCAAGAAAATTGTATTCAAATGGATATTGAGGAAAGAACTTTGTCCAAAATTCCTTTAAACCGTTTATTGTTGAAGAAATGTTGGTAGAGTTTACTTTTATAATAAATTCTTTAAACCAGTTTGGATTGATCATAAATACTTGTGCAGTAACTTCGTTATGGAGCGAGCCGGAATTAAAATCCTTCACTACTCCTATAATCTCCGGCTTAAATCCATTTAATGAAATAAAATAAGATTTCCCAAGCGCATCTTGTGGATTTTTAAAACCAAGACTCTTAACCATCTTTTCATTTATCACCATAGCGTTCGGAAAATCACCCGGAAATTCCTCGGAGAAATTTCGTCCGGCAACAACCTTTACTCCGAAATGATTCATATAATCATAGTCCACCGAATTTACTTCAATGGGAAAAATTCCATTATTATTACTCATTCCATTAGGTCTGCACTCGGTACCAATGTTGTTACTGCTAATTGGAGCTCCCATTGCCGCTGTTACACTTCTTACTCCGGTTATATTCTTCAGTTCATTTTTAATAGTTTTATAAGTATCACCGATTTTTCCATGTATAGGGAGAACCATCATATAATTTTTATCAAATCCCATATTGTATTCGCGTAAATATTTTAGTTGAAGATTAACGATGATAGTCCCGGCGATGAGTATTATTGAGATCGCAAATTGGAGGACAACTAAAACTTTGCGCAGATAAGATGCACTTTTCTTTCCACTAGTAGAAGCATTCATACCTTTTATAACTTTTATAGGTTGATAAGAAGAAATAAATAAAGCCGGATAAAGTCCAGCTAAAATTCCAACCAAAAACACTCCTACAACAATCAAGAATAACGTCATCCAGTTAGACCTAAGCTCAAATCCAATTTCAACTCCGACTAGCATTGGAAAGTATGGAATAACTATAATTACCGTGATGAGAGATAGTACTAGAGAGATCAACGACAATAAAATCGATTCACCAAGAAATTGTTTTATCAGTTGGATTTTAAATGCCCCCAGAACTTTTCGTATCCCTATTTCAACGGCACGTTTTGAGGATCGGGCAGTTGAAAGATTTATAAAATTGATGCAGGCTAGCAGTAAGATAAAAAATGCAATAGAACTTAAAATAACAACTCGGGACATTGAACTGTTCTCTTCTATCTCATCATCTAAATGAGAATTTAGATGGATGCTCAACAACGGACGGGCAAGGACTCTCCAATCTTCGTTGTGTATGTCTGTTTGAGTATAAAAAAAATTCTTTGCCTTCATTTCAAAGTTTTTTGGATCAAATCCTTTTCCGGCAAGTATATAAGTATAGGATCCAAAAGTAGCACCCCACTGCGGTAAATAAACCGCCTCCGGCTGGTTATCAAGAGAAGCATAAGACGCTAGGAAGTCAAATTTGGAGTGAGAATTTATAGGAACATCTTTAATAACACCTGTTACTTCAAATCTGTATTTATTATTTATTTCTAATTCCTTTCCGAGAGGATTTTCATTACCAAAATATTTCTTTGCAGTTGATTCAGTTAATACAATGCTATTAACTTTTTTTAAGAACAACGCTTTATTTCCCACAACTGCGTCATAGGTAAATATTTCAAAAAATGTTGGATCGGCGTATGCTATTCTATCCTCATAGTTTTTCTCATCTCCGGCTTTAACAAGGTTACGTTCCGAAAAATAAATGCGTGCAGACTTCTTAACTTCCGGGTATACATTTTTAAGTGTGGGTCCTAATAAAGCAGGCGTTTGGGCTAAGTAAAAAGTCTTACCTGTTTGGGTAATACTAACCTCGATACGGTAAACTTGCTCAGCGTTTTTATGATACCTATCATAACTGAAATCATGCTTGATATAAAGTGTGACAAGGATACATGCGGAAATTCCAATTGATAAACCAACAATATTAATACCCGAATAAAATTTTTGAGTTGTCAAATTTCTAAATGCAACTTTCAAATAATTCTTAAACATATTTCATGTCTCCGATTTTGTATTTTGTTGTTTGTTAATCCAGCCGTCGCTTAGTTTTATAATTCTATTCCCATACTTCGCATTCTCTTCGGAATGCGTAACTTGTATAATAGTTGTTCCCTCTTCATTTAATTTTTTAAGAACCGTCATTACTTCCTTTCCTTGATCGGTATGAAGATTTCCCGTTGGTTCATCTGCAAGAATTAATTTTGGACTTCCGATTATTGCCCGGGCTACTGCGCATAATTGCTGCTGTCCACCGGAAAGCTGATTAGGAAATAGATCTTTCTTTGCCACCATGTTGAACCTATCAAGAATTTCAGCAACTCTTCCTTTGCGTTCGTCCGTCTTAACTTTTTGATATAGCAAAGGTGTTTCGATGTTTTCATACACAGTTAGTTCGTCAATTAAGTGGTAACTTTGAAACACAAACCCGATATGATTTCTATGAAGTTCTGTTAGTTGTTTCTCACTCTTTATATGAACCGGCTGATCATAAAAGAAATATTCGCCACCCGATGGTGTGTCGAGCATCCCAATTATATTTAACAAAGTTGATTTACTGGAGCCTGATGGACCCATAACGGATATAAATTCACCTTCCGGAATTTCAAGATTTATATTTCTTAAAACATAAGTGTTGATGAATTTGTTTGTGTAATACTTTGTGATATTGTTTAGTTTGATAATCATTTTCTTCCTATTATTTTATTCATATCTTATACTCTCTATTGGATTCATCGAAGCCGCTCTATATGCATGAAAGCTTATAGTTACAAGTGCAATTAGCAAACCGGCGGCAAAAGCAAACAACGGATACAGAATTGTTAAATCGACTCGATAAGCGAAATTACTCAGCCATTTATTAATCAAATAATAAGTAATCGGCCATGCTATTAGCGTACTGATGATAGAGATATATAATATTTCTTTTGAAAGCAGTTTCATTATGTCCGGAACAGAAGCACCAACAACTTTTCTGATACCAATTTCTTTTTTTCTTCTTGCGGAAGTAATTGCAGCGAGACTTGCAAGTCCAATTATCGAAATAAAAATAGAAATCACTGTAAACAAAAAGATTGTTTCCGAAAAACGGACATCGTTATCATAAACTTTCTGCAATTCTTTATCACTGAAAGAAATATTTAAAACCGATTGATTGAAAAAACTCTTCCATGTTTTTGTAGTTGTTCTAATAGCTTGCAGTAATTCATTTGGTCTATATCTGATCGCAATTTTGTAAGAAAACATTGATGAGTTTTGAAGAATAACTGGCGTCATTGGTCTGTAGAGTGATTGTGAAAAGAAATTTTTTATCACACCGATTATTCTAAATTGACCGCCAAAATGTATTACTCTCTCACCGATTGCGGATTTTTTAAAACCAAGTTTCTTTGCCGCTATCTCATTGATTATTATATCTTTCGTATTGCTGTTTGCATCCTTGAAATTTTCTCCCTCAAGAAGCTGTAGTTTCATTGTCGGAAGATAATTCTCATCGCAAGTGATTAATTGTGCGTCAAACAATTCTCCCGGAGTAATGGGTGATGCAATCTGATTGAATATCGTATTACCAACTGAGGGAGGAAGCGATGATGTGTACGAAACATTTACAATACTATTCTGATTTTTCAGTTCATCCACAAAAGCCGTAATTCCATTCGTATATTTTTCATCGGGTCTATCGATTATTAATAAATTATTTTTATCATAACCAAGGTCTTCCTTCATCATCATATTCATTTGTTTGTAAATGACGATGCTACCTATTATTAGACCAATAAAAACAATAAATTGAAAACCAATTAACAAACGCCGCAAAGAATTACCGGACGAAATCACTCTTGCTCTTCCGTGAATATCTTCAACCGAAATATTTTTCAAAGAATAAATTGCGGTTAATAATCCGGATGTAATTCCCATCAGCAAGGGCACAGCAAATAAGTATAAAGCTGAAACACCGGAAAAAATTGTAAATACATTTACCTCCCGGTTCATCGTTTCAAAAAACAAATCGCCGGAAAACTCCATAAATAGAAATGCTACCGGTAATGAAATCAGCGAGAACAAAATTGATTCGAAAATAATTTGAAAGAAAAGCCGCATCCGGCTTGCGCCAAGCATTTTTCTTATGCCTATTTCTTTAATGCGAAGAGAAGCGCGTGCAGTATTGAGATTCACAAAATTGATACAAGCGATAATGAGGATCAAAAAACCGATGAACGTAAAGATATAAACTTTTTCCAGACTCCCTCTTTGTCCGAAGAAACCAAAAACATTCGATGAATAGAGGTGAATATCGTTTAATGGAATTATTTTGAACAAATCTTTTTTTCTGAATTCAGGCATAAAACGTGATTGTATATTTCTAATTACAGAAAGCAATTGGCTTGATGCAATTCCTTCGTGCAGTTTGAAATAAGTTACCGGATTATTTACACCCCAGTCATCAA
Organism: Ignavibacteriaceae bacterium; assembly: GCA_041667115.1. Classification (GTDB taxonomy): domain Bacteria; phylum Bacteroidota; class Ignavibacteria; order Ignavibacteriales; family Ignavibacteriaceae; genus UBA1563. The sequence goes on along the minus strand of JBAYFO010000021.1, from coordinate 31,662 downwards.
TGTATTGAGCCGGCATTTTGCTTTTGAAGTATGACATTGTGAAAAGGAAATCAGGACGAAAATGGCTGTCTTCCGGTCGATCTTTAATAATTCCCGAGACTAAAAAGTCTTCAATATTTTCCGCGCTCTTCATTTGGATGATACTTCCCGGGCTTACTTTGCCGCTAAAATATTTTTGCACCGCTGATTCGCTTAATAATACAGCGTTTATATTTTCTTTGAAGTTATTGAGGCTTCCGGAACTCAACCGGAATGAAAGGATATCCAATATCTGGGGTTCGGCATAAAATACTTTTCCCGGATTCATTTCATTTCCTTTGTAGGAAACTTTTAATCTGCCGTAATCAAATTCTTCACTTATTTGCGCACATGCTGCAATATTTGAATAATTTTCTCTAAATACTTTTGCAAGAATATATGGCGAGGTTCCATAACTACTTTCTCCTTTAGCATCGCTCCAGTACACATTGTAAATTTTAGATGCGTTCTTCTCTGAAGATTCAAATTTCATCTCAAACAGAACAAATGATGAGATAAGAAAGAAGACCGCCATGCCAATGGAAAGTCCCAGAATACTTATAATCGAATAACTTTTGTTTCTCGATATATTTCTAATCGCAAATTTTAAATATTGTTTAATCATTGAATCTCCTATTCATAACGTAAACTTTCAACTGGATTAGCAACAGCCGCTTTGATAGAAAGACACAACCCGCAATTGCTATCGCCAACCCGGTTATATTTACAATTGAGGATGTTTTGTACTTAAACATGTTTCTGAAAAAGATTTTCAGATAATTATTTAGCATTTCAATAATCTCCTTTTTTTACTATTCTATGCATAGATGGTTTTCATAGCATTTAGCGATACATGGTCAAACATGAAATTTTGAATTAAAATTCTCCGTTACAACTTTGCCGTCAAATAAGTGAATAACGCGATGACCATATTCTGCATATGTTGGCGAGTGCGTAACCATTACAACAGTCGTCCCTCCGTCATTTAGTTCCGTAAGCATTTTCATTACTTCATCTCCATGCGATGAATCCAAATTACCGGTAGGTTCATCCGCAAGAATTATTTTCGGCTCTGCAACAATAGCGCGCGCCACAGCTACTCGTTGCTGCTGACCACCGGAAAGCTGCTGCGGAAAATGATTTCTCCTGTGCATGATCTCCATTATTTCCAGAACTTTTTTTACTTTTCTTTTTCTCTCATCAACCGGCATTTTAAGATAGAGGAGAGGCAGTTCAACATTTTCATAAATTGTTAATTCATCAATAAGGTTGAAACTTTGAAAAACGAAACCGATATTCTCCTTGCGCATCATCGCTCGTTGTCTTTCGGAATATTTTGCTACATCTGTTCCTGTAAAAAAATATTCTCCGCCTGAAGGATTATCAAGCAGACCAAGAATATTCATCAGGGTAGACTTGCCGCAGCCGGAAGGACCCATAATTGAAACGAATTCTCCTTCTTTAATTTCTATATGCACATTTTCCAAAGCAGTTGTTTCAACTTCTTCAGTCGTGTAAATTTTTCTAAGATTGTTTGTGCGTATCATTTGATCACCTTTTTATTTTATAATTATTTGTTTACAAGGTCTTTGTTTACTTCTTGCTTCTACCGTCTCATATTTCACGTCAATTATTCATATCTCAATGAAGTAACCGGATTCTGAACCGCAACTTTTGCAACTTGATAACTAACAGTAGCAACGGCAATGATTAAAGCCATAATTCCGGAAATGATAAAAACCGACCAGCTTAGTTCCATTCTATAAGCAAAATTTTGAAGCCAGTTGTTCATCACGTAATATGCAATCGGCCATGCAATTAAATTTGCAAGTAAAACCCATTTAATAAATTCTTTCGATACCATAAGAATAATTTCTCCAACCGAAGCGCCCAAAACTTTACGAACACCGATTTCTTTTGTCCGTTGTTCGGTAATAAATGAAACCAATCCGAAAAGACCGAGGCACGCGATTATTATCGCCAGAAAAGAGAACACAGTGGTTATTGTCGCTATTTTCTGTTCATTCCTATACATCCTGGCAAGATTTTCATCAACAAATCTGTAGAACATTTTTTCATTTCCCGCAAACTTATGCCATACTTCCTCAATCGATTTTATGGTTTGATCAAGATTCTTTGGCGATACACGGATTGTTATTATAGTTACTGCCTGCTGTACCGGACTAAGATGAAGAACAAGCGGTCTTACTTTTTTATGAAGCGATTCGTAATTAAAATCTTTTACAACGCCAATTATTTTAAATGGTACCATCTCTTTTGTATCGGAATTTAACTCCGCTAAATTATTTCCCACCGGATCTTTATCATTAAATTTCTTTGCCATTGCCTCATTAATTACAACCGCGCCGGAATCGGATCCAAACTCATTCGAAAAATATCTTCCCTCTTTCATTTGTATCTGATATGTTTTGGTAAAATTAAAATCGACATCCAGGAACTGAGCTGTTATCACATCCTTGCCGGACATTTTATTATAGATATATCCGGAACCCGGAATGCCGGACGTAAACATTAAAGAAGAAGCCGTTGAAGATTGAACGGCGGAAATCTTGGAAATTTCCTCTTGAAATGATTTTGTGTCTTTTCGGATCGTTGAACCGTTGTTAATGGTAATCAATGCATCCTTATTAAAGCCGAGGTTTTTATTTTGAATATACTCCAGTTGATCCTTAATTATGATCGTTCCAATTATTAAGGTAATTGATATTGCAAACTGGGTTATAACCAGAACGCTTCTAATTCTGCTTTTCCTACTTTTACCGCTCCCTCCGCTTTTCAGAATATGAGATGATTGAAATGATGAAAGATAAAATGCCGGATAACTTCCTGAAATAAATCCGACCAGGCACGCAAAGAGAAATAAAATTGGAATCGTATAAAAATTATTAAATAGATCCAGGGAAAGATTGCGGCTAACCAAATCATTAAATGAAGGAAGCGCCATTTGAACCAATACGACAGATAAGATTACTGAAAGGAGGCAAGTAAAGATCGATTCAGAAATAAATTGTACAATCAAATTCCGTCGATCCGAACCCAAGGTTTTTCTTATACCGACTTCTCTTGCCCGTTTCTCGGATTTTGCTGTAGCCAGATTCATAAAATTGAATACCGCGATCAGGAGAACAAATGTTCCGATAGCTAAGAAAATATATGAATAGGAAATATTGCTCAGCCTCATGTTGCCCCATTCGGAATTTGTATCCACACCGTAATCGCTCTGAGAATGCAAGTAGATTGACGATAACGGCTGAAGCTTTAAAGCATATGCATTTCCACTCTTATTAAAATTTTCCAAAGAGAATCCTAGAACCGCTGATGCCTGCGGCCATACATAATCACGTACAACGTTTTTCATTTTATTATTAAACTCGGAAATATTGGTCTTTTTTTTCAACACCAGAAAAGTTGTGTACCCGAGGTTGAACCAATCTTGGTTTGCTGTCTCAGAATATGTACTCATTGAAAGAAGGAAGTTGCAGCTGAAGCTTGATTTTTGGGGATAATCTTTCATCACGCCGGTTATCAAGTATGTTCCGCCGTCATCTACCGTAAAAGTTTTACCAAGCGGATTTTCATTTCCAAAATATTTTGCTGCGGCGGTTTCTGATATTACAATAGAGTTGGGATTTTTGAGCGCGTTTTTTGAATCACCGTAAACAAAAGGAAGTGTGAATATGTCGAAATAATTTGAGTCGGCTGTATAAATATCTCCTTCTCTGATAACTTTATTATTGTACCTTAGATTATGCTGTCCAAAATAGCCAAGTCTGGTAAAGCTGATTACTTCCGGAAAATCTTTTTTGAGCACATTACCCAATGCCGGAGCGGTCTTGGCGTTGGTTGCATCTTCCCCTTTAAATCGTAATTGAAGAATTACTCTGTAAATCTGTTCCGCTTTCTCATTGTATTTATCGTATCCAAATTCATCCAGCACAAAAAGAAAAAGAATTATGAAACAGGTTATTCCGATTGCTAAGCCCGTGATGTTTATAAAAGAAAAAACTTTTTGTCTTGAAAGTGTTCTTACAAATATTTTATAATAATTACTGAACATAATGTATCCCTAACTGTTTGGATGGGTTAATTTCATTTCCACGATTACTAAATTTTTTTGAACGATGTTATGTTTACAAGAAGTATGAATATCAGCAACATGACTGCAGCTACCACTAGCACGGCACTGTGGTTTATACTCATAGCAGTAATTGTATCTTGAGATCCAGTCCCGGGAATGTAGTTTATCAATTTCATTTTCCTATTCGCTTTCTAATTGTCTATTAACTCAATTTCTCATTTGTAAATTTATATGCAAAGCATTCTTGACTTATTTTAATATCAATTTTTCATACTCAGCATAGTTATCATATGAAGAAGTAATAACTTTTTCTCCCGGTTTTAAACCGTTCAGCAGTTCAAAGTATTGAGGATTTTGTCTTCCGATTTTTATCTCTCTCCGTTCTGCAAAACTGCCCGACTTGTCAACTATAAAAATCCATTGCCCGCCTGTAGTTGAATAGAATCCACCGTTTTCAACAAGCACTGCGTCTGAAAGTCCGCCGAGTTGAAGTTTTATATGAACCGTCTGACCTCTTCTAATATCTTTCGGTTTATCGGAAGTAAAAACCATATAACATAAAATCTTCCGTTTGTAACTTGCGGGTAAACAGTTTTTATTTTCAAAGTATAACTCTTATCGTCCAATTGATATTCGCCTGTTTGTCCTTCCATAACTCTGGAGATATAATGCTCATCAATTTCCGCTCTCACTTTAACCGAATCTATGTTATCTATTTGCCCGATCCGATAACCCGAATTAACGGATTGCCCAATTTCCGCGTTAAGAGAAGTCAGTTGCCCCTTTATTGGCGCCTTAACCGTAAGGTTGGCAAGTTGGTCTTTCACAAGATTCAAATAATTTTTAGACATTTCAACATTTGATTCACTTTGCTGAACAAGCTGTGTGAAAGTGAGAGAATCCCGTTTTAATACTTCCAGCACAAGTTCTTTACTTTCAAGAAGCGTCTCATATTTTTCTTTTCCATCTTCATATTCGTTTTTTGAGATCATTCCTTTTTCGAAGAGCACTTTATTGTTTTTGTAAGTTCTTTCCTGATTGAACAAATTGAGATTCAGATTTAGAAGTTGATCCTGTTTGTTAAGTAAATTCTGTTCAAAAGTAAGGCGCGTTTGACGGGACATACTCTCCGCCTGTAGGAAGCTTGATTGTGTGCTCATCACCTGCAAAGAAAGATTGGGGTTGTCCAATTTAACGATCGGATCACCGACTTTTAGAAACGCTCCTTCCTGAACAAATTTTTGAACTACTCTCCCACCGTCCGAAAGATCGAGATAAAAAGTTTGTATTGGTTCAACTGTACCGGTGACGGGGATAAATTCCTGAAAGGAAGCTCGCTTAACTTCGGAAATCGTAATCTTCTCTTTCTCAACATTCAACTTGCTTTTTCGATCGGCAAAAACAAAGGTGAACAAAAGAAACAGAACAAAAAGTGTAGAAGCCAGAATGATACTTATTTTTTTTGTAGTCCACTTTTTCTTTTGTATTATTTTATCCATTGTCTTTTCTTTTTTTCGTGAGAGAAATCAATTGGTGTGCCAGACAAAATAATCAGTGAAGCCGTCCGATTTTGACGGGTTAATTAGTTTTTACTCTTTCTTTCCGTTCGCATGCGTACACCGGTGTTCGTAATCGGACAACCGCAATTGGTTTTCATTATTTTATTGCCGAATTTTAAACGGAATAATTTTTGAACAATAATACCATCACTTTATGAGAAAGATAATGTCAAAAGTATTAGTTGTTGATGATAACGAAGATATCTTACTTGCTGTAAAATTACTTTTAAAACCATACTCTTCAGTAATTCTTACTGAAAATAATCCGAATAAAATTTATTCAATTCTGCAAGATCAGACGTTCGATGTAATCTTCCTGGATATGAATTATTCTAAAGATACCACCAGCGGGCAGGAAGGGTTCTTCTGGTTAAAGGAAATAATAAAACTCGACCCAAGAGCAGTTGTTGTTCTTATTACCGCTTACGGTGATGTAGAAACTGCGGTGAAAGCTATTAAAGAAGGAGCGACTGATTTTGTTCTTAAACCCTGGCAAAATGAAAAGTTTATCGCCACATTCAACTCAGCCTTAAAACTTCGTGAATCCCGTGATGAAGTAGAGAGAATGAGAACTAAGCAAAGTTACATCAATCAAATATCGGGCAATGGATTACATGAGATTATCGGAATTTCAGAACCGATGCAAAAAGTTTTTAAGACAATTCAAAAAGTTGCAAATACCGATGCAAATGTTTTGATCCTTGGGGAAAATGGAACCGGTAAAGAACTTGTGGCTCGCGCGTTGCATAAACAATCCGGGAGAGCAAAAGAAATATTTGTAAATGTTGATATCGGTTCTTTATCTCAAACGCTTTTTGAAAGCGAACTCTTCGGGTATGTGAAAGGAGCATTCACCGATGCTAAAGATGATCGCGCAGGAAGATTTGAGTTAGCAAGCGACGGTACTCTCTTTTTGGATGAGATCGGAAATCTTCCGATGGAAATGCAATCAAAACTGTTAACCGTTATTCAGAATAAAGAAGTCTTCCGTGTTGGCTCTTCAAAACCAATTCCAATAAACAGTAGACTTGTATGCGCGACGAACGTTCCTATTTATGAACAGGTTTATTCAAATAAATTCAGACAGGATCTTCTTTACAGGATCAACACGGTAGAAATTCATCTTCCACCATTAAGAGACCGGAAAGGAGATATTCCCCTGCTCGTTGAACATTTTTTATCAACCTATAGACGAAAATATAATAAACCCGATTTGGTAATTGATGGTGCTACGCAAAAATATTTTGAAAATTATGAATGGCCCGGCAACATACGAGAACTTCAGCACGCAATTGAAAGAAGCGTAATTCTTTGTGATTCGCATATTTTAAAACTTACGGATATTTCTCTTCTTCCCAACACAAACACAGGCAGCGAAGAGTTATTTAATACAATGAATCTGGAGGAGATCGAAAAGCAAATTATCCAAAAAGCTCTGCTTAAATTTGACGGAAATGTTTCCAAAGCAGCTAAAGAACTTGGATTGACCAGAACCTCTCTTTACCGCAGAATGGAAAAACACGGATTGTAATGTGAAAAATTTTAGTCTCAGAATAATTCTAAGAATAGTTTTTTTATCCGCGACAATCTTTGTAGCGTCTTATTTTATATTCAGAACAAGTTACGGCGAAGCAATGGTTTTACTTCTTGCCGCATTGTTCCAGGTTTATGCGCTAATCAGATTTATTAACCACACAAACAGAGAAGTAACGGATTTCATACGCGGAATTAATTATTCCGACTTTACACAAAATGTCCGCTTGGGAAAACTTGGTGGAACGTTTGTTGAACTTTCGGAAGAGATGACCAAACTTTTGAACAAGTACAAAGATACACGGTTCGAGAAAGAAGAGAACTTGCGTTATCTGCAAACCATTGTTGAGCACGTAGGGATCGGGCTGATCGCATTTAATACGGACGGTCATGTTGAGCTAATAAACAAAGCTGCAAAAAAGATTCTTAAAATTACTCACTTGCAAAACATTTATAAGCTGGATGAAAAGCAAAATGGATTTGGGCAATTCTTGTTTCAGATGCCTTCCGATAAACGTAGTACGTTTAAACTCTTTGATAATGGAGAAACGATTCAACTTATGGTTCACAGTACCGAATTTAGGATGAAAGAACAAAATCTTAAACTGATTTCTCTCTACAACATTCAACCTGAATTGGAAGAAAAAGAAATTGAAGCGTGGCAAAAACTTATCCGGGTGCTGACACACGAAATTATGAATTCCATCACGCCAATCTCATCACTTGCCGCAACTGCCGCCGGGTTGATTACTAATTCGGATCGCGAAACAATCTGCAAGGAAGCACTCGCCGATATTGAAAACGCGCTAACTACCATCCACCGCCGGAGTGACGGGTTAACCTCATTTGTCAATAAGTTCAGGGACATTTCGAAAATTCCCAAGCCTAACTTTCAAACTGTCTCTGTCGCTGATCTCTTTTACCGGGTTCGTCTCTTAACCGGTGAACTTATTTCTTCATCCGATATTCATTTCTCTGTTTGTATCCATCCGGAAAACATGGAGATCGTTGTTGACCCCGATCTTCTTGAACAAGTGCTTATCAATCTTATTAACAACTCTGTTCATGCAATAAAAGAACCGGGAAAAGGAGAAATAAAGTTGACGGCTGAAATAAACGAACGGGGACGCGCAATAGTAAAAGTAATTGATAACGGGTGCGGCATTACTGAAGATGTATTGGATAAAGTATTTATTCCCTTCTTTTCAACTAAACAGGAAGGTTCCGGTATCGGGTTAAGTATTTCTCAAAGTATTATCCGCGCACACGGCGGAAATATTTGGGTTCAATCACAACCAAATAAAGAAACAGTTTTTAGTATCCGGTTATAAAACTATAATCTTAAACCAATTTTTTTAATCCTTCACAAATCTCATTGTGCTTATTAAATGCAAGAAGATTTTCAACTTGCTCTTTATCTTTAAACTTTGCTACTATGTCCGCAAGGAGTTGTAATTGAAGTTCGTTGTTATTTTCCGGTGTTAATAAGAGAACAATTATTTTACTAAGTGTGCCGTCAGCTGCTTCAAAATCAATCCCTCCCTTATTTATTGCAACACTAAGAAACGGATGCTTAATTTTTATTTTCGCATGCGGTACGGCAAGATAATTTGCGATACCCGTCGGAAGTATATCTTCGCGGGCTAATACTGCATTCAGAATTACTGCTTTCTCTATTTTTAATTCCTTTGAAGCTACATCCGCTAATCGAGAAAGCACTTTCCTCTTTTCGGTTTCATTTGAAAGAATAACAAATTCTTCTTTAACCAGATTTCTGAACTTTGTTTTCTCTTTTTCTTTAAGGAAGTAGGTCATTAACGGTGCACTGAATATTGATGTGATCAATGCCATAATTACCAGACCGACAAATACTTCTTCATTTATCAATCCAAATTGTAATGCTATTAACCCGATTATAATTCCCATAGCGCCGCTGGAGCTCATCCCCGCTCCTACGGCGAGCGATTCATTCTTATTCAATCCTCCTAGTCTTGCGCCGATACTGCATCCTGCAACTTTCCCGATGAATGCAAGAGCGAGTAACACGACAACAATCCCTAAATTAAAGTTGGTAATAAAATTCGCCTTCATGCCTATCGAAACAAAAAACAACGGAGCAAAAATATTTGTAATGAACTGGTGAAGTATTTCTCTTGTCCGCTCTTTTAGATGAATAGAATCTCCAATAGCAATGCCAACCATGAACGCCCCGAGTATCGCGTGTACGCCGAGATACTCGGTGAATGCAGCACCGAGAAAACCGAGTATAAGAATAAAATTAATGACCGTTCCGGGGAAAGTAAGCTTCTCTTGAATGACCGAGATCGACTTACTAATCAATTTTCTTCCAACCATTAAAAGGAATGCAATAAATGATAGCGTATAGAGTAATGTTTCGGAAAAAGAGAATCCGTGGGTATTCGCCCCTATCAACCCGAGAATGACGGAAAATATTATCCATCCAATAAGATCGTTTAACATTGCGGAAGCGATAATAATTGACCCTATCAGTGACTTAAATATTTTTAAATCCATTAATATTTTTGCTATTACAGGCAAAGACGAAATGGCAATAGCAGTTCCAATGAATAAGGCAAAAACTACTCTATCCTGAGATTCAACTAATCCCAGCAACCCGGGGAAGAGATAAGCAATGCAAAATCCTAAAACAAATGGTATAATGATTCCAATCACGCTGATTGACAGTGCTGTTTTTCTGTGCCGGAACACGATTGCAAGGTCTACTTCCAAACCGGAAACCAGCAGAAGCAGTACTACAGCAATATTTGTTATCCCATCTATCGCTACATTAACCTCACTATTCTTCGGGAAAAGAAATTCGAATGTTCCCGGGGAGAGCATCCCAAGAATAGTAGGACCAAGAATTACTCCCGCGAGAATTTCACCTATGATCGCCGGTTGCTTCAACTTGGTAAATATCTCGCCAAGCATCTTCGCTGAAAAAAGCATGACACTGATGCTAAGAAGAAAAATAATTACCTGGTCGTTTGAGAGTTGCAAGGTTGCTTACCTCACTATCAAAAGATTTGAAGGAAGTTTTTCAAATGAATATTCAATATCGTGCTGGAAAAATCTGTCGAAGAATCTCATCTTCTGTTCGGGACCGGTAACGGCAAAAATATCCGCGTCGTTATTGCGTGCATAGTTACTGTCTTCAAAACCTTCTTTCCCATACACACAAACAATGTTTACGTCTAATCCTTTCAAATCTAATTCTTGTACGAAGAGTTTCATCTTTTCTTCTTCTTCTTTTTTCAATTGATAGATCAAGGATTTTAACTCATCAATTGATTTGTCCTCACCTAAAGCAGCAGTTAAGCCGGGCATATAAAAATCTCTGATAACGGTAAACTCTTCAGCGTTGTCCTTTAAGGCAAATTGAAAAGCAGTGCGGATTGTTCTTTCACACCGGGGGGAATAGTCTACGGAAACAAAGAATTTTTTAAAATTGATAGGTTCCACCGAAGGGGATTTTAAGATTAATGAGGATGCAGGAAATTCGCGCATTATTTTTCTAGCAACAGATCCGAAAAAAAACTTTAACATCTTTTCCTTCTCGAGCGCTCCCGCCACAAGCAAGTCAACCTTCGCATCTTTTGCGCTGTTGATTATCGCAGAAGCCGGATCTCCCTCTGTCCAAATCACCTCATATTTATCAGCGTCTACTCCGGCGCTTTTGATAGTTTGAACTAATAGTTCTTCACTCTCTTTATTTCTTTCGCCGATATGAATTAAAACTACCTGCGAGTTAAATAAATGTTGAAGTCTAACGGTTTCTTTGAGTAAAGCCTTCCCCGTAGGAGAAAAAGTAATTGCCAGTCCAATTTTTGCAAACATGCTTCTGCCGTATTTATTTCAAATTTTGAAAGAGAAACTACTATTTCTCTCTCTTGTTTCAAAATAAATTGATCCCCCAATTTAAAGGTCGAATCTTGATCCCGACCACATAAATAAAAGGGCGATCCTGAGAATCGCCCGATAATTTAATCTCTTAATGAATGAAGGTTATTTATTTCAACAGCAACAACTTCTTGGAAGCCGTAAAACTGTTGGCATTAATGCGGTAAATGTAAACACCTGACGCCAACTGAGAAGCATCAAACTTAACCAGATGACTACCGGAATTCTGATACTCGCTAACAAGCGTAAGTACTTTTTGTCCTAACATATTATAGACAGCCATATCTACTTTTCCGCTTTCCTTTAAAGCGTATTGAATGCTTGTTGACGGATTAAACGGATTAGGATAATTCTGAGCTAAAGCGTATTCAGTTGGAAGATTGCCGCTATTTTCTACATCGGTAATCATTATTGAATCTTTCCCACCTGCATCAGTATACCGTTTGGCAAATTCCTGAACATATAAACCTGCAAGACGGGCGCTATGAATAATCAATGTATTTTCATTGTTCTTCGTTTCTGCAGAACTACTCCAATTATGCGATCCGGTAATAACATATTTGTTGGAGTCTTCTCCGTTAACATCAATTATTGCATACTTGTGATGAAGATAACCGTTAAGATTCGCTTTCAAATGAACATCAAGCCCCAGCACAAACAATGTATCATATTCCTCGCCTGAATCTGTTCTATTATCAATTACTCCTCTTACTTTTACACCTGCACTGTGCTTTGTTATTAATGTTTTGCCTATATCATTTTGTGTAAACGAGAGCATTGCAAAGTTGATTGATTCATTTGCTCTGTTCATCGTTTTAACTATTTGACTAGTAGTCCCATCTGACGGACTAAAGTATAATTCCATACTTGTGCCATTTACATTAAAAGAATGTGGAGTATTATTAAACTTACGTGCACCAAAACGAGAGGTAGCAGCATTCGGTGTATCGGTATCACTTCCCCACATTTCATTAAATTCCATAGTGTACGCGTTTGCTAATGCTTTATCCTGAATCTCAACAACATTTTGTGCGTCATTATCATTGCCGGGATCAGTCGCATTCCATGAACCCATCCATACCCAATCATCTAAATCACTCGTCGCATCTCTATTATCAATCACGGCAAATTTATTATGCATCAACCCTGCACCGGCATTGAGGGCATCGTATCCATCATCAATTACGGTTATACCATTGTTTTTTAATGTCGACCAAGGAGCCGTTGTTTGATTATCTTTTTCACCAATTACTCGCACTTTCACTCCACGACCTTTAGCCGCGATAAGTGCATTTGCTACATTTGCACCAACGGTACCGCTAAGGCTATATAATGCAACATCAATAGAATAAGTTGCAGCATTAATTCTTGGAATTAATTTTTGTGAAAGATTGACAACTTGCGCCAGTTCACCATGAGCTAATGCAGTGTTAACACTTTGATTGAAATAGACATTTATTGTCCCGGTAGAGGTTTGTGATGCGGTTGAAACAAGATAATCCTGTGTGTAAGTAGTTCCGTCATTATCTCCGGTACCAATCTGGATATGATAAAGTGCAGCTGGATTTAATCCGGTTACCGTTACAGCATGTTGCAATGTTTTATTTGTATCGGTAATGGTGCTGCCGTAAGCAGTTGTTGTTCCATAATTGACAATTGAAGTACCGGGAGTATCGGTTTGCCAGGTAAAGGTAAGCCCGTCTGATTTAATATTTGATTCATATGGAATTCCGCTGGTAATATGCGGACCGGCACCAACAACAATAATATCATCTATAGAACGCGGGAGTAATTGATACGACGTATAGTACTGTCCTAAAGCACCAACAACATCAAATGTTCCTGAAGGGACAGATGTGTTTGCAAGATTTGATTTTGTTGTAATACGAATTTCTAATGAGTCTGAACCGGAAATAAGTTTATAATTTGTTCCGCTTCCCGTTGTTGTCCATGTTGTTACACCCGAACCGGTGGTTGTAACAACTTTGGTGATCCCTGTTAGTTTGATTAACCGGCATTCATACGGTTCAACTCCTTTTTGCACTTGCCCTTTTACTTGCGCAATGGTAACGGAAAGCGTATCAAAACTATTTCCTTCACTAACTTTTTGAAGAACCGAGCACGGATTCAATTCAAACATTTCGTAATAAGGGCTAACTTTTCCAAGTAACATTATTTCGTCACCTCGAAGTACATTATTGGAAACAGAAGAATCATATACCGCTATAGCTGCCGTTGCATCTTGCAGATAGGTTGGTCCACCAAACTCATTTGCAACGGTTACAATCCCTTTTACAACAACCCACTTACCATTTAAAAGTAGATTACCATTACTATCTTTAGCTTTTACCTCGTTCATTGAACGGGGTGCCCCATAGACAAAAATTTGAGGCAGCAATGAAACTTGACCGAATGGACTATCGCCTTTGTAAGTTTGCACAATTATTGGGAAAGTATTTGTTGTGTCAATTGCTGTTACACCTGCAATTGTTACAATCAGACTATCTTGACCTTTGATTTGAATGTTGGACATCTGAATTGTGTCTCCATTGAAAAAAGGTGTGATAGTTTCTGGAAAAATAGTAACTGCATTGGTATTCCAATTTAATATCGAAGGTTTTATTATTCGAACTCCATTGATAGTATCATTTGTCGATTTAACAACAAACCGGAGCGATGTTGGAGAGTTATATCCCAACATATATGGAGAAACAGATGCAGAACCAATTCCACTCCCTGGATCAAGGTTTGAAATTGCTGTGCCATCAATTACAATATTATTTAATCGAAAGTTACCTGAACTTGAAGCACCATAGCCCCAAATTCTAAAAGTTATGCTGCTTGAAGTCTTTTGTGGCAGTGTTGTAAGAGAAAATTGATCCAAAGCAGTTGTATTTGAATTAGCAGTTTCTCCAAGTGCTGTAATCCCTGCAGTCGCAAAACCATCCAAACTGTATTGTACCTGCATTTTCGATGGACCAGTTCCAGTTCGTCCTGCTTTAAATGTCATTGAAGAAATTAAAATTTCATACCCAAAATTGGGAGTTATAGAAAATTCCCAATATTTGCCACTCGTTGAAAATGTTGTAGACGTTGGCCATGTTCCGCAATAAATATCACCGGGTGAAGCTTGATAAGCAATAGCAATAGTTGAAGGTACTACGCTCACAGCACTGGCAGTTAAACCACCAACAATTGTAGTTGCATTGGTAGTTGAGGATGTTAAATTCCAAGCTGCAATTTGTCCCGATGTCTCTACACTAACGAAAGTAATAAGGACAATCATTGTGAAAAATTTTGAAAATAAGTGTTTCATTTAGCATACTCCTGATTCATTAAAAAATTAATAGATAAGTATTAAGAGACATCTGATAAATTATAAGTAAACTTAGAAGAGTTTGTCAAGCGAAATTGATTTCCACCCTTTGGGGTTACTTCGTTTATAACAGGATGGTTTGCTGCTTAACCATAAACTAGATTACTTAATCAAAACATCAAAGAGAATAATTGTTATTCTTGTTTTGATAAACGGCTTCAATTGTACTAATCTCTTATCAATGCGAGTCGTATAGAAGAGCAAAGTAATTTATTAACCGCTAGGGATAGTCTTTTTATTATCGTATATCGGTAGAAAGAATAAATCTTGCAATTTTATTACTTCCGGCATCAAGCACATATAGTGTTTTATCAAAAAAAGCTACACCAGCCGGACGTGTGAAGACACTCGGTCCACCGAAAGAATGTAGTTCATCACCGTATTGGTTGAAGTTGTAAACACTATCTTTAGCCGCGCTGCCATCAGCAATAAAAATGTTTCCATATTGATCAATACAACTTCCGGCAGGTGATCCAAATTTGTTTGGCTGCGCAAACGGGGTTCCATCATGAGGAGAAAATTGACTTACATATCTTTCGTCAACAGCAGAAACAAAAAAGTGAAACCATTGTGATTTGAAACTGGTCTCTCCGGAAAATGTAGCGATAAAATCTACATTCCTTTTATTAAAAGGAGTCATTGAATTTATACCGTTTGCGGAGATTAAGCCCGAACTTAGCGGGTCTATGTTTGGTACTCTGCCGATAAGCGTATCCCCTTCCCCTGCATTAAAATATTTTTTTGGCTGAAATTTTAAAATAGAGTTATCAGGATCATAGATACTTGTATTATTTGGACCATTTCTGGCAACAAAAAATGAATTATCATAGAACGCAGCAACCGCTGTATATTTCCTTAAAGGATAATTGAAGTCGGCAGCGCCAGGTAAAATCCGTGTAACCGGGGCATTTGCAATATCATGTTGTGCTGCGAACAAATCAATTTTATATACCGCACTAAAGGTTGTACTAAGCGTATCAAATTGCGCGCAGACTATCAGATTCAATCTATAATCTTGTGCAATTGCAATTGGTTTTTGAATAGTTTTTGTCCCCAACACCGTTCCGGCAGTATTCAACATAACGATTCTATTATTATCCGTATCACAGACATAAATAAAAGGTTCTTTGCCTACTAAAATTGCCTGCGGATTATTAAATCCTTCCCATGAAGGTGATAATTGGACATAAACCGTATCACCAGCAGTGTTGACATTTTGAGTATTCGTGTTAAATTGATTGATATCTAATTTATCTCCGCACCCGAAGAAAAAAGGAAGAATTAGAATAAGATATTTAAAATATTTTTTCATCTTTTATTACAGACCTAAAATAATTGAGAATCGATGAGCTGTTCCTAATCTTACAAAATTTGAATAAGCATAGTCAAGCGTAATTCTAGCAAAACTGACAGGTGCAGAAATGCCAGCGCCAAAAGTATAATTTTGTTCTTCAACATTAAACTTATACCCGCCTCTTAAGAAAAATGATGAATTGAGACTCGGTTCTTGAAACGTATATTCACCGCCAAGAGAAACATTTTCACTGTTGTCGTTCGGGTGATTCAATTGAATTGAAGCCGTGATCTTATTCATCTCAGTTTCATAAGGTTCAAATGCGAAGCCAATTCTAAACATGGTTGGAGGAGAAAATGCCTGCCATTCGGATTTTGTTCTTTTACCAATAAGAACAACTTCCCCATCGGGAGCGAGATTATTTCCAAAATTTGATACGGAGACGGCAAATCTAGAACTCCCCAAGCCTGTCCAGTAATAAGTGCCGAGATCTATCATCACACCGCGCATTTTCAATTTATCCAGAGTTTCTTCCATGTATTTAACAGTTCCACCAAAGCTGAACTGTGCAGTCATTTTTCTGGAATAAGTTACACCAATTGCAATGTCGCCAAATCCAAAATATTCACCGGTACCAAATGGTTGAAATTCGGTTGTTACAGGCATATCCTGCATGGATAAAGAAGTAAATGATAAACCAAACGCATTTGATTCATCTAAATGATATACGGCGCCAACAAACTCGTGGTTAATATCCACAACCCATTTGTTGTGGGAAAATATTACTTGATCATCCGCAAACTGGACTAATCCAGCCGGATTCCAATAGAGGGCTGAGGCATCATTTGCAACTGCAATAAATGCTTCTCCCATTGCTTCTGCTCTGCCGCCAACGCCGATTTTCAGAAACTGTGCAGTTGAAATTCCGGCTCTTTGCCCACCGAGAACAGGAAAGAGTTGAGCCTGAGTTTCAAGACGAGCTGTTAGAAGTACAAATAGTATTATTAGAAATTTTTTCATCTTCGTTTTTTTTAAGTTAAAAATTGATTTAAGAACAAGGATTAACGATTTTTGATTTAAGATTATTTTGCAATTTCTCGTTCTCATTTTTCATTGCTGTTTCAACACTTTTTACAAAAATTGAAATTAACTCATTACATTCGTTCAATGCTTGTTGTATTTTCACTTCCGATTTAAAAAGTTTTGTACGGTAAATTATTTGCAAACATATATAACTTTCTCTCAATTCTTTCAGTACAATTTTTATTTTGTGGATAAAATCTCTTCGAGATTCTCCACTTTGCGCTTCACCATAATTTAGCGCAGGAGAAGTTCCTGAACGCAATAATTGTCCGCTTAAATGATTCGCCGCTTTTGTATCAGGCATATTTCCAACAATATTAATAATCAATACAGCAAAATCTATTAATCGTTCTTCAAGTTCACGTTTATTCATTCATCACTTCACAAATCGTATATCGTTAATCCTTGTTCTTAAATCATTATCACTACGAAATATCTTTCGTCCTAATTATAGTCTTAAACTAATTCCTAATTTTATATTGCGTCTTGTTAAATACCTAGCCGGGTTAAACGGGGTTGCACTAATAGGAGCCTGTAAATCGGGATATAATGGATCATTCCAACTCGTTGGGGTCGGATCACCCAATTCATAAGCTTTACCGGTTGTAGGATTAATTATCGCAGGATTTTTTGCATCAAAAAGATTATTGACTTCTGCAAACACCGTGAAATTTAATGAACCGAACTTTATATATTTTTCAAAATTAAGGTCTATCCAGAACCAATTTTCACCAATTTTGTTGTTCCGATCATTTGTAATCGTAACATACTCAGGTCTTCCATCCGTTAAATATTTTCCTGTAAAGTATGCCGGAGTATAACGCTTTCCCGATTCAAATTGTGCTCTTACGTAGATGTTGTAGTCATCCAAAATGCCATTCCCAAATCCAAATAATGCATCATTTTTTTCAATATAAAAATTAGTTGAAACGGAAGCATTCAGCGGACGATCCCAGGTCATATAATATTCTTTAATTGATTCAGTCAATGAACCTCTCTGAACAAGAACTCCTTCATCCGGCGATGAACTTTTACCGGTAACAATTGAATAGGTAAAGTTGAAAGCACCGGTAAAGGTTTTCCCTATTCTTTTCTTATACTCAAGTTCAACACCTCTTGAACGGGCATAATCAGAATTGACATAGGTTGTGAAAGAACTTGACGAAAGTCTTGCAGTAGTGATGATCGCTGATCTTGTACTTACGTAATCAAAAATATCTTTATAGTAAGCCGTCAAAGTAAGAATGTCATCAGGTGAAAACTGGGTTTTAATTCCCAATTCATACGCTACCGTTGTTTCAGGATTTAAGTCCGGGTTTCCAAATTTCTGGAATGATGACTGAGCACTCACCGGATTAAGTTTCGCATAAACAAACTGGGGATTTGGCCATTTGCTGAAATGTCCATATGAAAAGAATAACGTTTGATAATCTGAAACAGGATGAGAAATACCAAGCCTTGGACTTAACCTTGCTTTAAATCTTCTTCCGAAAAAATCATATGTATTGTCGTTATAACTTTTTCTTACTTTGTCAGGAATAGTAATCACATCCGGATTATTCACAGCGTCGTCAACAAATTTACCGGGGAACCAGTAATCCATACGCAAACCGAAATTCAAGATCATTCCGGAAAAATTAACGTTATCTTGAGCGTAGAGTGCACCTTTTGAGGGATGAACTTTATAAATGTCGTTATTCAAACCTAACTCACCAACCCAGGGTTGATAGATATCTACAACCTGCATTTCCTGAGTCTGGAAATCGAAGCCGGCTTTAAATTTATTTTTTTCATCAAAAAAACTTGTCAAATCTCCTTTAACTGAAAACTCTTGAACATAATGGTCATGCCAGGTATAAGGATTACCGATGTCCCAGAATCCGTCTCCCGGAATAACTCCAATCGTATCAGCCGATGTGTTATAATATTGAACCGGGAAATTGGTTATATCTTTCGGCTCAAGATATTCGTTCCAGGGTTTTCCGTTTGCGTCTGCTCTTAAGTGAGTAAAAAAAGAATTTAATTTTAATTCATAAAATGTTTTCGGATTGAGTGTATGCGTAATACTGATAGTCTGGTAAACATTGTTATGGGTATAAGTATTTGCATTGTCAAAAATATTTTGGAATGGATACTGATATCCCGGACTCGGCTCTACATATTCAAGATTCGATTGTAAAGATTGTGAGTTCTGATTTATACTGACCGATTGATTAAATGAATATTGCAATTTAAATGTTGGCGATATTTTATAAGTTATTTTTCCTAACCAAAACCAACTATTTTCTGCTCGCGGCGCAAACCGTGAACCATTGAAGATGGAAGAAACAACCTGCCGCGCAGTAGACTTGTTATATCCTTGAGTAATTCCATCAGTAACACCCATAAAGAAGTTACCAAAAAAACTAATTTCACCAGGTATTTTCAATCCCAATGCAGGCAGAAGTTCAGAGGTAAGTGGCTCAGGTCCACTAAGATTAGCTTCAACTATATCAGTATTGAATACATGAAAAGATTTATTTCCAAACATATTATCATTTTTGTAAGACAAATACCCATGATATTTTTCTCCCCCTTCCTTTGTCTTCACATTAACAACTCCGGAAGTAGCTTGACCAAACTCTGCATTATATCCGCCGGTGATAACTTCAACTTCTTCAATAGCATTTGCGGAAAGTTGCAGCCCGAATCCTGTACCGGCTAAAGGATCTTGGACTGAAACACCATCTAATAAAAAGGCGTTTTCACTCGACCTGCCGCCACGTATGTGAATTTCATTATCGGATTTTACAACACCTGCCTGTTGAACAACGATATCAGATATGTTTTCAAGGCGTGCATTTTGAATATCTTCTTTGGAAATTGTTTTTATGCTTTGTGTTTCCTCCGCATCAAGCATTGGTCTGGCACCAACAATAACAACTTCTTGCCCCAGAGTTAAAGCTGATTCTTCAAGTTGGATATCCAATTGTTTTGTTTTCCCGCGTTCAACTTTAATAGCACCAAACTTAACCGCTTTGTATCCGATAAGCGAAACTTCAATATTGTAAGTTCCGGGATTGATATTTTTGATTTTGTAAGCCCCATCAAAATCTGTAGCGGCTCCGTAGTAAGTCCCTTTGAGCGAAACATTTACTCCGAGTAAAGCTTCTTTTGTCTTTTTGTCTGTGACTTTACCCGTAATTGTTCCGGTCTCTTGAGCAAAAAGAGAAAAGAATGATAGGGTCAATATGGTAAGTAATAATTTCATGGCGTTAAATTGAAATCTTGGAATAATACCTTAGTTAATAAATTTTTCACACTTCCAGGGAACCCGTTGATCCGATGCAGCGGCATACCAATAAAGAAAATACTCTTTTCATTATTCTCAAATCCGATATATCCTTTTAAAACTTTATTCGGGAAATAATAAATAGGAGTAACTCCAATGTTGCTGAGATAAAAGGAACGCGCTCTAGCTAAAGATGCAGTTACCTGAAGACTCGGATAACCGTTATGCGATGTATCTGAAGCAACTGAACCGGTCGGAAGAAAAGTCGTGTAATCACTGCTATCCGGAATTATTGGAAGAAAACCCTGAATCTGTGAAAGGTCAACAGTTTGAGGGAACTGTAAAGAAAAAAAGATTTTTCCCCCAAGAGTAGTATATTTCTGAACGGATGAACTTGCAAGATCAAGTGAAGGATCATTGTCCGCATACCAGAGTACAGCATCAAATAGTTTTATGGTTTCTAAAAAAGTAGAATTAAGAAATGGTGGTTTCTGATTATAAATATCATAAACATCATATTTATTTTTTAGTGCCAGACTATCATTCATCATATTCGCATAAAAATCAGGCGCGTTATCAAGTTTTTTATAATCATCTACTATAACAATTTTGCCTTTTGGTTTTTTTACAAACCAACCCGGTTTACTATTTTTTTGCGTTTCTGAACTTAGCCAGGGAGATTTTGCACCTGAAATATCAACTGCTTGAATGTAAAAAATATTATTTGCATCATAATGCAAGCCCGGTAATTTTATTTTCTGTCCGGTAGTTTCATCAGCCGCCTGGTTATTAGGATCACCATCAATCAATATATCCATTAAAGGATTCGGATTAGAAAAATCTTTTGTCCGGATGGTAACCACTTTTACACCACCGTTAATCGCTACAAAATTATTGGTATCATTAAGGGCAAGATTGACCTGTAAGATTGTTGCGTCACCGTCAATATCTGCTGAATTCCAACCAAATGACATCGCTGTAAATGAAGTGTCGGGATGTGTTGAAAGAATATTCCAACTAACCGTAGGGGCTGTATTCTTAATCGGCAATCTCAAGGTTGCAGGGTTTGGATCGATTAAACCGATATCTACAAATGGTTCACCAGAATCCCATTGTCCATTTGCATTAACATCGGTGAAAGGTTCCGGTCCGTAAGAAATATTATTCTGAACGATCTGGGAGTCATATTGTCCATTGCCGGAATTATCAACCGCAGAAACCTTAAATGAAAAAGTGGTATCAACTACACCAATTTGAAGTGAAAAAAGGCTGTCGTTCTTCGATGTAAATGCCCAATTTGTTCCATTCCAGGAAATGTAATACCCGACAACAAAACCATCCGGATCGTCGCCGCTCCAGTATAATTTTATTGTACTCTGTTGTTGCGAAACCGTGCTGTCTGGATTGAGGAATACTTTGGTAATAGGCGCTTTATTCTCGACCGGTACATCACCAACTATTTTATCTTTACATGCGGAAAAGAAAACCATTCCGACTAAAAAGAAACTAACTATTAATTTTTTTATCATGAAAAATTCTATTTAATAAAAATAAAAGGGTTGCTGCATTATTGATGCAGCAACCGTAACAATTTATTTAAGCAGCATCATTTTCTTTACTTGCGTAAAGTTATCTACTGAAAGGCTATAGAAATAAACACCTGAAGTTAATGAACTTGCATCAAATGAAACGTTGTAAGTTCCGGGATTCATCATCTGATTTACAAGCACTCGTACTTCCTGACCAAGAACATTAAATATCCTAAGTGTAACTAATCCTGATTTAGGAATAGAATAAGCAATGTTAGTCGATGGGTTGAATGGGTTTGGATAATTTTGCTTCAAATTATATTGATTCGGCAAACCTGCAGTTTCATCTTTAACACTAGTAGGAAGATAACCGGTAATATCATCATCTTTTCTTGGTGTTAATTTATAATAGGCATGAGTATAACCCAGAACACCGGTAATTGAAGAAAATTTATCACCTTTATTTACTTTTACAGCTGAAGCTCCGGCGTTGAAACTCGTGTTTCCATCCGACCAGATAACTCTTGTATGAGGGAGAACACCATCATTAACGTATGATTCACCATAGTTATAGGTTCCATCTGCATTGGCGCTATCAACGGTAACATTCTGATACTGTACCAAACAACTTGACCATTGTTCAGCAGCAACAACTCCTAACGTTGAAGTACCCACAGTTTCAGTTAACAAAACTTGTGGAGCCGGTAACAGATTGTCGTGGGAATTAATTGTTATTGGTGAGATGCTATCAATTTTTACTCCTAATGAACCTAATGAGATTACTCCTTCAACCGTAATGTTATCACCTCTTTTAACTTTAGTGATATCAGTACCGCTCATTCCTAAAGTACCAATTAAAATGCCACTCCAGGGTCCGTTACCATTTTGCATATAAACCCTAGTAGGATTACTTCCGTGGTTTCCCGGTATATCCGACGTATCTGCGGTTACAACTCCCGTTATAGTTACATGATATCCATTATAGCTACTGTAAGCACTTCCAAGAGGACTGTAACGAACATCCTGAATTGTCAGAGGTCTATTCAAAACAAGGTAGGAATACCTGCTTGTGATAATATTTCCAGGACTCGTAGAAGCCAGATTGTGATCTTCGTATGCTTTAACATAATACTCTACATACGCAGAATCTGCTACTTTTGGAATTACAACCGAATAAAGAGAATCCGGTGTATTTAATTTTGTCATCGGTAAGGAATCTAAAGTTCCACCATTTACTCTTTTAAACAAGGTAACAGATGTTACATGGCTTGGGAAAATTCCTGAAAGACTTTTTACAGAAGCAGTAACCGTAACATCGTCATTAGGTCCAACAATTGCGGGATTTCTTTTAACATTTGATATAGCTGGTGGATTAATAATAGAAGCTCCCATATCTTCTGGATATAATGGAACAACTTCCCATACGTTATTGTAAGCTTGCAGCAGTCCTCTCACATAGCTTAAATAAGAACCGGAAGGTGGTGGAGTATAATCGGTCCTAAGAGTATAACTTGTTCCAGTTTTAAAATACCTAGACTGAGCATACACCTGAATTTTATGTCCGTTAAGATCATTTAGATTAAACCCACCCGCCGTAGAACCGGAACCGGTTATAAGGTCAGATGTAATAATCGGATGATCGGCATCCGCAACAAAGCTAACATACATACCCAAATACTTTCTCAAATCATAATTGAACGTTCCTTGAGCTGTAAAGCAACTATCTAAAGTTAAAACAATCGGATCAGGTCTCTTAGTGTGTTGTTCAATAAGATTAATTTCAATCGGTTGAGGCGCAGTTATAAGAATTAGTTCAGTTGCTTGCCCGTAAGGAGTAACAACACCGGTAAACTCGTAAGTTCCTGAAGTATCAGCTAAATCAAATAAGGTTCCTTGAATTGTCGTATCATTTTGTAATATCATCAACCCTGACCATGGACTTGCAGCGTTTTCCTGTATATAAGATGCCCACCGTGCCCCTGCAGATAAAATAGTCCTTCGGTCGGTACTAGAATTAATAACCGGGCTCACTATTACTTGTCCTCTTACATGTACTGTCTTCCCTTCTAAAGGGGAATTAGGCCAAGAAGTTGATGGATTTAAACTATCTGGGATAAAATTAATATCCTGCAGAGTTACTAATGGGATAGTATCAACTTGACCGATAGCTAAACCCGTAAGTAAAAGCATAAACACAAGTAGAGATTTCATTTTCATTATATTACTCCTTATTTAATAACTAAGAATTTTCCGGTTTTAATAAATCCATTTTTGCTGTTTTTTACAGTAAAAAGATATAACCCCGTTGCAATTGCCTGATCATTCCCCGTAATAAGATCCCATGCATGTTCTCCCCCTGCAAATTGTTGTTTCTGATCTGAAGCATATTGTTCGAACCATCTCATATCAGAGCCATTGCTGGTTTGATCATGTTCAATTCTTTTAACGATATCGCCAGCTAAAGTATAAATTGTAATTTCACATTGAGCCGGGAGATTATAAAAATATATTTTTCTTAACCGCTCGGATGACCCATCCCATAATGCGCTGCCATAATAAGGATTTGGATAAACACCTACCGGGGTGCTCTCATCTTCAACTGCAGGAGTGCCCGGTAAAACTCTTTTTAAGTTTGCCAGCATACTCGATTCCAACGGGCCTAAATTATTCTCCGGATCGCCTTTGTCAAATGAGGTAACGGAAAAGAGATATTGCCATCCGTTAAGCAGATTCGGCACTTCATATTTATAATAATATTTTGTTGTATCGTCAGCAAACGTCATAGGCTCGTGAAGTTCTACGGCATTGAATCCGGTATTAAATCCTGTTACACCGGCAGAATCATACTGTGCAAGCACAACTAAAGAACCAACTGTATTTTGAACATCTGCCATATCAAATCCGGCTTCCGTTCTATAAATTTTATAACCGGCAAAATCTTTCTTCCCGGAAATAGGATCAATTGAAGCTTCCGCTCTCTTATCCCAATAGATTGTCGATTTTTGATTTTCCGTTACTACTTTTACAACCGGTACGTTTGGTGGAGAAGGTAAAATATAACGATGAATTTGTCCGTCACCAAATAAATCTTCTCCCGCGTCAATAACGCCGTTTCTATTTTTATCGTTTCCGAAATAAGCTCTTAAAGCCCAATCAGAATTTGAATATAAATTTTTTCTTTGTTCCCAGGTATCCAGAATTGCCGGATCATTACCATATTTCTTGGCACAGACAATTGCATACACAACATTAATTGAATCACCCGGTGCAATGTTCTTATAATACCCGTGAGTAATTAAAACTGATCTATTAGAAGGTAATTTCAAATCTGCAGGGTTAATTCCCTTTCCTTCGCCATAACGATTTGATCCACCAAAATACCCTTGCATTTTTCTGTAACGGTCGTTATCGTTGGTAGGAGCAAAAAAGTTCGGGTCAGTTGTATTGGCATGTGTCCACGAATTGAAATTGGTCGCTGGCAGTGTATCCACTTCATTAATAAAAAAGTCATTAATTGTAGGAGTTGAACCCAGATACAAAAAGCCAACATAGCTATCGGTTAAAGGTCCGTCACCGTCCGCGTCATATTCATAGGCTATTTTTAAGGTATCGTTGTAAGCATCACCGCCGTGTGAATAAAAAGCAGAATTTGTAGTTGTGTTAATTTTCGTATTCCGCACAACTGCATCCGTCCATAGCCCAACATAAACGCTATCTAAATATTTAGTAGTTACATTTTTAATTGTATAGTTCATTATCACAAAAAAATCTGCGAACGGGAAATTCCAAGCATAGGTTTCTTCGTGAACCGCCACTCCTAATGGTACATGTTCGGCAATAGTTTCGCCATTTGCATAGGCTGTATTGGTATCGCTGAAATCCATAATAAAATCTTGATGAGAAATTGCGGAAGGATTATAAAACCTTGAATCTAATGAGGTAGATCTTTCAACAACTTTTGACTCAGTTGTATTAGTGTATTCAAATCCGCCATTTCTTCCTGCTGCAAGAGAACTCGCATCAATTGCTCCCGTTGTAACAAGAGGACCAATCAAACTCTTCGATGTTGGGTTATCTTTTTGGAATCCGCCGATCCAAAGACCACCGACAAAGATATGCTCTATTCCACTCCCTAAAGGATATTCGCATGAAGGTTGCCGGTTGGCCGCCGTAAGATTGCTCAATCCGTTTCCATAAACACCATAATTGGAAACTGTAAGACCAATGTTCCCGATGTTAGTAGATTTGGAATTATCATCAACGTTTGTTTTATGAAGGTTGTTCTGCTGCGGTTTTAATTGTGCAGCAAAAACTAAGAGCAGGATATTTAGAATTAATATTTTTTTCATCAACAGTAACTTTGTTTTAGCTAAAGTAAAAATACATTAAAATTTTGGACTGATAAGTTAAGGAATTATTAAATAACTATAGCAATCTTTTTAAATAAATATTTCTCTTGCTTGTTCATCTGCATGATAGGAACTTCTTACAAGTGGAGAAGACTCAACAATTTTGAATCCTGCTTTCATCCCTTCTTCTTTAAACATAGCAAAATCATTAAGATTAACATAGCGGTCTACCGGTAAATGGTTTTTTGTTGGTTGTAAATATTGTCCAATCGTTAATATATCACATCCTGCAGAAACCAGGTCTTTCATTGTACTTATCACTTCTTCATTCGTCTCACCAATACCAACCATAATACCGCTCTTTGTTTTCAGACCTTTCCTCTTGAACCAGGTTATAAGATCAAGACTACGGTTATACTTTGCCTGCGGACGAACTGCATGATATAATCTTGGAACTGTTTCAAGATTATGATTTAAAATATCGGGCGGGTTCTGCATGATAATTTCAAAGGCGGATGCTTCCCCTTTGAAATCGGGAATAAGTGTTTCAATCGTGCAAGAAGGAATTTGTTCGCGGATCAATCGATTGGTCTCAGAAAATATTGAAGCTCCCCCATCTTTCAGTTCATCACGGTCAACAGAAGTTATTACAACGTGACGAAGTTGTAACTTTGCTACCGCCTCTGCAACACGAAGCGGTTCATCAAGATCAAGTGTGTTGGGAATTCCGACTTTTATATTACAGAAACCACAACTTCTTGTGCACGTATCACCGAGTATCATGAATGTTGCTGTTCGATGATTCCAGCATTCGCCAATGTTTGGGCATTTAGCTTCTTCGCAAACCGTGTTAAGGTTTTTATCCCGCATCAAGTTTTTTAGATCACTAAAATTTTCACCGATGGGTAAACGAACTTTGAGCCAGTCGGGACGTTTGCCTAATTCTTCCCTCTTATTCTCAACTTGTTCTTTAAATATTCTTTGATGATAATTGATCGTTCGCATTAAAATCGCTTTCCTAAAATCTTATTCATAAAATCCTACATCATTAACTGATCGTCAAACCGCTCTAACGTTTCTTTGATATGTGAAAGGAACTTTCCGCCAACCATTCCATCAACCAAACGGTGATCGTGTGAAAGAGCTAAATTCATAATTGGTTTAATTGCTATGGTATCCATTCCGTCAACTTCAATTACAACCGGTTTTTTAATTACCGCACCAACTCCGAGGATAGCAACTTCAGGTTGATTGATGATTGGTGTCCCGAAAATTGTTCCGAAGACTCCATAATTTGTAATTGAAAAGGTCCCATCCATAACGTCGTCGGGAGTAAGTTTTTTTGTTCTTGCTTTTTCAGCGATTTCGGAAATCGCTTTCGCAAGTCCAACAATATTTTTCTCTTGAGCATTTTTAATGTTGGGAACAATTAATCCGTTTGGTTCAAGTGAAACAGCTATGCCCAAATTCACAAATCTTTTTTGTAGGATTGTTGTCCCTTCAATAGAAGAATTAACAATTGGAAAAGCTTTAAGAGCTTTTACAGCCGCATGGGAGATGAACGCCATGTATGTAAGCTTAACTCCGCTTTGCTTTTGATACCGCTCTTTATTTATATTAATAAAGTTATAAATTTTTGTCATATCAACTTCAAGAGTCGCGGAAACATGAACGGAAGTGTCGCGGCTCTTTACCATGTGCAGCATAATTTTCTGCCGGATGTTGTCCATCGGTATGCGTTCAACTAAATTAGATACAAACAGATGTTCTTCTTCAATATTTTTTGCAATTTCAATTTTACCGGATTCCCTTTTATTTGTAGCGGGCTTTCCGACCGACGAACTGGATTTGGGATCGTTTCTTTTCTGAAGATAACCAAGTAAATCATTTTTTGTTACTCTTCCGCCAACACCGGAACCATGAATGTTTTCCAGCTCATCGAAAGAAACTTTTTCTTTGTTCGCAATATTCATCACCAGCGGAGAATAAAATCTGTTAATTTCTTTCTCTCCCATTATTATTTCATCTTGTGCTAGTGCATTTTCCCCGATCATTGCATGCATCTGATCATCTTCAAGAATTGTTTCTTGCGGAACTTCCGCTTGATGCGAGTGTTCGGTTGTAAATACTTTCGCCACAATAGTACCGACAGAAACAGTCTCCTGCTCATTCACTAAAATTTCCGCCAGCGTTCCATTTACCGGTGACGGAACTTCCGTATCAACTTTATCGGTACTTATTTCAAAAAGAATTTCATCCAGCTTTACTGCTTCTCCAGGTTTTTTGTGCCACTTGATGATCGTCCCTTCCATGATTGATTCACCCATCTTTGGCATCGGAATATCAATGGTTTGTTGAGATTGCATTTCAATATTTTTTTCTTGAACTGTCATTTTGTTATTTCCTTAAGCTTTGGTTTTTCTCCAAATATTTCGTAAAGACGGGGCATGCCCCGTCTTTACTATTACTTTGTTAGTATCGCAGCAATTCTTTAATCGCCTGGTAAATCCCTTCACGTGAAGGGAGTGTTGCATTCTCTAGTATCGGATTGTACGGAACATGAACATCTTTAGCTGCAACTCGTTTAACCGGCGCATCAAGATATTGAAAACAATTTTCAGAAATTCGCGCTGCTATATCGGCGCCAAATCCGGCAGTGAACGTATCTTCGTGAATCACGATCGCTTTGTTCGTCTTCTTTACCGAGTTAAAGATGGTTTCTTCATCCAACGGAATTATTGTTCGGATGTCAACTACCTCAACGGAATGACCTTCACTTTCAAGTTTCCGTATGGCAAATAGAGAATCCCAAACTGAAGCTCCGTAAGTGATAACTGAAATATCTTTTCCTTCTTTTACAACTTTTGCTTTACCAAAAGGGATTAAATAATTTTTGTCAGGTTCCGGAGAAGTTGCAAAACTCTGCCGGTACAATCCTTTATGTTCGCAGAATAAAACCGGATCATTCAAACGAATTGCGGTTTTTAATAATCCTTTTGCATCTGCCGCATTAGATGGATAAGCAATATAAATTCCGGGAATGTGTGCAAAGATTGATTCAATATTTTGACTATGGCATAATCCGCCGTGGATATAACCGCCAACGGCAACTCTTGTAACAAACGAAGATGACCAAGCATTGTTTGAACGGTAACGAATTGTAGCAACCTCATTCTTAAACTGCATGAAAGAAGGCCAGATGTAATCCCCGAACTGGATTTCCACGACAGGTTTTAAACCGGTTAACGCCATCCCGGTTGCAACGCCGATAATACTTGCCTCAGCTAAAGGAGAATTGAAGACTCGTTTTTCGCCAAACTTTTGTGTTAATCCTTTTGTTGCCGTAAAGACTCCTCCTTTTTTGTCGGCAACATCTTCGCCAAAGACATACGTTTTGTTATTTAATTCCATTTCCTCATGGAGTGCATGATTGATCGCATCAACCATAACGATGGGATTTCCCTTTGGTTCTGTTGCTTCATAATCGAAAGTGTCTTTCAATCCGCTTTCATCAAAGACAAATTTCTCGCATGATTCTGACGAAGGATCAGGTGCTTTTGCTGCTTCAATAACGGCTTTTTCAATTTCTTCTGTAATTTCATTTTTAATTACTTGGATTTCTTCATCAGTGGCTAAATTGTTTTCTATTAAAAGTAGTATCATTTTTTCGATAGGGTCTCGCTTCGAATCATCTTCTAATTCATCATGAGCCCGGTATTTCTTTTGATCATCGGAAGAAGAATGAGAAAGCAAACGAACAACATCGGCTTCAATTAAAACAGGACCCTCGCCGCTCTTTGCATAGGCAATGGCTTCTTGAAAAGCCAAATAAGATGCAACAAAATCAGTCCCATCGACTAGTATCCGTTTAAGAGAAGCGTATCCTTTCATCATCTCCGCAATTGAATTTCCTTGTCCACCACTCTGCTGAGAGACGTGGACGGATATTGCGTATTTATTATTTTCGACGACAAAAATAACCGGAAGTTTTTTACGGCTTGCCCAATTTACCGCTTCGTGGAATTCACCCTGACTGGTAGTTCCTTCACCGGAACTAACATACGTAACGTTTTTTATTCCCTGATGTTGAGAAGCTAATGCAGTTCCAACAGCCTGTAAATATTGCGTCCCTGTGGGACTTGATTGACTAGGAATGTTTAGCCCTTTAGCTCCGTAATGTCCGGGAAGTTGTCTTCCCCCGCTTGAAGGATCGTCCGCTTTTGCAAAACATTGAAGAAAAATATCATACGATTTAACGCCGCATGAAAGCGCAACGCAAAGGTCGCGGTAATAAGGGAATACCCAATCGTGATGCGGGTCTAATTGCATTCCGGCAGCAGCTTGAATTGCTTCATGCCCGGAACCGGCGATATGAAAAAAAGTTTTCCCTTGCTTAAGCAAGTTCATTGTTTTTTTATCGATCTGCCGGGAGAGAAACATCATCCGGAATGCTTTGAGAATTTCTTCTTTGGATAGATCCAACGTCTTTCCGTTAAGTGAAATTTCATTTTGTGCTTCTTGCTTTATATTCTTTTTCTTTTCTATTAATCTCAAACTCATAACTGTACCTTTTTATATCGTACTTTTTTGTAACATGAATTCATCCTTTTGCGCTGTTTCAATTGTTCCATACTGAAAAACTTCAATAAAATTTTTAAGCAGCTTTTCTTTTACTTCTTCAATCGAAACTTCTTTCCCCAATTCTTTTGCAAGTGAAGTAACTTCCTTATTGGTAATACCGCAAGGAATAATTCCATTAAATAACTGCAAATCGGTATTAACATTAAACGCAAAACCGTGCATCGAAATCCAGTTGCTTATCTTAATTCCAATCGCAGCAATTTTTCTATTTTCAATCCAAACGCCTGTATATTTTGGATTTCTTCCGGTCTCCAAACCATATTCTTTACATGTTAAAATAATTACTTCCTCAAGGGCTCGCAAATATTTATGCGTGTCGTTGTGCCACTCATTTAAATTGATGATCGGATAACCAACTATTTGTCCCGGACCATGATACGTAATATCGCCGCCGCGATCAATTTCAAAAACCGAAATCTTATTTTCTTCTAAATATGTCTTGTTGCCTATAAGATTCTTTTTATCGGCGGTTTTCCCCAACGTATACGTATGAGGATGCTCGAGTAAAAGAAAGACATCGGTAATTTTTTTTTCTTTTCTTAATTGAAGAAGTTCATGTTGAAATTCCCATGCTTCTTCATAATCAATGGTACCAAGGTTACAATATGTTAATATTTTTGAATTCAAAATCGTGGAATCATAATTATAACTTATTTTTTAATTTGAATATCGAATATTGAACAAGAAATAACGAAGGATAAAGGTTTTCACTTCGATATTCTCCTTTCCTTGTTCGCTATTTATTATTTTTTTTTAATTCTGGCTTTGCCTGTTTAAGTTTCTAAATGTGGATTGATTCGCCATAAGCGTTAGCCGCTGCTTCCATAATTGATTCGGACAATGTTGGATGCGCATGAATTGTTTTTACAATCGATTCATACGTTGCTTCGAGTGATTTTGCAATCCCAAGTTCCGCTATCATTTCTGTCGCTTCAGCACCGATAATATGTGCACCGAGAAGTTCACCATACTTAGCATCGAAAATGAGT
>JBAYFO010000020.1:0-55169 GCA_041667115.1 Ignavibacteriaceae bacterium | reverse complement strand
CGCGTCTCTTGTGTTATTGTTACAAAGATTCAATCCCGATGGGATTGTGTTTCTTTAATCTTATTTACCATAAAAATATTTTCAAAACAACCGCAAACCAAATTTTTTCCGCAACACCGTAGGTGTTGTATCTTTGTAACTAAAAAGCCAAACATAAAATCTCATTCCCATCGGGAATGAATATTTTTGTCTGATCAATTTTCTTAAGGCTATATTAAAAACAATATTCAATCAATCTTTACTTTTTTAATATCACATCACGTTTATTTTTATACCTAATTAATATTTCATTTCCTAAATATATTATATAAAATTAAGTCATTCATCCGTTCCATTACAATATATATAATAATACTCACCGAATTAGTATCATCTTTTTGGTTTGTTCAACTCCATCGCTTACCAACCTATAAAAGTAAGTTCCACTTGAAACTGAACTCCCGTAAGCTGATTTACCGTTCCAAGTTGTATGATAATCGCCAGCTTCCATCAAACCATTAAAAAGAGTTATGATAAGTTGCCCTTCTAAATTAAATATTTCCAACTTTACATTACTGGCAGTGTTAATTGTATAATCAAAACTGGTTGACGGATTGAATGGATTAGGATAATTTTGAGCCAACTTTATATTCACAGGCACTCCACTTTCTCTTTCTGAAATATTTAGAGTTGTAGTTCTAACACATATGATATATGGATAAACTCTGGTCACCGAAGTGCTTCCATTCATAAAAGAAAAACTCCATTGGTCTAACGTGCTATCCTGCGGTGATGAACCGAGTACAATCAGTGAAGTTGAACCACCAGATCTTTGCCACCCTCCCGAAATCACTTTATACCCGGTTGGACACTTTAAACTCACATTAGCAATACCATTCGAATTAATTGTCACCCCATCTCCTTCAATATATTTTAAGTCTAGATTTTGTCCAATTAATAATCTTGGGAAAGATAGAAGTATAACCGTTAATAAAACAATTGATGATTTTAATTTACTCATGTTAATACTCTTTCATTTTATTTTTTTTGTCTTATGATAATGATCCGGAACATTTTTACTAACAGCACTACATCAAAGGAATGTACTAAAAATAACTACACCAGTTATAATAATTTAATTATTTATTTATGAATCAGTGCTAATTTTAATAAGTAACTTTGAACAAATAGCTAATTCTTAAAATCTAAAACCAAGAGTATTTCAAATTAACCGTCGTCGAAAGCGGTTGTGTTAGCATGTATAATATGTTGTGTCTAAAAATGAATGTTTTCCAAATAATTTATTCCAACTACTTGCAACCATAACAAATTGTTTGTAATCATGACTATAATAATAACGCTCATAACAGTAATACTTAATGTTCGTAATACCCTTATAAAATATTTTTACTGAGATTTCAAACGAATTGACCTTTTGGAAATATATTTCTTTGCATTTTTGTCTTAGTATTAAATCAGCATGTGAATCTTCTTCAGAAGGAGATAAAATAAAAATATAATTGGGATTTTGTTCTATACTAAGAGATTTCTTATTCAAAAATGTTTCAAAAACAATTTCAGTTTCTCGAGCAGGAGTATTACCATAATTTTTGTACTTTATCACAAAATTAAGTTCATCTTTTTCAGTCCGGTAGGCATTAAATTCTAATATTCCAACAATAGGCCTTGTACTATTTTCGAATATTTTATTTGTAGCACGATATGAAATTAACCAAGTGAACAATATTAGTAACATATTAATAATTGTTATTAATAACATCCAAAAATCAATATTATTAGTAATATTTGGAGCTTCGCAAATCATAATAATACCTTATAAATATTTCATTGTCTTAACTACATACAGCGTGGGTAATTCACGTATTCCAAACATTTCACTTTTTTGTTACTTAACATAGCATCTAGAAATATCTTTCCCCACTAAAAGTGGTTCAACATTTAAATTTGTAATTTAGAGACATCGGATGCTCCAACCGCAAAAGTTTTTAAAACCTAGGGTGTCTTTAAAGTAAATGATATTTAGTTAGTGCCATTTAGTTCTTTCAAATATTTTTCGCCTTTTGGTGTTAATGTATTTACAAAAAGCTGTACAATATTTTTTGTTTCGTCCCTCAGCGGTACTGCGAAAATATATCCATCATTATAAAAAGATAATAAGTTAGGAAAAACTTTAGAATTATAATCATAACCAGATATATGGATTATTTTTTCTTTCTGTTCAGGATTCTTCTTTATCTCAAGAAGAATTTTCTTGATTAATTCAGATTCGGAGTTCATAATAAACCTTTTTGATAATTTGAAAGTAACTTACAATTACTTAGTATTAAAAATTTAGTTAATTAAAGAATACATATATCCACTGTGCAGTAAATATCTATTCAAACATTTCATTTTTTCATCTTCCTCAAGCTATTAAAAATCTCTTTCCCCGCCGAAGCGGGGAAAGGTGTCTCTGTTCTTGTTCATTACATTTTTATGTTCGACTCGTTTACTATTGCGCCGGAGGTGTTGGCGTATCAGGTGGGGGAGGAGTATCTTCCTCATCCTTTCCGTGTGAACCGCCAAGGTTAAGCACTTCTCTTACCGCGTAGTATTGATTATAGAATTCAGAGTGTTCGGCTTTTAACGTTTCTACAAGTCCGTCTATCTGATCCTCCAAAATAACTTTGGCTTCATCAAACAAGACTCCCACATTTTTTGTTTCTACCGTTTTCCCTCCTCTAACCATACCGATGTTTCCGATGTAATTCTTAAAATCGGCAGCAAGGGTATCGAGTAAGGTTAAATCAGCTTCAACAACTCCAAAGTCAGCTAATTCGGATAGTTTGTCTGCCGCTAGAGCTTTAATGTTCCCGGCTTTTGTTACCAGTTCATTATCCTTCAGTTTTACTAACTCCCAATGCTTAAACTCAACAGACTTAAACAAATCCGTTAATTTATTTTCCGATGCGTAGGATTTAATTCCCGAGGCGACATGTAGGATAATTGAGATGAGATTTTCTTCCGCTTGATTTTTGGAAGATGAGAGTCCGGTGGCTCTTCCGCCACGGGCTTTTTCCGCTTCTTGGATTTCTGCTATTTTGCCCGATAACCGGGTAACAGCCCTAACCAAAGCAGGTCTTAACCCCGTAATAGGTGCGTTAGCAAGAAGAGCTTTCTCAACTGCTAACAGCATCCGGTAGTAATTATTATATTTCTCTTTCATAACAGCACCTTTCTTGATAATTAGTTAAATTATTTATTTAGAACAGGGACAGATTATTTTATTTAAAAGAGCGTTTTTTAAGGCAAAAACTGCCTTTTTGTCATATTTTATGTCATTTCTACAATGAATGGACTGTTTTCTTAAAAATCTGATCGATTTCTGATTTGATTGATGCGATTTCTAAAAAAAACGAACGATTTCTAAACTGTTCGGTTCGATTTCTTAGAAAAACGAACGATTTCTAAACCGGATGATGCGATTGCTAAAAAAAACGAGTGATTTCCGAATTGTTCCAATTGATTTCTAAAAAGGAACAAGCGATTTCTAAATCTTCTTTACAGATTTCTAAAACAGACCAATTCATTTTTTGTTACACAATTGTAATGCTAAAAGCCGGTAAGAGGGTTGGAGAAGTTACTTTATTAATCCCCTTATCCCTGAAGCAAACAAGGTTATTTTTATTTTATTGTTTATTTCCTAAGCCAAACTTACGGAAATATCTAAATAAATGTCAAATGAAATTTTTATTCACATGCTTACAAATAGCGCCGCCTTGCTGCGGCGCAAAATTATTACTATAGCTAATTCAAAAGAAAAAATGTTTTAACAATTTCGTTACTTGGTATATCCAAGTTGCGCATCCGGGTTTAAATTAGGAGATTCTATATCTTTAAAATAATTTACAGTTCCAACTTTCAGTTCAACAGTTGACGCGTCATCGCATACGATCATACTTTTGGGATGGAGTTGCAATGCGCTAACTGTCCACATGTGATTAACACCTTCTTCCACAACTTTTGCAAGCGCACGAGATTTAGCATGTCCGCTGATAACGAGTAAAATTTCTTTCGCATCAAGAACGGTCTTTACGCCAACGGTTAAAGCAGTTTTAGGAACCTTATTCACATCGTTATCAAAAAATCTTGAATTGGCAATGATAGTATCCATCGTAAGCGTTTTTACTCTTGTTAATGAGCCGAGAGAGGAACCGGGTTCATTAAAAGCGATATGCCCATCGGGACCAATTCCGCCAATAAATAAATTTATTCCACCACTTTTTGCAATTCTCTTTTCGTAGGTAAGGCATTCTTTCTCCAAATCCTTTGCATTCCCATTCAAGATGTTGATATATTTTTTATCAATATCAATATGATTGAAAAAATTGTGATACATAAAATAGTGATAGCTTTGCGGATGATTTTCCACTAACCCGACGTATTCATCCATATTAAATGTGGTTACATATTGAAATGAAACAACCCCTTTTTTATTTAACTTAATAAGTTCTTTATAGAGTCCGAGCGGAGAAGAACCTGTAGGAAGCCCCAGGACAAAGCGTTTTTTTGCGCTGGGTTGAAATTCAAGAATCTTTGCAGCAACATAATTTGCCGACCATTTGGAAGCCAACTCATACGAAGGTTGAATGATAAGTCTCATCTGAAATCTCCTTTATTGTTTAAATTAAAGTTCATCAAAAAGCATCTCGCAGCCTGGCGGAATTTCCGGTTTAACCAGTAACGTATCTTCCCGTAACATTGATACTTGCCCGGCATCCATTCCTTTTCTCTTCACAACGAATTTTTTTAACGCGTAGGATACCGGAGCCACTCCAGCGGTTTTGGCTTTGCTATAAAACGCAGCCAATTGTGCCGCTTTTTTTAAGACCGGTTTTGGAACAGCCTCTTTCGTATTATCTACACGCAATACAACATGAGAACCGGAAACACTTCTGGCATGAAACCAGAAATCATTTTGTTTTGCAAATTTAGTAGTCAGCAGATCATTATTCTTGCTGTCTTTCCCAACATAAACTTTATAAATACCATCTATAAGGAATTGTTTGAAATTAATTTTTGGTCCGTCAATATTTCGAGCTTCATTTTTCAAAGGGAAAGCTTTCGTAAATTGTTTTAACTCTCGCAGAGAAGAAATAGTAGCTACTTGATTTAATTGGGCAGTAACTATTTCCAATCTTTGCGCTAATTGAGTTATTTCTGTTTTTGCGCGTATAAAAAAAATCTTTTCGGATTTTGCCTTACTAAAATAATGATTTACGTTCTCATTTGGAGAGAGATTTTCTTTTAAAATGATTTTTTCTCCTATGCCATCTTTATAAATGTTCTCAATTTCAACTTCACTACTTCCTCTTGAGATACTCGGAAGATTGATGAGCAATAAATTTGCGTATTCGGTATACAATTTTTCTTTAGAACCTTCGTCAATCTTTTTTTTAATCGATTCGAGTTTTGCTGTTGTATAATTGAATTCCTTTTCTAAAAATTTTGTTGCTTGTTTCAAAAGCGACTGGAACAAATGAAACTGCATTTGCACCAGCAGATATTCATGAATGGCTTCTCTACAAGTATCAAAGGTTTTTTCTTTTTCTAGAATTTTGGCGCTTAGAAAAGATTCCGGTAAAAGTGAATATTCTTTTGTCGCATGATTAAGGAACAATCCTAAACGATTCTTATCAACTTCAGAAAGAATATCCGTGATAACGTCGCTAAAGGATTTTTGTTCATCACTTCTTAAAAGTATTTCAGTAATTATTTTTTTCCCAAAGTAAGGATGGCGGCGCTTAAATTCTGTTATGTTCGATAGGAGAGTTCCATTATCTATAAAAGAGAATGAGTTGGCAAATTCAAGATTATTTAATTCATCAACAATTTTGTCCAGTGCGTCTCCGGCAAAAGATTTAAATGTTTCAACTTGCCCGGTTTCCGGAATAAGAACCGCATTCGAATCTTTCCCGCGGAACAGAAAATAGAGTGAAAAGTTATCGAAAGAGAATTTTATTATTCGTTCAAATTTTGCTATTTGAATATTTCTCAATTCAGCGTTGTAATACTCTTCAAAAAAGGAGCTTGTATTTTTTTTTGCTCTATGATGAGAATCTCTTAATTGTAAATAGGGAAGTTGCGCTCCGGTGTGGAACTCCAAAAAAACTTCCTCGTCTTTATGGAAAAAAGAAAGGATCAGTTTGTTTTTCTCCTGCGAAAATGCATTTGAAAAACGGTAACCGGTCAAGTCGGTTCGTAATTCCTTTAGAAAACGTGTTAAAAAAAAATAATTATTAATCATTCAAACAAAACAATATTTAATAGTCCTTTTATCCCGCTCCCGATTGCTATCGAGACGGGAAATTTCTTTATCTTTCACAAAAATAATTAAAAACTTTTACTTAAAATAAATAATAAGAAAAAGGAGCTTCTTTCGTGAATATTTCTGCCAGCCTGCAAAAGGTTAAATCCGGGTTTCAGCCATCGTTTTGGGTTGCTAATTTTATGGAATTGTTCGAACGCTTAGCTTATTATGGGCAGGCAACTATTTTAAGTCTCTTTCTCCGTGATCATTTAAAGTTTAGTGAAGTTGAAGCCGGACAACTCTCTTCAATTTTCGGTGGATTGATTTATCTTCTCCCGGTTTTTGCCGGTGCTTTGGCAGATAAATTCGGATTTAAGAAGGCTTTTTCTTTTGCATTTTTTGTCTTAGCGATTGGTTATTTTCTTATCGGCTCAACCGGCATGGAAATGTTTTCTTCTTTGTATCCAAGAGAACATCTCTATTGGTTGTTGACCGTAATTTTGATATTCACAGCGATTGGTGGTTCATTTATTAAACCGAGTGTGCTTGGAACGGTTGCTTTATCGTCAACCCCGGAGTCAAAATCACTTGGATACGCAATTTACTATTGGCTTGTAAATATTGGCGCAGCGATAGGTCCGCTTTTAGCTTTTTTTGTTAGAGATTTGATCGGAATTCAATTTGTTTATATTGTTTCTGCCGTTAGTTGTACTTTAATGTTTGTTGCTACTTTAGTATTCTACAAGGAACCCGAAGCAAATCTTATTAGAAAAAGTGATGGTCTGTTAATCGTTTTTAGAAATTTATTTGTAGTATTAAAAAATTTAAAGTTCATGGTTTTTCTTCTCATTTTTTCTTTATACTGGTTGGTCTTTTGGCAAGAGTTTATTGTTCTTCCGTTTTATGTTGCTGATTATATTTCAAAAGAAGCTCCTATCGAAATCATTATTTCAATTGGTGCCTGGACAATTATTCTTTTTCAAATTCCGGTTAACCGATTAACAAAACATATTCCAACACGGCAAGCGATTGTTTTCGGTTTTGCTCTAGCCGCATTGAGCTGGTTGTTTATGTACCTTGCGCTACCTTTAGCAAAGGGACATGCTCTTTCACTCGGTTTTTTAGGAACTTATGATATGGCAATCCCGGTTTTAGCAATGGGGATATTTATTTTTTCGATCGGTGAACAAACTCAAGCCCCAAGATTTTATGAGTATATCGCCGACCTAGCTCCGCAAGGTCAAGCAGCATTGTTCCAAGGATATGCGTTTCTTCCAATTGCTATTGCCTGGGGATTTGGTGGTACGATCGGTGGGCTTTTGTATCATAATTTTGCAACTGTGGCAAATAATCCGGGGCTTATTTTCCTTTCAATATTCGGAATAGGCGTAGTTGCAACAATTTTAATGATTATTTATAATTTTATTTACAGAAAACCGTCAAAAGTATAATCTACTTTTGTTAGACTTTTTATGAATTGATATATTTGCAGTGATGAATAAATTATTACAAAATCTAAACGTAAAAAAGCTGCTTTATTTTCTAGGCAGTCTTGTAGTGGCGTTCCTTCTTTTTAATTATGCATTGATGCCCTGGTTCGTCTATTCGGCAGAAGTTCAGGTTCCAAAAGTAGTTAATTTACAGCAGGAAGAAGCTATAAAAGTTTTAGAAGATGCCGGCTTAAATGCAATTGTTGGAGATACAACTTTTGTGGAAACGGGATTTGCCAAAAACGCAATTATTCTTCAGAAACCACACGCAGGAGAAGTTGTAAAAAAAGGAAGAAGAATATTTTTAGTTCTGAGTGGCGGAGAACCGACTACTACTGTTCCGTCATTACTCGGAAAATCTGTTACCAACGCCCGCTTTGCGTTAGAAAGAGTCGGATTAAAAATCGGTGAAATAGTAGAAGTATCTTCTGATAATCCAAAGGATATCATTGTTTCTCAGCAGCTTCTTGCCGGAACGAAGATTAATAAAGGAACCCTCATTAATGTTAGCGTTAGTGCCGGACAAATTGAAGGACAAATAGAAATTCCGAATCTGATTGGAAAATCCCTTACCGAAGCGGAAAGAATCTTGAATGAAAATTTTCTAAAAGTTGGAAAAATTAATTATCAACCTTCATTTGATCTGCTACCGAATACGGTAAAAGATCAGTATCCAAGCCCTGGAAACCGGTTAAATCAAGGTGATGCCGTAGACTTATTCATCACCAAAAATGTTGAAACAAAAGAAGAAGTAAATCCGAGAGAACAATGAATCTATTAGCGCCATCTATTTTATCGGCAGATTTTTCAAATCTTTATCAACAGATCCGTATGGTAGAAATCGGCGGAGCAGATTTGATTCATTGTGATGTTATGGACGGGCATTTTGTGCCAAACATTACCTTTGGTCCATTTATTATTGAAGCCGCAAAACGTTGCACAAAACTTCCACTCGATGTTCATTTAATGATTACTTCGCCGGATGCGTTAATTCCAGAATTTGCTAAAGCTGGGGCAACCTATATAACCGTGCATCAGGAGGCGGTTCATCATTTGCATCGGACTATTCAATTAATTAAATCGTTAAACTGTAAAGCTGGAGTGTCGATCAATCCGGCTACTCCCGTTTCAACTTTGAAAAATATTTTAGAAGATGTTGATCTTGTTTTAGTTATGTCTGTCAATCCTGGTTTTGGTGGTCAACGGTTTATATCTTCTTCATTGAGCAAAATAGAAGAATTGAAAAATCTTCGCGAGAAGTTTCATTATTCTTATCAAATTGAAATTGACGGCGGTGTAAATAAAGACACTGTACAAAAAATTAAAGAAGCCGGATGCGATATTTTTGTGGCCGGGTCTTCAATCTTTCATGCTGAAAATATTACAGCAGCTACAACCGAATTGAAATATTCAATTCGCTAAATTTATCAAAGGATATATATGAGTTATGCATTAGTTGGAGGTAAAATT
The DNA here is from genome assembly GCA_041667115.1 of Ignavibacteriaceae bacterium. Taxonomy (GTDB): domain Bacteria; phylum Bacteroidota; class Ignavibacteria; order Ignavibacteriales; family Ignavibacteriaceae; genus UBA1563. The sequence goes on along the minus strand of JBAYFO010000020.1, from coordinate 45,920 downwards.
GTTACTCCATTTCGTGTTGTAAACAATGGAGTAATTGTTTTTGAAGATGGAGTTATTCACGAATTAGGAAAAGCTTCGGATGTAAAAATACCCGATAACTGTGAAGTAATTGATATTAGCGGCCACACCATTACACCCGGGTTTGTGGATCTGCTTGTGCATGGCGGAGGCGGCAATGGATTCGCAGATCCGAATGATGAAAGTATAAAAAGAGTAAGTGATTATTTTCTACGCAACGGTTCTACAACAATATTGGCTTCCTTATTTGCAAAACCATATCAGCAATTACTTGACGATCTGAATAGAGTTGCGACTTATATTGAAGATAATCCAGAGTCAAATATTTATGGTATCCACATGGAAGGTCCTTATTTAAATAAGAGCTTGAAGGGAGCTATGAACGAAAGTTATTTGTGGGAACCATCAGTCGATTCATGGGAAGCAATGTGGGAAGCGTCTAAAGGGTATATAAAAATTATGACCATTGCGCCTGAATTACCGGGTTCTATTGCAGTGATGCGCGCCGCAGCTAAAAGAGGAGTTGTTCTTTCAATCGGGCATTCAATGGCTACATATGATGAAATAGAGTTGGCAATTGATAACGGTGCGGCTCACGTAACCCATATTTTTAATGCGATGAAACCTTTTCACCATCGTGATGGTGGTGTTATCCTTGGAGCTTTACTTAGGAACGAACTGAAAATAGAATTAATTGCAGACAAACTTCATGTACATCCTGCAGTAATGGAATTACTGCTTAAATTAAAGGGTGCAAACGGAATCATCTTAATTACTGATTCTATTCGTGCTGGTGGAATGCACGAAGGTGAATACGAGTTTGCTGATCAAAAAATATTCATGAAAGACCAAAAAGCATTTTTGCCGGACGGTACTCTTGCCGGGAGCACCTTGACACTAAATAAGGCAATTAAAAACCTTGTCGAAACAGCTAATGCAAAGTTGACGGATGCTGTTCGAATGGCCTCGTTAAACGGCGCTAAAGTCCTTAATATTGAAAATCGAAAGGGAATATTAGCAGTTGGAAAAGATGCCGATATGGTTGTCATGAATAATCAATATGAAGTTGTAATGACAATTCTTAACGGGAAAATTGTTTATCATAAAAATCTAGAACAATAAATAGTTTTTAATTCTTGATTGAAGGGTTTCTTGAAAAAATACAAATTCGGAAATAAGGTGCTCGATTTTTCAACCCCTATATTTATGGGCATTGTTAATGTTACGCCTGATTCATTTTCCGATGGTGGAAAGTATTTTGAGCCTAAAAAAGCTGTTCAGCACGGGTTGTTTTTAGCTTCTCACGGAGCAGATATTATTGATATCGGCGGTGAATCTACACGCCCCGGTTCTGATGCTATTTCCGTCAATGAAGAATTATCTCGAACGATTCCAGTTATTAACTCTCTTTTAAAAAAGAAAAATGATCTGATTATTTCGATAGACACTACAAAGAGCGAAGTAGCTGAAGAAGCTCTCAAAGCCGGAGCTGTTATTATTAATGACGTTAGCGGTGGAACATTTGACGATAAAATATTCAAGGTTATCTCAAGGTCTAACGCGGGATTGATTATTATGCATATGAAGGATAATCCCAAAACAATGCAGGAAAATCCTACATATAAAAATCTTATAAAAGAAATTATTGCTTTTTTAGAAAAACAAATTGCAGTTGCTAAAAAACATAGAATTAATAAAATCATTCTCGATCCCGGAATTGGTTTCGGAAAAACTGTTGAACATAATTATAAAATTCTTAATCACATTGATGATTTTAAGCGACTTGGTTACCCGGTGCTTATCGGACTTTCCCGTAAATCATTTTTAGGGAAAACTTTAGATTTAAATCATGACGAACGAGATATTCCTTCGGCTATTATGGAAGCAGTATCGTTAGCAAGAGGCGCCTCCATAATTCGTTCTCACAACATGGAACTTGGTTTACTGACAAAAAAACTTATTACGGCACTTAACAATGTTTGAAATTTTTAAAATAGGATTTATCACCGTATCGTTTTTCGATTTGATCGATATGGCGATAGTTGGAATAATTTTCTATAAACTGTATTCTGTATTAAAAGGAACGGTAGCTTCTCAAATATTTTTAGGACTAATGCTTGTATTTCTCCTCTCATTTTTTTCTCAGATACTAAATTTGCGGGCAGTAAACTGGCTCTTAAAATTCATTACCGAAATCTGGATCATTGCTTTTATTATTTTATTCCAGCCGGAGATCAGAAGAATTCTAATGTTGTTGGCGAGAAGTCCTATTTTGCGCTTCGGTCAGAAAGGTGAAACACAAGAAGTTGCAAGCATAATTGCCGAGGCTGCATTCGAGTTATCTCAATTTCAACATGGCGCTTTAATGGTAATTGTAAGATCAAAAGGAATTAGAGGTATTTCTGAAACCGGCGATTTATTAAATGCCGTGTTATCGAAAGATCTTTTACGAACAATATTTTTCCCAAGAACACCTTTACATGATGGAGCCGTCATCATTAAAGGCAACATCATTGAGGCTGCACGCTGCACACTTCCGCTAACGTTAACTACGATGTACAAAGGTGAATCGTTAGGAATGAGGCATCGGGCCGGATTGGGTATTTCTGAACAGGCGGATGTCATTTGCGTTATTGTCTCGGAAGAAACAGGTAGCATTTCTATTGCAGAAAACGGTGTTTTAACAAGAGGACTTGCAAAAGAAATGTTGCGCCAAAAATTGATATATGTAGCACCGACAAAAAATAAATTTAAATTCATTCCTTTTTTTAGAAAGTTTATCAATCGATAAGTTACCAGTTACCGCGATTATTCCTTTTTATAATCCGGAAAATATATTTAGAAAAGTAATTGAAGATACATTACCACTTGTTGATTATCTTGTTCTTGTAAATGACGGTTCAACTCAGGATGTTACTGATTATTCAGTCAATGATTCAAAAATACACATATATAAACTTGAAAGTAATTCAGGTAAAGGCGCGGCGCTGAAAAGAGGATTTTCTGAGGCACTTGCTCTAGGAAGCCGATATATTCTTACACTTGATTCCGACTATCAACATGAGCCTAAATATATCCCGCTATTTCTTGATACTTTAAAAACTTCTAAGTTTGTTATCGGAAAAAGAAATATTTCTTTTCGTGCAATGCCGTTTATGCGAGTGCTAAGTAATACAATTACTTCAAAAGTTCTTTCAATTAAAACAAAACAAAAAATATTTGATAGTCAATCTGGATACCGCGGATTTGATACTTCAATTATACCATTAATTATTCCAGAGACTAATGGATTTGAAGCTGAAAGTGAAATGATCCTGCGGGCTGCAAAGAATAAAATTCCTATTTCATTTATTGATATTTCGACAAAATACGATAATCAAAAAAGTTCAATTAAAGCTTTCAATGCAATTATCAGTTTTATAAAAGTAATCATTAAATATTAAAATGGAGTGAAGCCATGAAACTACGGTACTTGTCTCATTCAGCTTTTCAAATAACAACTGAAGAAGGATTAAGCATTCTTATCGATCCTTTTTTAGATAATAATCCAAATGCACCGGTGAAATCGGATGAAATATTTGCAGACTTTATTGTTCTTACTCATGCGCATGGCGACCATCTTGGAGATGCAAAAAAAATTGCGAGGATATTCAATTCTCAAATTATTTGCGTTAATGAGTTGGGGGTTATTCTCGATGGTCAAGGATTTAACACGCACAAGATGCATATAGGCGGGAGCCATAACTTTCCCTTCGGAAAATTGAAGTTCACCATTGCGCATCATGGTTCATCTACCGAGAATTTACAATATGCAGGCGAACCGGCAGGTGTTTTATTATTTATTGAAGATAAGGTCATTTATCATACCGGCGATACTGGATTATTTTTAGATATGAAATTGATTGGTGAAATCGATAAAATAGATTATATGCTTTTACCGATTGGTGATAATTTTACCATGGGCATTGATGATGCCGTTAGAGCCGTTGAATTTGTCAATCCAGGTGTTGCCATTCCAATGCATTATAACACTTACCATATTATTGCGGCTGATCCGTTAGAATTTAAAGATAAAGTTGAGCAAAAAGGGAAGCAATGCAGAGTTATGGAATTTGGTGAAGAAATCTCGATTAATTAAAGTAAAATAATTTCCGATATCATCTCTTTTTATGTAACTTTAAAAGTAAAAGTAGTTTTTTCAGAAAGATAAATACAGAAAATAATGGGTAAAATAATAACCGTTGCAAATCAAAAGGGTGGCGTTGGTAAGACGACCACAGCTATAAATATTTCTGCTTCATTAGCAGCGGCGGAAAAAAATATTCTGCTTATCGATATAGACCCGCAAGCAAATTCTTCTTCCGGATTGAGCATCTCAAACCAAACTCCTTCAATTTATGAGGTGTTAATCGGTAGTTATCCAATCAAAGAAGTGATTATCCCCAGTTTTATGCCATTCTTGAATATCCTTCCATCAAATATCAATCTTGTCGGGGCAGAAATTGAGATGGTTGATATGGAAAACAGAGAAATGCTTTTAAAACAAAGGTTGGCGGAAATTTCAAGCGAATACGATTTTATCATTATTGATTGCCCTCCTTCGCTTGGACTTTTAACTTTGAATGCTTTGTCGGCTTCAAATTCGGTTCTTATTCCTGTGCAGTGCGAATATTTCGCTTTGGAAGGATTGGGACAACTACTAAACACTATAAATATTGTTAAACAAAATTTCAATCCTAAATTAGCAGTAGAAGGGGTCCTTCTAACAATGTATGATGTACGTTTACGGCTTTCACAACAAGTTGCCGAAGAAGTAAGAAAATATTTTGGTGAAAAAGTTTTTAACACGATCATCCATAGAAATGTCAGATTATCGGAAGCGCCGAGTTATGGAAAGCCTATCCTTCTGTATGATGCTGTTTCGAGCGGAGCAAAAAATTATATTGCATTAGCTTCCGAATTATTAGAACGAAATGGACAATTAAAAAAAGTTGTAAATTATGAATAAAATGAGAACCGGATTAGGCAGAGGATTAGACGCTTTATTAAAGCCTTCAACGGATGTTATTGCACAACCTCAAGAATTAGAGATCAATAGCGGTAAAAATGAATCGTTGTTGAGAATAAAAATCGAAAATATTTTTCCAAATCCGTTCCAACCAAGAATGCATTTTGATCAAGGTGCATTGGATGAACTCAAAGCATCAATTTTTACAAACGGATTAATTCAACCGATAACTGTTAGAAAATTTGGAGAAGGACAGTTCCAAATTGTTTCGGGTGAACGGCGCTTGAGAGCTTGCAAAGAAATTGGATTAATTGACATTCCCGCATACATTATTGAAGTCCTTTCAGATGATATTATGCTCTCGATGGCAATTATTGAAAATATACAGCGTGAAAAATTAAATCCCATCGAAGTTGGATTAGCATTTAAACGGTTAATGGAAGAATGCAGTTTAACGCAGGAACAAATTGCCGAAAGAGTGGGGAAGGATAGAACAACCGTAGCCAACTCAATTCGTTTATTAAAATTACCTCAAGAAATTCAAGACGCCCTTATACATGATGAAATAAGTATGGGGCATGCCAGAGCATTGATCAATTTACCGTCCCACACCATGCAGCTTGAAGCTCTTAAAAGAATAAAAGAAAATAGCTTATCGGTACGTAAAGTTGAGTCATTAGTAAAAAAAATGCTAACCGAAACCTCAACACAAAAAAAGATATTAACTCTTAAAACTCCAGGTGGAATTAGTAACTCAGCTTCATTATTGGCACTTGAGGATAAACTTAGAAAAATATTCGGGACAAAAGTAATTTGCAAAGTGAAACAAGACGGGACCGGAGATGTAACCATAGAGTTTTACTCTTCCGATGAATTAGAAAGATTAATAGACTTGTTTGACCTAATTGAAAAAAATTATAATTAAAATATTTCTTGTCATTTCGGTATTTCCGCTCATTTCGTCTGCTCAAGACAGGGTTGCAGTCGCAGATTCTAATGCAGTTGATACGACATTTGTGATGCAAAAATCGGCTTGGGGTGCTGTGTTACGCAGTGCGATTATCCCTGGCTGGGGACAAATTTATAACGAATCGTATTGGAAAGCACCAATTGTCTGGGGTGTTGGTGGGTGGTTTATATATAATTATATTAAGAATAATAATGATTATAAAAATTATCAAAGTCTTTATCTAAAGACACAAGACCTAATTGATAAAAAGTGGCGTGATTTATACAGAGATCAGCGTGATCTTTTTGCCATGTATTTTGTTTTTACTTATCTAGCAAACTTAGTTGACGCTTATGTAGATGCTCAGTTGTTTGATTTTTCAGTTACAGAAGATTTTTATCGTCAACAGCCGATGTTCAATTTTAAAATAATGTTTTAATCCAATGTCTGATTATTTAATACCTTGCCCCAAATGCAAAGCGAATAATCCACTTTCTCAAAGTGTTTGCAAAAAGTGTGGCACAATTATCAGGAACAGAGTTCCCAGTATTGACTTGTGGAAAATATTTGGACTTTTGATTGAGAATCCGAATGGTGCTTTCATTGAAATCTTTCATGCAGAACAGAAAAATTTTGCAACTATGGTATTAGCCCTGGCATTATTCAAAGTGTACCTTCTTTCCACACTATTATTGGGAGTATTTAACGAAGGGAGATTTTCGATAGTTCATTTTATTATTCTTTTTGCCATTTCAGTTGTCGTAATAATTTCAGTAGGATTTATTCTAAAAAAGCTGCTTAGAGAACAATTGGGAGAATTTCGTATAAAAGATTTTTATGCAGGAATCTCCTTTTCATTTATGCCACAATTAATAGGGTTGTTCATTCTCTTTGCGATGGAGTTTATTGTTTTTGGGGAGCAGCTCTTTACATTCAACCCTTCGCCATTTTTGATAAAAAAGAATTTCGCTTATCTTTTTCTGATATTGGAAATAAGTATTATTGTCTGGAATATTAATCTTACTTCTAAATTGTTTGCCTTCTATTTTAAGAAGAAAATCATATCAATTTTCATTTCACTTGTCTTTATCGGTCTAATTTATTTATCAATGAACATTTTTTTGTAAAAAACACCATGCCTAATACCTTTAGTGCTGACAATGACATTAGGTAAAGAGAAGTAATCCATTATATACAGTAAGATTTTACCTCCAATATAAAGTATATCCTCACGCTTAGAAATAATCTCACCAAATGAATTTTTAACCTCCTCGATTGATGAATTTCCTAGAAATTCTGTTATTCCAGCAATCTCTAATTTTGATATCATCGAGTTATCAATTTTTTCCGGTTCAAATATTTGAAGCTTTTTTCTTATTGCGGCAAATGTTGTTGGTGTGCCTGAAATTCCGATAATAGATTTGGGAGCAAGATGGTTTAGATTTAGACTACTGAACTCGTATTCTATTTTATTTTTCAATTTACGTTTTTCAATTTCAGATATCGGGTACCCAGAAATCAATTGATCCTTTAAAGTTACTACACCAACCGGAATGCTTTTCTTCTCAAGAATAACATCACTTTTACAAATTATGATTTCTGTACTTCCACCTCCAATGTCGAGGATAACAAAAATTTCATTACTATTTAATGATGACCGAACTCCATAGAATGCGTATTCGGCTTCAGAATCAGGCGGAACGATCTCGAGAGAAAATCCCGTTCTTTTGTAAATCCTTTCTTTTATTTCTAATTTGTTTGAAGCGTTCCGTAGAGCGTGAGTCCCAATGATAAAACATTCAGAACAAGCATATACATCTACAATTGCTTTGTATTCTAATAAAACGTTTTCAAGTTCTTGAATTTTATCTTCCGATATTTTGCCGGTTGTGTATAAATCCTTCCCAATTCTTGGCATTCTAATTTCTTCTCGAAGAGGAGTAACTATTTTCAGTTGGGGATCAATTTGGGCGACAAGGAGTAAAATTGTATTTGTTCCGATATCAATTGAAGCAATATTCATTTTTTTTCCATATTTTAGGCATCAAAATTAAGATTAATTCGTATGCAAAAAGTATCAAAAATATTTCAATATCTAAGTGTCGTTTTCGGAGCTATTTGGCTTGGCGCTAATTTCTCGAGGATCGTAATAACTTTTTATCTCTTTCAGGGAAATCATTTTCAATTAAAACCATTTATTACGGAAAATTTTCTACAGGTAATCTTTTTTATTCTGAATCCTCTTCTGTTGATAACTTCTATAACGTATGTTCTTTTTTTTCTGAGTCTGCTAGTCTTTGTAGTAAGTTCACGAATGAAACTTAAACAAAACGGATGGCTGTTTATTATTTTAATTTTAGTTATTACTTTAGCGCCGTTTGAGTTTTATCTTATAAATATCGATTATAAAATCTTTACCTCTGTGTTTTATTCGGCATTTGATCCAAAAGTAATTTTAGAAGCAACCATCAAACGGTATAAAATTTTCGGGAGTTTTCCGTTAATACATTTATTCTCTTTTCTTGCAGTAATCTATCTTTTTATCTTCCAGCCATTAAAGAAAAATGAAAATTAAAGAAAAAGAGTTTGAAGATGTTATTGAAGAACTGAAAGCGCTTGCCGCCCAATTGGGAGCAACTATTCGTTTTGAAAAAGGAGATTTTAAAGGTGGATATTGTCTTTTAAAGGATAGTAAAGTTATTGTTATCAATAAACTGGCAAATACTCAACGTAAAGCGATAATACTTTCTGAAGCACTTAAAGATTTAGGAGTTGAAAACATCTATTTGACCCCTAAAATCAGAGAAATAATTGATCAGATGAATGAGGAAAAATGAAAATAGTAGTTATTAATGGACCTAATCTCAATTTATTAGGCAAACGCGACCCAGAACAGTATGGAGCAATGAGTCTTGAAAACATTGAGACTTTAGTTGTTAATTCTTTTCCCGATTTTTCAATTTCTTTTTATCAATCAAACATTGAAGGTGAAATAGTTTCAAAGATTCAAGATGCAGAAAAAGAATTTGACGGTTTGATTATTAATCCTGGAGGGTATGCTCATACTTCGGTAGCAATCCATGATGCATTGAAGGAATGTAAAATCCCTAAAGTTGAAGTCCATCTCTCTCATTTAGCTCAAAGAGAGGATTTTAGACAAGTGATGATAACTGCTAAAGCAGTAAATGGTTATATCTCCGGATTCAAAGAAATAGGTTACTTGGCGGCTATTTTCACCATACAACAAATTTTGACTAAGCATGAGTAGACTACATGTTTTTAGTAGTATCGTTTTCATAATACAAGTTATAGGGAAGAAAAAGAGGATTTTCTTGAAGTATTTTTCTAATTCAACAAATATTTGTTGGTAATTAGGCACTTATTAATTATTTTTAGTGCAAACTTTAAGTGATGCTTATGAAAGATTTTAACCTTAAGAAGCTTTATTATTCAATAAGTGAAGTGAGTAAAATAACGGAGGTAGAACAATATGTACTTCGTTATTGGGAAACTGAATTTGAACAGCTAAAGCCCCAAAAAAATCGGGCTGGAAACCGAGTTTTTACAAATAAAGATATCCAGCTAATTCTTCAGATAAAATCTTTACTCAGAGAAAAAAGATATACTATTGAGGGAGCCAAGAATATCCTTTCGAATTTGGGAAATGAAAAAGAGTCGCCAACAACAAAAGTGATTCAGGAAGTGAAAAAGGTTGCTGAAACTGCTCCACTTAAGATTAACCCGAATGAGTTAAAAGAAATATCTGTATCGGAATTGTTAGAGATTAAATCTTCTCTTGAAAAAATAGTTCAACTTTTATAACGGAACGTAGCGCAGCCCGGTAGCGCACTACCTTGGGGTGGTAGGGGTCGCAGGTTCAAATCCTGTCGTTCCGACTAAAAAGGTACAAAGTTTTTTGTACCTTTTTATTTTTAAATCCTATTATTTTACAACTCATTATTTAATTTATTTTTATTACTTTTTACGATTTCAACTACATGGATAAACCAAAAAGTTTTTGTGGAATATTTGGAATTTGGGGAAACGATAATGCTTCTCTCATGACTTACTATGGGTTGCACGCACTCCAACATCGAGGGCAAGAAGCAACGGGGATACTTGTCCGAAAAGTTAATGGGAACAATAAAATTATTTTTGATATTGTGAAGGGGGAAGGGTTGGTTTCGGATGTTTATTCTGATGATAATCTCTGGGCCAACATCCTCGCCGGTGATGGAGCTATTGGGCATAACCGTTATTCAACAACAGGAGCTTCCGGTTCAAGGAAAAATATCCAACCGTTTGTGGTAAATTATCGAGATGGGAATCTTGGTGTTGCTCATAACGGAAATTTAACAAATGCAAAAGAGATTAGAAATACTCTGATTAATGAAGGAGCTATCTTTCAAACCACAAGCGACACTGAGGTGATTCTTCATCTAATAGCAAGAAGCCAACTTAAAAAGCAAGTTGAGCAAATTATTGATTCACTAAACAAAATTGAGGGTGCGTTCTGTCTCACTATTTTAACCGATACAGCGTTAATAGCCGCGAGGGACCCTTATGGATTTCGCCCTTTAGCTCTCGGGAAAAAAGATGGATGCTTTGTCGTTGCTTCAGAAACTTGTGCATTTGATATTAATACTATTGAATATATTCGCGATGTTCTGCCTGGAGAAGTAATTGTTATTGACGACGAAGCAAATAGAACCGGGATAATAAAATCTTACTTTTTAGATCTTAAGGTTGAACAAAAAAAACATTGCATCTTTGAATATATTTATTTCTCTAGACCGGATTCCAGAATATTCGGGCATAATGTTGACAAAGTTAGAAGACGTTTAGGTAAAATATTAGCGAAGAACCATCCGGTAACTGATAAGGATGGAGAAAAAGTAATTGTGATTAGTGTCCCTGATAGTTCAAATACTGCGGCAATCGGTTATCAGAACGAACTTGAAAAACTTAATATAAAATCAAAGTTAGAAATTGGACTAATCAGAAGTCACTATATTGGCAGAACATTTATTCAGCCGAAACAGCAAAAACGGGAGATTGGAGTTCGGATAAAATTCAACGTTGTTAAGGGAGTTATTGAAGGGAAAACAGTGGTTGTTGTAGATGATTCAATTGTCCGTGGTACTACTTCAAAACAATTGGTCAATCTCATTAGAGAAGCGAATCCGAAAGAAATTCATCTCAGAATATCCTCGCCACAAATTCTTTATCCTTGTTTTTATGGAATGGATTTCCCTTCATCCGAAGAATTGATTGCATTCAAAATGAAGAAAGATATTGAACAAATAAGAGAATATTTAGGGGTAGACAGTATTGAATATATGTCAATAGAGGAGCTTTTGGAAGGAGTATACGAGGAAGACAAAAATAATTTTTGTACAGCTTGTTTTTCAGGGAATTACCCGACTGTAGTTGATACTTCTTTTAAAAAAGAAATTTATGAGAATAAATAAGCTATTTTTAATCATACTTGTCTTTACTTCTTTTAAGATTTTATCGCAGGATGTTTATTTTATAAAATTTAAGGAAACCCCTGATTTGGTTTCACTTAAACTTTCAATACAAGAATCATATTCAAATGGTTACGGCAATAAAAAAATCCAATCAAATGAAATCACCGTCAATCCATTTGCAAAAGGAATTGCAAAATCGATTCCAGCACTGAAAAATATTATTAAAATATCTATCCCTACAAAAACAGACGATACTTTTTGGTCGAACTTTAAGAAGAAATATCCAACTGTCGAATACATCCAAAAACAAATTATTTATAAAATTGATTCTGTTCCCAACGATAGTTTGATAAGTCAACAATGGGCATTATCTAAAATTGATGCGTTCAATGCATGGAATATTACGGAGGGTAGCGATTCAATAATTGTTGGAGTTATTGATACCGGCATCGATTATTTCCATCCGGACTTAGTAGACAATCTCTATATAAATAAAGGCGAAACCGGACTAGATGCGTTTGGAAACGATAAAAGATCAAACGGAATTGATGACGACGGTAATGGATTTGTTGATGATTATCAAGGTTGGGATTTTACGGATAGAACAGGTTTCCCATTTGATTCTACCGGTGGTGATTATTTAACTTGGGATAATTCTCCGATGGATGAAAACGGTTTGTCTCATGGGACTTCTGTCGCAGGTATAATTGCCGCCTCAATAAATAATGGGAAGGGAATTGCCGGTGTTGCTCCAAAAGTTAAGTTAATGAATTTACGTGCATTCGATCCGGATGGTTACGGAGAAGAAGATGATGTTTCTGCAGCCATATTGTATGCAATTGAAAATGGAGCGAAAGTTATAAACATGAGTTTTGGAGACACTTCTTCATATTCTTATGTTTTGCAAGATGTAGTTCGTTATGCTTATTCCAAAAACGTAGTTATGGTAGCCAGTTCAGGAAATGACCATACAACTAGTCTTCATTATCCTTCAAGCTATAATGAAGTAATTTCAGTCGGAAGTTCTACAGAAGAAGATTTTGTCGCATCCTTTTCAAGTTATGGCTCTACTCTTGATTTAGTTGCACCTGGAACCGATATTATCACAACCGCTCGAAAAAATAGTTATGCGTCATTCAGTGGAACATCAGCTTCTGCACCATTTGTTTCTGCGGCTGCCGGTCTTATTCTTTCGCAAAAATCTTTTTCAAATGAAGAAGTGAAACAGATACTTAAATCTACTTGTGATGATATAAATTCTTCCGGATGGGATATAAAAAGCGGCGCCGGTAGACTAAACCTATTTAAAGCTTTAAAAACATTATCTCCTTCAATAGTCAAATTTGATTATCCTCAACAAGATTTTGCCACTGCAAAAGACTCTGTTAATATTTCTGCAACAATACTTTCGCCTTTTTTCGAATCTTATGATCTGATGTTTGGTGTTGGTCTAAATCCCGATACCTGGCAGTCAATTTTGCATGACCAAAAGAATCAAATTTATACTCAGCATATTGGTTCCGTAGATATTCAATCAGCAATTGATACCGTATTTACACTGAGAATTATACTCCATCAAACCAATGGTATAACAAAAGAAGAACGCATCAACATTAATCGCATTACTAAACCTCCACATGGAGAAATTATTTCAATATTTCCGGCGTATTACGGTGATAAACCAACTTTTGTTGCAGCACTGTATTCAACTACCGCTACAATCGCGAAAATGTTTTACCGGAAAGCTAACACAAATGAAAGTTACAAATTTGTTTCTCTTGATGGTTTTGCAACAAATAATCTTTTTGTAAAACAATTACACTATGGATTTATACCGAAAGGAATTGTTGCACCAAACACGGATTATCAAATATATTTTGAAATTGAAAATCAACTTGGGAACTCTGTAAAATTGCTTAACAGCGGTAATCCATTTCTTTTAAAATCTAATGATTATTTTCACTTACAGGGCTTTGAGGAAAGATCATATTCACTCCCTCCGGGAAGCATTTATGAATCACCATTTATTATTGACTCAACTAACGCTAAGTATCTTTTTTTAAGAGAAAATAGTAACACGGAATATACTTCACTTTACAAATTTGAATCGGACAGGTTTATAAAAATTGATTCTCTACAAGAACGAATACCCAAAGCTATTGGTGATTTTAATGGAAATGGAAAGTTAGATGTTTTAGCATTATGGTCTCGAAACGGATTCATCATGGAGCAGAAAGAGATTAATTCATCAAAGTTTATTGATGTTCAGAAATTTGATAAAACCACATTCTGGCCAATCTTTGCGAAAGATGTTGATAATGATGGAATTTATGAAATCGGCGCGTTAACAGATGATTCTACTATCTCTATTTATAAAGTTAACAGCGATTTGAGTTTAACTTTATCGCAAACACTAAAGAACTTTTCACCTGTCTCTATCTACAACAATGAAATAAATTCTCCTACTTGCATTATTTCTGATTTGAACCAAAATGGAAAATCTGAACTCTGGTTCCTCGATAGGGAAGGGGATGTGTTCAGTTATGAATTGAATGCGAATAATAAATTTGTACCGTACTTGTCCTACTCAACCGGATTTGAGAGCAGTTCTAATCAAATAGCTGTAGGAGATTTTGATGAAGACGGAAAAAATGAATTGGCGGTATTGGTACATTCTATTCCAGAGATAGACATTGCTAGTTTTCAAGTGTTAGAAGTATTTAAATTAGATAATACGGTAGTGACTAATCCTCAACTAAGTTTAGTTTACTCGAATGCTTTTGTAGATCCGGCAGAAGAATTTGGTTCATCATTTCAAAAAAAACAAAGTGCATTAAAATTTGTCGACCTTGAAAATGAAGCAAGATTAGTAATGTTTGCATTTCCGTATAGCTACATTTTATCAAAAAACTCAAATAACTCAACCACCGGTTTTATATATTTTGATGAAACTACAAACAGTAATTCCATTTTTACCGGTAATTTGAGCAGCAGTTCTTCTACAGATATCGCTTTTCCTAAAGGAGACAAGATTAAATTCCTTTCTTCTTCCTTTTCAACACAAAATATTCCAACAGATATAACCGGTTGTAGCATCGATTCTTTATCGATTCAGTTAAAATGGAGCGGTAGTAATAATTATAATATTTATAGAGGAAATTCACCGGATATAGCAAATTTGGTTAAAATTGGATCAACTACGGCTAATTTCTTTATCGATACAACGGTTACGCTTAACCATAACTATTTTTATGCAATTCAAAACAATCCTCCTTTACAGCAGCAGTTATCTAATGTAATTGAGATTTATCATCACTTAGCTGCAAAAGTAATTGAGGTAAAAGCTGTGTCAGCAATTTCCGTTGAAATCAAATTTTCAGAAAAAATTAAAACAGTTATAGAAAATTTGGAATCATTTTGTCTACTAAATGGCAATGAAATCCTCTACGCACATTCTGTGTCGCCATCTTCAAGCACATCTTATTTAGTAACATTCCCAAAAGAATTTGTAGAGGGGAGGAATAAATTAGTTATCAAAGATATAGCTGATTTTTACAACTCGCCGATCAAAATCGATACAGTCAATTTTGATTATCAATTCATATCACAAACGGATAAATTTTATATAACAGCTCATTCAATTTTATCTCCATATAAAATTAGTTTACAATTCAATATGCTAGTTGATACTCTTTCGACTTTAAATACTATGAATTATGAAGTTGATCCGGTAAATCCAATAAATAGTATTGCTCTTAGTGATGATAAGAGTGTTACCATAACATTTAAGAACAGAATTGGTGCGATCGGGAAAGAATACAAGTTAGGCTGTAAGAATATTTTCTCTGACAAGACTAATGGTTCAATAGCGATTGAAGCAGGGGCGGGTAGTGAAGTAGTTTTAGTCGCTAAGGCAGAAGATTTGGCAAATGTGTTCATCTATCCAAGTCCTTCAAAAATATCCCTCGGTGGAGTAACTTTTGCAAATCTTCCTCAATATGCAGAAATATTTATCTATTCTTTGACAGGAAGTAAAATAAATCATATATTTGAAACCGATGGGAATGGGGGATTAACATGGGATTTTAAAGATACAAATGGTAATATTGTTAGCTCCGGGATCTATTTATATCTTATAAAACAATTAGATAATAATAAAAATGAACTTAGTCAAAAAATTGGAAAGTTAGCCATCATTAAATGAGAATCAACAGAAGTGATATTACCATCTCAAATGGATTAAGTCTTGTACGGCTTTTTCTAGCAATTCCATTTTGGCTCCTACTCGACAATTTTCATGACCAGAACGTTCGATTAGTATTAATTCTGCTTGGTATAGCTGTTGCTTTTACCGATTGGGCGGATGGATTTTTTGCAAGAAAATTTAATCAAGTAACAGAATTAGGAAAAATAATTGATCCTTTAGCTGATAAAATTTGTGCCGGGATAATTATATATAAACTCTATCTTATTGGAGAAATTACTCCAACATTTTTTTTCATTCTGATAGGGAGAGATGTTTTAATCTTTTTTGGTGGAATACTACTTTCAAAATACCTTGGAAAAGTATTGCCATCAAACTTTCTTGGAAAAATAACTGTTACATTCATCGCTATCTTCATCTTTATGATCTGTTTTACCGTGGATAAAGCAAGTTATGCTTATTTATTTGTTTATTATTTAATCATTTTTCTGTCATTTTTGTCATTGATTGCTTATGCGATCAGGGCAGCAGAATTTATCAAAAAGAAAGAAAATGGGCCTTTTTAAAAATATAAATCTCGGTAAGTTAACCTCTGGATTAGCCAAAACTCGATCAGCAATATTTAACAGAATTTCAGAAGCGATAACCGGAAAAGCAAAACTTGATGAAGAAGTTTTTGCTGAACTTGAAGAGATACTAATTACTTCGGATATTGGTGTTGATTTGTCGATCAAAATCATTGAGGAAGTAAAAACAAAATTGATTTCTGAATCTCAAAGAAATGAAGAGACTATTCTTAAAGTGATGAAAAATGTTCTCATTGAGGAACTTAATCAAACTATCGCTCCCAAAGAATTTGAACCTGATTTTGATAAATATAAACCGTATGTTATTTTGGTTGTTGGGGTAAATGGTGCAGGAAAAACTACAACCATTGGTAAAATGGCACACAATTTTTATCAGTCAGGTCAAAAAGTTATTATTGGAGCCGCCGATACTTTCAGAGCCGCTGCTAATGAGCAATTAGAAATCTGGGCTAAAAGAGCAAACGTAATTTTGGTTCAAAAGGAAAGTGGAGCTGATCCGTCATCAGTCGTTTACGAAACGGTTAAAAGGGCAATTGATGAGAAAATTGACGTCGTGTTAATTGACACTGCCGGGAGGCTCCATACGAAAACAAATCTTATGGAAGAATTGTCAAAGATAAAACGCGTGATTAAAAAACTCTTAGATTATGCCCCGAATGAAATATTTTTAGTGGTTGACGGGAGCACCGGACAAAATGCAATTCATCAAGCCAAAGCATTCACAAAATCAGTTGATCTAAGCGGCTTAATTATAACGAAATTGGATGGTACGGCAAAAGGAGGGATTGTCTTCCAGATAGCAAAAGAATTACAGTTAAAAATCCCTTACATCGGAGTAGGAGAGGGGATTAATGATTTACAGAATTTTGATAGTAACCTCTTTGTAAATTCTTTAATTAAATCAACTTAATTATTAATTAATCATAAATTAGAAGTATTAATAAATATTTTATGGAACATAAAAAATTCTTCATTCTTAATCCTACAGCTGGAAAAGGTAAAGGAAGCAAATATATTTTACGGTTACAAAAAACTCTTGATGAACTTGCTATTCCCTTAGAGAATATATTATTAACGGAATATCCAGGACATGCAACAGAATTGGCTAGCTCACTTGCTCAAGATGTGAATTCTATTTTCTGCATCGGTGGAGATGGAACAGTCAATGAAATTATCAATGGCATCAGCAACATATGCAATTATCGTTTAGGCGTGATCCCTGTTGGCTCAGGAAATGATTTTGCCAGAACAATTGGTACTTTAAATAAAGATTTTTCACTTGGGGATTATATTATTAAAAAAGAGTCAAAACAATGTGACATAGGACAAGTTACTGTTTCTAGAAATAATAAGGTATTCCTAAGTAGGAAATTTATTTCAAGTCTTGGTTTAGGATTTGACGCTTTTGTTGCTTCTAAAATAAAATCTATCAAAATTCTTAGAGGATTGTCTCTCTATATATCATCAGTAGTTTTAAGCCTTTTTACATATAAAGTACCAAAAAGCAGTATAAAAATAGCTGAACATAATGTAGATTTTACGGATCATATTTTTCTATTCTCGGTTGGAAATACAGAGACTGCCGGAGGAGGATTTCGTTTGAATCCTAAAGCACAAATTGATGATAGATATCTGAATTTATGTATGGCTCGAAATATTTCAAAGTTTACATTATTAAAAGTCCTGCCAAAAGCTATTAATGGGACTCATATATTTGATAAAAGAGTTGAATCTTACAAATTTAAGACGTTAAAATATACAACTCATGAAAATATTTACTTACATGTTGATGGTGAGGTAATAGAATTGGCCGAAGGGGAAAAGGAGATAGAGATAAATATTCTACCAGATTCTCAAAGTGTCATAACAAACCAATAAAAATATTAGTTTACATAATATACATTATCATGCATTGATTCTTTTTTGTCAATATTTATAAAATCCTTCACCACTTTTTTTACCCAATTTACCGGCAGCAACCATTTTCTTTAGTAATGGACATGGTCTATATTTTGAGTCATTGTATCCATTAAAAAGTACTTCCATAATTGCCAAACAAACATCCAAGCCAATGAAATCTGCTAGTGTTAATGGTCCCATTGGATGATTCATCCCTAATTTCATTACGGTGTCTATATCTTCAACTTTAGCAACCCCTTCCATTAGAGCAAAAATGGCTTCGTTAATCATCGGCATCAAGATTCTATTTGAAATAAACCCCGGATAATCGTTCACTTCGCATGGTGTTTTGCCAATTGCTAATGTTAGATCATGTATTTCTTGATAAGTACTGTCACTAGTGGAAAATCCTCTAATAATTTCAACTAATTTCATAATTGGAACTGGATTCATAAAATGCATCCCTATAAATTTATTAGGCCGGCAAGAAATTCCTAATTCTGTTATTGAGATAGATGAAGTGTTTGAAGCAATGATGCAATCTTGATCAACTATTTGATTTAATTCTTTAAAAATAGAAACTTTAGCTTCTTTATTTTCATAAATAGCTTCAATTACCAAATTTGATGATTTAGGAGTATTTTTAACTCCTATAAGTGGAGTTATCTTTTTTAACGACTCTTGTAACTGATTTTCTGAAATCGTCTCCTTTTTCATCATTCTGTTAAGGTTAGATTTGATAGAAACTAACGCTTTATCACATTTTTCTTTATCCATTTCGATGAGATTTACTGCATAGTTGTTTAGAGCGAAAACTGTGGCGATCCCATTCCCCATGGTTCCTCCCCCAATGACAGATATTTCTTTTATCATGGTAATTTTACCTTTATTTGATTTTGATTAAAGACGAAAGGAGCATGACCAGATGAAATTTAAGAATATTAAGATTCACATTTGTAATTTTCACCTGATAAAGTAAGTGCTCACATTCATTTATAAGTTTCTCAAGTTTTATGTGTCCATATTTTATGTTGAATTTCTCAAGAGTTTCTTTATGATTTACGAAATAATAAGGAGTAAATTGATCTCTAGATAAGTTCAACTCATACAACCAATAAATTATAAATGAAAGGAGTAGTTGAAAATCTTTTTCTTCTTTTGTAACAATGTCATTTATTTCTTTTAAACATGAGTAGTACTTTCCTGCCAACCCAAACCGGAGGATTGAAATAGTCTTATCTAGAAAGAATGTGATGTCGGTTTCAAGTAATTCTAAAGCACGAAGATAAGAACCTTCTGCTATTCGACTTGAAATCTGTGCTTCTTCTACAGTCTTTCCGAAATAATGTTGCAATATTTTTTCAATTTCTTGTTCACTCAATGGGGCAAATTGGAATTCTTGACAGCGAGAACGGATGGTTTCGCGTAAAGCATTGATATTATTCGTAGTTAAAATAAAATAAGTATCTTCCGGTGGTTCTTCCAAATTTTTTAAAAGAGCATTTTGAGAAGCCTCGTTCATTAATTCTGCATTTGAAATAATGACAACACGTTTTTGCAGAAGATTTGATTTTAAAGAGAGATATTTCTGTATTTCCCTAATACTATTGATCTTTATGTCGTTAGCATTCGGAATTTCAAGTTTATAATAAGGGTTCTGTACCTTTTTTAATAATTCACTTTTTATTTTTTCATACTCTGGTCCTGGAATTCTATCTAATGGGCCATCTGATTCATTTTCATTTTTACCCCTAGGCAGAGCTGTAATAAATTTAATATCTATATTTTCTGTAAAGCTATTCTCCGAGGAAGAATTTCCTGTTAGAACATGTGCAAACCGTATAGCCAACGCGTCTTTACCGAATCCTTCATCACCATAAAATATCAATCCATGAGGAAGCGTATTATTCTTCATCAAATGTGTTAGTGAATTCTTTACAAATTCTTGTCCGATAATATCAGCCCACATAGCGTTAAGAAACAAAAAAAGGCACTGCTTGTGCCTTAAATTTGTAATATTTCATACTTTTAGATTTCATCTTCATTATAGAAAAAATCTTCTTCAGTAGGATAATCAGGCCAAATATCCTCAATAGATTCGTAAGGTTCTTCAGAATCCTCTAGTTCTTTAAGATTCTCAATAACTTCTAGTGGCGCACCAATTCTTTCGCAATAATCAATTAGCTCTTCTTTTGTAGCTGGCCATGGCGCATCATCTAAAAATGAAGCTAATTCAATTGTCCATATCATAAAATAAAATCCTTAATGTTAATTATTAGCAAATAATTGAGAATCGTCAAAAAAGAATAATTCAGGGTCAAGATTTATCCCATCATGCAATACTTCATAATGTAAATGTGGACCCGTAGAAAGTCCTGAATTACCAGTAAAAGCTATTACTGTGTTTCGATCAACTTTTTGTCCTTCTTTAGCTTTTGTATTTGACAAATGACCATAAACCGTTTTGTAACCAAAACCATGATCAATTTCAACGCAAAGACCAAACCCATTTTTATTTCCAACAAAATCAACAATTCCACCACCTGATGCATGAACGGGGGTTCCAACATTAGTTATAATGTCAATTCCATTATGCATACGAGTTATATGCAAAATTGGATGAAATCTCATTCCAAAACCATTCACACCAATTGTACCATTGCACGGTTTAATTGCAGGAATATCTTTAAAAAGTTCTTCATTCTTTTTTAATGCAAAAGAGATGTCAGTGATATTTTGCTTCTCAAATTTAACCTTCGTCAATAATTTATCAACAAAGGCGCCTGCTTCCTTTAAACTATTGCTTTCGCTGGAGTTAAAAAAATCTACTGAAAGGTTAAATTCTCCACCCCCTACGCCTAATTCCCTCTCTTGAGTTGAAATTACAGGTAAATTTGCAGCAATTCTGAGTTCGTCATTTACTTTTAACAGACTGTCTAATTGCGCATTGACTTTTTGATAATTATTTATAAGAACGTTAAATTTATTTTTAAAGGCAGAGTCTGTTGGGATTGACTTAACTTGTGAGAATTCGCTTATTATATAAAAAGCCAAAGAGGATAGAATTAAAAGACTTACAGCTATCAATGCGACTATTTTCGATTTTAGTCCTTTGATTTCGCTAAATCCTAGATTTTTATATGTAAAGTAGTATAATTTCTTCATAATTTTGTATGCGAAAATAATCAAACCAATCCTATTTGTCAAACATTTTCTTGTTTAAAAGATAAAAATATTTTATTCAAAATCATGCTCAAAATATTTTACTCCACGCTCTGGGCTTTCCTTGCTCTTATTCAGAATTGCTTTCTCCAACCGATCTCTGAAAACTTCAGCTGCATCATAACCATAATGCTTTAGTAGATAGTGCAAGGCTATAACTTCAGAAATTACAGTGATATTTTTCCCGGGAAGAATAGGTAATTTGACGTAAGGAATTTCCACATCTAATATTTTTTCCAGAGTTTCATCAAGCCCAGTTCTAGTATAAGTAGAATCTTCGCTCCATACCTCAAGTTCAACAATAACCTCTAACCTTTTTTGGTGCCGAATTGCTCTAACACCAAACATTTTTTGGATATCTAAAATACCTAATCCACGTATTTCCATAAAATGTTTTACAAGTGAAGTCCCTGCTCCTATGAGAATTCCCTCCCCTTTTTTTGTTAATATAATTACATCATCGCCAACTAATCGATGTCCTCTTTCAATAAGATCTAACGCAACTTCGCTCTTCCCCACCCCGGATTTACCAATAAATAAAATCCCGACACCGTAAACATCAACAAAAGAGCCGTGAATTGATGCTCTAGGGGCAAATTGATCATCAAGAAAATCACTAATTAAATATGTCAATTTTGTTGTTAACAGGGGGGAAGAAAAAAGTGGAACGTGCGCTTCAATAGCTAAAGACACCATTTCTGGGAAAGGTTGATTTTGATCAGTTAGAATGATACACGGGATGGGAAATTCAAATAATTTTTTTAAAGCTTCAAATCTCTTTTCGGGAGTTAAATTTTTGAGATACGTGACTTCCGTATTACCAAATATTTGAACACGTTCGTATGAAAACAATTCTACAAACCCGGCTAACGCTAAGCCGGGTCTGTGTACGTTCTGATCTTTAATTTTACGATTGAAACCAGTTTCATCTGAATGTAAAGTGAGTTTGAATTTCAACTTTGCATACGTATAAAAGAAACTAACATCAATAGATGCTGTTCTTGAAATGGCATTTTTATCAATATTAATCATGGTTTAGTACGTTTTGCTCTTGGTTTTTAATTTTTCTAACTGGCGATGAATTTTTTCAACCGCCAGAACAGTAGATTTTTTATAATCGTCCGACACGTCACTTGCCGTAAGTATTTGTCCTGGAACTTTCACAATGATCTCTGAAGTTTTTGTTGTGTCTTTGTTGGCTTGATAGCTTAAGATAACATCAATATCTAAAATGTTATCATAAAACTTATCAATTTTTGAAACCTCTTCAGTAATAAATTCTTTCAAGGTTTCATGAGCTTTGAATTTTCGTGCAGTGATTGAGATATTCATATTGAGCTCCTTTTCTTTATGATTTTGGATGTGCTTGTTTATAAACGGTTTTTAATCGCTCGATACTAACTTGAGTATAAATCTGTGTTGTCGAAAGATTTGAATGACCTAAGATTTCTTTAATAGCTGTTAAATCTGCTCCGTGGTTTAACATATGTGTCGCCGAACTGTGCCGAAAAATGTGAGGACTTCGCTTTTTCAGATCCGTAATTTCACTTAAATATTTTCTAACAAAGCGATAAACATAATTTGATAAAACGAGCGAACCGTCAGATTTAAGAAAGAAATAATTTTGATTTTTTTCCGTCGGCCTAACCGTTAAATATTTTTGAATTATTGCTTTTGATTGCTCACCCAGCGGAACGATGCGAGTTTTATTTCCTTTTCCAAGAACTCGAATAAGGGAGGCAGAGAAATCGACATCTTTTAATAAGAGATTGCATGCCTCGGATACACGTAGAGAACAACCATACAAGACTTCAATGACGGCAGCATGAAGCAGGTTATTTTTATGTTCAGCAGAATAAATACTATTTAACAATACCGGAAAGAGGTTTTCCAGAATCACCTCCGGTAATTTTCTTTTCACCTTTGGATTTTTTGTGTAAGCAATTAAGTTTTTCTTAATATATTCTTTCTTAAAAGCATATGAAAAAAATCTTCTGATCGACGAAAGTTTTCTTGAGATTGAAGATTTTTCTAAATTTAAATCATTCAACTGAACCAAATATAGTTTTATTGTTCTTTCAGTTATGGAAGTTATTTCAACTTTATTAAGTGATTCACAAAACGAATAAAACTGCGCCAAGTCTTCCGAATAAGCTTTAATAGTATAAGGAGAATAACCTTTGGTCGATTCAATTTCCTTTAAATATGATTGAATAATATTCTTCATTATGTCAACAATTATTCAGTATCTTCACTTTGTTCTTCAAGCTCTTCGATCATTTCTTCACCACAGACAGGGCATTTTAAATAATTGCCTTTTTTTGCAGAATATTTGTGTTCAAGATAAGTAGAATCACCATTCGGACAGGGCTTAGCAATTGGCTTATTCCACGAAACATAATCACAATCAGGATATTTTGAACAACCATAAAACGCTTTATTTCTTTTTGATCTTCTTTCAACTACTTCACCATCTTTGCATTTTGGACAAGCAATACCAAGTGAAATATTTTTTATATAATCACAATCGGGATATTTTTCACAACCGATAAAACGTCCGAATTTTCCGTTCCGGTAGATTGTACGGTTATTACATTTTGGACAAGTCTCCCCTGTATATTCGGGTTCTTTAGAATCTTGAGAATAATCTTTAAATGACTTAATATTCTTGCAATCAGGGTAATTTGTACACGCTAAATATTTTCCAAACCGGCTGAACCTAATTGCCATTTCATTCCCACACTTATCGCACAGAATTTTTTCAATTTTATCTTCAACGATTGCAAGTGTTTCAGAAAATGGTTTGTAAAAATCGTTTAACACAGAAACAAATTCATTTTCGCCTTGTGCAATTTGATCCAATTCACTTTCCATTCTTGCTGTAAAGCTAACATCAAAAATATTCGGAAAATTTTCAACGAGAATTCCGTTAACTTTTACTCCAAGATGAGTTGGAGCTAATTTCCTCTCAGTTACCGCTACATAACTTCTGTCCACTACAGTACTAACAATTGATGAATAAGTACTAGGTCTTCCAATTCCTTTACTTTCCAGTTCTTTTATCAAGCTACTTTCCGTGTATCGAGGCGGAGCTTTTGTAAAATGCTGCGTTTCTTTAAGATCATTTAAAAGAAGTTTATCATCTTTTTCAAGACCGGCCGGTATTGTTTCATTTTTTGCTTCCGCTTTATCATCGGTTTCAGGGTCGTAGGTCTGTTCATTCACTTCAACGTACATCCTCATAAACCCGTTGAAGAGAAGCGCTTGTCCGTAAGCTTTAAAAAGAAATTCATCCGCAGATATTTCAATTACCGTCGTTTCTAATTCGGCTTGTTTCATTTGAGAAGCGATAAATCTTTTCCAGATCAACTGATAAAGTTTAAATGATTTATCATCTAAAAATTCTTTCACCTTCTCCGGTGTATATGCCATGGAAGTTGGTCGGATTGCCTCATGTGCATCTTGAACATTAGCATTCTTCTTTTTATCATATTGATTTGCCGCAGCGGGTAAATAATTTTCTCCGAAATTTTGTTTTATGAATTCTCTCGTATCCACCAAAATCTCTTCCGAAATTCGGGTTGAATCTGTTCTCATGTAAGTGATAAGACCAACGGTTCCATCTTTTCCTAAATCGATCCCTTCATATAATTTTTGTGCAATTCCCATCGTCTGTTTTGCGCGAAAACGTAATGCCTTAGATGCTTCAGATTGTAATGAACTTGTAATAAACGGAGGAGAAGGATTCCTCTTCGTATGTTTTTTTACGATGCGGGAAATTTCAAAATTCTTTTTTTGTTTTACATCATTATATATTTTTAATGTGTCTGCTTCATTATTTAGAAGTATGTGATTTTTAAGAAACTCTTCTCTCTCCACGTCGGTCATGTTTGCATGAGGAGCAACTTTTATTTCTTTTCCGGCAACACTAAAAAGTTTTGCTTTGAATATTTCTTTCGACGCGGTTTCAAAAAATCCCCAGATCGACCAATACTCTATCGCCTTAAACTTCTCTATTTCAATTTCGCGTTCACAGATCAGACGGAGTGCAACCGATTGCACTCTTCCGGCAGAAAGGGTTATTCCAGATTCCTGGATTACAGCTTTCCATAAAAAAGGGCTCACTTTATATCCTATCAGGCGATCCATTATTCTTCTCGCTCGCTGCGAAGCAACTAAGGTAGAGTCAATTGCACGAGGAGCCTGCATTCCTCGTAATACACCGTTTTTCGTAATTTCATTAAAAAGAACACGGAAAACTTTTGTTCCTTCTTTAATATTGATGAAGTCGGCAATGTCTTGCGCAATAGCTTCGCCTTCACGGTCAGGATCGGTTGCGATATAGATATTATCACTTTTTGCAGAAAGGCTTTTAATTTTTTTTAAGAGATCACCTTTCCCGCGGATGGTAACAAATTGCGGTTGAAAAGCGTTATCTACATCAATACCTAATTTGGACTTGGGTAGATTTTTTATGTGACCCACAGTAGCTTCTACGTGGTAATTTCTTCCTAAATATTTATTAATAGTTTTTGCTTTAGCAGGAGATTCTACAAGAACAAGATTTTTACTCATAATAGCTTAATTTATTTTATCTGAAAGATAGAGAAGCTTTCTGCTTCCCGGGATTGATAATTTATCTACATCAATGATGGAGTTTAATATAAGAAAATTCATTTCATCTTCCGTCAACGGAAATTCCGGGAAGAAAAAGATTTGTTCCATAATTCCATCAAGATCTGAATTAATAAGTAACCCGATATTAAATAATTTCAGTAGACGATTGTAATTTTTCATACCGATGATATGCATCTCATCCTCTGAAAAAATTCGCATTCCTCTTGAACTGGATTGCCTGGTTTTATATCCATGTTCGTTTGCATTAATTTTGTCAAATATCCAGCTATAAGCAGTAGCTACAACCGTTTTATCGTATTTTTTCTTTTTTAATAACTTAAGTTCAACTTGCTCTAAAGAATTTTCTTTTGCAAGTCCGTCAAGTAATTTAGAAAGAACTTCAGCCAGTCTATTTCTCATAGTTTATTCAAGATTAAATAGTTTAGTTTTTTAACTAAAGAAGTTTCTTTTCGTTTCATTTTTATTTTATCGTTCTTATTTTGGTCATCGTAGCCAAGGAGGTGAAGAATTCCATGGATGATGAGTCTGAGATACTCCTCTTGCGGAGTAATTTGATACCGTGTTGCATTTTCATTTGCATCGTAATACGAAATAATAATCTCACCGTCTAACGCCGTATTACTCCCGTTGTAATTAAATGTTAAAATATCCGTTGAAAAATGATGGTTGAGATGATGACTATTTAATTCTACCATTTCTTTTTTATCAACAAAAGAAACATTGATACTTTCAATTGAAAAATGCAACTCTTCAACCAATTTGAGAATAATTTTTCTTATCAACGATTTTTTAAAATCTATTTTCTTCGGAATCAAGATAGCAATTTTTGTCGTTGAAATATTCATGGTTATTTATTTTACCTCAGTAAGCGAATCACTGGAGATTTGAGCATATTCTTTGTATCGAAATGCTGATTTTTCCAGATCGTTTGTTTCCTGTTCAGAAAGTTGCCTGATTACTTTGCACGGAACGCCTGCCACTAACGTTCCTTTTGGAACTACAAACTTCGGCGGAACAACGGCTCCAGCCGCAACAACACTTCCTTCTTCTATTGTTGCTCCATCCAGTACCACAGCACCCATTCCAATCAAACATAAATTATGCACGGTACAACCATGCAAGGTAACACTATGACCGATAGTAACTTTATCTCCAATTATTAGGGGATACGTTTCATTTGTTACATGAAGCATCGAGCAGTCTTGAACATTCGTCATTTCACCGATACGAATAAAATTAACATCTCCTCGAATTACAGTATTATACCAAACACTTGAATTTTTTCCAATTTGTACATCACCTATTATTTTTGCACCCGAAGCAAAAAAGACAGTATCATCTGTTTTCGGCAACATACCTTGATAAGGGAAAAATACTTTTTCTTTTACTAATTGTTGTACTTTGGTGGAGTCCATCCAGGTCTTTTCCATGATTTTAATTCTAAATTAACATTCCCAATAATAACTTTCATCTTTGCAAGAATAGGTACAGCAGCTTTATCGTTCGAAAACCAGCCTTCAAATCTTCCAGTTAGACCAAACACACTGATGAAATCAGTCTCGCCATCCAGGTAGGTGCAAGCAATATCGTGGTCGACAGCATCAATGGATACTTTCTCAATCCTATCATAAAAATTAATTTTTGTAAAAACTTTTTCTTCAGTAACAAAACAAGGAACTTTCACCGATTTGTTTTGTCCGTTATTCATGCGTGCATAATAGAAAATTGAAAGCCCGTCATGAAACATATTCTCAGCTGTTGTTGTAGAGTCAGTCCATAATTCAGCCGGTAGCACAGAACCTTTCTTTACTCTAATCTTATGATCTTTATAATCAAAATAATACTCGGTGTATGTTGTAAATTCCTTAGTTTTTACAAGCCCTTTAAAATACTCGGAGTAATAATCGGTATTAACTTTACTCTCATATATCTGATGAAGATTAACAAATGGAATTCCCGAATAGGAATCAATATGTGCTATCGTATTATAAACTGTTTTACCTTGGTATTCTCCTTTATTAACAACTCTAAGACGAACTTCGCCAAGTTTTAAAAAAGAATAACTTACAACATAATTTATTTCTTCACCCACAAACATTTCCTTCTCTGAGACGATCGGGATTCCAATTGATACACTTTCCGGCATATAAGTAAATCCCGACATCAGAATAATAATAGTTGTAAGTCCAAAGAGAAATATTTTATATTTCATCTCTATTTAATGTTTGCTAATTCTTTAGCTTTTCCAAAGAGGGACATCGCCTTCTTTACCTGTTTATCCATCGGAATTAAAGTAGAATACCAGCCTTCATTTTTCCAATAATTTCTTGCAATGGTAGCTTTTAATCTTGCCTTAATATAATCTTTCTCCAAGTCATAATCTTTTTCGACAAACTTAACCTCTTTCCCTTTAGAAAATTCGATAAAGGATTTCATATCGGCGTCTGAAAGTTCAAATGAAGAGACAAATTTTGCTAGATTATCTCCATACGTATTTTTTATTGATGCTCCATGAAGGTCAATATAATTTAAAGCAAAAAGATAGAAGGTGTTTTTTCTTATTAAATTTGAAGAGTATTCCGTCAGTTTTTCCGACTTGACAAAATAATCTGGAGTAATTCCTCCGCCACCATAAACAATTCTTCCTTTACCAGTTCTGAATATTGGGTGTAATGAATCATTTTCCATTTTATGCGAAAGATTTATGGAATCGAGATCTTTTTTGTGATCCAGATTTTCTCCGTCACTCTCATCCTGTCGATCCATATTTTCCAGGTAGTAATCTTTTTTATCTTTGTCTTTATACTTCCGCTGGATCAATCTACCGGAAGGAGTAAAATAATCAGCTATTGTTAAGCGAAGAGAACTACCATCGGGAAGTGGAAATTGACGTTGGACTAAACCTTTACCAAAAGTAGTTTCTCCAACTATTAACCCTCGATCCCAATCCTGAACAGCACCGGAAACGATTTCGCTTGCTGAAGCGCTTCCTCTGTTTACTAAAATAATAATTGGAGTCTTTTCAAATTGTGAAACAATAGAAGGATCGGCATTAAAATCTTCATCAAAATCTTTTCTACGACCTCTTGTATAAACAATTTTCTTATTGCCGTCAATAAAGAGATCGGCTATTTGAACTGCCTGATTTAGATAACCGCCGGGATTATTTCGTAAATCAAGAATCAATTGTTTCATCCCTTTACTTTTTAGATCATTCAAAGCGGCTTGCAATTCGTCCGTAGTTTTTTCTGCAAATCTACTAACACTAACATAACCGGTTTGTTTATCTATCATAATGTGTGTGTCAACCGAAAAAAGTGGAATTTTATCGCGGGTTATTTCATATTCCATCGGATCTTTAACCCCAATTCGTAGAACGAGAACTTTTACTTTTGAACCAGCTTTTCCACGTAATTTTTTCCTAACATCATCATTGGAAATACCGATACAATCTTTATCATCGATTTTAGTAATTCTGTCTCCAGCTAAAATGCCCAATTGTTCACTGGGTCCACCGGTGATTGGAGAGACGACGGTCAACGTATCGTTAACAACTTGAAATTCAATTCCAACTCCTTCAAAGTCTCCACGAAATTCCTCTTCGACCGACTGCATTTCTTTTGCCGGAATATAAACCGAATGAGGGTCAAGATCATTCAGCATCCCATTTATTGCTGATTCCACCAGTTTTTGTGTATCTACATTTTCTACGTAATACTTCTGCGTAAGGGTTAATACATCGTTAAATTTTTGAATATTCGCGAAAAGATTATCTCCGGCGAGTGCTTTTTGAATCTGCGTACCAAGCAGGATACCCGAAGTTAAAATGATCACCATTAACGGGATTCTATATTTTTTGTAATTCATTGTTGACCTTTTTAGAGTTTTACTTGTAATGAAAAAATTGCAGCAACATTTTTATCACCGAATTTGAGTAAATCTTTACTTATTGAATAATTTGCAAAGATAGTTTGTACGATAAATTTGAACTCATTATACGGTTCATAACTAATATCTAGAGTCGATCTACGGAAAATTTGTCTCTCTCCGTCCAAAAACTTAACTGTTTCGGAATCCCAAACCCGATGTCCTAAAGAGAAATCACCTCCAACATTTTGTACATTTCCGAGGTTGTCCAGATAATTTGCTCCATGAATTGTGTAACTAAACGAAAAAGCTACTTCAAATCTGTGAGTTAATCTATAATTTATTTTTGAAAAGAACAATTCACTATTTGGTGCAATAACCGAAGACAACCCATATCCATAATTTGTAAAGTTGTTATTAGGTAAACGATGGGTGAAAACAAAAGGTTCAACTCGCGTATATTCAAAATGAATATCGATTGGAACAATATCATATAAATTGTACGAAGAAAGCCCGATATCCCACAATGTTAGATTACCGTACCAGCCTTTTCCAATTTTACCAAAGTTAATGTCATCGATAAGGAGCATCGCAAATAATTTCAATCCTTTAATAGAACGATTTTCCAGATCAAAAAAGATCATTGCATTGTCGCGGTCTCTGTTGTTGTGTTCAACAGATTTATAAAAATTAAATGGGTTTAGATAAGAAAATTCCAACGGTCTGTCTCCGTAAATTATAATTTCCCCGGCTCCCAGGGTAAAATTATCAGTAAGATTAAACCCTAAACGGTGATACCCCATATATTT
Organism: Ignavibacteriaceae bacterium; assembly: GCA_041667115.1. Lineage (GTDB taxonomy): Bacteria > Bacteroidota > Ignavibacteria > Ignavibacteriales > Ignavibacteriaceae > UBA1563. The sequence goes on along the minus strand of JBAYFO010000020.1, from coordinate 15,248 downwards.
TTCTTTTACAATATTAACAGATCCCGTAACCGTATCACTTACAAGTCTACTTTGTCCCAACAGCTTACCGTGAAAGGAGAAGAACGAAAATATCCCATAGTTGAATTGCAACTGCAAGTAATCGAACTTGGGAGAATTATCTGAAAGCAGGGTTTTGTTTTCACCGTAACCGAGCAAGAGCCTGTCCCTTCCAAATTTTATATTCAGCCAATCAAAATCAAGTGATAGATGTCCTTCATTATCATCAAAAAAAGTTTCATCCGGTTTTTCGTTGAATTTGTAGTTATACTTAAGTTCTTTTTTCTGTAAAGCCGCCTCTTTATTTCCAAATGAAGAACCGTTTGAGCCTTGAATATAAAAGCCGAACGTGTTGTACAGTGTTCCTCTTATAATTCCGCCGGCGTTCAATAATTCGGCATTACTTTTATTAGAATTGATGTTACTTGAAATGAACTCTCCATCCGCCGTCAAGTTAATAAACAAATTCCACTTATTTTTATCCGAATGGAAATAAAGGAATCTTTCTTTTTGACTAAATGGTTCGTAAACACCGCCATTAATAAGTGATTCATAATTTTCAGTAGAACCGTTTATCTCCAGGCTAAATTCAGAATTTAAATCGGATAAAATATTTTTATCAACTTGATTCATCGCTTCTTTATTAGAGTCTGCCTCTTGCAAATACTTTGCGATTGCTTTCCTAGTTTTTGGTTTTTGAAAAGAATCATATCCTTTAATTAGATGTAATGCATCCATTCTTTCAAGAAATCCATATACCGGATGAGAAGCCGGAACAAACTCAGCTTGTGCATTTAAGAGTGCCGGTAGAAGTAAAAATAATAATGTCAGCGTTTTTTTCAACGGACTTCTTCCCATTCTCTAGAAATTGATTTTTTCATAAGTACTATCGAACTAGAATTTTTGAGCCACATAAAAGTAACATTTAAATAACCAAAACGCCTAAATCTTCTTGGAGATTCATATACCAGAAGAGAACTTGTAAGCAGAATTTTCCCAATTTTCTTTATTCTCCGGAATAAGTCAAAATCCTCTCCAGCTGCTAAATTTATATCATACCCACCAATCTTAGTGAAAATATCTTTACGAATAATTTGACATTCCCCTCTTCCGTTTCCCATTCCTAAAAAATTTAATAAGTGAAAATAATAATAATAAAATCCGTGATAGATTCTATCAGATAATATTTCTTCTTCGGGAAAAACTTTTACATGCCCGCTGATAGCCAATAAATCAGAAGACTTCCCCGGAGATGGGGAATAAATTATTTTTTCCAAAAAATTGAAAAAGTTTTTAACATTGTCCAGACGTACATCTGCGTTCAGAAAAATCAGCCACTCCCCTTGTGCTTTCATTCCACCTTTATTCCTGCCGGCGGAAATGTTGTCTTTAATGTTTGGATCATGTCTAAGAAAGCTGCAACCAAAACGCGCTGCAATTTGTTCTGTCCCATCTTTACTGCCTCCATCTGAAATGATAATTTCGTAATCACTTTTGGGAAGAATTATTTCAGCTGTTAATTGTTCGAGAAGCTGTGGCAAAAGCTTTTCTTCGTTAAGCGTTGGGATAATAATACTGTATTTCAACAATCACCTAATACGTAAGTCCAAAGAAAACGACTTTGTGGGTTAATCGAATTCCAGGCATGGGAAAGTGAAAGTAATTGAGAGTGTTTTTTATAAATTGCCAATATTTTCCATGCAATGGAATTGTCTCAGCGTCCAGGTCTAAAGCAAGATAAAAATCACGTTGTCCTCCACCGCTGCCATCAAGATTTTTCACCCCCATTCCTACTGCGAGACAGAGGAATTCCGGCCAATATTTTGCTGCTGCTTCAGGTAACATATTTTTCATTCGCATTGATAACCAAAATTTCTGCCCTGCGTAATCATCAATAATGATGTGCGTTTGTCCGCTGGTCGGATTTTTTTTAGTAAGATCAGCAGGATAATAACTGAACTTAAATTTGAAATTATTTAGATAAGGATAATAATATTGAAAGATCGGGAACGAAGCTCCTAACAGATCACTAGCTGCATCACCGGGGCTAAAACCCCATTGAGGACCGAACCCGTCTTGAACTTCTACAAATAACTGAAATGACAAAGCGAGTGCAGAAGAGTACCATGTATTAGCTTCGGCTTGCACATTTGCCCCCTCCAATCCTGCAGAAAAAACATGGGCAATTAAAGCAGTTCCATAAAAATGCCCAATCTTGTCAATCCAAAGTGCATAGGTCCAATCATTTTCGAAATGAAATTTTGTTCTTTGATCTTTCCACCAGGCATTTTGTTGATAAACTTGCACGCCATAAGCAGTCCCCAGTAATCCAACTCCAATTCCACCCAAAAGAGGATAATTGATCTCCGTTGCCAGAGGATCAATATTTGGCGGAAGTTCATTTATCGAATTGAGCAAAAGATTTCTCTTCTCAAGTTGAAATGATTTTGTTTCCACATTCAACGTTGAAGGAATTGAATCGATTTCCTGTGAAATGGAGAAGCTCAAAGGTAATAACGCCGTTAAGCAAATAATTCGAATATGTTTCAGCATTAGCGTTTTCTATTTTTCCGGTTTCATTTGCGGGAAAAACAAGACATCTCTTATAGAAACCTGATTGGTAAGCAACATTACTAATCGATCGATCCCGATCCCAAGACCTGCTGTCGGCGGCATGCCGTACTCAAGCGCACGGATAAAATCTTCATCATAAGTTTGTGCTTCATCGTCTCCCGCTTCACGCGCTTTCACCTGATCTTCAAATCTAGCTTTTTGATCAATCGGATCGTTCAACTCACTAAAAGCATTACAAATTTCTTTTCCGGCAACAAAGCCTTCAAACCGTTCAACCAGCCCTTCAATGGTGCGATGTTTCTTTGCTAACGGAGAAGTTTCAACCGGGTAATCAATTAAAAATGTTGGTTGAATTAAAGAATCTTGAATACAAACTTCAAAAATACCATCAATGATTTTTCCGCGACTTTCTTTTCCCGTAAGTGCTAAACCATACTTTTTAGCGGTGGAAGTTAAAGTCGCATCATCAACAGTAAGGACGTCGACTCCGGTTTTTTCTTTAATTGATTTCACCATGGAAACACGATTCCAGGGTGGTTTAAAATCAATTATTTTATCTTCGAACTGGAATTCGGTTTTTCCAAAGACTTGCAAACATAATTCCGAGATCATCTCTTCCACAAATTGCATCATCCATTCATAATCTTTGTAGGCAACATAAACTTCCATCATCGTAAATTCAGGATTATGAGTCTTATCCATTCCTTCGTTGCGAAAATCTTTCGATATTTCATAAACACCGTCGAAGCCTCCTACTATCAACCGTTTTAGATATAGCTCATCAGCAATACGAAGATAGAGGGGAATATCCAGCGCGTTATGATGTGTAACAAACGGACGTGCCGAAGCTCCGCCGTAAAGTGCTTGCAACACCGGGGTTTCAACTTCAAGAATATTTTGTTTATCTAGAAAAGAACGGATGAATGAAATTATTTTACTTCTTTTTTGAAAGACATTTTTCACTTTCGGGTTAACGATCAGATCAACATAGCGCTGCCTATAGCGCAATTCTTTGTCTGCAAACTGGTCATGAATTGTTTTATTTCCATTCTCGTCGATCACTTCTTTTGCGATGGGAATGGGACGAAGCGATTTAGTAAGTAACACAAGTTCCCGGCAATGTACTGATATTTCTCCGGTTCTTGTTTTAAAAACAAATCCCTTTACACCAATAATATCACCGATATCAAAAAGTTTAAAATTATCATACGCTTCGGCAATTTCATCGCGCTTCAAATAGATCTGGATTTTTCCTTTCACATCTTGGATTGTAGCGAAGGAAGCTTTCCCCATACGGCGTATAGCCATTATTCTTCCAGCAACCGCTACAGTCTTTTCTGTTCCTTCTTCAAATGCACTTTTTATTTCCTCAGAATAATCAGTTCTGTCAAAACTATAGGCAAATGTATTAACACCTTTTGTTTTTAGTTCGGCTAATTCTTCAAATCTTCTTTTGATCAGTTCATTTATATCTTCAATAATAGGTTGATCCATTTTTTCTCCGTTATTTCCTTTTAAAATTTGCCAGGCGGATACAAACTAAATCCTGTAAATTATCCGCCAAAACAACAGGTACCGTAAAGTTATTTACAATGATCGAAAAAGCAACCGGTTCTTTATCTCCCGTAAAGATGTAGCCAGAGATACTCCGCACTCCGTTAATATAACCGGTTTTCGCTCTCACATTATTCTGCGCTCTTGTTTTACGAACCCGATTTGCCATTGTTCCATCTACGCCACCTACGGGAAGCGAATTATAAAAATAAGTAAAGACATCACTCTTGTACATATAATTGAGCAGTACTGTTATCTGGTTGGGTGAAATTAAATCCAACCTTGATAATCCGGAACCATCTACAATTTCCATATTATCTGTGTTAATGCCGATGTTGTTCAAAACCGATCTAACTGCCTCAATCCCATGCGCTGCGGTTCCCAATCCTTTTGTTTCATAGCCTATTGTTTTCAGTAACTGTTCGGCATAAAAATTATGACTGTTCTTATTCAGGATTTTTAAAATATCTTTTAAAAATACCGAATGGTGGGTGAATAAAAGGTTAGCTTTTTTGTAATCGGTAATATCCGTTAGATCATCCATATCGGAAGCAAATCCGGAAACCATAATTCCTTTTTGCTGCAAAATTTCTTTTAAGGCAACAACAAAATATTGAGTCGGGTTATTTATCGTCGCATATACTTTTATTGAATCATCCCCTTCTCGTATCGACCCGAAAACAGAAACAATATTTGTCCCCCGCTCTCTCTGAATTTGCACATGAGTGGCAGAATCTTTGCCTACAGTCAATACGTTGTTCAAGACAACTACATATTTTGTTTCCGGTGCAATACTAAGAACAGCTTGTTCACCTTTTTTCGCAGGTTTCACAAGGATATCAACACAATTATCATTAAACGATAATGCGCTTGTGGGAGCAGCGAACCATTCGGATTCATAATCCCATGCCCATCCTTCGCCCAATCTTATATCGTCAAAAGCGTTATCATCGCCAATAATATTTCCTTTTATCTCATCAATTCCCATAGCCAATAAAGTATCAGCCCAATCGCGGAATATTTTTGTCATGTCATCATTATTAAATCTTCCGGATATTGTCGGATCACCGAACCCTTTAATAATTAAATCTCCATTTAAGATGGAACCATCAATTCCTCCGGTTGAATAAACTTCCGTTTTGAATCGATACATTGGACCAAGAAGCAGCAATCCCGCAGCGCTGGTAAGAAGTTTTTGATTAGACGCGGGCATAAAGAGTTTGTTCTCATTCCTTTTATAAAAATATTCGCCCGTTACCAAAGACTGTATTGATACGCCCCAAATGCTGTTATTAAAATTCGGATCATCGAAAATATCTTCGAGTTGTTCCGAAAATTCTGCCATTGTAGAAATTGAATACTTTGGAACTGTATCAAGCTTTGTTTCCTGGGCAAATCCAAAGACGGAAAATATTACTCCAAGAACGATTATCTTAATGCTTTTTTGCATACTCTTTGTACACCTCCGATACTTCACTTTCATTTACGATACGGTACGCACCAACCGGAATATTTTTATGCGAAAAAGGACCGTAGCTTTTTCTATCAAGTGCATTTACAAAATATCCTGCTGCCGCAAACATTTTTTTTACGAAATGATTTCTTCCTTCAACGGTAACCACTTTAACAGTTGTCGGATCTTTTTTGTGAATTTCAATTGAAACGAACTTTCCTTTTTTCCCATCTATATAAAAACCTTTTAAGAATTTTGGTTCATCTTCAAGTTTTAGGGGTTTATTAATTTTAGCTTCGTATTCACGCGGTATTTTGCTTGAAGGATGTGCGATGAAGTTCGAAAAATCTCCATCGTTAGTTAATAGCAATACTCCTGTAGTATTGTAATCCAGCCGCCCGATAGGAAAAATATTTTCTTTTGTATCGATTAGTTCAACAACAGTTTTTCTTCCCTTTTCATCATTTGTGGAAGTGATATACCCTTTCGGTTTATTGAGAAGAAAGTAGAGAAGCCGCTTTGCTTTAATTACCTCTCCATCCAGGGCAACTTTGTCTTTCACCGGATTAATAACGCAAGCAAGGGTATTCACAGTTTTTCCGTTAACGGAAACTCTCCCTTGCAGAATAAACTCTTCGGTTTTTCTACGCGAGGCAATACCGCAATCGCTCAGATATTTATTTAGTCTAATCTGTTGTGTCATTTTCTCCATCCAATTCTTGTTCTAAATTTTCTTCTATCGCATTCATCATTATTTTTCTTTTCTGATCAAGAAAATCTTCATCCTGCATGATCTCTTCTATTTCTCTTGGTTTCGGAAGATCGGTTAATTTATTCAGACCGAAATATTTTAAAAACTCATCGGTTGTTCCGTACAATAACGGACGCCCGACAGTCTCCGCTCTTCCGCTAATGGAGACAAGATTTTTCTCAAGCAATGTAGTCATAATGTAGTCAGCGTTCACACCACGGATCATCTCAATTTCAGGTTTTGTGATCGGTTGTTTGTATGCAATAATCGCAAGGGTTTCGAGAGCAGATTGGCTTAGTCTTCTTTTACTTTTTTCAGTTGAAAGAAAACCGATGTACTTAGCGTATTCATGTTTGGTAGAAAACGAAAAACCTCCGGCGATCTTCATAATTTTAAAGGGTCTTCTCTGTTCTTCCAATTGCTGATTAATTTCTGAGACGGTAGTTTCAATATCATCGCCGGTAATTGTAATTTCTTCGCCGTCGATGCCTTTGATCGCTTTAATAATCTCATCAATTCTTAACGGTTCATCTGATGAGAAGATGAGTGACTCGATAATTGAATTGTAGATACTATCCATTGTTTGTAATTCCGTAAACTTTAAAATCGTCTGAAGTAAAAGATTCTTTAATACCGATCCGTCCCATTTTTGTAAGTTCGAGCAAAGCTACAAAGGTAACAACAATCCGGATGCGTTCGTTCATATCCCGGATAAGATCAAAAAATGAAATTTCTTTGCCATCAGCAAGAAGCGATAAAATAAAAGTGATCTGTTCATCAATAGAAACAGATATTTTTTTAATCTCATGTACAAATTCTTTTTTTACATTGTCTAAAGCTTTCCGGAAAGCTTTAGCGAGATCATAAACAGTAATATTTTTCAAGAGCGTATCAAGTTCGGGTGGAGCTTCTTTAGGGTCAATTGCAAAGTATCCGCGGTAACTGATTTTTCGTTGCGCCGTTTCAAAAAATCCTAGTTCGTCCGACATTTCTTTATAGCGCTTATACTCCAGTAATGCTTTAACAAGATCTGCGCGGGGATCGATCTCTTCCCCTTTTTCATCAATCTCTTTTGGAAGCAGCATGCGTACTTTAATGTGCATCAATGTTGAAGCCATCAAGATGAAATCGCCTGCAACTTCAAGGTCAAGCATTTTGATCAAATTGACGTAGCTAAGAAATTCTTTTGTAATGTAAGAAATAGGAATGTCATAAACGTTTAACTCATCTCTTTTTATAAAAAAGAGGAGTAAATCGAGCGGACCTTCAAAATGACTTAATTTAATTTTAAACAAGGTTATCCTATTTTCATTTTTTCACGAACTTCTTGCATTGTAGCTAAAGCAACTTTTTTAGCACGACTTTCACCGTCGGCTAAAATACTTTTCACTTCATCCAGGTGATCTTCATAATATTTCCGCTTCTCCAACATAGGAGAAAGAAAAGTAGAAATATTTGAAGAACATTTCATTTTACAATCAACACATCCCAAAGCTCCGCTTCTACAGCCTGCTTCAATTTCCGGTATTTCATCCGGTGTAAACTTTTTATGATAAGAAAAAACCAGACAAACTTCAGGTCTTCCCGGATCATTTTTTCTTACTTTTTGCGGATCAGTTACAGCTTTGCGCAATTTTGCTTTAATGGTTTCGGCGTCATCAGAAAGGAGAATGGTGTTCCCGAGAGACTTACTCATTTTCGCATTTCCGTCCAGTCCCGAAAGGCGGGCGAAGGCTGTCAATTTAGGTTCAGGTTCGGGAAATACTTCTCCATACTGGTTATTAAATTTTCTCGCAATTTCTCTCGTAATTTCTATGTGAGGAACTTGATCTTCACCTACAGGCACCAAATCTCCTTTGTATAAAAGTATATCGGCTGCCTGCAAAACTGGATACCCCAGGTGTCCGTAAATGACATTTTCAATATTTAAATCTCTCACTTGATCTTTAACCGTTGGATTCCGTTCCAGCCGGTTCACAGTTACAAGCATTGAAAAAATTAAATGAAGTTCAGTGTGCTCTTTTATTTGAGATTGACGGAACATGGGACTTTTTTGTGGATCGAGTCCTGCAGCAAGCCAATCAATTAACATATCAATCGAATCTTGATAGATCGAATCGGAATTTAGATTTGTAGTTAACACATGATAATCAGCAATAAGATGATAATTATCATATTCATCCTGTAGTTTGATCCAATTTTCTAATGCCCCAACATAATGCCCGATATGTAATTTACCGGTAGGACGCATCCCGCTTAAAATTCTTTTTTTACTCATGCTTAAAATTATTTCTTTCAATTTTCAATTTTCGACTTTATACTTTTAACTTTCCACTTTCAACTAAGATACATGTACTGTTTCCACGATTCATCAAGTTTTCTAACGGAATTCTTAATGAAAAGAATATGGTTGGGGGTGAAAGGTTTAATCAATAATTTCATATGTGCATCGTTCGGAGACCTATCTCCCTTTTTATTATTACAATGGGTACATGCAGCAACCAAATTATCCCAGCTATCTGCGCCTCCTTTTGCTTTGGGAACGATGTGATCGATAGTTAAAGGGATATCACTTCGTCCGCAGTAGGCGCATTTAAATTCATCTCTTCGTAAAATATTTTTTCGAGTAAGCACAACTTTTTTGTAAGGCACAGAGATATAACTCGCAAGGCGGATTACACTTGGCCATGGAAAAGACCGGTGAATGGTTCTCACTAATTTTTTCTGATCTTTTGATACGATCTCGGCTTTACCTAGTAAAAGCAGTATGATTGCCTTCTTAATGTTGCAAATGGTTAATGGTTCATAACTCTGATTAAGCACCAGCACTTTTGCGTTTAATTTTCCGTTCGTACGTTTTGTGGGCTCGAAGACTTCCTCCCGTTATTTCGGGTGACTAATATATCTTACTTTTCATGCAAATATAATTAAAATGAAAAGTTTTTACTAATAAATCGGTATAGACGGTTTTTTTTATTCTAAATCCGGGCAATCCTGAGCCTAAAGGTTGTCTGTCATCAGCATTTAACAGAATTTCTTAAATATAGAAGTTTGGTAAATTATTAAAACCTTTTTACGTTTGTATGCACTAATTTATTAAGAAACCGGGTAGCTTTATTTCTGAGTTAGTTTTATATAGAAAATCCTTACCAAGCAGAGTAAATAATCCGTTACTCTCTCTCCATTTATATCATGCAGATCATTCTATCGTACTATGAAAAAACTAGCTTCCTATTTATCCATTTTTCTGCTTTTTTCGTTCATCGGTTGTTATACCATTATTGAAAAAAACACCTCTCCTAAGGGATATTATCTACCTTATAAAAATCATGCAATAGTTGGCTTTTGGATTTACAGAGTTCCCTGGATAGATGGTAGAGATCAAATAAAAAAAATAGAATTTTTTGAGGATGGCAAGGTTACCTATTATCCTAATTCTGAAATAATTAACTCACGTTACATGTCCGGAAATTTTTCTATTAAAGACGATACACTAAAAATTAGATTATTCAATAATTCCGCGCCGGAAAAATTTATTTATGAGGTAGACGGATCGACTCTCTATTTGAACAAAACTAAAAACAATCTCCCGATCAGATATAAAATTCAAGGGAGTGGTGAAGTGACTTGGGAAAAAGTATTCTTTTAGAATTATCTTCAGTTAGTGATGATGTTCAGTAGTGTTTCATATTTTTTAATTTATTAAAGGGTGTATTATGTTCAATCAAAAAACTGTTCTCAGTTTCATTTTTATTTTATTCTTTAATATCCATTCATTTGGTCAATCATCTTCTATTTTTCAATCATTGCTTTATCCTCATTCCCTTTCAGCTTCCGGTTTAGGGGAACAAGGCGTAGCTACAAAAAACGCTTTTGACGCGATGCAATACAATCCGGCAAATCTAGTCTATGAAGATAAGATCTCAGTTTCTTATTTTAGAAATCCATGGAATTTACTAAGCTGGTATGTGCCGTTAAGTTCTGTAAATGTAATAGCTAGATTGAAGAATGGTGGAAATGTCGCTTTGACTTATACTGATAGGGATTATGGAGAAATCATAAAAGCTACCATTGAAGACCCTTATGGTTACAGAGAAGGAGAAAAGTTTCACTTTTATGAACGCTCATTAGCTGCAGGTTACGCGATGCCGATAAACGATCAATGGAATATCGGCGGGAACGTAAGATATATTTGGTCTCCTAGATCTAAAGATCAATATCTCGACCAATTTTTATTTAGCGTCGGGGCTACATATATACCCGAAAGATTTTCTAATCGCTTAAACATTGGATTTTCTTTAATGAATTTTGGTGGAACAATTGAGGATAAATCGGATCTTCATAATATTGTTACTGGAAACGAATTAACATTTTCTTATCCGCCTCCGGCTCAATTAAATATTGGTATCAACGCGCTTGCGGTAACTAATCCTTTTTTTGATGTTAACTTTCTTGTCGGCGCAAAAAAGCCATTTGCAAAAGCGAGTACTCCACCCGACTACGAATCTCAATCCTCCTTCACTTCATTGTTTAACGATTGGAAAGATTTTCCGCGTGATGTTACCGGACAAATTGGAGTGAGTTATCTCTGGCATCCTTTGGATCTTGGTTCGGGAATATCTTTTTTCCAGGAAATGTATCTGGGATATTTTTCTGTTGGTCCTAAAGATGGAACAAATAGCTTCTTTACGCACGGGTTCGATATCGGACTTAAAGGAAAAGGGGTAAAAGCCTCACTTGGATATGCAGGGCGCTGGCATAATAACAGAGCAAATTCTTATATGAATTGGAATTTCCCCTGGGAAACTTTCCAATTTAGTTTTAGTTCAGATGTGAGTTTGTTTTATAAAGAAAATGAAGAAATTCGACTTGAAGCAAAACCAAAGAGCATTTTACTTTCAGCGGGATATGCTTTTGGTTCGGCTTTCGGAAAGATGAAAGAACAAAACTATGGGGCTGAAGCAAAAATTGGTTATTCGATGAAAAACATCTGGTCTGTTGAAGCCGACTTTTATATTGATGATAATTCCGCAATCCTTTCTGCATTTAAATATTCTAGAATGCAATTAATAATTGAGGAATCACCATATTACTATTATCCAAACAAATTTGATTTGGGTCTTGAAACCTTCTCTCTTGAATCCGGTTACCGCTATCATCCCATTGAACAGTTTCATCCCTTTTTTGTGCAAGCTTCCGTTGGGATCATTCGTTTGAATTATGTGCTTGAAGAAACCTCGCCAAGATATGTTTACCAGGCGTTTGATGAAATAGCTGTCGGAGCGGTTCTTCCGATGTTGGACACAAAAATAATTCTTATTCCTAAACTTGGTTTAACAACTTTATTTTTGGATCAACTTCCTTACAAAAAGATCTTAGGGGGATTCAATCAGCTTAGAGTAGGATTAAATATAGGGTATCAATTGTAAAATAACCGGGCATTAGTAATTGGTAATTTGTTTTGTAATGCAGAATATTATTCTGCATTACCTGTTCGTTATTCATTATTCCTTTTGGGTTTTTTTTACATGTGAAAATATCGCACTCCTAACGGAGTGCCATTTTATTTGTGGAGATTTGCTCTACCAATATTTAGCTCCTCCGGAGCTATTCAGAATCATACAATTTTAGATTTAACTCCGTAGGAGTTACATATTGGTAGAACTGAGTCCTCCTTATAAATCGAACCCCTTCGGGGTTCAATATTAATTGCCTGGTAGAAGAAACCCAATCTAATAAAATTATTAATTCCCGTTTGCTAATTTCACCAAACCTCTTTACGTTTGGTTGTAGTAATAATTAAGAAAATAGGTGGCTTTTATTTCTGAGTTAGTTTTACATAGAAAATACTTACCGGACGGGATCACCCCCGCTCTCCTTTTATATTCCACAAACGATGAACATAAAAAATATCTTTTTGATGGTCAAGATAGAGCAAATATTCGCAAACAAGTGTTGCAAGTATTCTCGATCATGCGACACGTAAAGCATGCATATACAAACGTTACAAACAAATTTAAAAACAGAGAATAAAATGAAATACAGAGACCCAAGTCCTGAAATTTTAAGAATCGAACAACTCGTTAATGGGGTTAAAGTTGGAGACATAAGACTCCCTAAATTTCAACGACCATTTGTCTGGGATAGTGGCGATATTTTAAAATTATGGGACAGTGTATACAAAGGATATCCTATTGGTAGTATTTTGTTATGGCTAACTAAAGAAGAGTTGGCAAGCGAAAGAAAAATTGCTGATCTAGAAATAAACGACAGATCAGATGAATATCCAACAAATTATTTATTGGATGGTCAACAAAGACTTTCCACACTTTGTGGAGCTCTATATTGGAATGGCGTTGACAAGAAAAGCCCGTGGAATATCGTTTTTGACTGCGACAAAGAAATATTCTTATATCCAAATGAAGATGATGTCGAGAAAATAAATCTTTTCCCTTTGAATAAGCTTATTGATACTGGTGATTTCATAAATCAATGTAAAAGATTTGAAGCTTCACCTAACAAAGAAAAGTATAATGACAACGCATTAAAACTATTAAAATCCATCAAAGATTATAAGATAGCTGCTGTTAGAATTGGTGATATGAATTTGAATGAAGTAGCACCAATATTTGAACGCATAAATAGTTCAGGGAGACAATTGACTATGGTAGATTTAATGAGAGCAGCTACTTGGAAAGGTGGATTTGATTTGAATGATGCTATTGAAGCGATAAGAAAATCTTGTGAAAGTAAAAATTTTGAAAACATAAAGGACACTCATATTCTTCGCAGCATTTCCGCTTGCACAGGTTTTGGCATTCATAAGGAAGATATCGATAAACTAAGAGATCGAAGTTCGAAAGAGTTGAAAATAGCTTCCTCTAAATCAGTTGAAGCATATAAGCTTGCAGTTGACTTCATTACAAGTGAATTACCATTGCCTTCCATAAGTTATTTGCCTTATGGTTTACAACTTACTTATTTGGCTGAATTTTTTAACCTCTGCCCGAAGCCAACAATTCATCAAAGACACGAATTAGTAAAATGGTTTTGGAAATCCTCCCTTACTCAACATTATGGTAGTGCAAATACTGGATTAATTACAAAAGACTTGGCTCAAATAAGAGAATTTGCAAAAAATAATATTGACAAACCAAAAATTGAGAAAAAAATAAATTTCAAGGGATTTTTAAATGATAATTTCATTTTAAATAAAGCTTCAAGTTTAACTTTTGCCTTATTGTTAGCTACCAATAAACCAAAAAGTTTTTTAGACGGAACAACTGTTGACACTTATAGAGCTCTTTCGGTAATTAACAAATTAGAATATCACCACATTTTTCCTAAAGCATATTTAAACAATGCTGGTGTTTCAAGAAGTGAAGCAAATTATCATTCAAATATCTCAATGCAAAATCTTTCAAACAATAGAGAAATTTCTGACTCAAAGCCATCTGACTATTTTAAAATAATTGAAAGAAACTTAGCAGATAAATTAATGATTGTACTAGAAAGTAATTTCATTAGTGAAGTTGGTTTCGAAGCTGGGAAAAAGGATGACTATAACTTCTTTATTCAAGAACGAAATAGATTATTGACGGAAAAAATATTAACTTTGGTTGACGACGATGTGTTATAGAAAATCTAAGGGATAGGAAAATGAAAACAAATTTAATAGCGCTTATAACAAGTTGTTCAAGGAGGTAGCGTTTTCGCTTTCGGCATTTGTAAAATTATAAAGTTGGTTCTAGCGTATTCACTTTGTTGTTAGGCTGTAATTGTAAATGAAAGTTTTGAAATAATTAAAAAGTTGTTTTACAAATTTGGTGTTGTTGTTATTGGCTGCACCCTAGCAAACACGCTGATATAACTTTTAATTACTCATGTCTAACACCCCGACCACTCACCGCACTCCCTGTTCTCTGTTCTGTGGAATTTACTTCAAACAATTTTCAATATGAATCCTAATCCCCTTGGGGATTAAATATTGGTAGAAATTTCTCCAAACAAAATCCCAAGTCCCGTCAGGGACGAAATATTTAACCCGCTATCTAATACAACCTCAATTCGTTTCCTATTCTTCCCGAAAATATCACGTCCCGATGGGACTTAATTTTGTTTTTGTGATTCATCTTCTACCAATATTACGTCCCTAACGGGACTGGATTTATGTGGTTTTTAAATTGCATATAATTTTCGGTTAAATTAATAAATCACTTTTTAACTCAAACACGAACTGCACTCCCTGTTCTCTGGAATTTACGCAAATCATTTTTTTAGTTCGTGTAAATTCGTGCAATTCGTGTCCGTGGCCATATTCTTCTTTCAACTATATTTAATTTATACTCTGATATGTTAAAAGTGTTTAAAAAGTTCTTTAAAATATTGAACAAATTAGTTTTATTTGCCTTAAATCCATAACCGGTTTAATTTATTCTCAATTTGCGGCTTAATTTCCTTTTTTATGAAATCGCTTTTACACATATTTTTGGACTTGACCCTTCTTCCTGGCATTGTCATGTGATTTCCTGCAATTGTAACTCTCCTTCCTGACACTGTCATGTGATTTCCTGCAATTGTAACTCTTCTTCCCGGCACTGTCATGTGATTTCCTGCAACTGTACTACAAGTTATGCGTAAGGTAAGTGAATAACAATACTAGTTCTTTCAAGAATTCAAAACCAGACGTTCGCCAATCTCCTTTATTTTACCAAATCTTCGTATCCAAACTTGAGTTGGAACTTCTGCACCAACACATCCAGCGTAGTGATGCAAACAAACGCCACTCGTTTTTATCTCCGATTACCG
This sequence comes from Ignavibacteriaceae bacterium, assembly GCA_041667115.1. Lineage (GTDB taxonomy): Bacteria > Bacteroidota > Ignavibacteria > Ignavibacteriales > Ignavibacteriaceae > UBA1563. The sequence goes on along the minus strand of JBAYFO010000020.1, from coordinate 90 downwards.
GGGTATACCATTAAGGAACGATATTGCTTATTTGACTGTTTAATCAAGAAAGATAAAAGATCAGTTACTACTTCTCATGGCTGGTTTTGG
>JBAYFO010000019.1:0-55628 GCA_041667115.1 Ignavibacteriaceae bacterium | reverse complement strand
TTAGATAATCCCAAAGAGGGATATTTAATTATCTATGAAGATACTGAACCGGTAAATAGTTCTAATGAGTTTTATAAGCGATTGTACAACAAGGTCAATGAAAAATTCGGTGGTATTAAAAAATACAAAAATAAAATAGAAAGCTTTTCAAAGGATCTTCTTTCCAGAATAGAGGCGATTAGTTTAAAAGATGTTAGTGTCACTTTAGGTGAAAGTAAAATTTCATATAAGGTAGAACTCGAAAAAATGTTTAACAACTTAGGTTTGGACGACGAAAGATTAATAATCCTGGTTGATGAATTCGCTCAAACAGTGGAGAATATAATTGAAGATATAAATGAAAGTACTGCCATAAACTTTCTTGAAACCAATAGAGAAATCCGCCTTTCGCCAACCCTTTCAAAGAAAGTTCAATTCATCTATGCATGCTCTATCGGGCTTGAGAATATCGTCAGTAAATTTAATGGGACAAAATTTATAAATGATTTAACTCCAATCTTAGTTTCACCGTTAACCACTCAAGAAGCAAAATTTTTAATGAAAACGATTATTACAGGAAATAACATTACCCTCGACGATGATGCTTTCAATTACTTATTGAAAAAAATAGAGTGGTTAATTCCTTTCTATTTCCAAATTATACTCGATGAATGTGGAAAAGTTCTTAAGGGAGATGGATCAGAGATAATTACTAAAGTGGTAATTGACCTCGCAATAAATAACGTCTTAAAATATAGACTCTACTTTGATAACTGGTTCGATCGATTGCGCACGGCTTTTAAAGGAAAGGATTTTTCATTTGTAAAAGAAGTTCTGAATATTGCTTCCGGGAATCCAACAATCACATCGAGTGAAATATTTAACCTCGCGGTAAAATACAAATTGGAAGATTCCTACAATAACCTTCTTAATACTTTAAAATACGATGGCTATATAAACAACAACGACGATCCTAAAATTTATCGTTTTAACTCCCCTTTATTAAAAGAATGGTGGTACAGAAATGTCGCAAACTAAACTTAGCTTTCCGTCAATTTACAACCCTGCAAATCAAAGCGCTGAAGAAATAATTTCCAATTTTGTAGTGCGCACTCAGGAATTCGAAGAATTATTTACCGCTATCAAAAACGATAAAATGGAAAAACCTTCCCAACATTATATAATACAGGGACAGCGCGGTTATGGTAAAACAACTTTGCTTTTACGACTAAAATATGAAATTCTTAATGACAAAGAACTTAACAGTTGGCTCATCCCGGTAATGTTTGATGAGGAGCAGTATAGCGTACGCATTTTGGCAAAACTGTGGGAAGAGGTAATTGATGTTTTGGAAAGCGAAGACCCTGCTTTTACCGGATTGACCGACCAAGCAGATAAACTTTATGACAAAGAAGCGCCGGAGGAGGAAATTTTTAAATTATTAATTAGTGCACTTAAAGAAAGAAATAAAAAAATTGTTCTTCTCCTTGACAACTTTGGAGATATGATTGAAAAATTTAGTAAAAAGGAAAACCAGCGGTTAAGAGAAATTTTAATCACTTGTAATCATATAAAATTTATTGGCGCTTCTTCCAGAATTCTTGAATTTTATTACAACTATAAACAACCGTTTTTTGATTTCTTCAAAGTTATCACACTCGACGAACTTAACCGTGAAGAGACTATTTTTCTTTTAAAAAAACTTGGTGAAAATTATAAAAGTGATGAAATAAATAAGATAATCGAAAACCAACCGGAAAGGATTGAAGCCCTAAGGCGCATTGCCGGCGGAGTACCAAGAACCCTTATTCTGCTTTTTCAAATTTTTGTCGATGATGTAAATGGAAATTCTTTTAAAGATCTGGAAAACATCTTGGATCTGGTCACTCCTCTTTACAAACAAAGACTTGATAGTCTTACCGCTACGCAGCAGGCAATTACAGACGCTGTTGCTCAAAACTGGGACGCTATCAGTACAAAAGAAATTTCAAAAATTGTCCGCATGCAGAGCAAGGCTGTTTCCGCACAATTAAACCTATTAGAAAAGAACCAGATAATTACCAAAATACCTACATCTACAAAAAACCAGCTTTACCAGATAAGTGAAAGATTTTTTAATATCTACTATCTCATGCGTCTTGGAAGAAGAAAAAACAGAAACAAGGTATTATGGCTTGTTAAATTCTTTGAAATAATGTGCGGAGAGAAAGAACTAATAGCGCGGGCACAAAGGCACATCAATTGCTTACACGAGAGGAAGGTTTATGACAAGCACGCTTTTTACATTTCCCAGGCACTTGCAAAAACACACATTCCGGCAGATTTACAGCATGAACTAATTTTTGAAACGAAAAAATATTTATCAGCAAGGAATAGCGATTTCATAAAAGAAGTTGATAAATCCCATTTCGAAATATTAGAAGAAGTCAAACAAGATGTTTTGGACACTAAGTACGAGTCCGCCAAAAAAAAGTTAAAAGAAGATGGGATGAACAACAACTTAATTTCCTTTACAATTGCAGAATTGCTAAGAAAAGAAAAATGCGATTTAAATACTGCGATACAATATTATATGGAATCAATTGAAAAGAGTCATTCCGGGGCAATGAATAATTTAGCCTTATTGTATGAGACTGAATTCAAAGATTTTAAGAATGCAGAGAATTATTACTTGATGGCTGTTGAAAAAGGTCATTCTGGCGCGATGTTTAATTTAGCTTGGATGCACGAGATTGAATTCAAAGACTTTAAGAATGCCGAAAAATATTACCTGATGGCCGTTGAGAATGATCAAGTCGAAGCCTTATTTAATCTAGCTTTGTTATATCAATTTGAGTTCAATGATTTAAAGAATGCAGAGAAATATTACTTAATGGCTGTTGAGAAAGGTGATGCTGAGGCGATGCTTAGTTTAGGTCTTTTGTATCAATTTGAATTAAAAGATTTTAATAATGCTGAGAAATATTATTTAATGGCTGTTGAGAAAAAACAATCTGACTCATTGTTTTATTTAGCAAGGTTATATCAAAACGAATTAAAAGATTTTAACAATGCAGAGAAATATTACTTGATGGCTGTTGAGAGTGGTGAGTCAATTTCAATGATTAATCTGGCTTGGCTTTACTATGAATCAATGAAGAATAAGGAGGGCGCGTTAAAAATTCAAAGAAAAGCTTTTGAAAAAATACAACAAGACTATACTGCTCATACACTAATTATGATCCTCTTATGGAATGACGAGGCGGAAGAGGCGGTAAAATTGTTTAACAATTACTTTGATAACGAAGATGCGCAAAAAGAAGTAAATGACATGGTTTTTTCCATGTTGTTAATGTTTCTTGCAAAAAAACAATATCACTTTGTCCATAAACTGTTTACGGAAAACAAGTATAATATTATCGACAAGTATAAACCTATTTACTATGTAACACTAAAACAGTTGGGAGAGGATTACTCCGACGAGTTCAAAAAAATGCCGCCGGAACTAAAAGAAACGGTTGACGAACTGATTAAAAAAGTAGAGAAAATGTCAAAAGATTACAGTTAATAATTTAGTTCCGTTTGCACAAAGCATTTTACATCTCCACAATTATAAATGCAGCGGTTCTGTTACAACAACCATTTTTGTATTGTTGCAACATATTCATTAATCAATTTATCAAAAACCTGCTGCACGGTTAAAATTTCTTTCACCAAGCCGGAGCTTTGTCCGGCTTCCATCGCGCCGTCAATTTCATCGCCTTCAAAAATTCCTTTCATCTCCCGCTTGTGATCGAGGAAAGAAACCATCTCTTCTTTTGATAAACCTTTCGTTTCCGCTTGAATCGCTTTTAAAGCAAAATCATTTTTTAACATTCTCATCAACGCGACTTTTCTAAAAGATAAAACCGTATCGCCGTCTTTCGCTTCGACTATTTTCCTTTTATAATTTTCGTGCGCGGAAGATTCGACCGTCGCGGCAAACAGCGTTCCTATTTGAACAGCTTCTGCGCCAAGACAAATTACAGCGGCTATTTGTCTTCCATCTGCAATCCCACCGGCAGCAATAACGGGAATTTTAACCGCATCAACCAACTGGGGAATTAAACAAAGTGTTGTTATTTCATCACCACCGTTATGTCCGCCCGCTTCAACACCTTCGCCGACAATAGCATCACAGCCAACTTCTTCAGCTTTTAAAGCCTGTTTTACATTTGCGACAACGTGTACAACTTTGATGTTATTTGATTTCACCTTTTCAATATGTCTTCCCGGATGCCCGGCGGAAGTAAACACAATTTCTACTTTTTCTTGAATTACAACTTCAATCAAGTCATCAACATCCCGCCGGAGAAGAGGAATGTTTACTCCAAATGGTTTCTGTGTTACGGATTTACATTTTTGAATATGTTCACGAAGCAATTCAGGCTTCATCGAACCGGCGCCGATGAGTCCCAAACCGCCTGCGTTTGAAACGGCTGAAGCAAGTTTCCACCCGCTTACCCACACCATTCCCGCTTGAATGATCGGATATTCAATATTGAAAAGAGAGGTTATTCTGTTTATCGTTTTCATAATTTAAAATATTTTTGCTTGAAAGTTGTTTTTTAAAAATATAAGTTGCAAATAAATTACCAACTGTTTGAACAAATTGTTAGACAAAGGATTTTGTGAAGAAGAAAAAGAAGAAGTTTTCAACAGCAGAAATTTTTAGAAAATTAACAATTCTTCTTGCTATTGGCTTTCTAATAGTTGACTTTTCCGATAAAGACATTAAAAGTTTTGATGTTTTAAGAATGCTTATTTACGGATTGGCAATTAATTTTGTAACTGATCTTTTGCTAAGCAAAAGGAGATAGAAATGAATACACAAGAAATTTTAGGCTGGCTTTTGGGCATTCTCGCCCTTGCTTCTTACATTATTTACATCGTTTTGAAAAGAAAAGAACTAAACGAAAAAGCAGTTGAACAAAACAATACAGATAATCTCATCAACGCCTTGAAAGAATATGCTAAATATCAACCTGATTTAGCAAAAATATTTAACAAATTTGGTATTCTTTAAAACTGCGAGTTAAAATTCAGTGACTCTGTGGTAAAGGATTCATTTCACCACAGAGTCACTGAGACACAGAGAAATTTTATTTCACTTCCGGAATTCTTCCCGGTGTCCATGGTGCGCCAAGTTTTTCCATTTCATTTTCAATCGCTTTCACTTCAACTTCATCAATTTCTTTTAGCTGTTGTAGTATCGGTTGGATTGATTCGTGCAAAACTTCGTATGCAACTTTTTGATTCTTCGTTACGTTGGAAGTAGAATTTGTTTGTGCATAAATCATTTTTTCTAGCCGCCAATTCAATGGAACTTCCTGCGGGGGAATTTCTTCCGCGCTTGCTTTTCCAGGCTTTCCGTTAAAGGCAAAAAGAATATCATCAAGTTTTTTTGAAATTACTTCAGCTTTTTTTATCAACAAGAAAGATGCAGCCGGTGTGTTATTCAATGTTTGCTTTATTGTTTCCATTTTATTTTTAAGCTCTTGAGTCAACCGTTGTGCGCCCCAAACCGCTCTTGCAAGATCGTATGATCTTTGTTGGAATGCGACAAGTTCTTTACGGTCTGCTGCTGGGATGGTCGTGTTTTGTAAAGGTACGGCGTTAAACTCAACAGGTGTGGCAAGTTGTTTTTCTTCACCTCGAACAACCATCGACAAGCTAACTTTATATTTTCCAGGTAAAACCAAGAGCGCGCTGTTTTGTTTTGCTGTTGGATTAAATTTATTTTCTTTTACGGTAACCGGTTCAGTTGATTCATAACGCAAATCCCAGGTAACACGGTTTACGCCTGCGGCGGCAGCTTTTGTAAGTTTTCTAACCACGTTGCCGGCTTCATCCGTAAAAGTAAAAATGAGATATGGAGCTATTTCAGATTCTTCAGCCTTTAATTCTTCATCTGAAGGTTGAGGAATTGGTTTTCCATCTTTAAAAAGCGGTTTCTCTTTTTCTTTTCTTTCCGCTTTTAAAGTTTTCGGAACATCATTTACGTAATATGTAACCGTTGCACCAAATTCCGGATTAGGCGCTTTGTAATACGTTGAACCTTGTCCATATCTTCCCTGACTTTGAATATAAATCGGCGCATCACGTACCGGAAAAATTTCCGATCCTTTTTCAAGTGAACTTTTTGATACCGAACGCAATGCAGAATAATCATCAAGAATATAAAATCCGCGTCCAAACGTAGCGACCACTAAATCATTTTCTCTTTCTTGAATTGCGAGATCGGTTATTTTAATATTTGGTAGTCCATTTTTCAATTGCATCCATTTTTCGCCGCCATCAACCGAAAAGAAAACTCCCCATTCTGTTCCGGCAAAAAGAAGATTTTGATTTACCAGGTCTTCAACTATCGTATTCACTGCACCGTTAGCTGGCAAATTTCCCGCAATCGATTTCCACGATTTTCCTTTATCGGTGCTTCTAAAAAGATATGGTTTGAAATCATCACGTTTATGATTATTGAACGATGCATACACAACGTTTTCGCTAAAGCGGGAAGGGAGAATATCGCTTACCAGCGTAAACTTCGGCACATCAGGAACATTATCAATTTTTCGCCAGGTCTTCGCATCTTCCGTTACTTGAATTAATCCGTCATCCGTTCCGGCGTATAAAAGATTTTCTTTTAAAGGTGATTCTGCCAGTGTAACGATCAAACCAAACTGTGAAGTGCTTAAATCTTTTGCCAACGCGTCTGCGCTCCAATATTTTCCCATAACGGGAAAAGTATTTCTGTCGGTTTGCGTGGTTAAGTCGCCGCTAATTTCAGTCCAGCTATCGCCTCTGTCATCACTTCTAAAAACTTTTTCCGCCCCAATATATAACCGTGAATGTGAATGCGGACTTATAATAAAAGGAGTATCCCAATACCATTTAAATGTTTTTTCTCCTTTTACCGGTTCGGGACGAACATCTATTAATTCACCGCTTCTCTTATCATAGCGGATAATATTTCCATACTGTGATTCAGAATAAATAATATTCGGATCGGTTGGATCAATGGCTTGCCAGAATCCGTCGCCGCCAACGGTCATAATCCAATCGCTGTTAATAATTCCGTCTTCGCTTATCGTGCGTGAAGGACCGCCCATACTTTGATTGTCCTGCGTTCCGCCAAAGACATTATAAAAAGGTAAACTGTTATCAAGGCTAACGTGGTAAAATTGAGTTATCGGCAAATTGCTTTTAAAAATCCAGTTCGCCCCATTGTCAAATGATTCATAAATACCGCCGTCTCCACCAATCATAAAATGTTTTGTGTCGTTGGTATCAACCCATAAAGCGTGGTCATCAACGTGGCGTGCATTGTTCCCAACAAGCTTCCAGGTTTTTCCGCCGTCTTCTGTAACTTTAGAATATGTGTCCATCAAATAAACTTTATCTGCGTCTTTCGGGTCGCAATAAATCTCGTTAAAATATTGACCGGAACCATAAGTGTCGCTCATCTTTTCCCAAGTTGCGCCACGATTAGTTGAACGGAAAAAACCACTACTTTTTTCTGCTGCTTCCAAACTTAAATAGATGATGTCGGGGTTAACCGGAGAAACAGCCAGCCCGGTTCCACCAAGATCAACGGAAGGAAGCCCCTTCATAATTTTTTCCCATGTTGCGCCGGCATCAGTTGATTTATAAACTGCCGTTTCAGGTCCGCCTCCAATTTTAGTAAAGATATGTCTTCGTCTTTGTTCCGAAGTTGCATAAAGAACGTCAGGATTTCGAGGATCAAACGCGATATTATTTACGCCGGTATTTTCGCTGATGTTCAAAACTTTGTTCCATGTTTTTCCCGCGTCGGTAGTTTTATAAAGCCCGCGTTCACCGCCCGGGGCCCAAACAGAACCTTCAGCAGCAACGTAAACAACATTTGAGTTTCGCGGATCTATAACGATTCCTCCCACCTGGCGTGAATCTTTTAAGCCCATGAATGCCCAACTCTGTCCGCCGTCAGTCGATTTATAAACGCCCATTCCGTACCCGAGTGCCCGTTGATGATTATTTTCACCGCTGCCGACCCAAACGACATTCGCGTTATTTGGATCTAATTTTACAACGCCAAGTGAGTACGGAAGCGTGTCGGCAATTGCACTCCATGTTGTTCCGTCGTTTGTGGTTTTCCATAAATTTCCGCTTGCAGTTGCAACGCAATACTCGCTTGTATTGGCGGGATTAACAGCAAAGTCTGCGATGCGTCCGGAGTTCCACGCGGGACCGATGCTGCGGAATTTTAATCCGCTAAAAGTGCCGCTATTCAATTTATCTTTTGTTTCTTCTTTTTGAGCAAAAAGAGAAAAAGAAAAAACGAAGAAAATAAAAAAGAGAGAAAGTTTTTTCATAAAGAATCCTTTATTCTTAAGTGATATTTACAATAGCTATGCTGACAACCGGACTTCAACACAAAGAATTTCATTGGTCAAAAATAGGTATCTTTTTTTTAATTGATAAATGTTTATTCAGTATTTTAACACTCCTTCTTTTAAAATAAGTAAAGCTCTGGATTTTATGAAAAAATTTTTCGTCGCATTTTTAATATCAAGCTTTGTTGTTGTTTTGCTTAACGCATATCCGGGCGGAGTAAGCGGTTATACAAAAAAAACTAATAATTCCGGATGTTATTGCCACACAAGCGCAAGCACTTCAACTGTTTTGGTTTCTATTCAGGGACCGGCAACTTTGCAGCCTTCTCAAACCGGAGATTATACGGTTACCGTTTCCGGTGGAGCTGGAACAGCGGTTGGGATTGATATTGCTGCTTCAAGTGGAGCATTACTAACAAGTGACGGAAATTTAAAAATATTAAATAGCGAACTAACTCATCCAAGTAAAAAACTATTTTCCGGCGGACAATATGTTTTCAAATTCAAATATACAGCTCCAGCTACCGCAGGTAAAGTAACCCTTTATTCAACAGCATGCAGCAAAAAATCGCAATGGAATTTTGCTTCTAATTTTGACGTGACTGTCACATCGGTTTCCGGTATAGTTGAAGAAACGATGCGTGCAAAAAGTTTTCAATTAAACCAAAACTTCCCCAATCCATTTAACCCAACCACAACAATAAATTATCAACTTGCTGCCAACGGTTTCGTAACTTTAAAAATATTTGATTTGCTTGGAAATGAAATTGAAACGCTGGTAAATGAATTTCAGAATGAGGGATTGCATCAGACTTCTTTCAATATAAAAAACATCGCTGCTTTAACCAGCGGAGTTTCCACCAAAGGCGGATACGCCTCCGGCGTATATTTTTATCAATTAAAAGCCGGCAGTTTTGTTCAAACAAAAAAAATGATTTTTAGTAAATAAAATTTTTTCACTTGACAATTCCAAAACATATAAGTATTTTAACGTTAAGATATTTAATATTAAACAGAAAAACATGAAAACAACAAAAAAATACGGCAAAAAACAGGATCTGGCGCTTTCCATGTGGGTTAAACTGGCGCGGGCTTATACAACGTTCAGCAAAAAATCATTAGAAAATATTCGCAGCTTTCACCTGACAGAACCGCAATTTAGCGTATTGGAAAGTTTGGGGCATTTAGGTCCGATGACTATCGGTACGCTTTGCACCAAACAACTCGTTAGTGGCGGAAATATGACGCTTGTGGTTGATAATCTGGAGAAAGAAGGACTTGTTCAACGGATTTACAGCAAGGAAGATAGACGAACGATAATTGTTCAACTTACCCCAAAAGGGCAATTGCTGTTTAATGAGATTTTTTTGCAGCATGCAGCACACATCGAAAAACTTGCCTCCGTTCTTACCGAAAAAGAACAGGAAGAGTTAGCAAGATTATTAAAAAAACTTGGAACAGGTTTATCGGGAACCAAATAAAAAAATTTTGTGTTAATACTTTAAACTTAAAATATCAGAACTTAAAAAATTATCTTATGCAAATTGAAGCACTCCATATAGAGCAAGAAAATGAAATTCTTCCATTAATTAAAAAGAGATGGAGTCCAAAAGAATTTAATCCTGAAAAAAGAATCTCACAAAATGATTTATCGCTGCTCTTTGAAGCTGCCCGCTGGACTCCCTCATCGCGTAACGAACAGCCGTGGAATTTTATTGTAGTAACAAAAGATGAACCCGAACAATTTAATAAAATGATCGATCTTTTAACGGACAGCAATAAATCGTGGGCATCAACGGCTTCGGCTTTGATTTTAACAATAGCTTCGCTTCGATTATCACACAAGAATTCCGAGAACAATTACGCCTACTATGATCTGGGGGCGAGTGTCGCAAATTTAACGATGCAAGCAATTGCGTTAAACATTTATATTCATCAGATGGGAGGATTTTACCGCGACAAAGCCAGGGAAGTCTTTCAGTTAAATGAAAATTATGCCCCTGTTTCAGTACTTGCTGCCGGGTACTTACCCGGGAATGAAAATTTTGAAACTCGAAAAAATGAAGTATTGGCGATGCGGAAAAGAAAACCTTTAAACGAATTTGTTTTTAAAAATAATTGGGGAAAATCCTTTTTCAACATAAATGATTTTCAAAAAAATTAGGTGCTAAAATGATAAACCTTATAACAAGTAATCAGCGCGGGCGAACGAAAATTGGTTGGCTTAACAGCTTTCATTCTTTTTCTTTCTCGGAATATTATGATGAAGAAAGAATGCACTTTGGGCCACTCAGAGTAATTAATGAAGATTATGTTGAGCCGGCAGCAGGTTTCCCGACACATCCGCACAAGGACATGGAAATAATAACTTATGTTTTAAGCGGAGCGCTTGAGCATCGAGACAGCACCGGAACTCATTCGGTTATCAATGCAGGGGATTTGCAAAAAATGACCGCCGGAAAAGGCGTATATCATTCCGAGTTCAATCCTTCAAAGGTCGAGGACGTACATTTGTTTCAAATCTGGATTATGCCGGACAAGCATGATTTACTACCTTCATATGAACAAATCACTCTATCAAAAAAGGAGAGACAAAATAAACTTCAACTTGTGGCTTCAAATAAAAAGAGCGAAGGGAAAATTTTTATAAGTCAGGATGTGAATCTTTATCTCGCCGATCTTCAAAAAGGAACAGAAATAAAATTTCATCTTGAAAAGGGAAGAGGAATCTATCTTCACACAATTTCGGGAGAATTAGCTGTTGGTGAACTTCTATTATCTCAAGGAGATGCAGTAGAAATTTCTGTGGAAGAGGAAGTAACTTTCTCGGCAAAAAGTGATACCGGGGTTATGTTGTTCGATGTAAAAATTTAAATCAAAAAAAATAAAAAGGAAAACAAACTATGAAAAAACTCATTCTTGCAACGGCTGCTTTTGCTCTTATCACAGCAAGCTCGTTTGCACAAACTCAAACATGGAAACCGGATAAAGTTCACTCAAGAATCGGTTTCTCGGTAACACACTTAGTTATTTCGCAAGTTGAAGGAAAATTTAACGACTACGACGTAACGCTTACAACAGATGCCAAAGGAAAACCTGAAAAGGTTGAAGCTGATATAAAAGTCGCTTCTATTACTACCGATAACGAAGCGAGAGATAAACATCTTAAGTCGGATGATTTCTTTGCTGCGGAAAAGTATCCCGAATTAACATTCGTCAGCAAATCAATTAAAGCAACCGGGAAGAACACGTACAAAATTACCGGTGACTTAACCATGCGCGGGGTAACAAAAACCGTTACTCTTGATACAAAATTTAACGGAGAGATTAAAGATCCCTGGGGAAATTCAAAATCCGGCTGGGTTGCCACAACCACGGTAAACAGATTTGATTATGGGTTACAATGGAATAAAGCGATAGAAACCGGCGGACTTGTCGTTGGTAAAAATGTCGACATCATTTTAAACTTGGAATTCGGTTTACAGAAGTAATTCGTCTCCGGCGTTTTAGAAAAGCGGTAGTTCGGTAATAAACTACCGCTTTTTATTTTTCATACAGTTGAACTTTTCGTAGTGCGCGGCGGTTAATTTACTATCGGAATGTTCCTATGAAATTCTCTCTCTCCTCAACACACTCATTTGTGCATTCTGTAGTTCATTTAACTAAGAACCGCCTGATTATTTGAGTTTTTATGCCACTTTTTTGTTCCCATGAAAAGCGGCAAATTATCCACTATAATCACGCGGCTAATTTTCTTATATTTTCATTGTAAAAGGATTTATTTATGGCTGAGTATGTTTTTCTTAGAGCGATTCATATTGTTTCGGTTATTGTGTGGCTTGGAGTAATTCCTGCCGATTTGTTGTTGCGCAAAATTATAAAAGATAAAAAGGGAACCGAAAGCGAAAAAACGCTTTTATCCTTTTGGTTAAAACTTACAAATCTCGGTGGAATGATCGGCTTGACCGGCATTCTCGTAACAGGGATTCCCCTTTCAATAACGATCGGTTACGGCTTTTTTCAATTTGCTTCCGGCGCTAATCACTGGCTCTATACCAAACAGTTCGTCACGGTTATCGTTATTATTTTAACCGCTGCTTTTATTATTCCTTCGGGAAAAAAAGTGCGGATTGAAATTGAAAAAAGTGTCGCGGAAAAGTCTCCTCTTACCAACGAGACATATAAAAATATTTCTAAACTCGAAAAAGTATTAACAACAATAAATGTTTTAATCGTTTTCAATTTACTACTTGCTTTAATGCGGAACTTAATGTAAAAATGACTCTTTCGTTTAACTATTTTTTTTCTTTTGTATAGCATAACATGAAGAAAGTTGCTATCCTTGGCTCAACCGGTTCTATCGGCATCAACACCGTAGAGGTGATCAGAAAATTTCCGGATCACTTTTCAGTTGAAGCCTTAACCGTAAATACGCGGATTGATTTGCTTGAAAAACAGATCGATGAATTTCATCCGAAGGTTGTTGCAGTTAAAGATGAAAATCTTGCCGCAGAATTGAAAAAAAAAATAGGAAGCAAGTGTGAGGTTCTCTCAGGTGAAAGAGGATTACTTTCAATTGCCGCTGATTATGATTATGATATTTTTGTCGGTGCAATGGTCGGCTTTTGCGGTTTGGCGCCTACTCTTGAAGCTATTAAACGAGGCAAACGAATCGCCCTGGCAAACAAAGAAACCCTTGTGGTTGCCGGTGAATTAGTTACCGAACTTGCTAAAAAATATTCGGCTGAACTGCTTCCCGTCGATTCCGAACACAGCGCGATTTTTCAGTGTCTTGTTGGAGAAGATGTTTCAAGTGTAGATAAATTAATTTTAACTGCTTCCGGTGGACCGTTTTTGCATAAAACAAAAAACGAATTATCAAGCGTAACGGTTAAAGAAGCCCTCAATCATCCGAACTGGAAAATGGGAAACAAAATAACCATTGATTCCGCATCAATGATGAACAAGGGTTTGGAAGTAATAGAAGCTCGCTGGTTGTTCGACCTGCCTTGCGAAAAAATTGAGATCGTCGTTCATCCGCAGTCAATCGTTCATTCGATGGTTAAGTTTGTAGACGGTTCGATAAAAGCGCAGATGAGCACTCCGGACATGAAACTGCCGATACAGTACGCGTTAACGTATCCGGAAAGATTTGCATCACAATTTATATCAACTCATTTACCGTTGATACAAACGTTAACGTTTTTTGAGCCGGATTTTGATAAATTTGCATGTCTTAAATTAGCTTTTAATGTATTGGATGCCGGGGGAACTTCTCCTTGTATATTGAATGCCTCGAACGAGATTGCGGTTGATAAATTTTTAAAAGGGAAAATAAAATTTTCGGCGATACCGGAAATTATTTCAAAGTCGTTAGACCGGTTTGAAAATCATTTAAAACCGGATTTGGAAACGATTATTATGTGTGATAAAGAAACAAGAATTTTTGCTGAACAATTGATCTAAAAGGAGTTTGTTGGTTTATGAGTGAATTACTTTATTTTGTGATAACGATAGCGATATTAGTTTTTATCCACGAGTTCGGGCATTTTGCCGCGGCTAAAATGAGTGGAATGCGTGTTGACGCTTTTGCCATTGGGTTTGGTTACCGGTTGTTCGGGTTTAATAAAAAAACGGGATTTTCTTACGGACCATTACCAAAAGATTTTGACGGAGAAGGGAATACCGATTACCGGCTTTGTCTTCTTCCTCTCGGCGGTTATGTAAAAATTGCCGGAATGGTTGACGAAAGCATGGATACAAGTTTTGCTGAAAGTGAACCGAAGCCCTGGGAATTCCGCTCTAAAAGCACCGGCAAAAAAGTTTTTGTTATCACCGCCGGTGTTGCAATGAACCTGCTTCTGGCAATTGCAATTTTTTGGGGATCAAATTTCTTTTACGGAAAACAATATACCAAAACCACAACCATCGGAATTGTTCATCAAGGAAGCGCGGCTGAATCAGCGGGCTTTCAAACTCACGATAAAATCCTTTCCATAAACGGAACCCCGGTAAAATATTGGGAAGATATCCGTACTGAAATTTTTATCAACACAATGGGAAAAGATTTAAAAGTAAAAGTTAAGAGAAACAACGAAGACATCTGGCTTGCCGTTCCCCGGAAAAAAATTCCTACCGATGAATCGAAAAGCATGTTCTTAACAACCGAAAATTTGAAACCGGTTATCGGCGATGTCCTGAAAAATTCCAAAGCTGATTCTGCCGGAATAAAAATTAACGACGTCCTCTTAAAAATTGACAACACCGATCTTGTCTCGGTTGAACAAACCATCCAGACGATCTCGACTTCTAAAGGAAAAACTCTTTCGTTAGCTGTGTTGCGGAACAAAGATACGGTTGCTATCAGTGTAGCGCCCAACAAAGAAGGAAAGATCGGAATATTGCTTGGCGGGTATCTTTATCTTGGTCCAACAGAACGACTTACTTACGGCCCGCTTGAATCGGTTACATTAAGTATAAAAGATGTCGTTAAAATGACGGAGCTTACCTTTGTCATGCTAAAAAATGTTATCACCGGAAAAATTGAAGCAGGAAAAGCGTTCGGCGGACCTATCCGCATTGCACAGTTTGCCGCCCGCTCCGCAGACTCCGGTTTGTCAAGCTTTTTGATGTTCCTTGCGCTGTTAAGTTTGAACCTTGCAATTATAAACATTCTTCCGCTACCGGTCTTAGACGGTGGACATTTAATTGTAATTCTGATTGAAGGATTTATAAAACGCGAACTTCCGATCAAAGTGAAAATCGCTATCCAAAATACAGGGTTGGTGCTCTTCTTTTTGCTGACGGCTTTTATTATTTATAACGATATTCTAAATATGTAAGTTCGCTTTTCAGAATCAAAAAAGTCATAACAATTTTTTTGTTATGACTTTTTTCACTTTAAACGTTATCTGCAAAAATTTTTCACCCCGCATCTCTGGCGAACTTCCGTTTACGGTTGATCGAAGCAGCGCCAATAATTTTTCTTTTTCTTTTTATTGTGTAATATTTGTAATGAAATTATAGTAATTACCTGGAAACTCTGGTTCATTCATTCAAAAAAAAACAAATAATTTATGGCAAGCGAAAAATCTAATGTTGCGTTAAGTTCTTTCTTGGCGGCAATCTTTTTAACTACCTTTAAATTAATAGTCGGTTTTACAACGGGCTCTTTAGGAATTATTTCTGAAGGAGTACACTCTTTTTTTGATTTACTTGCCGCCGGGATGACTCTCATCGCGGTTCGAGTTTCCGACAAACCGGCTGATTATAACCATCATTATGGACACGGTAAGATAGAAAACCTTTCCGCACTCATCGAAACGATTTTATTATTAATTACCTGCGGCTGGATTGTCTATGAAGCTGTGCATCGTTTGAGGACAGGAAAATTAGAAATTGACGTAACTTTTTGGAGTTTCTTTGTAATTAGCACTTCAATTTTAGTTGATATTACACGTTCCCGGGCTTTATCTAAAGCGGCTAAAAAATTCAACAGCCAGGCGCTTGAAGCAGACGCACTTCACTTTTCATCCGACATTTTAAGTTCGGGAGTTGTACTTATAGGATTAATAGCTTACACAATCAATTTTCACGCGGCTGATTCTATTTCTTCCATTATCGTTGCGTTTGTAGTTGTGGTTGTTAGCTATCGACTTGGGAAACGGGCTATTAACGTTCTTCTTGATGCCGCTCCGCTTGGTATTAACGAGAAGGTAAAGACAATTATTCAGGACATGAAAATTGTTCACGATGTACATGATATAAAAATTAGAAACTCAGGCCCGGATATTTTTATCGAAATGAATATTCATCTCCTTGGGGAAACTCCCTTACAGGATGCACATAAAATTGCGAGTGCTATTGAGGAAGAAATTCAATCTAAAGTAAAAAATTCCATTGTCCACATCCACATGGAACCATCAGATCATAATTAAGAACGGCTTTATATGAAAGAAGTACAAAAATTAGAAACAATAGATGATTACAATGCATTTCTAAATAATCAGGAAAGTGATTTCGATATTCTCTTATTAAAAATAAGCTCGCGATGTACAGTAAGTTTTGTTGTACAAAAAATATTTGAGCTTTGGTTTAGAGAAATTGATCAAGAATCTAAGTTACGCTGTGGCATTGTTGATGTCATTACTGCAAGAGAAATAAGCAATCAAATCGCCGAAGATTTTTCCTTAAAACATGAATCCCCCCAAGCCCTATGGCTGACTCCTGAGAAAAAAGTTAAATGGTCAGCCAGTCATCATCGAATTACGGCGGAAGCTTTGCAGAACTGTCTTACATCCCATAAGATGTAAAAATTTATAACCACCTCATTTAGTTTTTAAAAAGAAAAAGGCTGACGTTTTATCGCTCTTGTTTATAAACAAGAAAAACTTTTGTCAGCCTTAGAACAGAAAAAAAACTATTTAACTTTTAAAGAGGAAGCCATCTTTTCAAAAGCAGAGATGTAATCTGCTTCTTGAGGTTTAAACCAATTTAAAGTTAAACGATACACATTCGAACCTTTTACTACAAAATAAGCCCGGCTTCCGATGTTTGAAGCTACCGAGTAATTAATATAGATTGCTTTTAATCCATTTATTGTAGTTTCTTTTTGTCCGTTAGCGCCTTTATAATTTCCTTTGTTTTGGTCAAATACTTTTTCTACGCTTAAGTTTTGCGACGGAAAAACATCAACGACAAAAGTACAATCTAAACGATACCCGCTAAAAGTAGCAGTTGATCCTGTTTCACCTTTTTTTGCCGCTTTGATATTGAAATTATCCGGATAGTCAATTGTGTAAAGCGGGTTGTTGTAAGTAGAAAAAGTTGCCGAAGGTTTGTTTGCCGGATCTTCTTGTCCTTTTTCTAATTTTTTCGGGAATTCAAAAGTTGAAACTAATTTTTCAACGGCAGGCTTATAACTTTCAAACATTTCGTTAAAGCTTATAAATTCTATCACATAATCTAGTGTATCTGCCGCAATCAAATATTTCTCAACTTTTTTGATTGTTGCCTTGTCATACTTCAAACGGTAGTAAAGACGCTTTGCCGGCTTATCTCCTACTACTGTATCGGTAACTGCTTCATACTTTTCGATGGTTTCTTTGTCTTTATCAGAAGCCAGAGTCGCATCGTAGAATTTTTGTAAATCGCCACCAAGTGTATCTTTTGCTACAGAGACTATAATTAAAGCTCCAATAGTTCCCTTTGATGTCGGGTCGACAAATTTATCATAGGCGTCTTGAGAAGAAAGCAAACGTACTCTTCCAGGATCGGTGGTCATTGACCAACCTTTTGGAAATTCAAAATGGTAACGAACCGTCGGATTATCGTATCCCTGCCATTCAAAATTTAATTTTTGTGGTTCTTTTTTTCCGCACGAAACCAAAAAAATTAATAAAAAAACCGGCAACCATCTGAGCAACTTTTTTGTCATCATCTTTTTTTCCTAATATTTTTTTTGAAGAAATTATTTAATTTAAAACTAAAGCTCTAGAACATGATCCTCTTTCCAAATAACCTCGAAAACTTCAAATATCTATTTGCGCGGAGGCTTTGGAGGTAATTCTCCCATAGCTCTTAAATTTTTATACGCATTTTCATATTCCATTGATCGGTCAGACGCCAAATTTAATACTTTATAGAAATATTTTTTAGCGTTCTCCGTATCCTTCATAACATTATATGCATTTGCCAACATAAACGTAACCGTTAAATTATCGGATTTGTAACTCAACGCTTTCAATAAATATGGAATTGAGCCACCATAATTCTTTTTTTCAAAAGCTGTTTGACCTAAAAATTCATAAGCATCTTGAAGCTTTTTTTCATAGAGCCCTTCATTTCCCTTGCAGAGCGAGATCATTTTTTCCATCACTTCGGCTGATCTTCCGAGGGAATCTACCGCTTTGTAAGATTGAGCAAGCCAGAAGTATGAGTCAACCAGGGTATCGTTTAAAGCAATTGCCTCTAAAAGATATTCCCTTGTTTTGTCATAATCTTTTTTCTGTAAATAGGCAAAAGCTTTAAATCTTATAGCCGGTTCAAAGTTTGGTTTTTCTGCTAAAAATTTATCGAAAAAAACTATTGCCGTATCATAGTTGCCTAGTGTATAATTAAGCGTAGCCACATCCCAAAAAACATCTTTATAAGTGCTGTCAATACTCAAGACTTTGTCGAAATAGATCAGAGCAAGGGAATCTTTATGAATTACTCTACAATTTCTTCCTGCATTTACAAGATCTCTGATATCACTTTTAGTTAGTGTTGAATCTTCTATTTGTGAATAATAACTTAATGATTCATCGTATTTACCCAACCAAGCAGCTGCAACCGCGAGAACTTTTATGTTTTCTTTATCGGCTTTATCTTTTTCGGCGGCAAGTTTGGCATATTCATAAGCTTTTTGGTAATTCCTTGACTCTAAATGACTTTTTGCTGCCTTTAAATGTGACCCGTTAAGTTGTTCGTAAACGAGATATTTATCGAAATAGAGTGCGGCATCGGGATACATTTTAGCTAAGTAAAAAATATTTGCTGTATTGTATAATGCTTTCGTATCTGTAGAATCAAGTGCAATGATAGTTAGATATTTATTAACTGCATCCGTATAGCGTTTTTCTTTATATAACAGTTCTGCTGCTTTAAATTTGATATTTTTATCAAGCGAGTCTAAGGCTTCGGCTTTATCATAATTCAACAATGCAAGTTCTATCACTTTAAGTTTTGCGTATGAGTCGCCGATCATTTCATATAATTCTTTATTAACTACATTGTTGGACTCAACATTAATTAAGATACGCAATGCGATATTTGCGGAATCAATATCAAGAAATTCTTTTGCAATTTGCATTGCGGCGGGATAATCTTTTTTCTTTATTGCCGATTCGGCAGATTTAATTTTATCTTTATCTTGAGCGATTATCTGCCCGAAGCAAAAGAAGAAAAGAATTAAAGTGATGAATGTTTTTTTCATTGGTACTTTCATTTTTGTCCTGAAATTAATTTAACCGGAATCGCAGCCGGTCCTAAATTATTGTTTTTTACAATTGCCTGTCCTTCATAACTTGTTAAGTAAGTTACAAAACCAGAAGCCAACCCCAAACCTATTTCGTTTAAGAGGGCATAAATTGTTCTTGTTAACGGATAAGAGCCGTTGATCATATAACCTTGATGAGGTTGATAAAAGATTACCGGTTCTAAAGGATTTCGCGCGTATCCAATTTTCAATAGGGTTACATCGCTGGTATCCTTCAAAATATTTAATCCGATTAAGCCAATCGCGTTTTTGTTTTTTAGGACCTGTTCCTTTACAGCAAATTCACTTTCAATTATTTGAACTTCAGATGAAGGTTCTTTCCCTTCCAATAATTCGGTTTTAAGAAATTCATACACCCCTGAATTTTTTTGGGGTAAATATATTTTAATGTCTTTCTTTTCACCAAGCAGTAATTTTTTTAGATCACTTAATTTAATTTCCGTTAAAGCATTATTTTTGGAAACTATCGCAACAACGGCATCAAAACAAAACTTAAATGATTGTAACTCGGACTTTTGTCCCTTAATAAATTCGAGTTCTTCTTTATTAAAATCTCTTGAACAAATAAAAACTTTAATTTCATTGTTCAGTATTTTTGTAATCCCTTCTCTTGCCGTTAACGGCTCAACCTCTATTTTTGCTTCAGTGTATAAGGAATCAAAAGCGTCTCTCTCTTTTGTTATTAAATTATATACCGACTCGTCGGCGTATGCTTTTAAATTTCCTTTGGTGGGTGAAATTTTATTTTCTTGGCAGTTAAAACTGAGAAAAATAATAGAGAAAAGAAAAGAAATTTTAAGGTGTTGTATTAGAGTTTGTCGTTTCATCATCCTCTTTTAATAATCTTGCGTCTCTTTTAGCTTTGAAATAAGTAGTGGTCATTCTGTATATTCCATACAACATCAAAGTAGAACCCATAATATATTTAAACTGAGCGGGAGTCTCTTTTGGAAAAATAAAACCTAAGATCATCGCTATTCCGATAAGAGAAAACACTGTTCCCGCTCCGTAACCAATATAAGTAAAAAAAGAACCCAAGTAAACTAATTGCCTCTTAGTTCAAATTTAAAAGGGACAACCACCCAAACCGCAACAGGTTTGTTGTTTTGAAGCGCTGGAGTAAAACGATATTTCATCGCGGCATCGGTTGCCGATTGATTAAATATTTCAGCATCTGATTTTACAACAACCGCTTTTTTGGGCTGTCCTTCTCTACTAACAAGAATTTTAACCCAGACACGTCCTTCTAAATTTGCACGAATAGCAAGATCCGGGTAAACAGGTTTTGCTTGAACAACGATATCGGGCATTTTTTCAACAGGAACAAATTTATCCATTTCCGGATTATCATCGTCTTGATCAATTTTAATATCTTGAGTAATTTGTACTCCAGCGCCGCCTGCTCCTTCAGTAATTGTAGGACCGGCAACATTGCTCATTTCTGTCTGAGACGCTAATGTCTGTTCGGGTGAAACAGAAGCATCGGGTACTGGAACGGGAATACCTACGGTAGGTTTAACAACCGGTCCTGAGACAGCAACTTGCGGAGGAATTTCATTTGAAATTGATGGAGGAGGACCAAGTTCGCTGTATTTCATTATTCTTACAGTAGGAATGTTATCCTCATCTTCTTTTTGCATAAAAATTGCGAAGAAGTAAACACCTATCATAAAAACATGAAAAATTACTGCGATTGTTAATCCAATTGAATAATTCTTTGGATAAAGTTTTTTTAATTCAAAGGCACCGTAAGGGGTTTGAGTATTTTGAACTGCTATAGTTTCATTCATTTTTTTCATATCCTTTCTATGACGCCCTTGCCATCTCTTTAAGATCAATGTCTGTCATCGGCGCGATAGAGAAACGGTCCAATTTTGCCATGTTCAATTCGTCAATAATATCAACCATATAATTGAACTTCCCTTTTCGGTCGATTTTCAGTAAAACAACAAGTTTAGGATTTTGAGAAGCAGTTTCAACTAAGAATTTCTTTAAATCGTCAAACTTTAATTTTTTCGGTATATCTATTCCAAAACTGTAATAAATCATCTTTGCTTCATCAATACGAAGGGTTAGTAAGTTTGATTCAGCAATTTCAACTTTTGCATCGCTTGGAGGAAGATTAATTTCCATTGTTGATGGTTTTCTGAAGACTGTCGTCATCATAAAAAAGGTCAAGAGCAAAAAAGCAACGTCAACCAATGGAGTCATATCCATTCTAACGTTTACACGTTTTTTCGGTTTACGCTTTCCTTTTTTTCTTGATCTTGAGCCGCCACCAGCATCTACGCCGCCACCGGACATAATTAACTCCTTTTTTTAAAAATTATTTATTTTTTTAAATTTGTTACCATTGCAAAACGGGTTATTTGTGTCTTTTGCAAAATATCAATAATATCTGCAATAATCCCGTAATTTACGTCTACGTCACCACGAATAATTGTTCTTAACTTTGGATTAGTCATACGTGCCTTCATCAGCAAATTTGCCAGATCTTCTTTTTTAACTTCCGTGGCAGATTTCATGCGAAATGCTTCGCCGAAAATTGTTTGCATCATATAAGGGGCATCAAAACCTAAAAATATTTTTGCATCTTTCGTTATCCAAAGTTGCATTAAGTTGGTTTCAGGTATTTTAATTTCCGAATGCGCCGATGGTAACATTACTTCAACTTCTTCAGGTGGTTTGAACTGCGTGGTCATCATGAAGAATGTTAATAGAAGAAAAGCCACGTCCACCAAAGGGGTCATGTCAATTGCAACATTAACTCTTTTCTTTTTTATTCTAGCCATTGTTTACGCCTCAAAATTTAATTACTTACTCTTCAAGATTTGAATTACGTTATAAGAAGCTTCATCAACTTGAAAAGTGAAGTTATCTACTTTGTTAACGAAAAAGTTATAGGAAACAATACCGATAATAGCAACAATAAGTCCGCCGGCGGTGTTAATAAGTGCTTCGGAAATACCTGTTGCAAGAGCTGTTGCATCAACAGATCCGGCATGCGCCAAGGCTGAAAAAGATCTGATCATACCAACAACTGTTCCTAACAATCCAACCATTGTAGCAATTGAAGCGATTGTTGAGAGAGCAATTAAATTCTTTTCTAAGAGCGGAACTTCAAGCATCATTGCTTCTTCAACGCTTCTTTGTACTTCCGGTAATGCTTTTTCAGGATCAAATTTCTTGGAAGAGTCTGCGGTGAGTTCTTTATATCTTGATAAAGCAGCACGAAGGATATTTGCAACTGAACCTCTTTGTTCATCACAAGCTGCCAAACCTTCATCAATTCTTCCAGCTTTAACATCTTCAAGCACTTGAGCAAAAAACTTAGGAATAGCTTTTTTTCCTGCCGCTTTTTTAAGCGAAAGGACTCTTTCAAAAATAATTGCTACGTCCATAATTGATAACGAAATAAGTAAGGATACAAGTGGACCACCTGTATAAATTGTACCTAATAAATTCAACGGAACTGATCTTCCGGCACCGTCTTTAAAATTTGATGGATCTCCAAAAACTAAAAGGAATATCCCTAATGCTATAGCAAAAGCTACAAAGAACAGACTGACAATGAAAATGGATTGTTTCATTTATTACTTCTCCTCGATAGTGATTTTTTAAAACACTTTTTTTGTTTAATAAATTGAGTTATTCTAAACCGTTAATTTAATTCACAAACGTTAATCGTCTTTTTTTTAACAGATATGAATACACATTCTAAAAATAGAGGTTCTGAGAGTTATTTCAAAATAAAATGATTTATATTTTTAAGCTTTTTTCAAAATTCAAGGAAACACGTCTACCATATATATTAATAATTAAGTATTTAAATTTAAAACTAATAATTATAATAATAGTGTTTATATGTTAATAACTAGAGAACACTATTTAAGAGAACGACTTACAAAAATTTTATCATTTTTTTTATGTTGGTTAAATCTTAAAAACAAATAGATAATTTTCATCTTGTTAATAAGCTTTCACTATCAACAAGTTTTTAAGAACTAGAACAACAAGTTATGAACACGCTATTTCTATTTTATTTTTTATTAAAACGACAGATTCCCGGAATGATTTATCTTTTTGTAAAAGTAAATCTATTGTAGTGCATGCATGAATTACGGTAGAATGATCTCTTCCACCAAAATGTAATCCGATGGTTTTTAATGAAGACTTTGTCAGCTCCTTTGATAAATACATCGATACTTGCCTCGCAAGCACAACTTCTTGTTTCCTTGTTTTCGCTCTAACTTTATTTTCTTCAACATTTAAAAACTCGCATGTAATCTTTGTTATAATATCTATTCCTATATTAATTTTTTTTGAAGTAGAGATTTCTCTTACAGATTTTTTAACTAATTCAAGAGTTATTTCTTTCGAATTTAGTGAAACATTAGCTAACAGTTTAATTAAACAGCCTTCGAGTTCACGGATATTTGAAGTAATATTTGTAGCTATATATTCCAAAATTTCACTTGAAATAACTATACCAAAATCGTTCGCTTTTTTACTCAGAATAGCTATTCTTGTCTCAAAGTCTGGTGGTTGAATATCGGCTTGCAATCCCCAGTGAAACCTGGAAATCAATCTTTCGTCCATTCCTTTTAAATCTTTTGGAGCTTTATCACTTGAAAGAATAATCTGTTTTCCTGATTGGTGTAACGTATTAAAGATATTAAAGAAATATTCTTGAGTTTTTTCTTTGTGGATCAAGAATTGTATATCATCAAGAATTAAAACATCCATTGATCTGTAATAAGCAGAAAACTCATTTGCTTTGTTGTTTTGAATAGCATCTAAAAACTCGACCGTAAACTGATCAGAAGAAAGGTAAATAATTTTCTTGCCCGGCAACTTAGCCAATATTTCATTTCCAATCGCCTGAATCAAATGGGTCTTGCCGAGACCAACTCCACCATAAACAAAAAAGGGATTAAATGCCGTACCACCTGGGTTTTCACTAATTGCCCCGGCTGCTGCTCTGGCAAGCTGGTTTCCTTCGCCTTTAATGAAATTATCAAACGTATACTTCGGATTTAAAGAGCTTTTTATTTTTTCAACTTGCTTCTGTTGAAAAAAAGTGTTTTCCTGTTTTCTTTCGGGTTGTTGGACTGGTTGGGTTTTTGTTGTTTCGGAGTCTTGTCCAAAATCATTAACAACGATGTATTCTAATTTTGCTTCTTCACCGGCAGCAGTTTTTAGGGCTTTGGTTATGAGAGATTTATAGTGCTCTTCAATCCACTCCCAATGAAAATTTCCCGGAAGCTCAACCTTTAGAATATTATTTTGGCGTCCAACCGGTTTAATAGGAAGAAACCATGTGCTATAAGCCATCGGACTAACATTTTCTTTTATAACTTTAAGACAATCGAGCCAAATTCTTTCGGGAGTTAAGGTTTGGGTTGAGTAAGATGAATCAAGAGTAATCATTAGTTTTCCACAAAGAAAATTTACAAAATTGATTAAAAATTAAAGAATAATGGTTTTATTATTTAGCCGAACCAATATTATCAACAACTTTCTAACATTAAATGCGCCCCGGTAACCAATTATAAAACAAACAGATACGGCGAATTGTTTTAAATTAGTAACGTTTTGTAAAAGCTTGGTGGCGTTTTTTGTAAGGCGACAAAATGTGAAACGTTTTCACAACAACAACTTGTCCACAATTTATCAACAACCCACGGTTGGTTGTTTTCTTATGAAAAAATAGACAGATGAAAGTTGTATTGCAAGTTAAATTTTTAAAAAATAAATAAAAAATTTTGTTTCTTCGTTTTTTATTGGCAACCCTTCTTTTTTAAGAGTTTTTAACTAAAAAGGCTTGAAAACACGAATTTAATAATCTAAAGTAGACAGAGACAAAATATTGGGCAGAAATTTTCATTCTCTTTATAGTTGTTTATTTACCGATAAGTGGTTATTTTTGCTTCCTTTATAATAGGAGAAAAAATGAAAAGAACATATCAGCCAAGTAATAGAAAAAGAAAGAATAAACACGGCTTCCGCGAAAGAATGAGTTCGAAAGATGGGAGAAGAGTTCTTTCCCGACGTCGCGCAAAAGGAAGAAAAAGACTTACAGTCAGTGATGAAAAGTAATGAGTTGTGAAACCTTTTTCTTTTAGCAAAAATGAACGGATAAAAGAAAAAAAACTCTTCGAAAAATTATATACAAGCGGAAAGATTTCCTTCTCTAGTAATAAAAAAATTAAAGTTGTTTACCTTTTTGTTGAAGAAAACAGTGTTGCTTTTCCTAAAGTTGCTGTAGCGGTTTCAAAAAAAGCCGGAAATGCTGTTTGGAGAAATCGTGTGAAAAGACTTCTTCGGGAGTCTTACCGCTTGAACAAACTTCCGATTTCTTCATTCTGTAATGAAAAGAAAAAACAACTGTTTATTATTTTTTCACCTTTTCTTTTAAATCAAACAGAACAGAAAACAATAGGCCTTTTTGACGTAATGCCGGGTGTTCAAGAAATCCTTGGTGCTATAATGAGAAACGAAAACAGATGAAATATATTTTTATTTTATTGATTAAGGGATATCAGAAAGTAATTTCGCCTTTGTTTCCACCTTCATGCCGGTTTTATCCTACTTGTTCAGAATATGCACTCCAGGCTTTTACCAAGTATGGTGTTATTAAAGGGGGTGCAAAAGCAACTTGGCGAATTTTACGATGTAATCCATTTAATAAAGGAGGATTTGATCCTCTTACTTAATACAGGAATAGTATGGAAAAACAAACAACTATAGCATTTGTCTTAATAGGGATTATCCTTATGGTGTGGCTTTATATAAGCGCACCTACCGTGCCTCCGGCAAAGCAAAAAAAACAGGAAATTGTTAAACAAGAAGAAACGCCAAAAGTTGATGAGAAAAAGAATGAAGAGGTAAAAGAACTTCCAACAAAAAAAGATTCAGCCTCACTAGGTTCTTTATTTTCTTCTGCACCACTTCCAGAAAAAACAATTATAGTTGAAAATGATGAAGCTATTATTGAGCTTTCAACACAAGGTGGAAGGATCACTAAATATTTTTTAAAAAAATATAATAATTGGAACTATAAAAAAGACTCCAACGCTAAACCATACTACGAAAAGGACGTTCAGCTTCTTAATTATTCAAAAGGAAGCAGTTTTGATTTAGCTTTTATTACTTCTGAAGGAAAAGCTGTTTCTACAGCCGATCTTTCATTTACTCCATCGGTTACATCTTCAGATTTAAAACTTTCTGGAAATGATTCACTTACTATTTCGTTTGTGTACAACACAAAAAATAACGGATATATTAAAAAGAATTTTACTTTTTACGGAGCCCGGTATGATACTCGCTTTACGGTTGAGTTTTCCAAACTGAACAGCATTATTACAAATGGGATGTACGATATTGTTTGGAACAGCGGATTACGGTTTGTTGAAGAAAATTCAGTTGACGAAGCTGCCGCTGCGAACGCAAGCGTTTTTTCCGGTGGAGAACAGATCATTGTTGATGCTCCAAAGGGAGGAGAAAAGGTTGAAAAAGATTTTGGTGGGAAAGTTGACTGGGTAACGATAAGGAATAAATACTTTGCCGCGATTATCGCTCCTGAAAACACCGAGAATGTTGAAGGCGCGTACATTAAAGGAAATAGTTATCACTGGCCTAATGGCGGGATAAAAGAAATGTATTCCGCAAGTTTAAAAATGAAAATGAATACCAGTGAAAAATCTTCTGAATCATTTTTAATTTATTTGGGACCGGTTAGCTACGACCTTTTTAAGCACTACGGAAAGAATTTTGATAAGATTATTGATTTTGGTGGATTCATCGGATTGAAGATAATTGTCCGCCCGATTGCCGAATATTTAATGCTTCCGCTCTTCGAGTTCCTGCATTTATTTATTCCGAACTACGGATTTGTAATTATCATCTTTTCTTTGATAATAAAATTAGTTACTTATCCGCTTACTAAAAGCAGCATGCATTCGATGAAAAAAATGCAGATGCTTCAACCAAAGATTGCGGAAATAAAAGAAAAATTTAAAGATGATCCGACCAAGTTGAATAAAGAAACCATGAAACTTTATTCTACTTACGGAATAAATCCCGCAGGCGGTTGTTTACCTATGTTGCTGCAGATGCCGATCTTTATTGCTCTCTGGGGATTATTCCAAACAGCAATTGAGTTGAGACAACAACCATTTATGTTGTGGATCCATGATCTTTCAAAACCGGATATTATCTATCACTTAGGATTTAAACTTCCTCTCTTTGGGATCGATCAAATAAGCGGACTTGCATTGCTAATGGGTGTTACTACGTTTGTTCAACAAAAACAAACTGTTAAAGATCCGTCACAGCAAGCGATGGTTTATGTAATGCCGATAATGTTAACATTTTTATTCATGTCGTTTCCATCCGGTTTAAATTTATATTATTTTCTCTTTAATTTGTTTTCAATTGCCCAGCAGTATTATGTAACAAATTATGGAAAACAGGAAGTTTTAGAACCAGTAAAAAATCCTAAAAAGAAAAGCGGATTTATGCAACGCATGTTAGAAACCGCTGAACAGAATGCGAAAGCAAAAAAGAAAAAATAGCTAACAATAACTTCCTTCGCTTTTTATGAAGCTATGAAAAGGAAAACCGATGTCGAAAAATTTTAAGATACTTCTCTTACCGCTATTCTTTGCGGCATCGGTTTTTGGTCAGCAACAAAAAATAATTCTAAAAACAGAATACATTCAAAAACAACTCCCCTTTTTTCTTACACAAAACATTCCTGTTCAGCAGCCCAAGGTTGCTCTTGTTCTCAGCGGCGGCGGGGCAAGGGGCATCGCACAAATCGGAGTTCTTAAAGCGTTAGAAGAAAAAAACATTCCCATTGACCTTATTGTTGGAACCAGTATGGGGAGTATTATCGGTGGACTTTATGCGGCAGGGTATTCGGTTAAGGCCCTTGATTCTATTGCCCGAACGGCAAATTGGAGTTATCTTCTTTCCGTTGATGCGAAAACTAATCGAAGAGATTTATTTGTCGATCAAAAAATCTCCGAAGATAAAGCGGTACTGACACTTCGTTTAAAAGGATTAAAACCGATTATTCCAACTTCCGTTAATGATGGTCAGCGACTTTCAAATTATTTAAATCTTCTTTCCTTTCAAGCACCAGTGAAAGCAAAAGATGATTTCGACGATCTTGAAATTCCATTTCGTGCGGTTTGTACAAATTTAGAAACGGGAGACGCGGTTGTTCTTGGTAGCGGATCGTTAAGCCAGGCGATGAGAGCAAGTTCAAGTGTTTCGTTTTTACTTTCTCCGGTTAAAATGGATTCCCTTACATTGGTGGATGGAGGTTTAGTTGCGAACATTCCCGTTAAAATAGCGGAACAATTTCATCCCGATGTTTTAATTGCAGTAAATACAACGGGTGATCTTCATCCAAAAGAAGACCTTCAAGTGCCCTGGAATGTTGCGGATCAATTAGTAAGCATTCCGATGAAATTGTTAAACGAAGAACAACTTCGTTATGCTGATTTTATTATTACTCCAAATTTAAAAGGTTTTGGAGCAACGGATTATACTAGTGTCGATTCTTTAATTGCTCTTGGGTACGAATCTGCCGAACCACAGCTTGACGCAATTGAAAAGAAACTGCAGACCGACTACAACGAACGCATCCATAAAGATGATATTATTTTTAACAATGTAACGATAGATAGAGAAAGCGATTTAGGAAAAGATTTTCTAGAGATCATTGGAAAAAAAGATTCTCTTTCAAGCGGCGACATTCTAAATTATCTTTATCAGCAAAACTCGAACGGAGAATATGATTCTCTTTGCGCTGTAATTGACACGTCTGATCACCAGACGAAAATAACTTTTAACGGTGAAAAAGTTAAAGTTATTGAAACCATACAATATGAGGGAATAACTCTGCTTTCTTTGGATACGGTAAAAACGATTTTTAAAAAATTAGAAGGGCACGCCTACAACGGGGTCCAAACATTTTCCGTGATTAAAGAAATTCTTGAATTGTATCGTAAAGCCGGGTATTCGTTGGCAGAATTGGATTCCGTCTCTTTTAACAAATCTTCTCAACATCTTTCTTTATTCTTTAGCGAAGGGATTGTCTCTGAAATAAAAATTAAGGGGAACTCTTATACAAATCCAACAATCATTTCCAGAGAGTTTCCAATACGCGAAGGAGAAGTTTTTGAATCGGAAAAGATTCAACAAGGTCTGACGAATCTGCGAAGCACGGGGTTATTTGAAAACGTCTATGTTCAAATTGAAAGGGAAGGCGATAAAAAAATTTTAATACTTATTGTTGATGAAAAAATTTCAAATACCGCCCGGATCGGGTTTAAGCTTGATAATGAAAACAAACCACAACTTTGGCTTGATGTCCGGGATGCAAATATTTTAGGTACGGCAACCGAGCTTGGGTTTCTCCTTTATTTATCGGCTCGCGGACGTTCTTACACGCTTGAACACAAAGCTGACAGAATATTTGACACCTATCTCACATATAATATTAATACGTATTATAAATCAAACGATGTGTCTGTTTACCGGGAGGTTCCTTCTTCGAGCAGTAAATTTTTTAACCGTGAAAGTTATGGTGAGTACAAACAAGTTTTTTATGGGCTTTCAGCTGCGATAGGCATGCAAGTTAAGAGGTTTGGCAATGTTATTATTAAAGGAAAGTATGAAGTTAATCAGTTAAAAAATTTAAGAAACCTGGTAGTTGATCCAACTCAATTTTCTTTCATCAGTTTCCGCGTTTCATCCAACATCGACACACAGGATAAATATCCGTATCCCACAAAGGGGGTAAAGGTCGCAGCGTTTTATGAAACAGCGCAAAAAATTAGTGGACTTTCTTCGGGATACACAAATATCGAGTTCAATTATAAAAGTTATTTTTCACTAAACAATATTCATACGGTTGGAATTGGTTTTAAAATTGGTTTTGCTGATAAAACCCTGCCGCTTTCTCAACAGTATTCTCTTGGCGGGCAATATTCGTTTTTTGGAATGCGGGAAGATGAGTTTCGCGGGAGACAAATACTTGCCTCCTCTTTTGAATATCGTTTCTTGTTTCCTGTTAAAGTTTTTTTTCCGACATATTTTTTGGTGCGGTATGATTTAGGTTCAACCTGGCCAGGGCAGGAACAAATACGATTTAAGGATTTGCGACATGGTGTCGGAGGAACGCTGTCGTTTGATACTCCGATTGGCCCGGCTGATTTTTCAGTTGGAAGAAGTTTTCTCTTTGTAAAAAATTTGCCGGGAAATCCCATTAGTCTTGGACCGGTCTATTTTTATTTTTCGATAGGGTATTATTATTAATTTTTTCTGAGAATAAACATGAGAAATGTTTTTTTGTTTTTTGTTCTTTTTACTTTGATCGGCTTTACACAAAATAAAAAAGAGGGAGAAAATTTTCTTGAGAATCTGTTAAAAGAAAATGCGAACAATTTTCCGGTTGTTTTAGAAAATCCGGGAAAATTCCGAGTTCAAATTATTTATACGAAAATAGACCGGACTAAAAGAGGGAGAGCGAAACTGGAAACTTATAAATACCGCGTGGATGCAAAAAAATATTTTTATCCCGCAAGCACAGTAAAACTTCCAGCCGCGTTGTTAACACTTGAAAAACTAAACAAATTGAATATCAAAGGATTAACAAAAGAAACTTCACTTAGAATTGACAGCGCTTATTCAGGCGAATCAAAAGTGGAGTTTGATTCCTCTACGCAGAACAAACTTCCGTCTTTAGCAAATTATATAAAAAAAGTTTTTCTTGTTAGCGATAACGATGCCTACAACAGGTTATACGAGTTTCTTGGACAACAATATTTTAACGAATCGCTATGGCAAAAGGGATATAACAAAACCAAAATATTTCACCGTTTTGTCGACGGTTTAAGCGGAATGCAAAACCGGGTTACAAATCCTTTTACCTTTTATTCCGGGGGAAAATTAATTTATCAACAACCGGTGCAAATAAATAATATTCAATATAAAAACAATGTTGAAGACTTGTTGCAAGGAGTGGGTGTTGTTGAAGGAGACAGCATTCATGCGCATCCGAAAGATTTTACCTACTCGAATTGCTTTGCGCTTGAAGATCAACACGAGATGTTAAAAGCTCTTTTTTTCCCAAACTCGGTTGCAAAAGGGAAAAGATTTCTTTTAACAAAAAAGGATCTCGCATCTCTGAAAAAACTAATGTCTTTGCTTCCGAGAGAAAGTGAGTTTCCGGAATACCACAATTACAATCATTATCCCGATGGTTATGTAAAGTTTTTTCTCTATGGTGGTACGAAAGATTCTATTCCGGACTACATAAAAATCTATAATAAGGTTGGGGGAGCGTATGGCTACTTGACCGACAACGCTTATGTTGTTGACTCAAAAAATAAAGTTGAGTTTCTCTTAAGTGCAGTTATTTATGTTAATGAAGATGGAGTTTTTAATGATGACAAATATGAATACGACCAGATTGGTTTACCGTTCCTGGCTAACGTTGGAAAAGTTATTTATAAATATGAGTTGGGAAGAAAAAACAAACGGTAGATTCCAAAAAACAAATCCCAATTAACATTCAAATTCTTTTTGTCTTTTGGGATTTGTGTTTTGTGATTTGATTATTAGTGATGATGGTGTCCGTGCGCTCCATGTGCATGTCCGTGAGATAATTCTTCGGCGGTTGCATCGCGCAAATCAAGAAGCTCAACATCAAAAGATAAATCTTCTCCGGCAAGCGGATGGTTAAAATCAACCGTGACTTGTTCATCAGTTATTTTTGTAATAACAAAAGGCATTTGGCTTCCGTCCGGTGCGCTTGTTACTAATTCCATTCCTTCTTTAATTTCCATGTCTTTTGGAAATTCGCTTCTCTGTAATACCTGAACCGCATCGTCAAAATATTCGCCGTACGCATCTGCTGCGGCTAATGCAACGATCTTTTTGCTTCCGATGAGCATTCCGCCGAGAGCTTCTTCAAGTTTAGGAAGAATTTGTTCCGTTCCGCTGAGGAAAGAAAAAGAATTTCCTTCCGATGTGGAATCGATAATTTCTCCTTCGGAGTCTTTCAATGTATAATTTATAGTTACCACTTGATTTGGTTTCAAAGTTTAGTCCTTTCTGTATAAAATATTAAGTTATGAAGAAGTGATAATGGAGGATTCTTCAAAATTTTGGTTGTTAAATTAACACTTTCTTTTTCTAGAACATAATTGGGAACGATTATCTTAGTTTTTCTACCCGGTCGAAAAATTTTCTTAATTCTCTTGTTTCTTTTGCATTTACATCTTCAACAATTCTTGCTCGCCCCACTTGTGTATACCCATATTCACTATGTCCCTCTATTAAGAAACCAAAAAAATCGGTATGATCTACAATTGGTGGAACATTCCACATTCTTGTTTTTTTTGCCAAAGTACTCAGTGTGTCCCAATACTCCTTTTTAATACTGAAATTAACTTCTTTGTCTAATTTTACCGGACCATATGGATCAGGGAAAACGCCATATTTTATAACTATATCTACTCTATCATCTTCTTTTATCAACCTAATTGATTTCGGATCGGTTTGACCAACATAGAATAATCTATACATTCTTTTTCCAAGATATTTTGATGAAAGTATAGGTTCTTTCAAATCATACAAATAGTAGGATGCTAGTTTAGTAAACATCAAAGCTCGAGATTTAGCTCTATTATCATCCTCAAGCGTTTCAAATTCATAAGAAGGAAAATATAACGCCGTTGAATCCATTGGTCTGTTAAGACTATCAAGATTAACGATCTTGTTCATGGGGAAATAACCTGAAATATGAATATCGCTTTTCTTTTTATTGCATGAACAAAAAATAAAAACGCTTATAAAACCCGATAACAATATTATTTTCATCATATACTTTTATAATCTTTTGTGGCTGATTACTTCATTCTCTTTTTAAGATTTTCCACAACATCGGCAAATTCTATTTCCTGTTCTACAAGCAGAACAAACAAGTGATATACCAAATCGGACACTTCGTTAACGATCTCGTGTTTGTCTCTATTTTTTGCCGCTATCACGGTTTCGATTGCTTCTTCACCGACCTTCTGAATTATTCTGTTTGCGCCGTCTTTAAAAAGTTTTGTTGTATATGAACCTTCGGGTAATTCTACTCTTCTCTTTTTTATGAGGGAGAAAAGTTGATTGAGAAAATCGAGCGAAGAACTTTTTTCAATGTTGAAACAAGAATAATTTCCTGTGTGACAAGTGTTTCCGTCCGGATTCGCATAGACAAGCAGTGTATCATTATCGCAGTCGAGTTTAATATCAACTAAGTGAAGAAAGTTACCGGAGGTTTCCCCCTTTGTCCACAATGTTTTGCGTCTTCGGCTAAAAAAAGTTACAAGAGTGGTTTCTAAAGTTTTTTCAACGGACTCTTTATTCATAAAGCCGAGCATCAATACATCTTTTGTGGAAGCATCAACTACAATTGCCGGAACCAAACCGCTAAGTTTGTCAAAGTCTATTTCTTCTATCTTAATCTTATTCATATTCTTAATCCTTTTCAGTTTATAACCTGACTACAATTCCATTAGCGTGTAAAAATTCCTTCAAATCTTTTATTTTCAAAATATCAAAATGAAAGAGAGAAGCCGCGAGACACGCATCAACGTTGGCTTTGCTGAACGCCTCAAGAAAATCATTTTCGCTACCCGCACCACCCGATGCAATAACCGGAATGCGGACAAGTTTATTTAATTCGGACAGAAAAGTTACGTCGTAACCATCTTTCGTTCCGTCTTTGTTCATTGAGGTCAAAAGAATTTCACCGGCTCCAAGCTCTTCAACTTTTTTACACCAGGATAATCCTTCAAGTTCGGTTTCTTCTCTTCCACCTTTGATAAAGACCTTATAAACATTGTTTACAATATTAACATCAACTGCAGCAACAACCGCCTGGCTGCCGAATTGTCTCGCCGCTTTTGTAATTAAATTTGGATTTTTTACAATTGATGTATTGAGAGAAACTTTATCGGCTCCCGCCTTCAAAAGCTTTTCAATATCGGACAGCTCGGAGATTCCACCACCAACGGTAAATGGAATGCGGATCGCTTTTGCAATTTCTTTCACGAGTTCAAGAAGCGTTTTTCTTTTCTCAACCGAAGCGGTGATGTCGAGAAAAACCAATTCGTCAGCACCTTCATCCGAGTAGCGTTTTGCAAGTTCCACTGCTGAACCGGCGTCAATTAGATTAATAAAGTTTACGCCTTTAACGACTCTTCCGTCTTTTACATCAAGGCAGGGAATAATTCTTTTAGCGACCAAGTTCTGCAAGCTCCTTCAAATCAATTTTGTTTTCGTATATAGCTCTTCCAATAACAACACCGTACGGGTCAATCTCTTTTACTTTTATCACATCGTCCAAATCTTTTATTCCACCGGAGGCGATTAAGTTGATGTTTGGAAACCGAGCGAGAATGTTTTTGTATAAGCCAATATTTGTTCCTGTCAGCATACCATCTTTAGAAATGTCTGTACAGAGAAAATGAGTTAAGCCGAGTTGCGAACAATATTTGATATGGTCATAAACTGAAATAGATGTTGCTTCAGTCCAACCGCTAACCGCAAGCATATCATCAAGCGCATCCACCGCGATGATCAAGTTATAAGAAGGATATTTTTTTAAGATTGTTTCAAATTCAATTTTGTTTTTTACCGAAAGAGAGCCGATGATGATTTTATCAACTCCGATTTCAAACAATTGAGATACTGTTTGCACGTTTCTCACTCCGCCACCGAATTCAATATTTAACTTTGTTTCTTTTTTTACTTTGCGAATTATTGCTTCAACGGAAATTGTTCCTGTTTTTGAACCAAGTAAATCAACAATGTGAAGCCACTCAAATCCATGTTGTTCAAATTCTTTTGCTTTGGCAAGCGGAGTTTGTTCGTAAAAAGTAACCTGGTTAAAATCACCTTTTTTTAAACGGACGATCTTGTTTTCGTAGAGATCAATAGCGGGGATAATTAACATAGCGTTATAAAATTCTCCAATAGTATCAATCCGGCTTCACCCGATTTTTCGGGATGGAATTGCACTCCGTAAAAATTATCTTTTTCTAATGCGGCAGAAAAATCAATTCCGTTTTCCGCAGTTGCGATCGTAAAATTGTTCATGGGAACATAAAATGAGTGTGCAAAATAGAAATACTCCTCGTTAGTAATTCCATTGAAAAGCTTGCTCTCTTTTATTTGTTTCACTTTATTCCAGCCCATGTGCGGAACTTTGGTTTTCATTTCATCAAATTTCTCGCCGGTTGTTGGATAAATTCCGAGACACGAAACATTTCCTTCCTTAGATGAATCGCACAACAACTGCATGCCCAGACAAATGCCAAGCAGTGGCTTGCCAATCATCCGCATCATTGAAAATAAATTTAACAAGTGAAGCTGTCTGATTGCAAATGACGCTTCACCGACTCCCGGGAAAATAATTTTATCTGCGCGGCAAATTTCCACTTCGTTGCTTGAGATAACGAACGGTTCGTTCAGTGTTTCAAGTGCGTTGGCAACCGAAGCTACGTTTCCGGCACCGTAATCAATTATTGAAATCATAATAATCCTTTTGTTGTGGGCAAACTTCCCTCCGCCCGTTCATCTATTCTACATGCTTCGTTCAAGGCTTTGGCGAAGACTTTGAAGAGCGCTTCAATTTTGTGATGATCATTTTTTCCTTTTGCCCGGAGATAAATATTCGCTTTTAATGTGGAAGCTAATCCGCGGAAAAATTCTTCCGTTAGTTCAACTGGAAAATCTCCAACTTTTTCTCTCTTAAAATTACATTTAAAATTTAGATACGTTCGTCCGCCAAGATCGAGGGCGCATTTGGCGATTGTATCGTCCATCGGTAGAGAAAAACC
Source organism: Ignavibacteriaceae bacterium (assembly GCA_041667115.1). GTDB lineage: Bacteria > Bacteroidota > Ignavibacteria > Ignavibacteriales > Ignavibacteriaceae > UBA1563. The sequence continues at coordinate 19,311 of JBAYFO010000019.1, read as the reverse complement.
ATAACGTTTTATTCCGGCTTTGTTTCCAAGTGCTTCACTTAAGGCTGAACCAAGCGTAATGCCGACATCTTCAACGGTATGGTGTTCGTCGATGTGAAGGTCACCAACAACTATTATATCGAGATTTATATTTGCATGCTTTGCAATTTGTTCAAGCATGTGATCGAAAAATCCAACCCCGGTTGAAATATTAGTTTCCCCTTTGCCGTCAAGCGAAAGCAAAACGGTTATATCTGTTTCTTTTGTTTTGCGATGTTGTTTTGCGGAGCGGAGCTGAAGAAGAATATCGTTTACCGCTTCTGAAAGATTTTTATCAGCTATGACAAAATCGGGTTTACGTTTTGCTTCAGGTGTGAATGCAATATTTTCATTCTGAAATATTTGCGTGAGCGATTTTTCAATTTTAAATGAATTATCATCAACTTGAAAAACGAATCCTCGCTTCGAAAGCTTGAGCAAACCGCTTATCAAGCCGATAGAAAGCGGATTGGAGAGATCGAGATAATCTTTTTTTATTTGAATTGTTTTTTTCATTTCACTTCTTGATTTTGTAAAAGATTTTTTAATTCCGAAAGCAGCGCATCGTTCTCTTCTTTTGTTCCAATGGTGATGCGCAAGCAATTATCCAGCTTAGGTTGTGAGCTTCTATCGCGTATTACAACTCCATTCTCCGCAAGTTTTTTTTGAATTACTTTTGCATTCGGAAGACGAATGAGAAGATAATTTGCATCCGAAGGATAAATGTTTATTATCGCCGAAATACTTTTTAATTCATTCTCAACACGAAGTCTTTCGCTGATAATTGCAGAAACAACGGTTTCCTTTTTCATTTCATTCTTAATTGATTTTAGAACCGCATACCTGGTTAACGCATTGATAGTGTATGGCGCTTTCACTTTGAATAAATAAGAAATAATTTCTTCGTTGGCAGCGCAATAGCCAAGACGCACTCCGGCGAGTCCCCAAGCCTTTGAGAAGGTCCGCATCACTACTAAGTTTGGATAATTAACAACTTCATTTATCAGCGATGTCTCTCCAGGTGCAAAATCGATGTAAGCTTCGTCAACAACAACAATTGAATTGAAGTTCCGGCATAATTGTAAAATATCGTTTTTGTTCAACAAGTTTCCGGTCGGGTTGTTTGGAGAACAAGCAAAAATAATTTTTACTTTGTCAGAGGAGTATTTATCAACTTCCGCAAAATCGATCTGGAAAGAATCGTTAAGCAGCGGTGAAACTGTTTCAACGTTGTTAATGTCGCAAGCAACTTTATACATTCCGTATGTAGGTTCAAGCAGCATTACCTGATCTTCTCTCGGTTCGCAAAATATCCTGATAAGCAGATCAATAATTTCATCCGAACCAACACCGAAGAAAAGCTTTTCAGCATCAATGTTTAATAATTTGGAGACAGCATTTCGTAAATCAACTTGATGGGGATCGGGATAGCGATTTAAATGAAGCTCTTCAAGTTCTTGAAATGAAGAGCCAAAACTATTTTCATTTGCATCGAGCAAAATGCCGTTGCTGTATAAATCACGCGCCGAAGTATATGGCTTCAATTTTAAAATGTTCGTGCGGATAAGTTTTGTTATCATTGTTTCAGCCTTATGGTTACTGCGTTTTTGTGAGCCGAAAGCATTTCTGTCTCTGCCAAGGTTGTAACAGTAGGTGCAATACATTGCAATCCTTCTTTTGTTAATTGTTGAAACGTAATTGGTTTCATAAATGATTCTACGCTTACCCCGCCGAACGATTTAGCGTATCCGTAAGTCGGCAGTGAATGATTTGTTCCGCTTGCATAATCTCCTACGCTTTCGGGAGAGTATTTTCCAAGAAACACAGAACCGGCATTTGTAATTTTGTTTCTATAGTTATCGGCGTTTTCTAAATGAAGAATTAAATGTTCAGGTGCATAATTGTTGCTGAACGATATTGCTTCTTCAAGCTTATCACAAATTAAAATGAAAGAGTTTTTAAGTGATTGTTTTGCAATTTCTATTCGCGGTAAGTCATTCAGCTGTTTATCAACCTCAACTATTACAGATTCTGCGAATGCCTTCGAAAAAGTAAGAAGGACCACCTGAGAATCAGCGCCATGTTCGGCTTGTGAAAGAAGGTCGGAAGCAACGAATGCAGTATTTGCCGTTTCATCGGCGATAACCAAGACTTCACTTGGACCGGCTGGCATATCAATCGCGCAACCGTCAACATCAATACTTACAAGTAATTTTGCGGCTGTTACAAATTGGTTTCCCGGACCGAAAAATTTATCAACCTTTTTGATTTCTTTACTGCCGTAAGCCAATAACGCTATCGCCTGCGCACCGCCGAGTTTATAAAATTCTTTAACACCGCAAATCTTTGCCGCGAAAAGAAGCGCATCGTTAATTTTCCCGTTTTTTGCCGGAGAACAAGCGACAACACGCTTGCAAGCAGCTATTGATGCGGGTATTCCGAGCATCAACATTGTGGAGGGAAGAATTGCACTACCGCCGGGAATGTACAAACCGACATTATCAATTGCCCGAAATTCTCTAGAACATGTTACCCCCGGCATGGTTTCTATTTCATAAGTTTTTGGAATTTGCTTTTCGTGGAAAGCTCGAATGTTTTTTGCTGCAGTAAGAATCGCTGTTTTAATTTCATTTGAAAGATTTTTTTCAGCGGAAGAAAATTCTTCTTCGCTTACAAGAATATCCTCGTCTGCAAAGTTGTCGAATTGCTTTGCATAAGCAAGCGCGGCCGGAAGACCGTTCTGTTTTATATCTTCAAGCATTGGTTTTACTATTCCAAACGCATTTGAAAAATCAATTGCCGGACGCTTTGCAAGCGATTGAATTTCCTCTTTGTTCAAATTCTTTAATTCAAAGATTTTCATAAGATCATGTTTTCAATTGGTAATAATAAAATTCCCGAAGCACCTTCCTGCTTTAATTGATCAACTATTTTCCAGAGTAGATCGGAAGGAATAACCGCGTGCACAGCAACCATATTCGGATCCGCTAAAGGAACGATTGTCGGACTTTTGATCGAGGGTATCAATTTTTCGATCCTCTCTAACGATTCTATCGGGACATTCATCATCAAATATTTTGAACTTCGTGCGGTAAGCACGGAGCGAATGCGGCGTAGAAGTTCATTTAAAATTTCATTTTTCTTTTCATCTTTTAAAAGTACATCGGAACAAATCAGAGCGGCTTGCGATTCGAAAACCGTAAACGATTTTTTCAATTTGTTCATCATTAACGTTGTTCCGGTAGAAACAATATCGCAGATTAAATCTGCCACGCCAAGCGCCGGGGCAATTTCCACCGAGCCGCTGATCTCTATTGTTTTTGCCTTCAAATTGTTTTGATCTAAAAATGTTTGCAAAATGTTCGGATAGGAAGTGGCTATCGTTTTATTGTTAATGTCTTTCAAGTTCTCGAAATGAAGATTCTCCGGGGCAGCAAGCATTATTTTACATTTACCGAATCCCAGTTTGTGCAGCATCTCAACTTTTGCTTTTTTTTCCACAATCACATTTTCTCCAACGATGCCGATATCTGCAACGCCGTCTTGCACATATTCGGGAATATCGTCATCGCGAAGCAGCAACAAATCAAGCGGAAACGATGATGACGAAACCACCAATCGCTCGGCATAATTTTCAATATCAATTCCGCAAAGTTTTAACAGCTCGATAGACTTGTCCGTCAATCTACCTTTTTTTTGAACGGCTAATTTTAAGTTTCCGTTATTTGTAATATTCATGGTTGATTCCTTTAAAACAAAAAACCCGACAAGTTTGTCGGGGGCTGGTGTTCAAAATAACAAAAAGATACTATTCGCCGCCGACGCAGGATAAATATGTGCGATGATGGTGAATTGTTATATTTGGTAAAGATTTTTTCATAACTTCGACACAAAAATAAAAAGAATTCCTTTACAAACAAAGTGAGAAATGAATAGTTTATTTGAATTTGGGCTTTTAGCGTTCACCTCGTTTTTTACGATGATCAATCCGATTGGGGTGATCCCAATTTATGCATCGCTTACAAAGGATATGACGCAGAAAGAAGCCCACTCTGTGGCGATTAAAGCCGTACTTACGGCATTGTTAATAATGTTGTTTTTCGCTTTTACAGGGCAACTTGTCTTTGACTTTTTTCATATTTCAATTCATAGTTTGCGGGTTGTTGGCGGAATTATTTTTTTTATGGCGGGGTACGACATGCTTCAGGCAAAACTTATCCGTACTAAAGACGAGGAGAAAGGCGTTGTTGAATTTGCGAAAGATATTGCCATAACGCCGCTTGCAATACCGATGATCTGTGGTCCGGGCGCAATAACCATTTCCATTGTTCTGATGCGCGATGCGGTTGATTATGAACATAAAGCGATTTTATTTTTTGTGATGATTTTGGTAATGGTTGTAACTCTGCTGTTTCTTTGGGGCGCGCGCAAAGTTTTGAATTTTTTAGGCGATAACGGAAACAAAGTATTAATGCGGATAATGGGATTGATTGTAATGGTTATTGCCATTGAATTCTTCTTCGCCGGTTTAACTCCGTTGGTTAGAAATATGTTAAAGATTAAATAAAAATGAAAATAGTTGTTGATGAAAACGTAGCCTTTGCCGAAGAAGCTTTTTCAAAGTTTGGTGACGTGCGGCTCATGCAAGGAAGAGAAATTGATCAATCGGTTTTAAAAAATGTCGATGCGTTAATCGTTCGCTCAATTACTAAGATTGATAAAGCTTTACTTGAGGGCACTTCTGTTTCATTCGTTGGAACAGCAACCATCGGAACCGATCATGTTGATCTGGAATATTTAAATGAACGATCAATCGGTTTTGCAGATGCTAAAGGATGCAATGCGGATGCCGTTGCCGAATATGTTTCTACTGCAATATTTTCTGCCGCCGTTAGGAAAAATATTTCTTTAAAAGATAAAACCATCGGGATTGTCGGCGTTGGTAATATCGGAAGCCGGGTTGCAAAATATGCGCAGACTTTTGGTTTGAAAGTCTTAATGAATGATCCGCCGAGACAGAAAAAAGAATTGAACACTGCCTTTGTTCCGCTTGAAGAAATTCTTACCGCTGACATAATCACCATTCACACTCCGTTGACTTATGAAGGCGATGATAAAACATTCCATCTTTTTAATAGAAGTAATTTAGTTCATGTAAAAGAAGGAATGATTTTTATAAATGCATCACGCGGGGAAGTGGTTGATAATACTGCGTTATCTGACTTGCTTGACGGAAAAAAGATTACTGCAATTCTTGATGTTTGGGAGAATGAACCGAATATTGATATGGCGTTGGTAAAGAAAGTTCTTTATGCAACTCCGCACATTGCCGGATATTCTTTAGAGGGAAAGATCAACGGCACAAAAATGATGGTTGAAGCGATGAATATGTTTTTTAACAAAAATATGTTGTGGCAGCCAACATTGCCTGCATGTGAAAATTCCAAAATTGAGATTGCAGCTGATGGATCGAAGGAGGAGATATTCTATTCACTCTTCAATAGCATTTATGATATTGAAGAAGACTCAAAACGGTTAAAAACATTTTCGGGCAATAAAGAATCTCTCGGGAAATATTTTGATACGTTGAGAAAAGAATATCCTTTGCGAAGAGAGTTCACTAATTATTCTATCAAAGCAAACGCTCTTCCCGAAAGACTAGAAAAAATTTTACAAGTGCTTCGGTTCAACCTATAACCATATTTTATAACTGAGCCGGTGGATTAAAGAACCATTCTATTCTTGAGCAGTCGGTACAAATTAAAACGGATGCCGATCTGTTTGCCCAATCAAAACCTAAAAACGTCATGCCGGGAGTATTCAGCAATATTTCGCGGTATTCAAATTTATCATTTCCGCAAAAGGGACAAACGATCTTTTTCTGATGCATCGAAAAAGAAGAAATTTGTCTGTCCATTTTCTTTGGTCTATCAAATAAGCCCATTTCCTACTCCAATAATTAGTGATAAAATATTTATTCCGTTAAGTGCCCGGAAAGAATTTTGTTCTCGGAGGAAAAATAAGCCAAGATTGTTTCTCTTTCAACTAGCATGGTCTAAAACATAAGAATTAAAAAACACCGAATATTTGAATTAGTGTTTCGCTTTCACCTTCCTTTTTAATATTTTTCATACAAAGAATATAACATTAACCAATCATTACGAGGTTATTAGTGGAACATCAATCTCCAGTTAAGGGCTTGCCGGAAAATGCATATAATGAATTGAAAGAAGGGGAAGTTTATTCTCCGATAATGGATCCAAAAAAAGTTTATCCTGAAGTTACTCCATGGTCGGTGTTTTGGGGATTAGTGATGGCAGCCTTATTTTCTGCGGCTGCGGCTTATCTCGGTTTAAAGATTGGACAGGTATTTGAAGCCGCCATTCCTATTGCGATTATTGCCGTTGGACTATCTGCCGTTACAAAAAGAAAAAACGCGCTTGGTGAAAATGTAATTATTCAATCGATCGGTGCCAGTTCGGGAGTAATTGTTGCCGGAGCAATTTTTACCATTCCCGCTCTCTACATTCTTAATCTTAATGCCGATTTTTATAAAATATTTTTAGCTTCTCTCTTCGGTGGAATTCTTGGAATTCTTTTTTTGATTCCCTTTAGAAAATATTTTGTGCAAGAGATGCACGGAAAATTTCCTTTTCCTGAAGCAACTGCGACAACTGAAGTGTTGGTTGCCGGAGAAAAAGGGGGAAATCAAGCAATAGTTTTAGTCATCAGCGGACTCATCGGCGGTGTGTACGATTTCATTATCGCAACTTTCGGGTGGTGGAGCGAAGTGTTTTCAACACGTGTAATTCCTTTCGGGCAGCAACTAGCCGACAAAACGAAATTAGTATTTAAAATGAATGTCGGCGCTGCAGTAATGGGTTTGGGGTACATTGTCGGTTTAAAATATTCAGCGATCATTGCGGCTGGTTCATTTGTTTCCTGGTATGTGCTCATTCCGGTTGTATACCATATTGGTGGGAGTGCTACTCTTCCTCTTGGCGCAAATGTTACAAAATTGATTGGCGATATGTCTGCCGAAGAAATTTTCCAGAATTATGTTCGCCACATCGGGATTGGCGGAATAGCAATGGCGGGAATCATCGGCATCATTCGTTCTTCTAAAATTATTTCCTCCGCTTTTTCGCTTGCTGTTAAAGAAATTTTCGGTGGAATAAAAAGCGCGAACAATTCGCTGCGTACACAAAAAGATTTACCGATGATTGTAATAACAGGCGGAATTATAATTACCTCAGTTTTGATTTTTCTTTTCTTGCTCTTTGGAGTTGTTAATAACGTTACCTATGCTTTTATAGGTTTGCTAATCATACTAATTATTTCGTTTTTATTTACTACCGTTGCAGCAAATGCTATCGCCATTGTAGGAACAAATCCTGTTTCCGGTATGACGTTAATGACGCTGATTATTTCTTCGATCATTTTGGTTTCCGTTGGCTTGAAGGGTGAAGCCGGAATGGTTGTTGCATTAATTATCGGAGGAGCGGTTTGTACCGCATTATCAATGTCGGGCGGTTTTATCACCGATTTAAAAATTGGTTACTGGCTTGGATCATCGCCCTACAAACAACAAACATGGAAATTTTTAGGAACGTTGGTTTCTGCTGCAACAGTTGGCTGGGTAATTTTAATTTTGAACCAAACATACGGATTCAGTGGTGAAGGCGCTTTGGTTGCACCACAAGCGAACGCAATGGCAGCAGTAATAAAACCGTTAATGGCAAATCAACCGGCGCCCTGGTTACTTTATATTGCGGGCGCACTGTTTGCATTGGTTTTAACGATGTTGAAAGTCCCGGCATTAGCTTTTGCGCTCGGCATGTACATCCCGCTAGAATTGAATACGCCGTTACTTGTTGGCGGTTTGATCGCCCATTTTGTTTCTACCAGAAGCAAAGATGAAAAATTAAATACCGCAAGACGCGAACGCGGAACGTTAATTGCTTCAGGATTTATTGCAGGCGGCGCGTTGATGGGCGTGATAAGCGCTATTCTTCGTTATTCAGGTTTTAACTGGGTGAACAATGCATGGTTTGAATCGCACCCGGCGGAGTTATTAGCGCTCGTTATGTTTGCGGTTATCTGTGCTTATATGATATGGGATTCCATGCGTGCAAAAATTGAAGAGTGATTTTAAATATTGTTTTTTGTAAGTTGTATTCAATAGAATTATAGAATTGTAAACATTCAAAATATATAAAGGTTTTTATGTTCGACTCAAATTATAAATTCACATGCGTTGACCGTTTTCTTAACTACGTAAAGTACGATACGCAATCAGACGAAGAAGCTACTTGCTTTCCTAGTTCAGAAAAACAAAAAATTCTTTCAAAAGATTTAGCCACAGAACTTAAAGCTTTGGGTTTGGCTGATGCTCACATGGATGAGTATGGCTACGTGATGGCAACGCTTCCGGCAAATACTGACAGGCAGGTTCCGGTGGTGGGATTTATTGCTCACGTTGACACCTCTCCGGCGGTTTCAGGTGCAAACGTTAAAGCCGTTATCAGAAAAAATTATCAAGGCGGTGATATTGTTCTTGAAAAAGATGGACAAATAATAAAAGCCGAAGACAATTCTGACTTAAAAGAAATGATCGGCTATGACATCATCACTTCTGACGGTTCAACCTTGCTAGGTGCCGATAACAAATGCGGTGTGGCAGAAATTGTCGATGCAATAAATTATTTTCTTTCTCACCCGGAAGTTAAACATGGCGAAATAAAAGTCTGCTTTACTCCCGATGAAGAAGTCGGCAGAGGAACAGAAAAGTTCGATGTTAAAAAATTCGGCGCAAAATACGCTTACACGGTTGACGGACAAACACGCGGCGAAGTTGAAGTAGAAACTTTTTCTGCCGATGCGCTTTTTATAAAATTTCAAGGAAAGAATATTCATCCCGGTTACGCAAAAGGGAAGATGATAAACGCAATAAAAGTTGCTGCGCATTTTATCGACAAGCTTCCAAAAAAATCTCTTTCTCCTGAAACAACCGATGAAAGAGATGGTTACGTTCATCCTTTTACGATTACGGGCAGCGAAGAGGAGACAACGGTAAAATTTATCATCCGGGATTTTGATCAAGAAAAACTGAAAGAGTATGAAGATTTACTAATTGATCTTGCGGCAAAAGTTGTTGCGGAGTTTCCCGGCTCACGCTATACTTTCCAGCAGATTGAACAATATAGAAACATGAGATACATTCTCGAGCAACATAAACAAGTTTCAGATTATGCTATCGAAGCGATGGAGCGTTTGAATATTGCCCCGAAGCAATCGGCAATTCGTGGCGGTACAGATGGAGCCAGGTTATCTTTTATGGGATTACCGACTCCGAATATTTTTGCCGGTGAACATAGTTTTCATTCCAAAACAGAGTGGGTTGCGATTCAAGATATGGAAATGGCTGTCCGGGTAATTGTAACCATCGCTCAAATTTGGGAAGAAAAAGGATAATTCATTTTCATAAAACTTGAGGGAGTTATGTTACTGAAAATATGGGTACTACTTGTTCCGTTTCTTTTTATGTCGTTCAATCAGCAAATGGAAGATGAACTTTCACTTGCTTTTCAAAATGCAAAGAAGGGCGTCTATTGGGGTTTATCAAACTTGAAAGGAAAGAAAACCAAGTTTGAAAACAAGTTGATCTCTCAAGATAAGTTGATCGCCACGATCAAAATATCGAAAGAAATTAACGGCGCTGTAATTGAATCAACCGGGCATAACGTTTCTTCTGAGGTTACAATTGTTGTCCATCGTTCATATGATAGCCTGGCGAAAGACGGATACATCGAGAAGAATTCCGATTTGTTAAAAGATAACAGCGAGTAATTGTCCCCTTGACGTTGTCGTAATTTAGGGCTAAATTGAACACTGAATAAAGACAAAATTAGGATGTTAAAATGAATTCCATATCTGTTTCAAACGATATAGTTCCTGTTGGACAATTTAAAGCCGGATTAGCTACATATTTAAAAGAAATCCAATCCAAAAGAAATTCTCTCATTATTACACAAAACGGAAAACCAGCCGGGGTTTTAATTTCGCCAATGGAGTTTGATGAATTGCGGCAGACAAAATTATTTATTGATTCGATTTCCCGTGGTTTAGCTGATTCCGAAAAAGGGGAAATATTAACTACCGCTCAACTCCGAAAAGAATTGCAGAAAAATCGTGTAGCAAAAGAACGATGAAACTAAACTGGACAAAAGAAGCGCTGCTGCGGTTACAAGCTATTGAAGATTATATTGCGAGAGACAATACAAAAGCCGCTGTAGAGTTTGTTGATAAGCTGATTTATCTTGCGGAGACACTCGTTGATAATCCAAGAAAAGGAAGAGTTGTTCCGGAATTATCGATTGAAAATATAAGAGAACTGTTACATAAAAATTACCGCATTGTCTATCTTGTAAAGAAAAGTTCAATTGACATTCTTACGGTTTTTGAAGGACATCAACTGCTGAAAAAAGATGAGGTGTTAAAAAACAAAAGCTAATCAGCAATAAAAATTTTTGGAGGAAATTCCCATAGACCACTTTTTGCCATTTATCACGTTGCGTAGTGTGAGTTAGTAATTAACACTCACATCAAAATAAATACCCAGTGATGTCGTTTTGATAATTGATTTGCTTTCTAAATTATACAAATATTCTTTGTGAGCATCTAAAATTATTAATGTTTTATCATTAATAAAAAACACATAACCTAAATCTATATTTTTAAGACCCGGGAAATCTTTTAACTTTGAAATTTCTCTTGTTTTCGTATCTAACAACGAAACACTTCTTATACTGTCAGCGAATACTAATTTATCAGAACTTGGAGAAAAATTGCCCATTTTATAGATTTTTATATCCAGAAATTCTATTAAATCTTTCTCAAGGTTATATAATCCTAATTTTTCTTGTTTGATATTATCAAAACCCAATTGATAAGAGAATGCCAATAGATTTTTTGATTTTGAAAGTGAAAACCTCCCAAGTCTCTTCCCGTTAAAATTTTTTAGAACCGTTTTTGAACTATCTAAAATTGAAGTCAAATACAAATTATCTCTAAAACCAAAAAGGAAGGAAGTATCATCAACGACAGCTATATCTGATACTCCATCCATCACATCTTGTAGTTTTAATTCATTACAAAAATCAATAATAGTACGCTTTTTTTCATTAATATTTATTAAGTAGAAAAGAGGTATTTTTCTACTTGGCCAAGCCAATAAAATAATTTTTTTATTGTCAGGGAAAAACCTAGGAAATCGATTGGTTACATTTAAATCCGGAAATAATTCCCATTTGTTTCCGGAAGCAATTTGATACTGCATTAGTTTCCCAAACTCTTCATAGATGCCATCAGGTCTTCTATTCACTTCTGTATATAAAATGTTTGGCAAAATATTAGTGTTGCTGCTTGAATCCTTTTGTAAATTGCTTTTACTACATCCATTTAGAAGAAACAAAACTGTCAGAAGAATAAAAACATTCTCACTTTTAATCCGAATTCGTTTAGTAAACATTTTCCTACTTCTCTTTCGCAAGCTTAAACGCAATTGCAAAAACCATTTCAACTTTAACCGGCTTACCACGGACAAGTCCCGGGTAGAATCTGGTAAACGAAACGGCAATTTCCGCCGCTTCTTCACAGCCTAAGCCAATTCCTTTAACTATTTCGGTTTTTTCAACATCGCCATACTCATTGATAATAGCTTTTATTAGCACGGTTCCTTCCCGTTTTTTTTCTTTAGCAGCTTGAGGGTAGACAATATTTTCATAAAACTTTTTATATCCAAGTCTCGGTTCGGGAAAAATTGTAGGGTTACGATAAATAGCAGAATCTATTATTTCCGAAGAGGAAATTACCGGCGGCGTCTCTTCCGTTTTTTGAATGGGCGGCGAGACAATTGGGTTTTCTTTAACTGTCACCTGCTCTTCTTGAGTTTTTTCAACTAGATTCTCTTCGCTACCGGTTTCTTCTTTTTGAATTTTTCCTTCAGCGTAATAAACGTCGGAGAGGTAATTACCTAAACTATCAAACGTTGTTGTTGCGCCGTCCCGCTTTCCTTTTATAATTGAAAAAATCTCCTTTGTTTTTCCGTTTTCATAAAAACGTTTGACTTCGCCTTCAACCTTGCCTGCCAGAAACGTTCGCTCTTCCTTTAGATTTCCATTTTCATAATAGAATTTTGCAACCCCTTCGCGGAGACCATTATCCAAAGGTATTACGGATTCAATATTTCCGTTTGGGTAAAAAGTTTTTGTGGTATCTTTTTGAGCGAATAAACCACTAATCAGCAAGAAAAAAAGGACAAGGAACAGTAAGGAAGTGTTTTTCATTTCAAAATTAAGTTAAGTGATAAAAAATTATTCAGCCATTCGTGTTGAGGGAAATAAAATTGCTATTAAAAAAAATAAAATTGCCAGACCGAAAAAGAAATATCCAATCTCCGTATCAAAGTTAAGTAAATTCATTTCATTTAGTAAATAGTTCCAATCATGTTTGCCGTTGCCGAGCAGCGGGAGCGCCCTGGTTCTTGCATCTGCGGCGTAAACACTTACGTTTAGAAAACTGTGCCCAAGCAAGAAAAAAGCTAATTGCATTCCTTTAGGCATGAAGGATTTGTAAAAAATTATCAAGAGCAAAAACGGAATGATGAGTTGCATTAATGTTCCGCCAAGGAATTGCACAAAAGTACCGAAGAATGAAAAGAATAAATGCCCCGCTTCATGTACAATCAAATGGAAATTATCAAGCAATGTATATTCTCCTCTGTGCAGAACAAAATAAACACAAATTGGAAGCAGCAGAATTGAAAACATCCATCGTTTAATAAAAGACATCATCATAGGTGTTCTGTTGTTTACTTTTTAAATCTTTATTTCGGAGCCGCAGTGTCCGCATTTAACAGCTTCCACCGGAATATCAAAATAACAGTAGGGGCATTGTTTCTTTGTTGGAAAGCTGTCTGCCGGGATTAGCTCATCCTTTTTCTTTTGAGTGCGTAAAATATTAATTTGTTTTATTGTAAAGAACAGGGCAAAAGCCACTATCGTAAAATCAAAAACATTATTAAGAAATAATCCGATATTGATGGTAGGAGCACCTGCGGCTTTTGCCGCCGAAAGCGATGCGAAACTTTTTCCTGAGAGGTTAATATAAATATTTGAAAAATCAACATTGCCAAGAAGCATTCCGAGTGGAGGCATTAAAACATCGTTTACCAACGATGATACGATTTTTCCAAAGGACGCCCCGACGATAATTCCGACCGCCATATCAATGACGTTTCCACGTAAGACAAACTCGCGAAATTCTTTTAAAATTGTTTTCATAAAAATATTCTGGTTAGTTACTAAATAATGTTATGTCGTCGGTAGTAAAATAAAGAATATTTAACATTCTCTAAAACTGTAAAGGAGAAAAAAGGACGGCTATTGTCAGGCGGAACCAGGCGATGTGAGTTTGAAAGCAATTGTCAAATAAACCAACCATATTGTCTATTTTTTTAGAATGCACTGTTCACTTAATAATTGTAATTACTCCTTTATCCAGTAATTGTAACCATTTATCACAGAAAAATGTCGAAAAAAGAAAAAATCAAGTAAAATTGCATGTGAAATATTCTGGCACTTTGATTGTTAGTAATTTAGGAAAATAATTTGGAGTCTCTATGTCGTTTAGGTTACTAAAACTTTCAGTTTTTTCATTTTTACTTTTATTCGTCAGTTTGACAGTTCAAGCCCAAGAAGATGACGATGATTGGTTCGGAGACGATAACTCCAACCATAATTTCAATTTTGATTTTCATCTTCGCGGGAATCCAACCATAGAAACGAACTATGGATTTTCAAAAAATTCTCTGGACCGTTTGACAGGAAAATTTAGCAAAACAAACCTTGCTGAAATTAGACTCGGCTATACGCGCGAGCATCCTATTTCCTCTACAGAAAGCATTATGAAATATAAAAGCAGCTATGTCGGGCTTTCAAATATTTCGTACAAATTAGCGCAAGAATCTATTGCCCCAGATTATAATGCTGATATGTGGCGCTTTTCTGCCGGTTGGGATAACGGGTATGGTTACAAGCTGGGACAAAAATCGGCAATAATTTTTTACAACGGAAATGGAGTTACCTGGTCTAATCTGAAGATTAAAAACAGTATTCCAAATCCTGCGGACAGCCTTTACTTGGGCATGTTTAACAACTCATTCCGGTTTGGACAAAAGACGGAAGGGGGCGTTAAAATTCAAATTATTCCCCAACTGGTTTTGAATGCCGGATATGAACGGGCTCAAATTTTCCCAAGACTTTTGTTCTGGAAATGGGCAGGCAGTGCAATTATTGAAGTTGCCGGACAAGCAATGCTTGATGAGTTTATAGATAAAATTGTTGACTCAACCCCAATGGCTGCGCCGGTAATTAGTTTTCTCTTAAAGAACGGATTATCCTATGGAATCTATGAATTGAGAAAAGAGAAAATGAATTGGCCGTTTAATACCGCGGCTCCGTTTTTAACTGATTCATATAAATTTGGTATAACCTTTATTTTCTAACTACTCCTTAAATCCGCTTCAACAGCGGATTAGTTAGTGACCTCAAAAACATTCCGTTTGTAACGAAGCGGAATGTTTTTATTTTAAAGAAAACGAATTAGGAAAAATATGATCAGTAAAGAATTGCTTGATATTTTATGCTGCCCGGAAAGCAAAGCAGATTTAGTTTTGGATGGAGATTCTCTCGTCTCAACCGATAAAACCACACGCAGACGCTACCGAATTGAACAAGACATTCCCGTAATGTTAATTGAAGAATCGGAACAACTTGATGTTGCAACATGGGAAAGCATTATGAAAAAGTACGGAAAACTATAACCCTACTTTTTTCTTTACATATACGAATACTTGTTTATGAATTTATTGGTTGAGAAATAAATAGCTATACCTTTTCCAAAACCATTCATCATTTGAATTCTTCCAATTGCTTTTCCTTTATCGTGTAGAATCCATTCATAGTTAATTCTTGGAAATTTTTCATAAGGCAGATTATTTATCGTATCTCTGAGGGCGAGAATATCTTTAGCGCATTTGTCTGATGTTTCCGAAACAATCCCAACTAAAACATCTATTAAAGTATCATTATCAAAGGTGACCGACCAACTCTGAGATTTTAATCCGCTGATCTTTCCCCCTTCAAATTTGAAAGCTTTAAGATTTCTTTTATGTTTCCCTTGGGTGAGTTTTATTTCCCCCGAAAAATCAAGACCATATTTCTTTTCGAAAATGTTTTTTACTTTAGCGTAATTGTCATCCCATTTCAAATCTTGAAACACCTGCTCAATGCTTACGTTTGGATATTGCTTTGGCTGCTTTTCGCATCCCGCTAATACCAGGAAAAAAATGGCGATTAAATAAATGCTCTTTTTCATTTTGAACCTCTCCATTTTATTGTTTTATATCCACCTGCCCTTTAATAATATTGTTTGTTCTGTTTGATTCTTTTAATTCGTTATTAACATCGAGATAAATTATATAAGCCAATTTTCCGGCTCGTTTTGGTGTCCAAGAAACCCAATAACCACCACTTTTCTTTGGAGCCATATTTGTCTTGCTTAATGAAGCAAAGACTAATTCATTATCAATATAAAGCGAGTTCATGAATGCTTTTTGTGGGAGAGTCTTTTTCCCGACATTAACAATATTAAAAAACACTTTGTTTTTTTCTCCTACTTTCGGTGGGTTTGGAGAAAAAGTAATCTGCGTACTAGAAATGTCATAATTTTCCGGTTCATATTCTAATTCAAAATCAATTGGGATTATAGCTTGGCATTTACCAGAAGGAGAAGGATGGAATTTAACTTCTGAGACAGCCTTCAATGCCGCCTCGTCGCAGCCAGATCCAATTCCTTTATATAGTTGCGTTCCTACTACAGTTCCTTTTTCATCGATATACGCATTAACAACTACTTTTCCGGTCACACCTTTTGATTTGGCCTCGGAAGGATAAATGATTTTACCGTTAAGTGTTTCTAATCCACCGATCATTGAGGTGAAACCTCCTGACAAAAAGTCGTTTCTGTTATATTTCCCATTGAAGACCGGCAAATACTTTTTAAGGTCGATCTCCTCTATGGACCAAGGGATACTCACTTTCTTGTTTTTATCTATTCCAATTTTGATTTCAAAATATTTAATACTGCTAACATTTTTTCCGGCTAATTGACCAAGTTTAGTTTCGAATATTTTATTCTGATCTACAAAGGAATGATAGAAAACCGAATTATCTGATTTTTTCTTATCGGCAGAATGATTGAGTTTGAATTGCTCTCTAAAATCTTCGGGAACACTGCCATACATAAAACCAACATCTTGGACAAACATGTATCGGGATGGGTTTCCATTCGTAAAAATAGATAACTCTAAGTAAAAATTGTGAACCCCTAGTCCAAACTCTTTTAATATCGTATCAACTGGAAAGACGAAATTCATTTCTTTTTGAAACTTAGCGTTATTTACTTTAGCAATTGACTTTACATCCATCTGATAATCGTAGTTTAGCAAAGTTTCCTTTTTAAATTTTGGTTTAAAGGTATCTTTGTCTGTAGAACTTCTCTCATCATTTTTGCACGACATAAAGAAAACAAGAGACAAAACAGCTGTAACCAAAATTTTCATATTCATATGAACTCCTATATTCCATGTATTAATAAATCGGGGTTATCAACAGAAGCTTTTACTTTAACCGCGGGCATTTCGTTAATGAGCGCACTTATTTGTTTTTGTTGTGAATTTATTTTTTCGACTGTCATTTCGAAATTCTCTTTATAGTTCAAAGTTTCTTTTTTTAGGTCGTAGAATTGATAAGACATAAAGACGGAAAAGATTGTAAGTAGTAATCCATAGCCATAAATGAAATAATTTGGCAATCGCTTTGTGGGTGAATTTGTGGGGAGGCGTCTTCCTCTCTGTTTAATCGTATTAAAAATGCGTTGCTCAAGTTGGTTGGGAAATTCGCTCTCGTTTTTTCTAAATTCATGATGCAATCTATTCAACGCTTTGAAATTAGTTTTACATTCTTCACATTGCGCTAAGTGAGTAAAAAGAAATGATTCTTGTTCGGTAGATAATTCGTTATCAAAATAGTCATGCATCAAATTGTTAATGTCTTGGCAATTCATAATTCACCTCTATTTAAATTCAATATTGCGGTCTTCAATTTTTCTCTAACTTTATAAAGACGGCTTTTTACAAGTTCTTCGGATATATCCATTAGCGCGGCAATTTCTCGGTAACTCATTCCGGAATATTCTTTTAACAAAAAAACTTCGCTTTGTTCTGGATTCATATTATTCAATTCGTTCATTATAATTTCTTTTATCTCGTTTCTCTCAAATGTCTGTGATAAATCTTCGGAGACAACTTCACAATTTGTTATATCAACATCACGAAAATTATTTCTTTTGGTTTTGCGCAGATAATCGAGCGAAAGATTTCTCGCCGTTTTAAAGATCCAAAACTCAATTTTAGTTACATCAAGTATGGAAGAATGATTATCATAAAGTTTGATGAAGACGTCATGCACAATATCCTCAGCTTTCATCTGCGCCCCGGTGATCTTTAAAACATAATGGTAAAGAGTTTTTTTATGTTTGTTATAAATCAGAGTAAAATCAATTATTTCGGTATTCTGCATAACTTATTTAATCGTTATTTAAATGACGATACGAAGGAGGAAATGTTTCTTTTTCTAAACAAGAATGAGGAGGATTGGATAAATACTGTTTTTCATTTTTAACCTCTCTTTGCTATTTGATTATTTTGTTCCTCAATTTCCATTGCTTTTTTAATTCTTCAAAACTGAACGAATAAACTTTGATATAAGCTTCTTCTAATAATTTAGCCGGTTCTTTCAATCGCATTCTTTCAGCTTGATTGATCTTCACTAAAAGAGTTTTGTCACTAGACACAAGTATTGACACATCTTCGGATTTTAAGCCAAATCTTTTAATATCTTCATCTATGTTATCTAAATTCGTCACTTCCATTAAAACAGAGTCTTTTAAAGAAAGAGCTTTTGTAACTTGAGCAAAAGAATTATTTATTGAACTAATCTTTTCAAAACCATATTTTTCAATTAAAAAATCAATAAATGATGTCCACTCCAAGTAAAGAACATCCCTTTGTTTGGCCGGTCTGTATGGTTCGTTGTAAATGTTTTTTATATCATAAAATCTATTTGAAGAGACAATTTCTTTGATCGCTGAGTCATAATTCCGATAGCCCTGCCATTGAAGATAATATTTTCCAGCAGCCCAACTTGCAAAACCCTCTCCCCAATACATATTACCAATATGAAATAAAGAATCGATCAATTTAGAATAGAGGACATGTCCCAGTTCGTGTGCAAATATTCCACTTAAATTATCTTTTGCTTTGATGCTGTCTTTCGATAAAAACATCGAATCGGAAATGGAGTGCGAGGGAATAAAACCCCTTATATCGCTTTCTAAATCTTTAATTTCAACCGTGAGATGAATATCCTTTCTGAAATTCATCCTTTTACATTCGTATTGAAATATTTCTTGAGCGAGCATTAAAAAATCATTTTTGCTGATAGGGAGAAATTCCTCATTAATAATAGTTACCTCAAGTTTTGGAGTTTGAGCTTCTACATTTATCCATGATGCAACAAAAAATAAAATTGTTAGAATTTTGGCAATCACAAATTCCCCTCTATGATTTTTTCTAACTCAAGATAAGTATCTTTTAAACCACCGTTGAGATTAAATAGAATTACACCTTCTTTGTTAAGAATTATATGTCTTGGAAATGCTCCACCAAATAGTTGTTTTAGTTTTTCGTTCCCAAATCCTTGTTTGTAGTTAAACGTATGTTTGCTCATAAACTTTGAATGGTTTTCTTTATCCGATACAATGGCAATGAACTCAACTTTTTCCTTTGGATACTTCTCAACAAGTTGATTAAGTCCCGGCATCTCTTCAACACATGGAGAACAAGAAGTTGCCCACCAATTAATTACTACAATTTTATTTTTGTCTTTGTTTGACCAGGTTCCATTTGCGGTTTCAACCTCTATCTGCGGAAATGTTTTTCCAACTTTTAGCTGATATTCTTCACTGATGGTTGGGTGTTCGTATGCGGTTGTCTCTTTATTCTCCCATCTGTACTGGAGTCGTTTTTCGTCAAGATTTAGAATTAACTTTAGTGGAGATAGTGCATCTTCTTCTTGAGTGGTTAAAGATAGGCTGGCTTCGTATATATTT
>JBAYFO010000018.1:0-56292 GCA_041667115.1 Ignavibacteriaceae bacterium | reverse complement strand
GAGCCAGAACCAAAATTGATCTCAGAACAAGGATTAACGATTTTAGAAGCATGCCAAGGCTTGCCATGGTTAGAAGATTTTTGTTACATCAAAAATCAAATATCATTAATCGTTATTCTTAAATTTTTAATATTCTTGCCATTTTGCACAGTCCGCAGCTGCGGAATTTTTACTAACTATCTAATTCCTAATTATTCTTGCAACCTCGAAGGTTGCGGCTCAGTCTCTTCCTTAACCTTCGAGGTTATCATTCCTCATTCCTAATTATTGCACTCTACTAACCGCAACGCTCCAGGCGCCTTGCCCAACGCTGTTTACCGCACGGACCCGGTAAAAGATTCTTACTCCTTTCGGCACATCGTCATCAACAAAGAATGTTTTGGTTGTGGTCTTAAAGAGTTTCATTTCAGGCACGGTGGCTGTGTTCGCCGCGTCCGGGGCTGAGCCTTTCTGCCATTCATAAATATCGGCGTCCGGGTCAACTTTATCGGTTGAAACCACAAACCCTACTCCGTCGCTATCATCTTCAAGTATGGGGATCAATACTTTTGTCGGTGCGGGTTTGCGGGATATTGGTTTGCGAAGTTTTATTCCATACTCATTCAGTTTATCAGCATTGTTTTTTTCTAAGCCGGTAGCCAACGCTTCCAAACTATCGGCATACCTTTCGGCGGTGTCGCTTAAGGCATGGGCAGCACTTTGCTTTCCCGCAATCTGTTCTTTCAGATCTTCAATCTCCCTTTCTTTAGCGGTAAGCTCATCAATTTTCTGCTGAACCAGCTCCGGTGTTTCCGATTGGTTCTGCCACAGAAGGCTGTTTTTCGTCATGCCGTTTTTTAACGACTTTAGACGGTTGGCGCATGAGGACAGGTATTGGATCATAACTATTCTCCTATAAGGTTATTTGATAAATTACGCGGCTAATACCGCGTTTTTAAGCTTATTTCGCATTATTTATTTTGAAATTCGCGTTTTTCAATTCCCAAATCACACCTTTTAAATTGCAAAACCCATGCTAAGTTTCTTCAAACCCATTTTTAGTTTCTTCAGACGCGTTTTAAGTTTCTTTTCCCGCGTTCTAAGTTTTGTAAAATGCGTTCCAAGATTCTTCTATCGCGTTCTAAGTTTTTTAGGACGCGTTTTAAGTTTCTTTCCACGCGTTCAAAGATTTTTTGAACGCAGTTTTAATTTCTTCAACCGTGTTAAAAGATTTTTCTACTCCATTCTTAGTTTCTTTAAACGCGTTAAAAGTTTTTTGAACCGTATTTAAAGTTTCTTTAAGTGGGCGCGAAGATTTCTTTTTTCCGTTTCAAATTACTTTACATGAAATTTATTCCGCTAAACCGGGATTTTAGAGAGATAGTTGTGTTACTTAGAGGTTGGTTGTCAGCCATTAAGAGGTGAAGAAACATTTAGAAGATTAATTATGACTAATAACTGAAAACTAACCGCTATTTGGTTCCGGTTCAGCCAGAGCATACCCCGCAAAAGTTCTGTGGAAAAAAAACCGGTCTAATTTATAAATAAATTAAACCGGGTTACCACTATTCCAATTTAAAGCTTGCATATTTTTTTTCTCCCACGCCCACTTATACAAGTGAACAATAAATTGTTGCACAAATAAAAGCTATTTAAACGACAAAAAACAGTAGGGAACCCCCTACAAATTAGTAGGGAATCCCCTACAAATTAGTAGGGAACCCCCTACAAACTAGTAGGGAACCTCCTACTGAATTAGTAATAAAATCCGTAAAAGTTTATTTTTATCGCAAAATCTTTATTATTTTACACTGAGACTATTTTAGAGTTTAAAATGGCGCAAAATACAAATGAGTATGGAAAAATAATTTCCGCCACAGAGGGAGAAAATCTCTTCGGAGAAATTATTTCTTCATATAAGTTGAGTTCAGAGGAGTTGCTCTCTTACAGCCAAAATGCAGGGCAGTTAATAATGTTTGCTGAAGAAAATGACGAGCTTTTTGTTGCTGGTTCCGGAAGAGTAATTCTCTCCTTGAATACCAAAGCGCCGTCCCAAGACCTTGTTTTTCATGTTTATAGTGTTTCAAAAGTTAATGAGTTATTAACTCTAGGAAAAGAAGAAGTTATGGTTGTTGAAGTTAGAAGTGATGTAGTTGATTTAAAAAACGGAGAATTTATTTTAGAATTTGCACTGCTATGCCCACCTTACTGCAGCTAACAAAAAAACACAATGAAATATTTTCTTCAGTATCTAGGCCTAATTTCAACTGCAATACTTTTTTTATCTCTTTTTCCCTTTCTTATAAAAAAAATTGAAATAGGGAAAGAAAAAAGAATATTTGTGTATTTCATTGCTTTTTCTGTTCTTTCTGAA
The DNA here is from genome assembly GCA_041667115.1 of Ignavibacteriaceae bacterium. Taxonomy (GTDB): domain Bacteria; phylum Bacteroidota; class Ignavibacteria; order Ignavibacteriales; family Ignavibacteriaceae; genus UBA1563. The sequence goes on along the minus strand of JBAYFO010000018.1, from coordinate 53,939 downwards.
ATAGTAGTGCAAACAACTTATTGGCACAAAATTAATAATATCGGCTTGGCGCATGTTTATTTTTCGGTTGAATTTTTCTTTTTCTTTTTTATCCTTTACCAATGGGAAACACGGTATAAACGCTATTGGTTAATTTCGGGTTTACTAATTGGCGTTTTTGTTCTAATAGATAATTTTATCATTACTCCTTTTTCCAAATTCGCAACTTATAGTGCAAGTTTGCAAAATTTTTATTTGTTCTTGTTTTCTGCCCGGTTACTTGTTGAAATTACCACTAAAAATTTTGTCCCGTTTTATAGGGACGACCGGTTTTATATTGCAGCCGGGATTTTTATTTATTCCAGCATAACGGCGCTGATGTACTTACTTTACAATTTCTTCACCGTTATACTTCCGTTTAACGTTGGGTATGTGTCGGTGATTTGTCTTAATTCCTTATTTATAGAGTCGATGATTAGTTATTACTGGCGCAAAAAAATATTGGCGGAAGCGCTCGGTTAGTTTTTCTTTTACAAGCGGCAGGTGTTATTATTGTTGTTGTAAGTTTTTATTTCTCTTTTTCTTATAAGTTGGTGTAATTTTTTTTTCGGAATTTTTGATATGTTATTGCAGACACAGGAAACTATTGGCTCAAATTTAAGTTTTATCACACTTGCCGTAATTATTATTTCGGTGTTGATAATGCTTCTTTTCTATTTCATCATTCGAGACCGCAAACGGCGCGATGAAATTCATGATCTAAAAAATCAACTAAATACTATGCTCTTACAGCGAGAATTGGAAAATGAAGAAAAAAATCCTCATAGCTGAAGACGAGCAACTTCACCGCTTTTATCTTAAAAGAGATATTGAAAGAGAGCGGGCTGAGGTGTATGAAGTTGTAGGCGAAGCAACTAACGGAGTTGAATTGCTAAAACTCTGGAAGCAGCTTTCTCCCGATATTATTATAGCAGATTTGAAAATGCCGGTTCTTACCGGAGGGGAAGCAATAAAAGAAATTCGCAGATTTGACGCTGACGTTAAAATTATTGTGCTAACCAGCCGGAATGAAAAATTTCTTTTTGAGGCTTTACATCCATTTGTTGATGCTTATCTTCTAAAAGAGAAAGAAAATCCGGAAGGGGTTTTAGATAAACTTGATGAAGTTGCCGGGTTGAAACAACTTCAAACACGAAAATATCTAACGCCCCTATTAGCAAAAGAAGGAAATCAAAGTTCTGATCTGAAGGATAAGATCATCGAAAAGATAAGAGAAGGGGCAACAAATAAAGAAATTGCAATTGAGTTAACGATTTCGGAAAAATATGTAGAAAAATTGTTAACGGAACTTTTTAAGCAGTATAATGCAAAAAACCGGGGAGAACTTCGTCTGAAAATTATTGAAATGGAGCGGTTGTAACTGAAAGTGTGTTCGGTCTGAAAATTTATTTTGATCAAAATCTGCTTTTTAGCACCAAAGCTAAGTTTTTAATCCCTTGCTAATTCTTAAAATAAGTGCTAACTTTGCTTAGTAATTTTTCGCCCGTATCGGGCGATTTTTGTTTGTATGCAGTTATTAGAAAAAAAAATAGTAAACATAACCCAAGAAGTAACAGACCGGAACGGCCTGCTGTTAGTCGATTTCCTTTTCCGTGGTTTTAATAATTCTATTGTTATAGAAATTTATATCGATGGAGAAAAAAGTGTTTCGGTTGAAGATTGCGCTAAAATTAGCCGTGAAATAAACGACCTGATTGAAGCCGAAAATCTTATTGACTCGGCATACCGGCTTGAAGTCTCTTCTCCAGGTGTAGATAGACCGCTTAAATTTCTTCAGCAATATTTAAAACATATCAACCGCAGTTTCGATCTACAGCTTGCAGAAGAGCAGGGAACAAGTAAAAAAGTTACAGGTAAACTTCTGAAAATTGAGGGAGAAAACCTTTTCTTTCTGATTCAAAAAGAAGAAACACTCGTTCCTTATAACACAATTAAAAAAGCAAAAGTAATTATTAGTTTTCCATGACGGAGATCTTGTAAAATGAATGCAGAAATAGTAGAATCATTCTCGCAAATGGTAAGAGAAAAAGGAGTTGATAAAGATATTCTTATCGGTATCATTTCTGAAATTTTTGGACTTTTAGTTCAGAAAAAATATGGTGAAGATGTTAATTTCGACATCGTAACCAATATGGATAGAGGCGATATCGAAATTTATTTAAACCGCGAAATTGTTGAAGTGGTCGAAGACCCGGTACATCAAATCAGTTTGGAAGAAGTAAATCAACGCGGAAACGAAGACGAATTGGATATTGGTGAAGATTATGTTGAGCGCCTTAAACTTGAATCATTTGGAAGAAGGTTAATCAATTTCGCAAAACAGAGTCTTAATCAACGCATTCGTGAGCTGGAAAAAGATATCATCTATAATGAGTATAAAGAACTTCTCGGAGAAATCGTTATCGGCGATATTTATCAAATTAGAAAAAGCGATATCCTCGTTAACCATAACAAGAACGAACTGTTAATGCCGCGCAACGAGCAAATTCCCTTTGAACGTTACCGCAAAGGAGAAACCGTTCGCGCTATTGTAAAAGAAGTTAAAAAAACAACCAGCGGACCGCAAATAATCATTTCTCGTGCAGACAATTTGTTCCTTCGCAGATTATTTGAAATTGAAATCCCTGAAATCTATGACGGCATTATTGATATTAAAGGAATTGCTCGCGAACCCGGCGAAAGAGCAAAAGTTTTTGTTGAATCTCAAGATAAAAGAATAGATGCCGTTGGCGCTTGCGTTGGAATGAAAGGTGTTCGTATCCACGCGATCGTAAGAGAATTACATAACGAGAATATCGATGTGATTAATTATTCCGATGATCCGGAAGTACAAATTCAGCGCGCTTTAGCTCCGGGAAAATTGAAAAAGATTGAAATTAATCAGCAAGAAAACAGAGTAACGGTTTTTGCAGATAACGATCAAGCATCGTTAATTGTAGGAAGAAACGGCGTTAATATCCGTTTGGCAATGAAGCTTACCGGGTATCAAATTGATTTGATCCGCGAAGAAAAACCTCTTGAAGAGTATGAGGATGACATTGAATTAATTGATCTTCGTGAAGAACTAAGCGAAGAAGTTTATCAAATATTGATAAACAACCGTTTCGATACGGCAGTTGAAGTGCTTCAAGCCGGAGAAGAAAAGTTGAAAGATATTCATGAGATCAGCGAAGAAAAAGCTAAAGAAATCATCGAGATCATTAAATCACAATTTGAAGAAGAGTAGTTAAATACAGGTTATTCGTTCCATGGAAGATGAAAAAAGTAAAAAAATTCGGGTTTCAAAACTTGCGGCAGAGTATAATCTTGCAGCGGAAGTAATCGTTGAATTTCTGAAGAAAAAAGGGTATGCTGTAAAAACCCACAACTCAATCGTTACCGACGAGATGATGACGGATATCCAGAATCATTTTAAAAAGGATTTGGAAAAAGCCGAGAAGCATCATAAAAAACTTGCCGAATTTTCTAAAAAAATGAGCGATAAAGCTCATAAAGAAAAAGAAGTAAAGATCGAAGAAGAACCTCTTCCAAAGCATCCTGAAGAACTTCCTCCACCTGAACCGGTAAAAGTACATGAACCGGTTAGAGAAGAAAAACCCGTTGAAATTGAAACTCCAAGTGTACCGGAGGTAAAAGAACAATTAATAGAAGAAGCAGTTCCGGAACCAATAGTTCCTGCCGAGGTAAAAGAAGAGCCAAAAGTTGAACATGTCCACGCCCATGCCCCTGCTGCTCCAAAACATTTGTCAAAGCCTGAAGTAAAGGTTGAAGAAACAGTTAAGAAAAGAGGATTAACTGTTCTTGGTAAAATGGATTTGAAAACCGGAAAAGAAATTACTCCCGCGCAAGATGAAGCTCAGAAAAAAGAAGCGGAACAAACAACGATCAAAAAGAAGAAAAAGAAACCGAAGCCTAAAAAGAAAGGCGAAGTTGCCCCTGAAGAAAATATCGTTGCAAAGAAAGTTAAAAAAGTTAAGAAATTCGAGATCGATGATAAGGAAGTAAAAGATACTATTCGTAAAACTTTACTCAGCATGGATGATGCAGGCGCTTCGGGTAGAGCGTTGAGCAGAAAGAAAAAGAAAAGAGAACGCGAAGAACTGGAAATTAAAAAGCAAGAAACTATTGCGCTTGATAAAAATAAAATCAAAGTGACGGAATTTATTGCGGTAAGTGAACTTGCCAACTTGATGGGAGTTCCCGTTGGCGATGTTATTTCAAAATGTATTTCGCTCGGATTGATGGTTTCTATCAATCAGCGTTTGGAAATTGATAATATTACTCTTGTTGCAGATGAGTTCGGCTTTGAAGTAGAAATTGCAAAAGAGTTCACTTCAGAAATTTTGGAAGATACTCCGGACAAGGAAGAAACGTTGCTTTTCCGTCCACCGGTTGTTACAATTATGGGACACGTGGATCACGGAAAAACCTCGTTGCTTGATTATATAAGAAGAGAAAATGTGGTTGCGGGCGAAGCCGGCGGAATTACCCAGCACATTGGTGCATATAAAGTTGATGTCGGGAACGGAAAGACAATTGCGTTTTTGGATACTCCGGGTCACGAAGCTTTTACAGCGATGCGTGCACGCGGGGCTCAAGTTACCGATATTGTAGTGCTTGTTGTTTCGGCTGATGATGCGGTAATGCCTCAAACGATTGAAGCTATTAACCATGCGCAGGCTGCTAATGTTTCTATGATCGTCGCTATCAATAAAATTGATAAGCCGGGAGCTAATGCCGAAAAAATTAAACAGCAATTAGCCGACAGAAAAATTTTAGTTGAAGATTGGGGCGGTAAATATCAATGCGTTGAACTCTCCGCTAAGACCGGGAAAAACGTTGATGTTTTACTCGAAAAGATTTTACTCGAATCAGAAATGCTCGATCTGAAAGCTAATCCAAACCGTGCAGCGCGTGGTGTAATCATTGAATCCGAACTTGATAAGGGACGCGGAATTACCGCGACAGTATTGGTTCAAAAAGGAACGTTGAAGATCGGTGATCCGTTTGTTGCCGGAATTCATCACGGCCGTGTTAGAGCAATGTTTGATGAACGAAACAGAAAAGTGCAAGAAGCTACTCCTTCAACTCCGGTTCTGGTAATTGGAATAGAAGGTGCACCTCAAGCCGGTGATCTTTTTATTTCGGTTGAAAGTGAACGCGCCGCGAAAGAAATTTCAATTAAACGCCAGCAGTTAAAACGAGAACAAGATCAAAAACAGGTTCATCATTTAACCCTTGATGAAATCTCACATCAGATAAGCATTGGTGGTGTAAAAGAACTTCCGATTATTGTTAAAGGTGATGTGGATGGTTCGGTTGAAGCTTTGGCTGATTCGTTAATGAAACTTTCGCGCGAAGAAGTTCTTGTAAAAGTTATTCATCGCGGTGTTGGTGCAATATCCGAAGGCGATGTGCTTCTTGCAGCCGCTTCAAACGCCATCATTATCGGATTTCATGTTCGTCCGAATTTAAATGCACGAAAATTAGCAGAGAATCAAAAAGTTGATATCCGTTTGTACAGCATCATTTACGACGCGATCAACGAAGTGAAATTGGCTCTTGAAGGATTGCTTTCCCCGGTTATTTCTGAAGAAGTTACTGCTACAGTTGAAATACGAGAAGTATTTAAAATTTCTAAAATTGGAACTGTTGCCGGATGCCGCGTACAGGAAGGAAAAATTCAACGGAACAATAAAATTAGATTGATTAGAGACGGAATCGTAATTTTTGAAGGCGATATCCTAACACTGAAACGATTTAAAGATGATGTTCGTGATGTTGATGCCGGTTTTGAATGCGGTATCAGCCTTGCAAACTATAATGATCTGAAGGCAGGCGATATTATCGAAGCCTACAAAATGATTGAAACGAAGAAGAAATTTATCTAAACCGGAAACGGTCGGATAGTTTGGAAGAATATGTCATTTAGATTACAAAAAATATCGAAATTAATTAAAGAAGAAATTAGTCTTATTTTCCTGCATAAAATTCAGGATGTATCAATAGGATTAGTCACCGTGACCAAAGTTGACGTTTCACCCGATTTGAAAAACGCGAAGATTTATCTTTCTGTTTTTCCAAACGACAAACGGGAAAGCTCCTTAACGAAAGTTAAAGAGATGCACGGATTCTTTCGAACAGAGCTTGCTGCCCGAATGACCACGCGTTATGTGCCGGAATTAAGATTCTTCCTCGACGACTCCGCCGATTATGTAGAACACATTGATACGTTACTTAAAAAAATTCACGAAAATGATAACCAAACAGACGAGTGATTTCTCAACTGTCGATTTTGTTACAGGGGAAACGCTTTTAATTGATAAACCGTTGCATTGGTCTTCCTTTAAAGTGATTCACAAACTCAGACAAATTATCGGCGTAAAAAAAATCGGTCACGCAGGGACCCTTGATCCTTTAGCTACAGGACTGCTTATCATTTGTACCGGAAAAAAAACCAAACAAATTTCTACGTTCCAGGATTTGCAAAAAATTTATACCGGCACAATTACGCTTGGCGGTGTTACTGCGTCGATGGACTCGGAAAAAGAAGTAACAGACATTAAACCGTTCAACTTAATTACCGAAGAAGAAATTCTTACCGCAAAAAAACTGTTTGAAGGAGAAATTGAACAAACTCCTCCTATGTACTCCGCGGTAAATTACGGTGGTAAAAAACTGTACGAACTTGCGCGAAAAGGAAAAACTGTCGAACGAAGTACAAGAAGTATTACAGTTCACAATTTTTCAATTACAAAAATTGCTCTTCCGGAAATTGATTTTGAGATTACTTGTTCAAAAGGAACATATATCCGGGTGTTGGCTAATGATCTTGGAGAAAAACTTGGCTGCGGCGCTTACCTTTCCGGTTTAAGAAGGACAGCTATCGGAGATTTTTCTGTTTCGGATGCGTTAACAGTGGAAGAATTTGCAGAAAAATATGGCAAAGAAGCTCTCCATTTTGCCGGGAATGAGGCATGATGCTTATTTCCTTTTCAACCCAAAATAGAGTATATTTGCACTTTATTGAAAGCTAAAGAAAATGCATGAGAGTTTATGACGACCTATTTCTCATAGAAAAAAACGACAACACGATAATTACAATCGGGACCTTTGACGGAGTTCATTTAGGTCATCAAGAAATTTTTAATGTTCTTATAAATAAATCGAAAAACAACGGCTGCAGAAGTTTCGTCATCACGTTTGAACCGCATCCGAGAATGGTTATTCAACCAAATTTTCAATTAAAATTGCTTACAACATTTCAAGAAAAAGTTGAAATATTGGAGAATATGGGAATTGATAATCTTCTGGTTATTCCTTTCACCAAAGAATTTTCTCAACTTACTTCGGAAGATTTTTTTAGAAAATACATTCTTGAAGGAATTGGAGTAAAAAAGATGGTGATTGGATATGACCACCATTTCGGCAAAGGAAGAGACGGCGACGAACAGAAAATTCGTGAATTGGGTTCTGTAAACGGTTTTGAAGTTCAAAAAACTGAAGCGGTAACGATAAACTCAACCGTTGTGAGCAGTTCTAAAATTAGGAATGCCCTTTCGGAAGGCGATGTTGAAAATGCTGCGCTGATGCTCGGCCGGAACTATTCATATGCAGGAAAAGTTGTTGTTGGTGATAAACGAGGCAGAGAACTTGGTTTTCCAACAGCCAACATTCAACTTGAAAATGAACTTAAAGTTGTCCCGAAAAACGGAGTTTATGCTGTAAAAGTAATTTTGGATGACGGCAGTTTTAATGGAGTTATGAATATCGGGTTGCGTCCAACTTTCAAAGAAACGACCATCGTTTTAAGCGAAGTGCACATTTTGAACTTTAATGAAGATATTTACGGAAAACAGATTCGCATTGAATTTATTTCACGGATCCGTGATGAAAAAAAATTCGGCTCCAAAGAAGAGTTGATAAAACAAATTGAAATTGACAAACAAGAAACAAATAAACGTTTAACAAAATAATTAATTCCGGTTCCCCTGCAAAGGTTGCAGGTAGTTCTGGAATTATATCGTACAAACAAATAGGAGAAAAAAAATGACCAAAGAAGAAAAATTGGAGCTCGTAACCAAATACGGAAAAAATGAAAAAGACTCCGGTACTTCGGAAGTGCAGATAGCATTGTTAACCAAAAGAATCAATGATCTTACCGAACATTTTAACAAACACGCAAAAGATCATCACTCACGCAGAGGATTATTAATGATGGTTGGTAAACGGAGACGCTTACTTGATTATCTTATTAAGAAAGACATTGAAAGATATAGAACCATTATTAAAGAATTGAATATTAGAAAGTAGGATCATTTTATGGTAGTTACAAAAAGTGTAGAAATTGGCGGAAAGCTATTCACAATTGAAACAGGGCGGTTTGCTAAACAAGCAAACGGCGCAGTAATGGTAACCTACGGTGAAACGATGGTTCTGGTAACTGCTGTTGCATCCGAGCAGGCAAAAGAAGATCAAGATTTCTTTCCTCTTCAAGTTGAATATAGAGAAAAAACTTCTGCCGCCGGAAAATTCCCCGGTGGGTTTATTAAACGCGAAGGAAGACCAACCGAAAAAGAAATTTTAAGCGCACGCTTAATCGATAGACCGATTCGTCCTCTTTTCCCGAGTGAATTTTTAAATGAAACTCAAGTAGTCGCTTCCGTTTATTCGTTTGATGGCGAAAATGATGCCGATGTGTTAGCCGCTTGCGGAGCCTCTGCAGCGTTAGCAATTTCCAACATTCCTTTTAGCGGACCGATTGCGGAAGTACGCGTTGGAATGTTGAATGGCGAAATGATTGTTAATCCAACGCATAAACAAGTTGAAGAAAGCGATCTTGAATTAGTTGTTGCCGGAACCGAAGATTCAATCATGATGGTTGAAGGGGAAGGAAAAGAAGTCGGCGAAGATGTAATGTTGAAAGCAATTCAATTTGCTCACAACGAAATCAAAAAACTTGTTCAACTGCAAAAGGACTTTGCGGCTGAATGCGGAATCGCAAAAAGAGTAGTTGAGAAAAAAGTTATTCCTCAAGAACTCTTTGACGACGTCGTTGCACTCGCAAAAGATAAATTGACAGGGATAGTTGCTTCCGTTCTTGCAAAAGAAGAACGCAGCGCACAGAACAAAGAATTAACAGAATCTGTTCTCGCCGCGCTTGAAGAAAAATATCCTGAACAGAAAAAAGTCATTAAATTAGTAATCCATGATCTGGAAAAAGATTTAATGAGAAAACGTATTTTAGCCGAGGGATTACGTCTCGACGGTAGAAATACAACACAAGTTCGTCCTATAACCATCGAACTTGGAATTCTCCCACGCACTCATGGTTCGGCACTCTTTACACGCGGAGAAACACAAAGTTTAACAACCGTTACACTCGGAACTAAAAATGACGAACAAATTATAGATGGGTTACGCGAAGAAAGCACGAAACGTTTTCTTCTTCATTATAACTTCCCACCGTTTAGCGTTGGTGAAGTTGGTAGAATGTCAGGTGTTGGCAGAAGAGAAATCGGACACGGCAATCTTGCAGAGCGTTCGTTAAAAATAATGGCACCTGCTGAAGCTGAATTCCCTTATACCTTGCGTATTATCTCGGATATTTTAGAATCAAACGGTTCCTCGTCAATGGCAACGGTTTGCGCCGGTTCGCTTGCAATGATGGATGGCGGCGTTCCGATTAAAAAAGCTGTTGCAGGAATTGCAATGGGTTTGGTTAAAGAAGAAAATCAGTTTGCTGTTCTTACGGATATTTTAGGCAACGAAGATCATCTCGGTGATATGGATTTTAAAGTTGCCGGAACTGCCGATGGAATTACAGGATTTCAAATGGATATTAAAATCGAAGGTATTTCATTTGAAATTTTGGAAAAAGCTCTTAACCAGGCAAAAGAGGGAAGACTGCACATTCTTGGAATAATGAACGAAGCAATCAGCAAGTCACGTGAATCACTTTCTAAATATGCACCTCATCTCATTTCAATTAAAGTTGAAACAGATCAGATAGGAATGATCATTGGACCCGGTGGCAAAACCATTCAGGGAATGCAAAGATTGTTCGGCGTTGACATCAACATCAATGATGATGGTATCGTCAACATTGCTTCACCAAATGCCGAAGGTGCAAAAAAGTGTAAAGAATATATTAAACAAATGACCGCGACCCCTGAAGTCGGTGAAATTTACGATGGCGTTATTACCAAAATCATGGATTTTGGTGCGTTCGTAGAAATATTACCTGGCAAAGAAGGGCTGTTGCACATCTCGCAAATTGATAATAAACGGGTGAACAAAGTAACCGATTATTACAAAGAAGGAGATAAAGTAAGGGTCAAATTGTTGAAGGTTGAAAACGGTAAGTTTAGTTTAAGCAGAAAAGAACTGCTTAATGAAGCCGGACAAGAAATTACCGAGTAACTTTGTCTCGTTTTCTTTTCAACTAAGAAAATGAGTAACAAAAAATCTGGTTTCACAATAAATGCTTTCGCAGAAATTCAAAATTTCTGCGAAGCATTGTTTTGTTTTGCAATTTCAAAAAAAAGTTTTTTTTATGGTATTCGTGTGATTTGCTCAACAACAAAAATTAACAAGGAAACATTCGTGTTCCGTTTAGTCAAAAGTCTTTTTGAAGGATTTTTCTTCTTCTCTATTTCAGAGAACTGTTCCTCCTTGATAGGAAACGAGATCACTTCATCTACGACCGAGTTTATAAAATGTATCTGTGGTTTCTTTAACGATTCGGGAGATACGATCAAAGGTTTTTACAATTATGGTAAAAGAAATTATTATCAACTCCTCTGCATCCGAAACACGCGTTTCGATAACCGAGGATGGGAATTTAGTCGACTTCTTTGTTGACTACCCTGAAAATCGCCGCATGGTCGGCGACATTTATCTTGGAAAAGTTGCGCGAGTTCTTCCCGGCATAAGAGCCGCTTTCATCAATATCGGAATGAAGCATGATGCATTTCTTCATTTTTCAGATATCGGTTTACGCACTAAAGATTTTCAAACATTAGCCGGGGATGATTCCGATGTTGATTTGGAAGATGAAGCTGAAGAAAAACAAAATTCTCAGCAACAACAACCCAATCAAGATCCACGCCTTATTAACGGCATCCCGAAATTAAAAAAGGGACAGGACGTCATCATTCAAATTACAAAGGAACCGGTAAGCAATAAAGGGGTACGGGTTACTACTTCGGTTTCCATTCCGGGAAGATTTTGTGTGCTGCTGCCTTTCGATAACAAAGTCGGTATTTCAAAAAAAATTAGTGATTATAAAGAAAGAAGAAGACTGCGAAGCCTTGCACGCGGAATTCTCCCTCCGAATTACGGATTGATCATCCGCACGGTTGCAAAAAATCAAAGCGAAGAAGCCCTATCTGAAGATCTTAATCTTCTGAAAAAAACTTGGGCAAAAATTGAAGAAGCAATTAAAACGGAACAACCTCCATCGCTGGTTTATCAAGATTTAAACACTACCTCAAGTGTTATTCGAGATTTATTTACTCCCGATGTTTCCAAAGTTGTTATTGATTCTAAAAAACTTTACAAACAAATAAAAGATTATGTTGAATTAGTTCATCCGGATTTAGCTGCAAAAGTTGAATTCTATAAATCCAAACAATCCGTTTTTGAAGCCTACAAAATTGAAGAACAAATAAAAACGCTCTTCGGCAGAAAAGTTCCGATGAAAAGCGGCGGCTACTTAATTATTGATCACACCGAAGCTATGGTGGTTGTAGACGTAAATAGCGGACGGTATGCAGCAAATAAAGAGCAGGAATTAAATTCGTTAAAAACAGATTTGGAAGCTGCACGCGAAATTGCACGACAACTGAGACTGCGTGATATCGGCGGACTTATTGTAATAGATTTTATAGATCTTGAAGATGATAAGAACCGTAAAAAAGTTTATGATGAATTGAAAAAAGAATTCCGTAGAGACCGCGCAAAAGTTTCTCTTTTGCCAATGTCTGATTTTGGTTTAGTTGAAATTACCCGGCAGAGGATTAGACAAAATATTCAGCAGATGACCTACGAACAATGCCCATATTGTGCGGGAACCGGATTGCTTACAAAAAAATCGCACGTACTTCATGATATTGAAGAATGGATCGGAAAACACAAAGCCAATTCCTCGGAACGCTCGCTTATTTTGAAGTGTCATCCGGCAATTGCAAGTAAGTTAAATGAGGGAGTTTTCAGCATGTTATTAAAGCTTCAGTTGAAAAATTTCTTACGTATTAAAATTGTTGAAGAAAATACTTTGAGTATGCATCAATACCGGTTTTATTCAAAAAAAGATAAAGTAGATTTGTCAAACTAAGCACCTTGCTTTTAAAAATGATTTAGTAATTTTAATTTCAGAAACTAGGAGAGTTAGATGAAAATATTTATTGATACCGCAAGCGTTAAAGAAATTCGTGAAGCTGCCTCGCTCGGACTTCTAGATGGAGTGACCACAAATCCCTCACTCGTAGCAAAAGAAGGAAAAGATTTCCGCACAATGCTTGACGAAATTTTAGCGATTGTTGATGGACCGGTAAGCGCCGAAGTTATCTCCACGGATTACGAGGGAATCCTTAAAGAAGGGCGCGAGCTTGCAGCAATTCATAAAAATATTGTTGTAAAGGTTCCGCTAATAAAAGAAGGGTTGAAAGCAGTTCGTACTCTTTCATCAGAAGGAATTAAAACAAATGTAACACTCTGTTTTTCACCTTCTCAAGCACTGCTTGCAGCAAAAGCCGGCGCTTCTTATATCAGTCCTTTTGTTGGAAGACTTGACGATATCAGCCACAATGGAATGCAATTAATCGAAGAGATCGTACAGATTTATCGCAACTACGATTATCCAACCGAAGTGCTTGTTGCCAGTATCCGCCATCCGCTTCATTTTGTTGAAGCAGCATTGATCGGAGCAGATGTATGCACGATGCCTTTCTCAGTAATTGACAAATTATTTAGCCACCCTCTCACTGACAACGGATTGGAAAAATTCCTTAGTGATTGGAAAAAAACTCAAAAATAAAAAATATATACAAAAATGAAACGTACAACCTTTTTTTCTATTCATAAAAATCTTAATGCAAAACTTGTTGAATTTGCCGGCTACGAAATGCCGGTTCAGTATTCATCCATTATCGCCGAACATAAAGCCGTAAGGCAGTCGGTCGGCGTGTTCGATGTAAGCCACATGGGCGAAGTGTTTGTCCGGGGCGAAAAAGCTTTTGACTTTGTTCAGGAAATAACCGTTAACGACGTTGAAAAATTATTTCCCGGACGCGTGCAGTATTCTGCAATGTGTTATGAAGACGGCGGAATTGTTGATGACCTTCTTGTCTATTGTATCTCCGGGAATGAATATCTTCTTGTTATCAACGCATCGAATATCGAAAAAGATTTTGCGTGGATGCAAAAAAATAATTCTTTCGGTGTTGAATTGATTAATGCCAGTGATGAGTATTCTTTACTCGCCGTGCAGGGTCCGAATTCAAAAAAAATAATAGAAAAACTTTATGGTAAAGAAATTCCGCTCGAATATTACCATTTCCTTTCCGGAAAAATTTTAGATGTAGAGATGATTATTTCGCGCACCGGATATACCGGCGAATTGGGATATGAACTTTATTTCAAGGGGGATGAACACATCGCGGAAAAAATCTGGAATGCCCTTTTTAAAGCCGGGAAAGAATTTGATATTCAGCCGGTTGGTTTGGGTGCGCGCGATTCACTTCGTCTTGAAATGGGATATTGTTTATACGGAAACGATATTGACCAGACAACAAATCCGCTTGAAGCCGGGCTGGGCTGGATCACCCGTTTATCAAAACCTCATTTCATCGGCAAGCAAGCATTGCTTGATGCTAAAAAGAATGGTCTAAAAAGAAAATTAACTCCTTTAGTTATTGAAGAAAGAGCTTTTCCGCGGCATGGTTACACGGTAGCTTTTCAAGGGAAAGAGATCGGGACGGTTACAAGCGGGACGGTTAGTCCGGTTCTTGAAAAAGGAATTGCACTTGCTTATCTTTCTTCCGATACTTTAAAGGAAACTAAAGAAGTTCAAATGCTTATTCGCGGAAAAGAAATTGCCGCACAAGTAGGCAGACTTCCGTTTATATCAAAATAAAAAGAGGGTTGAAAAAAGAATGAAAATTAATGTTGTGCTTTCACCGGCGAATGTTGATGAGCTCTATTTCTCCGGGAAAACAACCGTGGTAGTAGATATCCTTCGGGCAACGACGTCTATTTTAACCGCTTTAATGAACGGCGCTAAGGAAATTGTTCCCGTCGGTTCGGTTGAATTTGCTATGAAGGCTTCGAGCAATATGTTCGGAGGTCAAACACTGATCTGCGGCGAAAGAAACGCAAAAAAAATTGATGGCTTTAACCTTGGCAATTCTCCTTTGGAATTTGTTAGTGAAGTTATCGGTGGAAAATCTCTCGTTTTTTTTACAACCAACGGAACAAAAGCGATTGTTAAAGCGAAATATTCTGAAGAGGTTATTATAGGATCGTTTCTCAATCTTTCCGCTATCGCAAAATATTTAATAGAATTGAATAAACCTTTCGAAATTCTTTGCGCGGGGAGAAACAACAGTTTCTGTTTGGAAGATACCGTTTTTGCCGGAAAACTTATTTCCGAAATAATTTCTCTCACGACGGATGTTGAATTAAGCGATTCAGGTTTAGCTTCGGTAGCGATTGCAAAAACATTCGGAAAAAACTTAAAGAAAATGTTTGCCGAATCGGAACATGGAAAATTTTTAATTGAGAATGGTTTTGAAGAAGATTTAAAATATTGTGCGAAGTTAAATATTACAACGGATATTCCGGTGTATGCATCGAATGTAATTAAAATCGTGCATCAGTATAGTACGGAACATCAAATGTCCGGTATCTCAACTATCAGCTAAAAGAATGGCAAAAAAAAGTAACGGAAAAACAACTGAAGTAAAAAAAGATTCTCCTTATTTTTCTTTATCTGCCGAAAAGAAAAAGAAAATTCTCGGCATCTTTCTGTTAATTTTTGCACTCATCCTTTTATTAAGTATCGTTTCCTACTCCCGGTTTGACCGCGCATTATTAAGCTATCAATTGAATGATTTATTCCGGACATTCAACAGTGATCAACTGCAGCGGGAACTGCACACTGCACAAAACTGGCTTGGAATTATCGGAGCCTATCTTGCAGAATTCAGCATCAATACTACCCTTGGAATTTTTTCGCTTATCTATCCTTTTCTTATCGGGCTTTGGGGTTTTTCGCTTTTCAAAAAGATCGAATTAAAAACCTTATTAAACATTTCTAATTTGTTAATTGTTTCGGCACTATTGTTTTCCACTATTTTCGGTGTGTTTCGTCTTGAGTATAATATTTTCTACCAAACCTACGAACTCAGCGGAGCGTTCGGAAATTTTTTAGGAAAAGCATTAGGAACGCTGCTCGGTGGAGTTGGAAGCCTGTTGCTTTTAATGGCATTAATGGTGATTACACTCATCATTGCGTTCGATATTAAAATTGAAAAAATCTTTGAGTGGATCGCTTCTCTTTTTACCAAAACGCGAGATGCAGCAAAAGAAAAAATAAGTGAAGCAAAAACATCCGGCATAGAAAAAGATAATCTCGATAAAATTAAACAGCTTCGCGAAAAAAAGAAAAAGACGATCCTACCTGTCACCGGGGAAACAAAGCCATCTGAAGAGTCAAGTGAACTTATTGACGAACAAAAAGAAGAAACAACGATCCGCATCATCAGAAAAGATGAGATCCCTTCAAATAAAACTGAAGTGAAAAAGAAAGATGATGTTCTTGCGGAAGAAGAGAGCGAAGCAAAACCTAAAGTAAAAGATGATGACACAATAATTTTTGCCAACCGCGATATCGAAGCCGCCTTACCCGATCCGTGGGAAGAAAAGATAAAATATGTTTTTCCTTCACTTGATTTACTTAATGAAGTACCGGAAGAAAATTTCAAAGTCGCCGAAGAAGAATTAAAGAAGAATGCCGAACTGCTGAAGGATAAACTTTCTCTTTTCGATATTGAAATCCAGGATATTTCGGTAACGCCGGGTCCCGTAGTAACGTTGTATGAAATTGTTCCTGCGCCGGGAGTAAAGATTAGCAAGATCGTTAGTCTTGAGCATGATATTGCATTAGCGCTCGCTGCAAGAGGAATAAGAATTATCGCTCCAATTCCGGGGAAGAGCGCGATCGGTGTAGAGATACCAAACTCGGAACCATCGCTTGTTGTTGCTAAATCCGTTTTAAGTAAGCTTGCCAACACCAAAGCTGAACTTCCGTTGGCGTTGGGAAAAGATATAGTCGGTGAAGTTTTAATTTCAGATTTAGCAAAAATGCCTCACTTATTAATTGCCGGTTCAACCGGTTCGGGGAAAAGTGTCGGTATTAATATGATTATTGCAAGCCTGCTTTATGCAAAACATCCTTCAGAAGTAAAACTTGCGATCATCGATCCGAAGAAAATTGAACTATCGTTTTATAATTGTTTGCGCAAGCATTATCTCGCAGTCTCACCCGATTTTGATGAAGACATTGTAACTGTTCCAACCAACGCGGTTCTACTACTAAAATCTGTTGAATACGAAATGGAAAAGCGATACGATAAACTTGCTAAAGCCGGAGTAAGAAACATCGTTGATTATAATTTAAAAATTGCAGATCCAAAGAGAAAACCAAAAGATTCAGAGACGATGAAACATTATCATCTTCCGTACATTGTTGTTATCATTGATGAACTTGCGGATTTGATGATCACCGCCGGAAAGGAAGTTGAAGAACCGATCGCGCGGTTGGCGCAATTGGCAAGAGCTGTCGGGATTCATCTTGTGCTCGCTACGCAAAGACCTTCGGTGAATGTCATTACCGGTGTTATCAAAGCGAATTTCAGTGCACGTATGGCTTATCAAGTTGCAACAAAAATTGATTCGAGAACCATTCTTGACATGAACGGTGCGGAGCAATTACTTGGACGTGGCGATATGCTTTTCCTTCCTCCGGGATTGCCGAAACCGATCCGTATGCAAAACGCATTTATAACTACCGAAGAAGTTGAGCGTCTAACGGAATATATTTCCAAGCAAGAAGGTTATTCAAAGCCGTATAATTTGCCTTCTTTATATGATAAGAAAAAAGATGCGGCTGCTAAATTTATGGACGATGTTGATCCTTTATTTGCCGATGCGGCGCGAGTTGTGGTGCGGCACCAACAAGGTTCGGTATCATTACTGCAACGAAGATTAAAACTTGGGTATTCAAGGGCGGCACGCATTGTAGATCAGCTTGAAGAAGCCGGGATCGTTGGCCCGAACGACGGCAGCAAGGCGCGCGAAGTAATTATTGAAAATGAAGAACAGCTTGAAACGATTCTCAGAAATATTTAGATGAAGAAAATTTTAATCCTTTCACTTTTGATTTTGGCAAATACTTTTCCACAGGGAAAAGATGTTCCGCTTTTAAAAGCGATGCAAAATAAGTTTTCATTGTTGCACGATTTTTCCGTTGAGTTTTCTCAGGAAGTAAACGGAAAAGTTTTGATGTCGGGAAAACTCTCCTTCAAAAAAGAAAACATGCTTAGGCTTGAACTGAAGAATTTACTTATTGTTTCAGACGGTGTTACCAACTGGAATTACAGTAAAAAAGAAAAGAAAGTTATTATCAGCAGTTATGATGAAGACGACGCTTCGCTTTTTTCTCCAAAGAAATTTGTTTTTGATTACCCGAATCAATGTACTGTGAAAGAAGCAAAAGATGGCGGCAAAGACTATCTCTTGTTAACTCCGAATGCATCGTCAAACGATTTTAAACAAGCAAAAGTTTATCCAACCGCCGATCGGACGTTGCAGCAAATTATTGTAACTGCAAATGACGGGAGGGTGATCACCTTTCATTTTTCTAATTTCCGGGGCGACCAAAATTTTACCAAAGAGAAATTTTCTTTCCAAATTCCACAAGGAACAAAGATTATTGACCTCCGCTAATTCAAAACAAAAGATTACGCCGAGAGAATTTCTCAGCTTTGCGGTTTCGGTTTTGCTGAGTCTTGTCTTTCTCTATTTTGCATTTACGGGAGTTGACGCTGCGCGTTTGTTCGAGATTATTTCCGGCGCTTCGTTGTGGTGGATATTTGTTTTTGCTCTGCTTACACTTCTTGGCCATTATTTCCGGGCGTTGAGATGGAGAGTGATCTTATCTTCAATTAAAAAAGATGTAGAGGTTAATCACCTTTTTGGCTCGTTGTTAATTGGATACGGTGTGAATAACGTAATTCCCCGGCTGGGAGAAATATCGCGTGCGGTTTCTGTCGGACAGTTGGAAAATATTTCCCGCTCATCCATCTTCGGAACTATCGTTGTTGAACGTGTTATTGATATTATCTTCTTCGGTATTGCCGTTATCCTTTCGGCGTTTTTGTATCAAGGAAATCTTTACGCACAATTCCCCTGGTTAAAACTGACGATGTATTTCGGTTCAGCTTTTATCTTCATCGTTATTATTATTTTGGTTTTAAGTATAAGATATAAAGAGAAATTTTATTCGATCATTCTGTTCCTTACCAGAAAGCTATCTGTTGCGTTCTCAGAAAAAATCGCCTCAATATTTGAAAAACTTGTCTTTGGGTTTAGCAGTCTCTCCGGATGGAGGAATTATTCTAAAACTTTATTTTTTAGTGTTTTAATTATGCTTACGTATGGATTAAATTCCTATGTCGGCTTTTTAATTTTCGATATGCACAACGCGGCAAGCATAAGTCTAATCTCGGGATGGGTTGTGATGAGTATTAGTTCAATCGGTGTGATGATTCCTACTCCCGGCGGGATCGGCTCATACCACACCATAACAAAGTCGGTGCTAATTTCGCTCTATTCTTTTCAACCGGATGTTAGTATTGCGTACGCGACATTAACACATGGAATTTCCTATTTCATTCACTCAGCTTCCGCACTGATTTATTTTTTCTATTTCAGGAAAAAATATGCGGCTTTAAAACAAGCCTCTCTTTTTAAACTAGATGAGAAAAGTTAGATGAAGAAAATATTTGTTTTAGTAGTGGTTACAGTAATTAGTCTTCAAGCCCAATGGGAAGTACGCGGCAGCATGGGATTGAACATTGTAAGTATGCCGGACTTGAAAGATTATCTAAACACCAATTATTTTATTGGAAATGATAGACTCGGGGCTTTTACTCCTGCTGTTGAAACCGGCATTGAGGTCGGTTATCAAGTGGAAGAACATTTTCAAGTTGCGTGTGAATTGTCCTACGAATACAATTCTTTTTCCTATCCGGTCATTAACTCTTCGTTTGCGTACAATTTACTTCAACCCTCGTTGCTTGGGTATTACACGATTAACGGAACGGGATATCAATTTAAATTCGGCGGCGGCATCGGACCAAGATTTGTCATTGCGTCCGAGCCATCAATCTATACCACCGCTTTACTTAAATATACAAGTACAGGCTATGGACTTGTAGGCAAAATCGATGGGATTACTTCCCTCGGCGGGAATTATTTCGCATATATTGGTGTTGATTTACGATATAATAACAACGGGAATCTTTCCGATGCAAGCGGGAAAGAAAAAATAAATAATGTAACGAACGCAGCACTTTCACTTAATTCATTTTCTGCAGGTTTAAAAGTCGGCATCGCCGTAACATTTTAAGGAAATCTCATGTCAATTTTTGAAGCAATTATACTCGGGCTTATTCAAGGAATAACGGAATTTTTACCCGTCAGCAGTACAGGGCATTTAACTAT
This sequence comes from Ignavibacteriaceae bacterium, assembly GCA_041667115.1. Classification (GTDB taxonomy): domain Bacteria; phylum Bacteroidota; class Ignavibacteria; order Ignavibacteriales; family Ignavibacteriaceae; genus UBA1563. The sequence continues at coordinate 34,112 of JBAYFO010000018.1, read as the reverse complement.
TTTTGGGCGACTGTTTCATTTAATTTCGGAAGAAAATCCGCAGGCATGGACGTCGTTCATTGCGGTAATTCAGCTTGGAACGCTCGTTGCTATTCTTGTTTATTTTTGGAAAGACATTTGGCATATCGTAAATGCTTTTCTAAAAGAGAACGTCTCCTCACGAAAAAAGTTTGCAGTGCAATCGCTTGATTCCAAGATGGGTTGGTTTATTATTGTTGGAACAATTCCGATTGTTACGCTTGGATTGAGTTTCAAAAATGTAATCGAAGGAACACTAACAAAAAATCTTTTTGTAATTGCAGGAAGTTTAATAGCCCTAGCTGTTATTCTTGCAATCGCGGAACGGAAAGCAAAATTCAAAAAAGAAATGAAAGACATTACCGTTCTTGATTCAATTTGGATTGGAATAGCACAGGCGATGGCGTTGATCCCCGGCTCATCACGTTCCGGAACAACTATAACCGGCGGATTATTCATCGGGTTCACACGCGAGTCGGCAGCGAGGTTTTCTTTTCTTCTAAGCATTCCTTCCGTATTTGCAAGCGGCATGCTGGAGCTTTATGAACAAATAAAATTTATTGATCACGCGGGAGTTGTCAACCTTGTTATCGCGACAATCGTTTCGGGAATAAGCGGGTATGCCGCAATAGATTTTCTTTTGAAATATTTACGCAAGAATACAACGTTCGTTTTTATTTACTACCGGATAGCGCTTGGCATTTTAATTTTAGTTTTAATTTCATTAAACATTCTAAAACCATAAGAGGAACCAATGAAGTTTTTATTTCTTCTCACAATGTTGGCTTTAACTTTGGGCTGTAAGAGTGAATCAACAATACAACAAAAAGGTGATATCGTGACACAATATATGAATGGAAAAGATTCGGTAACCGTTGCCGTAATCAAAACGAATATGGGAACAATTGAGATTTTACTGCTCGATAAACATGTTCCTAAAACTGTAGAAAATTTTGTAGGGCTCGCAGAAAAAGGGTACTACAACGGAATTATCTTTCACAGAGTGATTGAGAATTTTATGATTCAAGGCGGCGACCCGACCGGTACCGGCAGAGGCGGAGAAAGTTTCTGGGGCAAAGCATTTGAAGATGAATTTAATATGGATCTGAAACATGAAACTCCGGGCGTTCTCTCAATGGCTAACGCGGGACCAAACACAAACGGAAGCCAATTTTTTATTACGCTTGTTCCAACTCCCTGGCTGGATGGAAAGCATAGTATTTTCGGACATGTTATTAATGGAATGGATGTCGTTCAGGCAATTGGTAAAGTAGCTACATCGCAACCTTATAACAAGCCGCTTAAAGATGTTGTTATGGAATCGGTGACTATAGAAAAAAGAGCGCCTGAAAAACAGTCTCCTAAAAAATAAGTTTAAAAATGGCGAAGCAGTTTTTTCAAGATATTTCGGAAATTCAAAAACATTGTAAGATAAAGAAATTTTCCCCCGTCTATTTTTTAGCGGGGGAGGATTCGTTCAGTCTTAATGAAGCTGCCGAATCGCTTGAAAAAGCAATCACTCCTTTACTCTCAAGTGAATTTGATAAGCAAATCTATTTCGGTAGTTCTTCTTCTTTGAATGAAGTGCTTGATTTTGCCCAATCATTTCCGTTTGGTGACGGGAAGAAATTCATTCTTGTAAAAGAGTTTGAAAAAATGAAAGAAGAGAAGCAGTCAACGTTACTTGAACGCTATTTAAAAAATCCTCCCGATTTTTCCATCCTTGTTCTCCTCTTTAACGCATCCGTAAAAAGTTCTGAAAAAGGATTGATAAAAATATTTGCCGACAACGATTTTATCTACGAAGCTAAAGAAATAAAAGGAGCTTCGCTGGTGAACTGGATAAGACAATACGCAAATGTTCAGCATAAACATATTTCTGAAGTTGATGCGGAATTTCTTCTCAGTCTTGTTGGTGAAAGCCGCGAGATGCTTGAGATGCAGCTTGAGAAAATGATTTCATCGCTCGGCGAGAAAAATGAAATCACTTTCAAAGAGATTGAAGCGAATGTTGTATCAACAAAAGAGTATTCAATTTTTAATTTGCAGGACGCGATAAGTGCACAGAAAAAGACGGAAGCAGTTAAGATCGCGTTTCAATTGTTGGAAAAAGAAGGGATCATTCTTTTACTTGCGATGCTGAACAAATACTTCACATCGCTGGCGCAAATTCCCGAAATGCTTGAACAGAAACTACCTGAACAAATGATAGCGAGAATTGTCGGTACCCATCCCTATTACTTGAAAAATTTTATTGCTGCGAGAAAGCATTTCAGCGATGCTAAGCTTTTAGCGATCAGCAAAGTGTTGTTTGAATCCGATGTCGCGGTAAAATCAACTTCAACCGATCATAAAACAATTCTTCTTCTTTTACTCCAAACGATCTTTAGCGGACGATAAGATAAGCCGCTACCGTTGCAACCGCTCCGGCGACATTCCACATTTTGTTTTTAGAGTTGAACATCCCGATAGTAACAACGATCCAAACCAAAGCGAAAGATAATTCCGGTAAAGAGAACATCTCAAAAAATTGAGGGACTCTTTGATTAACCGCGCCGAGTTCAAATAAATTTTTTACGGGGACTAAAAAGAATCCATACATGCTGAATGAAATAAGTGTAAAGAGCGCGAATGTTTTAGTCTTTGCACGCTCTTCAAAAAATGCTAATCCAATGCGGATGCTAAGCAGCAAGCCAAGAAAAAAAGTTAGAACAAAAGTTGAACTGATGGAAGTGGGAACGAATCCTAAAAACTTGGTATGCAGCGTTAGAGTTGAAGGAACTTGAATAGTTGTCTCTTTACCGTGCAAATAAACTTTATACCAAATTTCTGTCTCCGGTTTTTGCAAAGGAATTGAACAAGAGAGAAAGCCCTTCTCTTTTTTTAGTTGAACAGTGTCTCGAATAACGGAAGTAGTCTTCCACCAGATAACCGAACCGTTTATTTGTTCTGAATCGGTGCGCAGAGAAATTTTAAAATCTTCTTTGCCCCGGTAAATTTTATCGAATGCGTAGGTAACTTTTTCTCCATCAACGGCGGTTGTGCCGGTAATTGGATATTCTTCGGAAGTTACATTTTTAAAATAGCTGAGCAGAACAGCTACTACTATTGCCGAAATCCATAAGATTATTTTTTGTTTCTTTTCCATAACGCCTTCTTTTTAACGGGTAAAAATACAAAATTTGTTCCCTCTTCTTTGGCGGAAATAAATAATTCTTCCCATCATCGTTCACGATGATTTTTCCGCACAACTCTATCCTACAGAATACAGATGATTACTCAACTGTCAATGACAATTCCTTGACAGAGAAAGTTGATAAAAACAAATAAAAGTGCGAATTGAAGTAAAACACATGGAGGATTCAGAGAATTATCCGACGATTTTTGTGATTTTTTGTAAGGTGAGTTAGTTAAAAACCGGTCTTTCAAACCCCTTGTTGAAAATCCAACGGTTTGTGGGGGACTTTTTGATAACCGGAGTGTGTGTGATGGTTGATGGAGAATCACGGTTGGTTAACGGAAAATCTTGGTTGGTCGTCAGAGAGTCTCCGGAGGTTGTCCGCCGATGTCGGGAGGTTGTCTGTCAATGTCCGGAGGTTCTCCGTCGATGTCCTGAGGTTGTCTGCCAATGTCGGGAGGTTCTCCGCCAATGTCGGGAGGTTGTCCATCAATCTTCGGAGGTTAGGCTCTGATCTCCTTTAATTTCCGTTAAATTTAAGCAGTTTGGGCTGGAATAGTGAGATATTGTGCTGGAACGTTAAAAGGGATGGAAAAAGGGAGAGCCGGTTTTTCGTATTAGGGCTGTTGTTACACCTCAAGAAAGGGGAAGAAGAAAAATCAATTGATCTTTGCGATACGAGCGGTGGATTGTTCCTCTTGAAACGGAATTAAACCCTCTTTTTCACCGTTTAAAAGGAAGGTGGGGTTTAGTCCTCATTTTTCAGAGTTTTAAGATGATTTTTAAATATTTAAAGGCTCTAAATTTGTTGACTTAACAAAGGTTAATCTTTATATTTGTTTACTAATTTTACTCAAATAAGAAATATTCCATGAGTCTGAACATCAAAATTTTTTCCGGTTCTTCCAATAGGGCTCTGGCGGATAAGATCGCACGAAAAACCGGAAATGAATTGGGTCTGGTCGATTCCAAACGCTTTAGCGATGGCGAAATTTGGGTAAAGTATGGAGAAAATATTCGGGGATCGGAGATGTTTATTATTCAATCAACGAATACCCCGGCGGAAAATTTATTAGAATTGTTGATAATGATCGACGCTGCCCGGCGAGCATCCGCTAAAAAAATTACTGCGGTTCTTCCTTATTTTGGTTATGCAAGGCAAGACCGGAAAGATCAACCGAGAGTTTCAATTACCGCAAAATTGGTTGCAAATCTTATTACAAAAGCGGGCGCAGACCGTGTTATGACGATGGATTTGCATGCAGCACAGATCCAGGGATTTTTTGATATTCCGTTGGATCATCTATTCGGGTCTTCAATCTTTTTAAGTAATTTGGCAGAGATAAGCGATAATCTTGTAGTCGTCTCTCCCGATGTTGGCGGAATAAAAATGGCTCGTTCGTACGCGAAAAGGCTTAATGCGAGTTTGGTGGTTATTGATAAACGCAGACCGGTACAAAATCAAGCTGAAGTAACAAATATCATTGGCGATGTTAACGGAAAAGATGTGCTGCTTGTTGACGACTTAATTGATACTGCCGGAACGTTTTGTGTTGCAATTGAAGCCTTAAAAGCAAAAGGCGCAAAAAAAATTTTCGGCTCTGTTACCCATGCTTTGCTTTCGGGAAATGCAGTTGAAAAATTAAATAATTCAGCTTTAGAAAAGTTGTTCGTCTCGGATACAATTCCTTTGACGCCGGAACAGCAATCGGAAAAAATTGAAATTTGTACTGCTTCGGATTTATTTGCCGAGGCAATTATTAGAACATATAAAAACGAATCCATTAGTTCGTTGTTTGACGTAGATAAAGGTTAATGTAATTAACCAAAAGGAGACCCCATGGAAAAAATAACCTTAAATGGTAATGTAAGACAAAACTTAAGCAAATCTTCTAAAACTCAATTGCGAAATGCTGCAAGAGTGCCGGGCGTGATTTATGCTAAAGGAATTGAACCGATCACCGTTGATGTAGCGGCAAGCGCCATCAATGCATTGGTTTTTACAACTAAAACTCACCTCATTAACCTTGTGCTCGATACTCAAAAAGAAATTGATTGTGTATTGAAAGATTATCAATTTGACCCGGTAACCGATAAAGTTATTCATTTTGATCTGCAAGGAATTGTTGCCGGACAAAAAATTGAAATTGAAATTCCGATTCTCTTTACCGGTTCAGCGATTGGAGTAAGAGAAGGCGGACAGTTGCAAGAATTTATGCACAAATTAACTGTTAGTTGTTTGCCTAGCCAGATCCCGGAACAAATTGAGATAAGCATTGCTAACTTGAAGATCGGTTCTTCAATTCACGTTGCCGATGTAAAGGTTGAAAACGCTGAGATCTTACATGCCGAGGATGCTGTTATTGTTGGTGTAGTACCGCCGAAAGTAGTAGTTGAAGCTGTTGCCGGCGCTGAAGCAGTTAAAGAGCCTGAAATTATAGGCAAAGGTAAAGAAAAATCTGAAGAAGCCTAGAACTCGTGAAAGCAATAATTGGAATCGGTAACCCGGGGGATAAGTACCAACTCACCCGCCACAATATCGGGTATATCTTTTTAGATTATTTGGCGGAAAAGTTAGGACTAAAATTTTCTCAATCTTTATTCAGTTATCAAGAAGCAAGAGGGCGTCTTGGAGACGTCCCTTTTGTTCTTATTAAACCTACAACATTTGTAAACCTTTCCGGTGTGGCTGTTGCGCAGGTGATGGAAAATCTTTCCCTCACCCCCGAAGATATTCTTATTGTTTATGATGATATTAATCTTGAAGAGGGATTATTCAAATTAAGAAAAAGCGGCGGAGATGGTGGACATAACGGAATCAAGTCTATCATTTATCACATGAATTCACAAAATTTTTCCCGCTTGAGAATAGGGGTTGGTAATAAATTTAAGAGCGGCGAAATGGTGAAGTTTGTGCTTAGCAGTTTTGATTTTGAAGCTATGAAGCGAGTTGAACCCGTTTTGGAAACTTCATTTGATATGGTAAAAGCTTTTATTGAAACCGGTGAGAAGGCGATGTATGACATCAATAGCCGGTTGAACAATGCAAATACAAAACCCAAAAGTAATTTGGACTTAGAAGGCTAAACTCAAAAAGATTATCTCTACAAGAGGTGGTTTTTTTGTTCGTGCTCTGTTTACAAAATAACTGTGTTTCTATCAACCAATTCAATACGAGGACTTATGAGGAACAAGATTTCTTTCTTTGTTTTATTTCTTTTTGCCCCCATGTTTGCTTTTGCTAGTGAAGCAAACCTTAAAATCCCCACACTCTCGCCAGATCAAAATAATTTACTTCTTCTCGGCACCCTGGTCTGTTTGCTGGGGCTTGGGTTCGGAGTCTATCAATTCTTTAAGGTAAAAAATTTACACGCACATCAATCTATGCTTGATGTTGCCCAGATTATTTTTGAAACATCAAAAACTTATCTTGTACAGCAAGGTAAACTTTTGATAGTTCTGTTTGTCTTTATCGCCGTCTGCGTAGCTTTTTATTTTGGTTATCTTCAAGGGAACTCCGTCGGCGGAGTATTGTTGATCTTAAGTTGGACGGTAGTAGGAATTCTTGGTTCTTACAGCGTTGCCTGGTTCGGAATCCGGATGAATACGCTCGCAAATAGTAGAATGGCTTTTGCTTCTCTTGAACGGAAACCGATCAAACTCTTAAACATTCCTCTTGATGCAGGCATGAGCATTGGCGTTATGCTTATCTGTGTAGAATTAATTATGATGTTGATCATTCTTCTCTTTGTTCCAAGAGAATTTGCAGGGGCTAGTTTTATCGGCTTTGCAATCGGCGAATCACTTGGTGCAAGTGCATTAAGAATTGCCGGCGGTATTTTTACAAAGATCGCCGATATTGGTTCCGACTTAATGAAAATCGTTTTCAAAATAAAAGAAGATGATCCAAGAAATCCAGGAGTTATTGCAGACTGCGTTGGCGATAATGCCGGTGATAGCGTTGGTCCAACAGCAGATGGTTTTGAAACTTACGGAGTAACCGGTGTTGCGTTGATAAGTTTTATTGTTCTTGCGGTAAAAGATGTTCCCAATCAGATGGAATTGTTAACGTGGATCTTTGCCATGAGAATTATGATGATCATTACTTCGATTGTGGCTTTTGGTGTGAACCGCGTTGTAAGCCAAATCCGTTACGGCAAGAAGGATGAATTTGATTTTGAAGCGCCGCTTACTTCTTTAGTGTGGATCACTTCAATTCTTTCAATACTTGTAACATTTGGAACAAGCAGTTTGTTGATCGGTCATTTGCCGAATAATCTTTGGCTTACCTTATCTATCATTATTAGCTGCGGAACACTTGGCGCCGCGTTAATCCCGGAATTCACAAAAATATTTACAAGTCCGAAATCAAAACATGTTAACGAAATTGTTTCCGCTTCACGCGAAGGTGGAGCTTCATTAACAATTCTTTCAGGATTAGTTGCCGGTAATTTCAGCGCTCTCTGGATGGGAATGGTTTTCATTCTATTGATGTTTGTCGCTTATTTTGCTAGTACATTCGGATTAAATACACTCATGATTTATCCCTCCATTTTTGCTTTTGGTCTTGTAGCTTTTGGATTTTTGGGAATGGGACCTGTTACCATTGCGGTAGACAGCTATGGACCGGTTACGGATAATGCTCAATCAATTTATGAACTTTCTTTAATTGAAAGTATCGAAGGCGTTGATAAGCAAATTGAAAAAGATTTCGGATTCAAGCCCGATTTTGAAAAAGCAAAACACTATCTTGAGGCGAATGACGGAGCCGGAAACACGTTCAAGGCAACGGCAAAACCGGTCTTAATCGGTACCGCGGTAGTTGGTGCTACAACCATGATCTTCTCTTTAATTTTAGTTATTCAAAATGTACTCGGAGTAAAACCGGAAACTATTTTGAACCTGCTTAATCCTTATTCAATTTTAGGATTTCTTGCCGGCGGCGCTGTAATCTATTGGTTTACGGGCGCATCAATACAAGCCGTTACAACAGGTGCATACCGCGCGGTTGAATATATTAAGCAGAATATTCAACTAGATGAAAACGCGAGTAAAAGCGCCTCAACAGAGAAATCGAAAGAAGTTGTAAAAATCTGCACACAGTATGCTCAAACCGGAATGTTCAATATCTTCATCGGTATCTTTTCATTCGCGTTAGCGTTTGCGTTCCTTTCCGCTCCGATAAGTCTGGTTACCGGAATGACCGATGACGCAAAGATAGCCGCAAGTGCTTCGGCTTCTTTATTTATAAGTTATCTTATTTCAATTGCATTGTTTGGTTTATATCAGGCGATCTTTATGGCAAATGCCGGAGGAGCCTGGGATAATGCTAAAAAAGTGGTTGAAGTGGATTTGAAAGAAAAAGGAACTCCGCTGCACGATGCAACAGTTATTGGCGATACGGTTGGCGATCCATTTAAAGATACCTCTTCGGTAGCGCTTAATCCGATCATTAAATTCACTACGTTGTTCGGGTTGCTCGCAATGGAAATTGCCATTGATGAAAGATTTAGAGCAACGGCTCCTTATATCGGATTTGTATTCCTTTTGATTGCCCTTACGTTTGTATGGCGGTCGTTCTATTCAATGAGAATTAAAAAATCGTAAATAATACAACCTTGAAGGTTACGGAAGAAGTTAAACCGGAACCTTCAAGGTTATTTTAATCTTTTAATTGATTTGTGCAATTACGAAAAATTCGCTAATTTTAAGCAGAAAATTTAGATAATTAGTTTCTATTAACCCTGCTCTCATTTATAGATGAGGGCCTAAATGTCCAAAGGGAGGTGAAACCTTGAGACGAAATAACTATGAAAGTGGAGTTATTATAAATGCTACACTTGACGATACCCAGATTGAAGCCCTTGTTGCAAAGATCAAAGAACTAATTGCCAACAACGGTGGAGAGTTGAAACATACCGATTTATGGGGAAGAAAACGCCTTGCTTATATGATCCAAAAACATAAAGTAGGATACTACGCTTTTTTCCGGTTCGAAGCTCCCTCAGAATTTATTTTAAAGTTAGAAAGAATGTATAAACTTGAAGAAACTATTCTTCGGTTCCTTACTTTAAAACTTGATAAATACGCCCTCGGAGAACTAGAAAAACAGGCAGCAAATCAAGCCCTGAAAGCAGAAGTCGTTCCAGAAGCTCCCGTGATTGCGGAGATTCCCGTTGCAGCTGAAGTTGATGTAAAAGAAGACGAGAAATAATTTTGCTAAAACATTATGAATAATCTGGAGGATTTCTATGGCTGACCTAAGAATGCCGGAAATTAATTATGTTACCATCGTAGGAAATTTAACAAGAGATCCTATTTATAGAACAACAACAAATAATACTCCGGTAGTTAATTTTTCTATCGCAACGAACCGAAAATACAGAGATAGTTCCAACATACTGCAGGAAGATGTTTGTTATATAGGTGTTGTTGCATGGAATAAGCTGGCTGAAAGCTGTAAGAATAAACTTAAAAAAGGTTATGCGGTTTTGGTTGACGGCGAACTGCAAAGCAGAAGCTGGAAAACCGAAGACGGGTTTAACCGAAGTGTGGTCGAAATTAAAGCGCGAAGAATTCAGTTTCTGAATAAAACCTTCAAAGGGAATAATCATTCCAACGGAGGTGCTGAAGAAACCGAAATTTTTGAGGATGATAATGTTGACTACACCGAAGATTCTTTCGATAAATTTTTATCCCCGGAAGAATCTAATCTAATTAACAGTGATGATAATAACCGATAAGGTGATGTAAATGAGAAATCAAAAAGTTTGTAGATTTACCGAAGCGGGAGTTGTATATATCGACTATAAAGATACCAAAATCTTGCAGCGGTTTATTTCCGAACAAGGGAGAATTATCCCGAAACGGATTACCGGAACAAGCGCTAAGTATCACCGAGAATTAACTCTTGCTATTAAACGTGCGAGACACATGGCGCTAATGCCTTTTGTTTCCGATACAGTTAAGTAATTGATGAGGCAATGAAATGAAAGTTATTTTAAGACAGACCATCGATACATTGGGCCAGATTGGCGAAATTGTCGAGGTGAAAGACGGCTACGCTTTGAATTATTTAATTCCAAAGCAGTATGCCTACTTAGCTTTAAAAGGAAACCTAAAAGCTATTGAAGAAGAAAAGAAACAACTTCAGAAACGGAAAGATAAAGAAGTTGATGAAGCTAAATCTTTAGCTGCCGAATTGGAAAAAGTTTCTGTTCAAATCTCTGTGCAGGTTGGCGAAGAAGACAAAATCTTCGGCAGCGTTACTTCTCAAATGATAGCCGACAAGCTGAAAGAAAAAGGCTTTGATATCGAAAAGAGAAAAATTGAAATTGAAGAACAGATAAAATCGTTGGGCATTTATGATGTTAAAGTAAAAGTGCATCAAGCGGTTTTAGCGACCATTAAAGTCTGGGTTGTAAGAGAATAGTACTTCTTCACCCAAATGTGTGTTGGAATAGAGAAGTAAGAAGTACAACTTCGTCATTTATTGTTCCTGATTCGCTATTCGATATTCCAGGCTCTCAAATAAATTCTATAAAAGGCTGTAGCAATAAAAGTTGCTCAGCCTTTTTATTTTTAAATATCTGAGTCAGTTTAAAAATTCTTTAAGAAAGGATTTTGTTCGTTTCAGTAAAATTTAATAATTTTAAAACGTAAATGTAGTTCTGAGTGTTTTTAACTTTTTTTCGGAGGTACTATGCGAAAAACGGGTTTATTCTTCATTCTTTCCTTTGTTTCATTTTCACTATTAAGTGAAATCTTTCCACAAGTCCCAGATCAAATACAAAAATATAGGGCAGAACCCTACGGCGATAGAAACCACGAAAAAGAATCTGTTTTAGATGGGAACAATATCCGCACTCTCTTTAAAAATACGGGAGAAATTGCCCATTGGCCTTTCCAACCTTCTGTTGAATGGCCCAAAGGAAGTGGACAAACTTATCTTGATGGAATGACTTTACTGATTGGCGCTGAAGTAACCGCTCCTGGAAATCAAGCGGTTATACATCCGATAGAAACTTCATATCGTGAACAAATGGATTATGATCCGATAACAGGAGAAGTCTGGGGATTGGAACCAATTCCTGGTTATACAAATGTTTCATCTACAAAGCCGGCAATGAGTTATGATAAAAATTCATGGCCGAAGGTTTGGCCTGATGCATTAAATTTGTCGCCTGAATTTAACGGTAACTTCCCAAGTTATTTCGGTTTAAATTCAAACAAGGCAGTACTGGAATCATTCTTTGTTATGGATGATTCAAAAGATAAAGAATTCACACACTCACCTTACAAATATTTTCCAATTTTATCAGACACAAACCGTGGAGGATTGGGATTAAGAATCGAATCACGTATACTTCAATTTAGTGATTTAGAAATGCAAAACATTATCATTATGAAATACAAAATCACAAATATCTCGGATTTTGATTACGATAAAATGTGTTTTGGTTTCTATGCTGATGCAGGTGTTGGTGGACCGAGCAGTGGTGGTGATGATGTTCGTTATAAAAAAGAGTTGGAACTGGTGTATGCATGGGATCATCTGGGGAAAGGAATTCCTGGCAATTGGAGTACCGGTTATATAGGATTTGCCTCATTGGAATCTCCGCAACACATAGGTTTGACCTCTGTTTCATTTACCGAACTTGCCTATACACCGTCAAATCCCTGGCCTAAAAATGATGAAACCGTTTGGCAGAAAATGGTTGGTGGTTTTGTTGATACTTCGATAACATATGCAAACGCAAATATTGTTTTTTCAACCGGACCATTTTCTTTCCCCAAATTTTCCACAGACTCAATTGCAGCAGCAATCATTTGTGCAGAAAATTTAAAAGAACTGTTGATTTCTACGAAAATCACAAAATATTTCATTAAGAATAATTTCACTTTAAATTCAACAGAAGGGAATGTTTCTTTAACTTTAACCAAACCAGTTAATAAAGAGAAAGTTTCGGGAGTATATCCAATTCAATATTCTCTTTCAAACTATACAGGAGAAGCGACACATTACATATATCATTTCACGCCAACAGATGGTTGGTCTTTAATTGGGAAAGACGAAAACAATAGCGGTTATTTTTATTGGACGACAGATTCGGTAAAAGAGGGTATCCATCATCAAATAAAGGTAATTTCTGTAACAGATAGCTCGGTGTTTACTGTAACATCAGGTTTTTTTACCATTCAAAATAATGAAATCACCAAGCCAGATATTTTCATCCAATCACCGTTAACAGGAAGTAAACTTACAGGAGAAGTGGATGTAAAATTCTGGGGAGGAGACGCTGACGGAGATCCATGTCAAATTAATTTCTATTATAAACAGAATATAAATTCTAATCCAACCTTAGTAGCATCAAACTTGAAGGAAACTGATTTATCGTTCACTTGGAATACAAATAACTCTGCAAATTCATCAACCGGTGAACTGATCGGTCAAATTATTTCCAAAGCAGATACCTTCTATAGCTCAATAAAAGGTCTTAATATCTATAATGAGAGAACAAATCCATATCCAGATGCAATCAATTATATAGTTGATCAAAAAGGGAGAGGCACGGGGAGCATTGGTATGCATCTGATTGATCCCTCGTTGGTTACCGGTGATGAGTATTTGGTGGTTTTTGATTCAGCTTATTTTGATAAACCAACTCTCTATTACAAACTCTTTAATAAAACCAAAGGAAATACATTTATTGGGAATATTTTTGAAGTGCAAAATCAAGAGGAGAGTTTTTTATTTGATGGATTAAGAATTGTAATTATAAATGATAGAGGGGGGAATGCCGACATGTTGTTCACTAAATGGGTTGCAGGTAACTCTAATGCGCTACTGTCGGTTAGCCACGATGTTTCGCCGACAAGTTGGCGGGGGGAAGTTGATTACGAAATAAGATTTAGTGATCAGATAGTTGATACTACCGATATTCAGTCTGGTTCATACGTAATCTTACCGGTAAACTTTGAGGTTTTTAATATTACTTCAAAATATAAAACCAGAATAGCAATGGCTGATCCCGACAAATCGGGTTCGTTTACTCCAGGAGACGAACTTCTTATCTTAGAATCTGATTGGGCTCCAGACTTGACCTCTTGGCGTGTATTTTACTACCCGCAGATAGATTCAACGATTGCTACAATTCCTCCAACTGTGGGAGATGTTTTCCGAATCGTTGCTGAGAAAGAATTTGTAAAAGGAGATTCGATCACTTTTACCACTTCCGGGTTGGTTGGTGTTAGAGATAGGGATGTAAAACCATCTTCTTATTCACTTTCACAGAATTATCCTAACCCGTTTAATCCAGTTACTAAAATTCAGTTTACCGTTCCGCAAAATGAAATGGTGAAAATAAAAGTATATGATTTCCTTGGAGCGGAAATTGCAACGCTGGTAAATAGGGAAATGAATTCGGGCAGTTACGAAGTTGATTTTAATGGCAAAACACTTGCGAGCGGAATATATTTTGTTCGCATGGAAGCCGGTAAATTTGTTGAGACGAAGAAGGTTGTGCTCTTAAAATAATGCAGTTATCTTAAAAACATTTTTGCGTCACATTGAGCGAAGCCGAAGTGCTCATTTCTCGACTTCGCTCGAAATGACGTGGCGTATTATTCGTTGTGTCTCGTTACACCACTTTAACTTTTACCACCACTTTCAGTACCTCCGATTTCTGTGTGCCGGCTATTCCCGGAAGGTGAACTTCATGCGGAAAAATTATTGCAAATGTTTTTTCCATTAAAGGAAAATGTATTCCATCACCAATAAAAAAACGAACGTCTTTTTCTTCATCATACTCGGTTAAGGGAGGCACTTCACCAATGTCTTCAACTCCTATCTGTTCAAAACCGGAGGCAACATACTGGATATCAATATATTTTCTGTGTGCTTCCCATTTCGGTTCTTGAGCATGATGCGTTTCATATCTGTTTACAACAGCAAAAACATTCTCGCCGTCAAGAGGATATTTTCCGTTTTCAACTTGCGAAAAATTTGTCTGCTGCAAATATTCAAACGCAAGCTGAAAACTTTTATGTAATGGAAAATATATCTGTGCATGCTCAAGTTCGTCAAGTATCATAACTATGCCGCTTTTTCTTTAAATCCTTTTATCATCCATTTTCTTGCAAGGAATAACCCGATCGGACTAATGATAGCGATCAAGCCGTAAATAAACCACATCGCCTGGGTATTCATCAATTGTGGTGCAACTCCTTCCGGGCAGTAGTGCATCAAGAACCAACCGGAATATAAACTTGTAATAACTTTTGTTAAGAACCAGGGAAACTGTCCAATCCCCATATAAATACCGGTCATTCCTTTTGGAGCAATTTCTGCAACCCATTGGAGAAATCTCGGCTGCCACATTGCTTCGCCTATAGTCATGATAATTAAGTATCCGAACACCGTGTAAAGGTTTGGTCCAAACGCCAGCAGAAATGTTGGAGAAGCCATTACAAGTGTTCCTAAGATCATCATCTTATAAGCGTTTCTGGTTGAGGTTAATGCAGCAACCATCGGTGTTAATATAAAAATTAAAATCGGATTGAAGTTGGTGAAGAACTCAAAGTTATCGCTCACCACACCTGTAAATGCTCTGCTGAAGTAGGCGGGAAGCGTAAGCCAGTTGTGCGCGAACAGGGTTTGAACAGGAATCAAAATAAAAATGAAATAGAGAAAACGTAAATCCTTTAACGGGAAATTCTTCATGTAATATTTCATTTTGTCTTTTAAAGGAAGATTTTCAATTGCATCATCACCATCAGATTTTGAACTAATATCTGTTACCGTAGCATCTTTAATGGCTTTGTTGGTAAGAACAAACATCACCACAAAAATTCCCGCAACCGTAAGAATAACGTACACCCAGAAGACTCCGGTTATCTCGAAACTCTTTCTAACCGGAGGTGAGATCAAACCCGGTAAAAATCCGCCGAGATTCATAACCGCGTACAACATGGCGTATCCCATTGCGGAAGTTTTTTCGGTTGTAAATTGTTTTACCGCCGCGTATGCCGCAGGCTGATAAATTCCGTAGCCGAGAATGATCCAGAAAATTCCAAACATGGCAATCAAGTGAGGTGAAGACCATAGTCCGTTCGCCCCAAATTGTGGACTGATAGTAAGCAAGATTCTTCCTACCAGCATTAAGATCAACGAAACGAGAAATGATTTTCTTACACCGATAATATCAACCGTGGCGCCGAGAAAAAGCATGCTTAACGTTATTCCAGCAGTAAGAAAACCGACCATTTGTCCCGCGTTAATATCATTTAACCCGATATCTTTATTAAAAAAAATAGTAAGCAACCCGACAACGCCAAAGTACGTTAGTCCCTCAAGCAGGTAAGAAAGATTAACTCCCCACAACGCGCGCGGTGAGTGAAAGAGATCGATAAAGGGTTGGGTTACTTCCGAAACAGTTTGCTGAAAAATACTTTTAACTATTGGTTTTTTTTGTTCTTCCATACATTCCTTTGTGGTCAAATGGTTCGTAATTATTCGCAATAAATTCTTGTTGAAAAATAGGAAGGAACTTTGACATAATTAAAATTTGCTGAAAATAATTTTAGCTGAAGAAAAAGTTTTTCCACGGCGATCAAACACAATTCCTTGTTAGAGAACGAACGGATAATTTGAGAAGCAATAATTTGAAATCAAGCATTCATCAACTAAATTAGTATAAAGATTGTGAAAAATTATTTTCTATTATTCAATAGACCGGAGAGTTGATGAGCAAGTTTAATTACGTTATCAAACGAAGCGGAGCTACCGTTCCCTTTAACCCTGAACGCATTGCAAATGTTATTTACAGAGCCGCTGTTTCGGTAGGCGGACGCGACAAAGAAAAAGCTGCTGAACTTGCCAAGCAGGTTGTGGCATATATGGAAGAAAAATTTGACGCCGGCTACAAACCGCATGTTGAAGAAATCCAGGATATTGTTGAAAAAGTTTTAATCGAAAACGGTCACGCAAAAGTCGCAAAGGAATTTATTCTTTATCGTGAAGAAGCTTCGCAAAGAAGACAGACGGACTCACGCCATTTTTCTAAACCGCTTGAAAATATTCCCTGGGCAAAAGTTTGGCATTCGCTTGACTGGGCTGTTGCGCATAATCTTCACAGAATTGATCTGGTGAATGAACGGATTAGAAAAGGAGATTTCCCACAGATCGTGCATGAATCGGAATCTGCATACGAAATGCAGCTTGATACTGCTGCAGAATTGATCAAAGAAAGAGGTAATGAACTGAAAATGGTGATGGTTAGCGGTCCCTCTTCTTCCGGCAAAACGACAACAACGTACAAACTTGAACTGCGTTTAAAAAAAGCAGGCATGCGCTTTGTGCCGCTCATTGTTGATAATTATTTTTTTGATCTGGAGCTTCACCCAAAAGATGAATTCGGCGATTATGATTTTGAAACTCCACAATCACTTAACCTTGAACTTATCAATAACCATCTTAAACGGCTTGCCGCCGGTGAAGAAGTAAAAATTCCTTATTATGATTTTAAAGAAGGCAAAGGATATCCCGACCGGACACCGATCCAGCTTCATGAAAACGAAGTTCTGCTGATTGATAGTTTGTATGGATTGTATCCCGATTTTAGCAAAGACATTCCTGCCGAACAAAAATTTAAACTCTATTTAGAACCGCTACTGCAAATGAAAAATAGCGCGGGAGAATATCTTCGCTGGACAGATCTACGTTTGATCCGCCGGATGTTGCGCGACTCGGTGCACCGCGCGTATAAACCTGAACAAACGCTGCTTCATTGGCATTACGTGCGCTCGGCAGAAAAAAGGAATATTCTTCCCTACTCAAGTACCGCAGACTATATCGTAAACACATCTATGGCGTATGAGGTACCGCTTTACCGTCCGAAACTTTTAACGGAGTTTGCCGAATGGGAAAAGAAATACGCGAATGATCCGTTACGTGAAGATGCCTTTGTGCGGGCTATGCGTGTAAAGAAGATGCTTGAAGAAATTGACCCGGTTGAAGATGATTCGCCTGTTCCGGGAGATTCCGTTCTGCGCGAGTTCATCGGAGGCAGCACGGAAAATTATCATTAAGTTCTATTTTAAAAGCAACAATTTTGTGTGTAAGGCAGTTTTGCCGGCAATCATGCTGATGAAATAAATTCCGCTCGGCAGTTCTGTTCCGTTAAACGCAAAAGTAAACTTCCCGCTCTGCAGTTCGCCTTTAAATATTTCTCGGACTAGTTCACCGGTGATATTGTATGCTTTTAGATCAACAGTAGTTTCTTTTGGCAAAGAAACAGCAATGGTTGTAACCGGATTAAATGGATTTGGATAGGATGAGATCGTATATGCTTCGGGAACTTGATCGACCGCGTAATTCTTTTCCGTTGAAGTAATTCTTTGTTTTAATTTTGCAATTGCTAGATTAGCTTCATCAATCCGTTCAATTTTTATTTTCCCCTCACTGATTTTATTCATTACAATCGTTACAATTGAATCAACTAACGAGTGGTTGTTTTGTATGTTGGTTGTATAGAGCAGAATATCGTTCCCTGCATTTATCGCCAGCTCAATAACTTGATCGAAAGGATAATTGTCAGAAATTGCTTTCATAAAGAGTGCATCCGTGATTACTACTCCATTAAACCCGAGTTGTTTGCGAAGAAGATTGGTAATGACGTTATACGAAAGTGAAGCCGGATAAATTGAATCAAGATTTTTGTTGAATAAATGCCCGACCATCGTCATCCCGTTAAATCCCTGGCTAAAGAGTTTTTGATATGGAATGAGTTCCGAATCTGACCAAGTAGAAGTAATGTCGGTAAACCCGAGATGTGAATCCTGCATAGCGCTTCCGTGTCCGGGAAAATGTTTTAAAGTTGAAACAATTCCTTTTTTAGAAAATTCATTGATAAACAAATTTGCATGTTTGAAAACTCCCATCGGGTCAGCGGAGAAACTTCTTTCGAGAGCGCCGATAGCGGGACTTAAGGGATTTACATCCACGTCAACCACCGGTGCAAAGTTTACATTGATGCCGCCGCTTTTTAGCCAGCCAGCCATTTTGGAACTCCAGACCATTGTAGTATCCATCGAGTCAATCTGCGTCCCAATTTTAAAAGCGGAATACGTTTTTTCATATCCGTTATTCTGATTAAGCCGGGCAACCCTTCCGCCTTCCTCGTCAATTGAAATAAGCAGCGGAAGCATTGCCGTATTTTTTAATTGCGTGGTGAGTTGAGATAATTGCTGCGGATCGGTAACGTTTCCAGCAAATAGAATTACTCCTCCAAGTCCTCTTTTATTTAAATCAACCGCTAATGTATCCGGCATGGTCGTTCCGGAAAATCCCATCATCAGCATTTGAGCGATTTTGGTTTGCAAATTTAAATTCTGTGATTGTATTTGCGAAAAAGAGACCAACAAAAAAAACAAAAATGTTGGTAAAAATTTAAAGTTCAAGCTAACTCCGTGTTTAAGCATTCGTTACCATTCTTACTTCGTAATTCTCCATTCCTAATTAACAAAGTCGTCATACCAGAATGGTTTGGTTTGTAGTTCATCAAAACGAAGAATGGATTTGAACAAAACGATCTCGTTTTGGGTAAGATAAGGAAGAATCGTTGTTGGAAGAGCCGTTATTCTTTTTGAAGCTAAAATCTTTAGCAGTAGTTCTTCGGTGAGAAAATTTATTCTACGGAATTCGCTAAAGACAAAAAGAAGATCAAAAATATTTGTTCTACCCGAATCAAACTCCACCAAAACTCTTTCCGCAAAAGGCTGTAGGTATTCAACCGGAACAGCATCAATTGAATAGTAAATCTCAGCGACCTTTCGTCTGCCGTCTTTTTGCGGCTTAGAAATAAAGAAGAGAAAAAATTCACCCCGCTTCATATCGTTTAACTTTTCTCTGAATTCCTCTTTTTTAATTTGAGAAAAGTGGAAAAAAATATCAGCCGGGTAGTGTAGACTTTTCAGAAAACCGTATCCCTTCTCATCAATTTTTTTTACACGGCAGAAATCCAATGGTTCCATTAAGTAGGTCTAAATTAATTTGAAAATGTAATGTTGTAATTTACTAAAAAGCCCCTTGGCAGAGAGGCTTTTTATTGTTTTATGAAAATTACTTGAGAAGGATCATCTTCTTTGTTTGAGTAAAACTTCCTGCCTGGAGTTGATAGAAATAGACACCGCTTGGGAGTGTGTTGGTAGTTAGTAGTGGGTTGTTAGTCGTGGAAAAGTTGATGGAATATGTCCCTGCCGCCTGTTCCTCATTTACCAAGGTTGCTATTTCATTTCCGAGAGGATCAAAGATTTTCAAATTAACTTTACTGTTAACCGCCAATTGATAACTGATTACCGTCGCCGGATTAAACGGATTCGGATAATTATTTCCCAAATGGAATTCCGAAGGTGCATTGGTTTGAGGTTCTTCGTTTATTTTTACCTGGGTTACGTTAAATACTTCAACTTCATAAAGCGAATAGCCATAGATTGTTCCCCGTTTAATTCCGTAAATACGGATGTACTGTGCAGAAGCATGCACTTCATATTTCTCAATTCCACCTAAACCGTTTATTTGATGCGCAAAGTCGGTCCAGTTGTTGCCGTCATTCGAGATTTGAATTTTGTATTCCTTTCCGTAGGCAGCTTCCCAGTATAATTTTATCTGAGTGAATTCCTGAACTGAACCAAGATCAATAGTAAGAGTTTGCGGATCAGAAAATTGCGAAGACCAGCGTGTTCCGTAATTTCCATCAACGGCTTTATCCCCTTCAAGCCCAGCTTTTTCAACAGAAGAAACAGTAACAGTTTTTCGCAATGCGATACTCAGCGGTGGAGCTTCATATACTTTAAACGATGCGGATTTTTTATTATTCAAAGTATTTCGTTCGGAAATAGCAGTTAAATAATTTACGTCAGCTTCAACTGTAAAATCTGAGGGTTGGTCGGCAGTCCATGTATAACTGCTATCCATTCCGATCGTTCCGTTAATTAATTTCATTCCTCCGGCGGGAATCGGTTCGGTAAGTTCGGAAAATTTACTTATCGCTTGCCCGTTTACTTTGAAAAGAACTTCAAGCGGTTGATCGGTTGGAGTAGTGCCTGTGCCTCTGTTTATTATTGTCGCTAAAAATTGAACCTTCTCTCCTTTTAAAGGATAAGCCGGAACCGTGCGGATGTTTGCAATTTGTAAATCGGGAATAGGCGTTGCAGTTGTTAGTTCAAACGTTCCTTGTAAGGGAAGATTATCAGAGGAAGATCCAACGTGTACAGCATAAGTGCCGGGGGCTACCATGTAGCTTTGAGTCGCTTCATCAAAATAGTAAAGCTCGTTTGGTGTAATTTGGAAAGCGACGGTTTTTGTCTCACCCGCTTCCAACGGAATTCTTTTAAAAGCTTTTAATTCTTTTACGGGCATCTGTATGGGAGATGCATTATTGGCAAGATAAAGTTGAACAACTTCTTCCCCGGCTCTTACGCCGGAATTTGTAACATCAACGGAAACTTGAATAATATCTCCGGTAGGAGCCTGCGTGGGAGTAACAACAAGATCGCTGTAATCAAACGTTGTATAACTTAGTCCATAGCCAAAAGCGAATTCGGGAATGATCTTCAACTTATCAAAATAGCGGTAGCCGCAGCCGAAATCATTGGTAAAGCTAAAATCAGTTATGAGTGAAGAATACTGAGCGTCAAATTTTGGCATAGTTACCGGAAGCCGCCCGGCAGGGTTATACTCTCCGAACAAAACTTGTGCGATTGCATTTCCTCCTTCTTGCCCCGGATAGAAAGCGTAAATCAATCCTTCAATATCATTAACAAAACTGTTTACCCCGCATATACCTCCGCTAATTAAAACTACTATTACTTTTTGATTGACACTCGTAAGTTGTTTGATAAAATCTTTTTGTTTGCCGGGGAGTTCTATCGAGCCGTTTGCTCTATCAAGACCTTCTCCTTCCTGTGTGGGATCCAATCCGCCGAAATAAATTACTACATCTGCTTGTTGTGCTTTTTGTAAAGCATCGGTGAGATCAGAGGCATAGTTACCTGAAATTTCACAACCTTTTGCGTAAAGAACTTTGCCGGCACCGAGATAATTTTCAATTCCTTCTTTTGGAGAAACTTTATAGAACGGATCAACCCAACTGCTGCCGGTTCCGTCTGTTTGCAGTACAGCAGCATTCGGACCAACAACAGCAATAGTATTAATCGAGGTACTGTTTAGAGGAAGTATTCCATTTGCATTTTCTAAGAGGACGAGACTCTTTTTACCCGCCTCAAGACAAAGTTCTTGATGCGCCTTGCTGTTCAAGTCGTCGGGATTTCCTGCGGGATAATAATCTAACATTCCCGAAAGTATTTTTGTGCGAAGCACATTTCTCACTGCTTCATCAATAATTGAAATGGGAACAACTCCCGTTGCGACAAGATTGGGCAGATCATTTTGATAATGGTCTGAACCCATGCAAATATCAGTTCCCCCTTTTATTCCTTTTTCCGCACTCTTGATAGCATTCCAATCGGACACGACATAATATGGGAAGCCCCAACGCTGACGCAGAATTGTCCGCAACAAGTTTGAGTCTTCGGCGGCTTGTTCACCGTTTATTAAATTGTATGCGCTCATAATGGAAAAGGAACCTGCATCTTGTACAGAGGTACGGAAATTTAATCCGTAGTGATCCATTAATAATTGTTGTGTGATTGTATAATTGTTGTTCGTCCGGTTTGCTTGTTTGTGTTTTAAATTGAAATGTTTAATTGTTGCAAGGCATGGTGTTTCTTGAACACCTTTAACAACCGACGACGTTATTTGTGCATTGAGGTACGGATCTTCGCCACTACTTTCCGGTGTTCTGCCATTTCGCGGATCGCGGGTTAGATCCATTGCCGGACCAAGCATTTGGTGTTTCCCTTTTGCACGGAATTCTTCTCCCATTGCCTTCCCGACTCGTTCAGCTAAGTCAACATCCCATGTTGCAGCCATAGAAATACCGACCGGGAAAGAAGTTGCGTAACCATCACGGACACCGTGAGGACCATCAGACATTACGAAACCGGGAATTCCCAAACGTAAGTTATCGGCTGTATTAAAGCCTCCTTCTTTGTGGAGCTGCAAAATTTTTTCTGCGGTTGTCATTTGGTTTAAAAGATTGGTTATTCGTTCTTCAACACTTTGTGCAAAAACGGTTGTAACGCCAAAGAAAAGAATAAATGATAAAAAGAAGAAGTGCATCTTCAGATAACCGGTAAATCTATTTTTCATGTAAAGGATTTTCATTATGAAAGATAATATGTATTGTGTCGTTTATTTTGTCAAAATCATTTTTTTTGTTTGAGAAAAATTTCCTGCTTTAAGTTGATAGAAATAAACTCCGCTTGGCAGGATGTTGGTGGTTATCCGCCCAAGGCGGAGTTTGTTGTTCGTTGCATCGAAGTTGATGGAATAATTCCCGGCTTTTTGTTCTTCGTTTACTAGGGTTGCTATTTCATTACCAAGAAGATTAAAGATTTTTAAACTGACTTTACTGGTAACTGCCAACTGATAACTTATTACTGTCGTCGGATTAAATGGATTCGGGTAATTTTGTCCAAGTTCGAATTTGTTTGGAATATTCTTTTCGTTTTCAATATCGGTAGCTGCTAGATCAAACTTTACAAAATTGATATTAAAACCGCCGAAATAAAAATTCAATGAAAAAGTATGCTTCCCTTGAGTAAGAGGAATATTATTTACAGCTAAGCTACGCCACGAAGACCACCCACCTGTCGCCGGAACATCAATGAGATTACCGAGATTCTGTCCATCCCACCGCATAAGAATTTTCCCATCCCCCATATTTGCGGTTACGCGAATAAGTAAATTATAAGTTCCCGTTTGCGCAACATTTACGGTGTAATTAAGATATTCGCCGGTGTTAATCCAACCGACGTCGTAGCCGTTAGTTGGCGCATCGCTGCATTTTTCAATATCAACACCATCGTTGCGGAATTGTCCACCGCTGTTCCAGCTTCCGTTATTCCCGGTATTTTGGTAGTCATTATCTTTATAGGCATATCCATTTTGGCCATAGTCATAGTTGGTTGCATAGATAATTCCGGGAATAGTATTTTCGCTAAATGGAAGTGTCTGAGTGCTTTTCACTTGTCTGAACATTGCATCAATTACACCGTTGTTCGGCTTACATGAATCAATGTTGAGACTTTTGGCAAATTTCGTTAATGCATTTACTGCATAATCAACGGTAGGTTTTGTTGTTTGCCCACTCCAATATTTTAAGAGATAGTCATACTCAGCCGGTTTAGTAATGCACATAAGGCTGTTATTTCCTTCAACTTTTTTCAATGTCCACCACGCCCAGCCAATATTATATAATTCCATTAATTTGATAGCGTCGGTGAACCATTGATTCGAATTTTCACCCGATTCACCAAGCCAGAGAGGGCGTTGTGAATTATTTCTTAAACTAAGGAGATAGTTAATGGAACCAACATCTGTTGCGTTCCAGTACTTATGAAAACTGTACGCCATATTATCATCCCAGGGAGGCGTTAACGTGTTAAAATCAGTTGCATACCAATTTCCTTCAATAAAAATAATATGATTCTTATCGACAGCCCGGATACCATTTGTAATATTGATAAAAAGATCTCTTAACGGTTGGTTATTCCCGGTGGTAAAAGTATATGCTGTTTCATTAATTAAATCATATCCGCCGATCCACTTTTTGTCTGCATAACGTGCAGCGATATATTTCCAAAGATAAACCGTCCGTTGTTGAGCAATCACGTCTTCCCAAAGCGGAAGATATGCCGGATTATAGTCGGCAATATTGTCTTTGCTTTGTCCGCCGGGAGCTGCGTGAAGATCGAGGATCAAATAAATCTTACTTTCCTCACACCATTGCAGCAGGCTGTCGATGGTAGCAAATCCTTCTTCGGAATAACTGAATGGAGCATCTTGCGGGGTAAGGAGATTGAAGTGCATCGGTAGACGGATTGAATTAAATCCCCAGGCTGCAATTTGTTGAACATCTTTTCTTGTTACAAAATTTGCGCGATAAAGTTTGAAGAATTCATCTGTCTTCGTTGTCCCGATCAGAGCTTCGATTTTTTGTCTGAATTGCCACGCGGCATTTGCAAATGAAGAAGTTTGCAGCATATAGCCTTCGGGAACAAGCCATCCACCAAGCCCGATCCCTCGAAGCAAAAAATCTTGACCATTTCCGTCAACAATTTTTATTCCGGAAGTTTTTAAAAAGCCTTGTGGCAAAACCGATGTCGAGAAAAGGGACAGAACAAAAAAAGGAAGAAAAAGTTTATATGTAAATATTTTCATAACTAAGTGGTGTTTATGATTAAAATGATTGTGATGCTGTGTTTAATTAACGAAGCAAAAATCAATCCAAACAATATTTTTTCATTTGTTTATGATTAGGGGTTTTTCTTTGTGAAGAAGAGTTTGCTTTTATTATTCTAATAACCGGAAAATTATCTCTTTAATAAGGAAGGGTTCAAACCATGTGTGCTGAAATATTGGGAAGGGCTAAAGCGCAAGAAGAGAAACTTTTTGAAGTGAAAATGAAAAAGAAATTACGTATTTTGTAAAAGGTAACAGAGTAGATTTTAGTATACGCTTTGTTGAAATGGTTTTTGATTTCTTCATCAAGGTGCTCCGCCAAGAAGAATATAAAGATTTTCTCAAAGCAATATTTATCCCTTGGCTCGTTTTGGTTTTTATTAAATCAGCACCCAATTATTTTGTGGTAAGTATAGAATCTAAATCATTTTACAAAACATTATCGACATAATGGAAAAAGAATTAAAAATATTATTGCTTGAAGATGTTCCCGAAGATGCTGAAATTATAGAACGGGAACTGAAACAGTATGGATTATCTTTTAAATCAAAAAGAGTTGAAACTGAATCCGATTTTTTGAATGCCTTAACGACATTTTCCCCCGATATTATTCTTGCCGATTATTTACTGCCGTCCTTTAATGCGGTTTACGCCTTGGCAGATAAAAACTGTGTTGCTCCTGATCTCCCATTTATTGTGGTTACCGGTTCGATCAGCGAAGATGTTGCTGTGGAGTGCATGAAGGCAGGCGCCAATGATTATATTTTAAAAACCAATCTAAAACGGTTAGGAGTTTCTATTTCTTCGGCTCTAAAAAATGCCGAAGTGATGAAAGAGAAAAAAATAGCTGAAAGAAAAATCATTCAACTTTTGCGCGCCGCTGAACAAAGCCCTACCGTAATAGTTATAACCGATATTAAAGGAAACATTACGTATGTTAATCCTAGGTATGAAGAATTAAGTGGTTACAGTGCTGAAGAGACGCTCGGTAAGAATCTGTGTCTAAGATCTCCAGGAATAAAAGAGGAGGAGTATAAAATAATTTGGGATACCATTTCTTCAGGTAAAACATGGAAGGGAGATGTACAAAAATTCAAAAAAAACGGAGAACTCTATTGGATCTCAAGTTCCATTTCTCCGGTAAAACTTGAAGATGGAACGATAATAAACTATGTATGTAATCAGGAAGATATTACAGACAAGAGAAGTGACCTGGCTGAATTAGAAAATGCAAAAAAACTTGCTGAAGATGCTAGCCTGATGAAATCTAACTTGTTGGAAAACTTAAGCCACGAATTTCGCACTCCGTTAAATGGTATTTTGGGGTATTCCGATATCATTGAAAGCGAGGTTGACGACCAAGAGACAAAAAATATGGCTAGGGGAATTCACAGAGCAGGCAAACGGTTACTTGATACGTTAACGGCTATCTTGGATTTATCACAATTGGAAAAAGAAAAAGCACTTATAAAGTTAGTGCAGATAAAAGTTACCTCTCTGGTCAATTCCGTTATCGATGAGTATTCTCCACTGGCTAAGCACAAAGGGCTTGATTTTCAATGTACAATAGATGGCTACTCTTATTCAGCCATAGCCGATGAAAGATTTCTAACAAAATCTCTTTCCTATATAATTGATAATGCAATTAAATTTACTAATGAAGGCAAAATAACTGTTGATGTTTTTCCGATTGAAAAAGATGGGTTTTCTTTCCTTCAATTTGATATTGCCGATACCGGAATTGGTATTGCAGAAGAGAACCAGTCAATTATTTTTAAGGAATTCAAACAGTTGAGCGAAGGGTTAAGCCGGGGTTATGAGGGCACCGGAATTGGGCTCTATTTAGCTCAGTGTATGATCAACCATTTGCAAGGAGAAATTAAAGTTAAAAGTAAATGGGGTGTGGGTTCAACGTTTTCAATCATTATTCCTGCGGAAAAAGAAGAGATGCCAATACAAAACCAAATTTTGAATCAAGTAAAAGAAGAAATTTCTTCTGGAACAGAAAAAAGGAAAATACTCTCGGTAGAAGATAATTTCGAGAATAGAACAATTATCACAAAATTCTTACGCAACTTATTTGATGTCGATGATGCGGTTAACGCAATTGAAGCAATTAAAAAAGCAAAGAATGAAAAGTACGCCCTTGTTTTGATGGATATTAGTTTAGAAGGAGCTATTGACGGACGAACTGCCGCAAATGAGATACGAAAAATAAGCGGTTATGAAAATGTTCCGATTATTGCGATAACCGGGTATGCATTGTTTGCCGACAAAGAACAATTTTTAAAAGAAGGATTCAACGGTTACCTGGCAAAACCCTATCGTAAAAATCAACTGATAGAAATAATTAATGAACATTTGAATAAAGGATAATTATACCCATCTAAAGGATGAATTAATATTCCTTATACTCGGCGAAACCTTTTTTAACGAGAGCATCATTCACATTTAATGATTTTCCTGTTGTGTCGGTAATCCAAATCTCGCCAAGATATCTTCCGTATTTCTCTCTGGTGTCTTTAAAAGTTCGAATAGTAATTTCTTTATTCAAGATCAAGCTGCGGAGATAATCGCGCGAAAGAAGTCCTTCTGGTCTTTCTTTTCCTCTAAGCTCCGGTGCGTTAATTCCGTGCAATCTGATTTTTTCGTTTTTTATCCAAACGTGTAAACCGAGATCAATATCAACGGTACAAGTATCGCCGTCATAAACAGCGGTAACAAACGCTTTATATTGAAAGAGTTGAGGTTCCATCTTTTACCTTTCGAATAAATTAAATATTTTGCAACTAACTTTAGTAATAACTTACAAAATATTGAGTTTTAATGATAGCAAAAACCGTGGTACTCGTTTTCGTATGGATTATAATCTTTGTTCCGAAAACTGAAGCACAGATAAGATTGAAAGCAGTTGGTGGACAAACGGGAATTGGAACGATTAGCGGTAATTCACCGCAAATATTTTCATTCTCGCTTTCTTTATTTTCTGATGTTGAAGTACAATTTTCTGAACCAGTTTACCTTAGAGTAGAAATAAATTACTTGCGTGATTTTAATGCCCTAATCCCGGCAAACAGGCAAAACCAATATTCCCCAATGTTAAAAGGGGGATCACTGCAAATGCTGTTTCGCCAGCAAGTGTTTAAACAATTATATTTTGAAGAAGGTTTTGGTCCGCTGATCTTAAATGATAGAACCTTTAGCGATGTGAACACGTGGAATTACGGTGCGGTTTTTTCGTTCGCTGCCGGCATTAACTTTTTTGAAAGCGAGGAGAAAGGATTTTCGTTAGCGGTTGTTTCCGAATTGGGGGATACTTTTACACAAACAACCCCGCAATATTTTAACGTTGCTCTACAGACGAAATATAATTTTTGAAAAGTATGTGTGTAATAAAAAAGGCTGCCAATTTTTGGCAGCCTTTTTGCTTTTCAAGCAAGAAAAAATATTAGATTCCGAAACAATATAAAACGTTAAGTCCGATACAATTAAGAGCATCTCCTCCTGATGGAGTTCCTAAGTTTTGGTATTTAAGAGAAATATCAAACGCCTGTATTTGATAGCCAGCACCAATTGCAAATCCGAATTGAGTTTCAGATGTTGATACTGAAATTCCTGAAACATCTGCCGAAAAGGTGAGCATGTTCAACCCAACTTCAGCTGAGCCATAAAACCCCGGAGCGAAAGAATATTTTGCACCAACTAGGATCGGAATATCTGAGTATGTAGTTTTAAGAGTAGTTCCGCCGCCAAGATCAATATCTTTTCCACTAAAGGTTAAGTAACCTAAAGAAGCTGTCCCAACAACAGAACCAAAACCCATTTCTCCGCGAACTAAGCCGCCAAAGCCCATTGAAGCTGCATCAGCAAATGTTCCCAGAGGGAGAGCCAATGATCCACCAACGCCTAGAGTAATTTTAGATTGTGCGTTTGAAAATCCTGCAAACAGAACCAGAACAACAAGCAAAGATAGTAACTTTTTCATCAGAGAACTCCTGTAAATTATGGATGATAATTGTTTTCCCGGCTTTTCATATCTTTTTATATAGTTTTTATGAAAACCTTATACAAAATTTATAAATTATTTTAAAAAAAACAAGGAAAGTATGCCTTATATTTTAAGTATTTAATTATTATATCAGTTGATTAGAAGCGCTTCTTGAAGAAAAATATAATAAAGCATTCTCTACCGTAAATTAAAAACATCAAATAAAATTTGTATTTTAGAACTGAAAACTCGTAAAAATTTAAAGTTAAATGCAGCAAGTCTAAACAGATGAAAAATGATTTCCCAGATATGCCGGAGAACTTTTCGTGGATCTTTCTCCGGTCAAACAAAAATTACCAAAGACTAATTTTTGTTTCTCCATCGGTAAAGAAATATTTTGGGTTTTCTTCAGAAGAAATTCTCGCCACCCCGAAGTTATTATTAAAAAAAATTGACGGGGCATACTTCCATGAGGTAAAAGAGTTTTTTCGTACGCTTAAAAAAGGAATGCCTGCTTCGGTTGATTTTATCGTTACAAAAAATGAGAACGAAAAATTTTTGCTCCGCTTTCGAGCAGTCCCGCAATACGAAGGATCCGAAGTTCAATATATCGATGGCGTAATCTTCGAACTCCATGATGAATTTCATCAAAAAGAATTGCTGGAGGAATCAGAAAAACAATTAAAAATTTTGTTTGAGACTGCCGAAGATTTAATTTTTATTTTAGATGCAAACGGAAATATTGCCCTGGTAAACGGGAACGGAGCCCTTTCACTTGAATACCTGACAGATGAAATGAAAGGAAAGCACATCCTTGCATTTATTGATGAATCTGTCAAAGGAGCGTTCATCAAAGCCTTTCAATTATTGATAGCGTCTTCCACAGTTCAAACATTTGAAACGAAGTTTCAAAGCAAATATGAGAAAAGTATTATATTTGAACTGAACGCAAGAACGATTTTTGACGACCAGAAAAAGATTATCGGTGTTATTGCCATAGGCAGAAACATTACTTCCCGGAATTCTTTGGAGGATAAAATAAAGGATTTATCAAACAAGTTAGTGGAAGCCAGAAGAATTATTTCTGTTGAAAGAGACCGCGCAAAGCAGAGAATATCTGTACTTGAAGAATTAAACAAATTGAAAAACGAATTCGTCTCAAATATTTCTCATGAATTACGTACGCCGTTAGCTTCAATTATCGGGTTCTCCGAAACGATTGATTCCGATGCTTCCATGCCCGAAGAGATGAGAAAAGAATTCAATAAAATCATTTTGGAAGAAGCCAAACGCCTGGCGAACTTAATAAACGACGTTCTTGATATTTCTAAAATAGAAGGCGGAAAAATTGTTCTTAATAAAACGGAATTTGATATTAATGAAATTCTGAAGAAAAGTATCGAAAAAGTTCGTGCCTATGCCGAGACAAAACGGATTACCTTTTCGGTTGATATTCCTCCAGAAAAAGTTTTGGTGTATGCCGATGAAGAAAGAATGACGCAACTTTTCGAGAATCTGCTGACGAATGCCGTGAAGTTTAATATTGAGGAAGGGCGCGTAACGGTTCTGGCTCAAAATCTTTTTAAGGAATATGAAGTTATTATCAGTGATACAGGCGTTGGAATTCCATCAAAAGATTTGCCCTTTATTTTTCAAAAATTTTATCGGGTAAGCCGACCGGGAACAGAAATTCCCGGGACAGGCTTGGGGCTTGCTTTAGTTAAACAGATCGTTGATCATCATAAAGGTTTGATAACGTTACAAAGCGAAGAAAACAAAGGAACAACGCTAATTATAAAATTACCGCTACTTAACTATCAAGGATAACAAAGTGAAAAAACAAATTTACATTGTTGATGACGAACCGGCAATTGCAAAATTGCTTTCCTATTGGGTGCGCGATAAGTGGGATTACGCGGCGGAAGTTTTTACCGACGGGGAACAGGTCCTTAAAAAACTTTCGGCAAAACCCGATTTAATTTTACTTGATATTATGCTCCCCGGTTTAAACGGCATTGAAACCTTAAAACGGATAAAACAGTACGACGAAAATCTTCCTGTTATTATTCTCTCCGCACAAGGAAGAATTGAAACCGCGTTGGAAGCGCTCAGGAATGGAGCCTATGATTATTTCCCGAAACCAATTGATACGCAGCGGCTTGAACCGGCAATTAAAAATGCTATAAAAAATTATGACCTGACCCGCGAAGTTCAAAATCTTCGCGAAAATGTTCACCGCGAATTTAAGTTTGAAAATATTATCTCTGCCGACGGAAAAATGCAGGATGTGTTTAAACTTGTCAGCAAAGTTCTTATGAACAATATCACCGTATTAATCCATGGTGAAAGTGGAACCGGTAAAGAATTAATAGCCAAAGCAATTCACTATAATGGAATTCGAAAAGATAAACCGTTTATTGTCGTCAACTGCGCCTCAATTCCCCGCGAGTTGTTGGAAAGCGAATTGTTTGGACACGAAAAAGGTTCATTTACCGGAGCTCATCAGAGGAAACTTGGAAAATTTGAAATTGCAAATGAAGGGACAATTTTTTTAGATGAAGTCGGCGAACTTGAAATGATGCTTCAAGCAAAGTTGCTGCGCGTTATTCAACAACGGGAATTTGAACGGGTTGGAGGAAACGAATTATTGAAAACGGATGTTCGAATAATTTCTGCAACAAATAGAGATTTACGCAAAGCGGTTGAGGATAAAGAATTCAGAGAAGATTTGTATTACCGGTTAAACTCTTTCCCGATTAATATTCCTCCGCTTCGTCAAAGAAAGGGAGACCTGCTTGTCCTTGCGGATTATTTTCTTAACGAGCGGAAAGCAAAATTGGGAAAACAAATAAAAGGATTTTCGAAACGCGCCCTTAAATTAATCTATGACTACGATTGGCCCGGCAACGTCCGCGAAATGGAAAACACGATCGAGCGCTGCATCATCATTTCCGATACCGAAACAATTGATGTGGAAGACTTTCCGGCTCATATTAGAGTCTTCGACCAAAGTAGAACTTATGGAGCTTCATCAGGATATTTTACGGAAGATGTTATTATTCCTTTCGAAAAAATTAAAGAAGAATCTGTGCGGCATGCGCTCCGTGTTACCAAAGGAAATATTCTCGAAGCCGCAAAGAAATTACAACTCGGAAGAGCAACTATCTATCGTTTAATGGAACGCTATAGAATTGATAGTAAAGAATTTGAATAAAAAGTAAATTGCATTAAGAAAAAGGAGAATTATGGATTTTATTAAAGAAACCTTTGAAGAAATTGTTGTCGAAGTCGTTAATTTAACGCGCGCGACTTTAAAAGAAGCTGAAGAATTCAAGAAGGTTTTAGCCTTTGAAATAGAAGGAGGTGCAAAGAAGATGGTCGTTGATTTATCCGAATGTGAATTTATCGATTCAACTTTTTTGGGTGCGCTCGTTGTTTCCTTAAAAAAAATAACTTCACTCGGAGGAGATCTCAAACTAGTCGGATTTCAACCTGCCGTTCATTCAATGTTCGAGTTAACGAGAATGTACAGAGTATTCGAAGCCTATCCATCTAAACTTGAAGCTATCCAAAGTTATGGAAAGAAAGTATAGCTGAAATGCCGAACGAGGATGCTAAAACGATACTTATTGTTGATGACGACGTAACGATTAGGAAGTTGCTCGGCTTTCATTTAAAACAAAAAGACTATAAAGTAGTTGACGCCGAAAACACTTCTCTTGGGTTTACAGCGCTTGAAGAAAATAAGATCGATCTTGTTCTGTGTGATGTAAGTATGGAAGGAATGGACGGTTATACTTTTTGCGGAAAAGTCCGCGAAAATGAAAAGTACCGGGTTC
This sequence comes from Ignavibacteriaceae bacterium, assembly GCA_041667115.1. GTDB lineage: Bacteria > Bacteroidota > Ignavibacteria > Ignavibacteriales > Ignavibacteriaceae > UBA1563. The sequence goes on along the minus strand of JBAYFO010000018.1, from coordinate 1,725 downwards.
TTCCGTTTATTTTTGTTACCGCAAAAAATAGTTTTGAGGATAAAGAAAAAGCTCTTGCTGTTGGTGGAGATGACATTATAACCAAACCATTTGTTGTCCCCGAATTGTTATTGAAAGTACAAGCCCTGCTCAGACGTGCTGAAATCTACAAAGCCTATGGAGCAAAAAAAAACATTCAGGATACCATAGTTGAAACAGCAGCAAAAATTGTTCTCGTTGATGATGACATTTCTCTCGCAAAACTTTTTCAGTATAATTTAAATAAATCTGGTTTTCTGTGTGACATTGCGACGGGTGCTGAAGAGGGGTTCAAACTAGCAAAATCAATTATTCCTGATGTGATCATTTCCGATATCATGATGCCTAAAATAGATGGATTTCAATTTCGTTCTATGGTCTTAGGTGATAACGAGTTAAAGTCGATCCCATTTATTTTTTTAACATCTAAAGGAGCGGAAGATGATATTTTACGTGGCTATGATCTTGGTATTGCTGATTATGTTTTAAAGACCGCCGGACCCCGCGTTGTAGTAGCAAAAGTGAATGCAACCATTAAAAGCTTGGGGAAAGCAAGGCAAAAAGTCGTTTCCGAACTTCAAGATGCTGCCGATTCTATGAAAGTGAAAGTTGTACCGGATACGTTCCCTTCTTTCCCTGGTTATGAAATAAAGCATTGGCACCAGGCATTTTCCGGAATTCCAGGCGGTGATTTTATCGATTATTTTCCTCTTGATAACGAGAACATTGCAATTATTCTCGGAGATGTTATGGGGAAAAAATGGGGTGCGTGGTATTTTGCCATCGCTTATGCCGGTTATGTAAGAAGTTCTATCCGCGTTGCTCTTCAAAACGCAAGTGAATACACTCCCAGCCTTATTTTATCGAAAGTGAATCAACTGGTTTACCAGGATGCAAAGGTCTCGGAGGTTTTTACAACGCTTTCAGTTATTATTCTAAATAATAGAACGAAGATTGCTAGATATTCAGGAGCTGGAGATTTACCTCTCATCTTTAAAAATTCAAAAGAAGGAACTGCCCAGTTAATACAATCTAAAGGGATGTTGCTTGGATTTTCAGCGAATGGATTTTTTGAAGACAGGGAAATTCAGATGGATGAAAATGATATGCTTGTATTATTTACTGATGGTATCATTGAATCACGCGGACCAAACGGAGAACCGTTGGAGGCGCAGGGCTTAGTAGAATTAGTTAAAAAACTTCCAACTTCTACTGATCCTCTTTCGCTTTTGCGTACTCAAATCAGCACGTTTACAGATCAAAAATTTGAAGACGATACTAGCCTTATTATTATTCTTGCCAGGTAAAACACGTTTCATCTCCACGTAAAAATTCATAAAAAAAAGGGATAGAAATAGCTCTTGTGTGATGCCTCTCAAAAGGTTATGTTCCATACGTTGATATATTTACGGTAAGGTAATTCAAAGTTAACAAACAAACCACGGGGTCTTTAATGAATGAGATTAGTTCTGTTCAAGGAAAAGTTCACTCAGGCTTAACGATTAATTTAAAAAGTCGTTTTTTTCTGAAGTACATTTTTTATCCGGTCCGGGCAGGGTTGTTCGGTTTTTCACTTTTTTTTACGACAATAGTTATTTCTAAATATCTTGGGTACGTCGTAAAAAGTTCACCTGAGTTCAGTATAGATATTAACGACGTAGTCTTGTCGTTATTGGGCTTCTTTCTTTTGGGGTTAATTAAAATATT
>JBAYFO010000017.1:0-59084 GCA_041667115.1 Ignavibacteriaceae bacterium | reverse complement strand
GTCCCAATCTTTACTATTATTTTCAATCCTTCGTTAACCATTTCAGCTTTTTCATTATTTACAAAATGTTTCAGGAAATTTTTAGTTATTATCTCCTTAATCTTTGTTTCGGATAAATCATAGGGCTTTATCCTTCGTTTAGCATGTCTAGAAAATTTAATTTCCATCTGTTCCAGAAACAGTAATGTCTTTATTGTTCTTCGTATTTCTTAATAAGTTCGCGTTCAATTTGAATGAACTCTTTTAATTCTCTTTCGATGCGTTCTTTCTTCAGCAAAATATTTTTTGCGTTGGATTCAGCATCGTTGATGATCTTTTCAGCCTTTATTTTTGCTTCGAAAACTGTTAGCCCGGCTTCGTCTTTTGCATTTTTAATATATTCCTCGAATACGCCCAGCTTTGCTTTCGTGGTAATTAATTCTTTTTGCAGTGAAAAAATTTCTCCCATTGCCATTCCGAAAAATCCCATTGTTCCCAGCATAATATCACGCAGCGTATAAAGGATGATATTTTCGGCAACAAGATTTCCCGCCGAAAAATATTCTTTAAAAAATGTCACAAGAAAAATGCTTACGAACGAAGTAGCAATTGCAAGTGCAAAAATAATTTTCCCGCCTACATGCCAGTCGTATGATTTATTCATATACCAGCCGAGCGCAAAGCAAAAGACGGAAATGACAAACCAGACTGCAAAATTATTCTCGCCGAATTTGAAAATGTCGGTATCCAAAAAATTTGAGATAAAAATCAATACTGCAATTAATGCGGGGGCAAAATATGAAGCAAGTTTTTTAGTTAGGCTCATAACTTTTTTATAACCTCTTTCATCAATAAGGTCATTTTCGGTTCAGCGGTCATTGCGGCATTGATAATTTCATCCAGAACAGCCGGCTTAAGGGAGTCAGGAAAGCATTCATCCGTTATAATGCTAAAACCAAGCACTCTCATGCCCATGTGGTTAGCTACAATATTTTCAGGAATGGTTGACATGCCAACAACATCAGCACCAATTGCCCGCAGGAACCGGTATTCGGCTTTTGTTTCAAGATTTGGTCCCGACACCGCAACATAAACGCCTTTATGCACTTTAATTTTATTTTCAAGAGCAACCTCTTCCGCAAGTTCAATTAATTGCAAATTGTACGGCTCACTCATATCGGGAAAACGGGGACCAAACTCATCCTCATTTTTTCCGATAAGCGGATTATCGCCCAACAAATTAATATGATCAAGCATCAACATTACATCGCCCCGGCGGTAAATAGGATTCATTCCACCGCACGCGTTTGAAACGAGCAACGTTTCAACTCCAAGAAATTTCATCACACGTACTGGATACGTGATTTGTTGCATGGAGTAGCCTTCATAATAATGAAATCTCCCTTGCATGGCAACAACGTTCTTTCCGTTAATCTTTCCGAAAATTAATTTCCCTTTGTGCGATTCAACTGTTGACAATGGAAAGTGAGGCAACTCGGCATAATCAATTTCATGCTTGATTTCAATTTCCTTTACAAGTCCGCCGAGTCCGGTTCCAAGAATAATTCCAACCGGGTATGTTTCGCCGGTATGTTTTCTGATAACCTCAAGAGTCTCGTTTATTTTTTCAGTTAATTTGCTCATAAAATTTTATCCACAAATTCGTCCAGGTTAAATTCTACTTTTGTCTGTTTCTCCGGTTTCTTTGCAACCGAAGGAACAACATCCGCTTTATCAATTTTCATTTCTAAAAGATGCGATTGAGTTGTAATTATCGCTTTCAACTTGGCGATGATCAGATCGCGTTCTTCCCGAAGACTGATAATCGAACTTCTTATTTCATCTGCATTTTCTTTAGCTTTTTCAACCAGTTGCGAAGCCTTGATCTCGGCTTCCTTTAACATCAAGGTAGTTTGTTTTTTTGTTGACTCAACAGACTTTGCCGAATTTTCATGGGTCTTAAGAAGTGTGTCTTGAAGGTTTTTTTCAATTTTTTTGAATTCGGTTAATTGCAGGTTAGCTTCTTCAAGTTGCTTTTTAGTTACATCGTTTTCCTTTTGAAGTTCTTCAACTTCGGAAGCGATCTTTTCCAAAAACGTGTGCACTTCTTCGGTAGAAAATCCGCGGAATGATTTACTAAATTCCTGCCGCTTAATGCTTAATGGTGATGTTCTCATATTTATTGTTATGTTGAATAATGTCTCGTACCAAAAATTGCCGTGCCGATGCGCAGCATAGTAGCGCCTTCTTCAAGCGCAAGTTGAAAATCGCTGGTCATTCCCATCGAAAGTTCTCTTAAACCAAAACCTCTTTCATTCAATTTGGTTTTTAGCTCACGAAGTTGAATGAAACTTTGCCGGATTTTTTTTTCATCATCGGTGAAAGGAGCCATGGTCATCAATCCAACCAGATTAATATTTTGGTTCTCGCTGCAGAAACCGGCTATTTCTTCAATTTCTTTTTCGGAAGTTAGTCCGTATTTTGTTGCCTCTTCCGAAGTTTTTATTTCTAATAAAATATTTTGTGCTTTGTTATGTTTTTGAGCCGATTTCGCTATCTCTTCGGCTAATTTTAAAGAATCAACCGAGTGAATAAATTCTGTCCTCGGCACAACATATTTTGCTTTATTCGTTTGCAAGTGTCCGATAAAATGCCACGCGACATCTTTCGGAACCAAATCATATTTTTCTACAAGCTCTTGCGACCAATTTTCGCCGAAATCTTTTTGCCCGTGATTTCTCGCGTCCAGTACAGATTCATATCCGTACGTTTTTGAAACTGCAATTAGCGTAATTTCCTCGGGATTTCTCCCTATTTTAAGACATTTTTCAGAAATTTCGTCACGAACTCTATTGATGTTTTCTTTAATCATAATAAAATCAAGTCTGTAAACCTATTGCTTTTCTTTGCAAAAATCAATAAAAATTAATGAAAATTTTTCTGCCCGGTTTTTTAGGTTTTTGTCCCATTATTTATTTAGTTTCGATGGGATTTCTAAATAAAAAGGGATTTATGAAAAAAATAACTGCCGTTACCTTAATTTTTCTTTCGATGCAACTCTTTTCACAAACGCAATCTCTTGCGTATCGAATTCCTTTTTCTGGAAATTCGCAAATACAAATTGATTCATTATTAAAAGAAAAAAGTTCAAAATCTCATTTATTTATTCCAAGAATTGTTGGGCAAGAGGTTGCGGGTATCGTTGTTGGGTGTGTATCCGGTTTTGTTTTAGGATTGTCAGGGAGTTGGATTGGGTCTGACCACAATGGGACAATATTCCGTGATGGAGCAATTTATGGAGCTCTGCTTGGTTATGCCTTGGGGAATACTGCTATAATCTATTGGACAGGAAACAACGATGAAATTCATGGATCTTTCGGTTATACATTACTTGGTTCACTTGGTGGTATGGCTTTAGGTGTTTATATACATGAATTAACAAAAAATAATATACCAGTCTATATTTTACCCGGTGTTGGCGGAATAATTGCTTTTTATCTTTCTGCCGAAGAAGTTGTTCCGGCTAATACTGATGCGTTAATTCAAATTCAAAATGAAAAAGTCCGGTTAGGAACTCCAAAAATATTTTTAACGAGGATTGATGAAACTTCAAATAAGTTGAGATACAATTTTGAATTACTTCGAGTAAATTTTTAATTTCTAAAAAGGGATTTATGAAAAAACTAATTATCATTTCCTTAATTTTTCTTTCAGCACAATTGTTTTCGCAAGCAATCAAAATAGACAAGGATCTTTACTTCAGTTAAGAAATTTTGAGCAATCAAGTTTTTCGTTTGAGGAAAAATCTAAAGATTCTCTTCCACCGATTACTACCGGGAAAATAATTGCTGAATATATTTTGGGTAGTGGAATGGGGTTTGGGCTTTCAATTCTATGTGGTGCTGTAGGGGCAGGAATCGGGTCACTTGCCGGTGAAGATATGATGTATGGTTCAGGTTCGGCGGCGTTAGCTTTTATTATTAGTTATCCGTTCACTTTGGCTTATGGCGTTTATGTAATTGGCAATATTGGTGTCCAGGAAGGTTCTTACTGGTCAACGTTTTGGGGAACTTTGGGTGGAATTGGTGCCGGAATCGCAATTGCGACTGTGGCAAACAAATTACACGATAACAAGAATCTATATACAGTCGCTTCATTTTGTCCATCAGCCGGTGCAATCATAGGATTTAATTCCTCAAGAAGATTAGAAACAAATACTTACAGTTTTAAAATTGAACAGAACAAATATTCAATTCTAAAACCGGATTTCTCGTTTCAACTGCTTCGTGTAAATTTTTAATTGATTCTATCAATAATGATTAACTCCTCACTTTGATTTTTCGTAAATTCGCATCAACAAATTTTAAAAACTAAAACGGGTTTTCTTTAAAGCATACTCCAAACTGCCTTATCAACCAGAAAAATAATTTCTATCTTTACGAAACAAATTTCTTATCATGGACAGACATCAATTTGATTATATAATTATCGGCTCCGGGCTGGCAGGGTTATATGCAGCTACACGGGCTTCAAAGCATGGCAGCGTTGCGCTGATAACGAAAACTACGCTCGATGTTTCAAATTCCTACTGGGCACAAGGGGGAATTGCTGCTGTGATTACCAATGACGATTCTACACAACTTCATTTCGAAGATACAATTAAAGCCGGAAGAAATCTCTGCAACAAAACCGCAGTAGATATTTTAGTAAATGAAGGAAGAGAAAGAGTCCTTGAACTTATTGCCGGCGGTATGCCGTTCGATAAAGAGAATGGAGAAATTGCACTGGGACTTGAGGGAGGACATTCACACAGAAGAGTTTTACATGCCGGGGGCGATGCTACAGGAAGAGAAATAGTAAATTTTATTTTACATGATGTGTTGAAGAATGAACAAATTAAAATTTTTGAAAAGAAATTTGTCCACAAGCTTCTTGTTCAGAACGGTGAATGCACTGGAGCCTTTGCTTATGATTTTGAGGAAAAGAAAGAAATTTGTTTTCTCGGTAGTACCACAATATTAGCGATGGGGGGCGGCGCTGCAGTTTATTTGAGATCAACAAATCCCCACACATCGCTAGGTGACGGTGTTACGCTTGCTTACAACTCAGGTGCGGAAATTGAGAGCATGGAGTTTATGCAATTTCACCCAACTTCTTTTTATTCCGAAACGGGTGAAACTTTTTTAATAAGTGAAGCGCTGCGCGGAGAAGGGGCTCATCTAGTTAATCATGAGGGAAGCAGATTCTTGCTTGACCAGAATATTTCTGAGCTTGCCCCGCGGGATGTTGTTTCAGAAGCGATGTTCAACGAGATGAAAAAATCCGGCAAACCAAATGTTTTTATGAAATTTGATCACCTAAATGCCGAAAAAATTAAATCACGCTTCTCAAATATTTATAACGAAATTCAGCGCTTTGGAATTGATATGACGAAGGAACTTGTTCCCGTTGCCCCTGCCGCCCACTTCATGATCGGAGGAATTAAAACCGGATTGAACGGCGAGACGAATATTAAAAATTTATATGCTGTCGGCGAGGTCGCTTCATCCGGTGTTCACGGGGCTAACCGCTTGGCGAGCAACTCCCTGCTGGAATGCTTGGTCTTTGCGAACCGGGCTGTTGAAAATTCTTTACATAAGAAAAAAAATAAAAACGGTGATGATAGTTTTGAGTTTTCTCGTCTTTTAAAAATTGATGAAGAAAAACAAAACGATTTCTTACAAGCAAAAAATTTAATTGCACAGCTGCTGTGGAATAATGTTGGGATAATCCGGACAAAAGAAAAACTTGATAATGCGCTTTCGCAACTTGATAACTTGAAGTCCCAATTCTTGCTTAGCGAGAACGAATATTATTCGGAGAGGATTTTAAGCTTGCTGCAATTTTCCAAATTGATAACATCCGCCGCATTATTAAGAGAAGAGAGCAGAGGGAGCCATCAGCGAAAAGATTTTCCCGAAGAAAGTTCCTTCTTTCAAAAAACGATAGTCCAGCAAAAAAATAAACCATCCAAATTTTCAGAAATCAACTAACCAATTATGATCCTACAAAAAAAAGAGATTGAACGAGTCATCATCACCGCACTTAAGGAAGATATTAGTACCGGTGATATTACGACTGATTTGCTGATCTCCAAAAGGCAGAAAGCAAAAGCATTTTTCCTTGCAAAGGAAGACGGAATTATCGCCGGATTGCACATCGCCAAAATAGTTTTTCAAAAACTTGACAAAACAGTATCGTGGAAATTCTTTATGAAAGAAGGAGAGCACGTTGCTGCTGGAACAAAGATCGCCGAAGTGAGCGGTTCGTTAAGGGCTCTGTTAACGGGCGAACGAACAGCACTGAATATTTTACAACGAATGTCAGGTATTGCAACCGCAACTTCCAATTATGTCGCTTTGGTAAAAGAGACGAATGCAAAAATTCTTGATACGCGCAAAACCGTCCCCGGCTTACGCATGCTGGATAAGTACGCAGTTAAAATCGGCGGCGGAACAAACCACCGCATCGGACTTTTTGATATGGTGTTAATTAAAGACAATCACATAAAAGCTGCGGGAGATATAACTACTGCTGTAAGTACCATTAGAAAAAGATTGACAAAAAAAATTAAAATTGAAGTAGAGACTCGAAATCTTGAAGAAGTTCGCGAAGCGCTATCCTGCAAAGTGGAAATAATAATGCTCGACAACATGACAATTGCCGAAATGAAAAAAGCAGTAAAAATAATCGATGGCAAAGCAGCGGTTGAAGCTTCCGGCAATGTAAATCTTAAAACGGTGCGTGCTATTGCCAAAACGGGAGTTGATTACATTTCCGTCGGCGCGCTCACCCATTCGGTTAAAGCTCTTGACATCAGCATGAAAATACTGTAAGCCATAATTAAAATTTGTGAACAGTGAATGAGAAGGAAATTAAAATGAATGAGATGATAAACGAAATAGTAAAATTAAAGAATGAAAAACATGCGGTTATCCTTGCACATAACTACCAAATTCCCGAGATACAGGATATTGCTGATTTTGTAGGAGATTCGCTCGGGCTCTCTCAACAAGCGGCAATAACCGATGCGGAGTTGATCGTTTTTTGCGGAGTGCACTTTATGGCGGAGACAGCGTCAATCATTTCGCCAAACAAAAAAGTAATTATCCCGGATTTGGAAGCGGGATGTTCCCTTGCCGCTTCTATTACAGCAGACCAGTTGCGTGAATGGAAAAAAGAATTTCCCGAAGCTGTTGTAGTTTCCTACATCAACACAACCGCGGAAATAAAGGCGGAAAGCGATTATTGCGTCACTTCGTCTAACGCGGTAAAGGTCGTTGAATCAATTCCGCGCGATAAAAAAATTCTTTTTTTACCCGACCGGTTTTTAGGGCAATATGTTTCCGCCGTTTCCGGACGCAAAATGGAAATCTGGAATGGGGCATGTCATGTTCACGAAAAAATCGGTGACGTTAATTTTAACGAAGTGCAAACACTTCATCCAAATGCTGAATTTTTAATTCACCCGGAATGTGGTTGTTCTTCTTCATGCTTGTTAAAGTCGAGGCAATACCCGGGCGCCCAAAACATTCATATCCAATCAACTGAAGGAATGATTAATTTTGTGAAGAGTTCCGACAAGAACGAATTCGTAATTGCCACTGAAGTCGGGATTCTGCATCGGTTAAAAAAAATAAATCCGGCAGCTACAATTCTACCGCTAAGTGAAAACTCGATTTGTGAATACATGAAGATGATAACCGTTGAGAAGCTTTATGAAGCATTGGTGCATGAAAAATTTGAAGTGAAAGTCCCTGAAGCTATAGCACAAAAAGCAAGGTTACCCATCGAAAGAATGTTATCCATTTTTTAACAGGGCGTTCCAATATTGCTTTTCCATTTTAATTTTAAATTTTAATTGATTTTTGTGAACAATGAATAACCCGTCAACTTGAATTTTCGTAATTTTGCAGAAACAAATTTTAGGAATACAAAATGGCAGAAATAGAATTATTAAATCAGATTAGAGAAAAAGCTTCCAAAAGAAGAAAAACAATTGTGTTGCCGGAATCGCATGATGAGCGCGTGCTTAAAGCCGCGGAAATCCTTGCAAAAGAAAACATCGCATCAGTAATTACACTTGGAAATGAAACGAAGATCCGCGAAGATGCTGCAAAGCTTGGAGTTAATCTAACCGGAATTAGAATCATCAATCCGGAAACTTCTGATAAACTTAGCGACTTCTCGAATATCTTTTTTAATTTGCGCAAACACAAAGGCATCACCATTGAACAAGCACGCGAAACTATAAAGCGCGATCTTTTTTTTGGCGGAATGATGGTGCGCGAAGGAATGGCTGACGGAAGCGTCTCCGGCTCTTTTGCTACAACAGGAGATGTTACCAGAGCTTCACTTTTTTGCGTTGGACTCGGTGAGGGAATGTCTATTCTTTCAAGTTTCTTTTTAATGGTCTTCCCGGAAAAAGTTTACAGCTTTGCAGACTGTGCGGTAAACCCGAATCCAACCGCAGAACAACTTGCCGATATCGCAATTGCAACTGCAGACAACCATAAAAAACTTACAGGCGAAGAACCATACATTGCAATGCTTTCTTTTTCAACTAAAGGGAGCGCCGAACATGAATTGGTTGATAAAGTTCGCGCCGCTACAAAATTCGTCCAGCAAAAAAGGCCCGACTTGTTTGTAGACGGTGAACTTCAATTTGATGCAGCGATTGTTGACGGCATCGGAAGGAAAAAAGCTCCGCAAAGCAATGTTGCCGGAAGAGCAAATGTGCTTGTCTTCCCCGACTTAAACGCCGGAAACATCGGTTATAAAATTGCTCAGCGTCTCGGCGGCGCGGAAGCCGTAGGACCAATTAATCAAGGATTGAAAAAACCGTTTTTCGATTTAAGCCGCGGCTGCAGTGTTGATGATATTGTTAATACTGCCGCTATTGCTTGTTTGATGGCGTAAATTCTAGAAACAATTTAAAGTCACACTGAGCGAAGTCGAAGTGTGACTTTTTCTTTCTTAAAGTTATAACTTCTGAATTTCATTTGGATAAACTTTTCCCAGGAACCAATCAACTTTATATTCTTTCAACGCAAGAACAAAAAACGGAACTGAGAGGACGTAATATGAAATGTCGAATCGGCTTTTAAAAAGCGCCTCATAAATGCCAACATCACTTATCGTCATCATAAAAGAAATTGAAACGAGAAGAAACGTTAAAACTCCCGAAGTGAAAAGTAACTCTTGAAAATCGGCGATCATCCAACCGACATATAAAACTAATAACGGAAAAATAAAATAAATCCATTTCGGCAAATAAATTGTCTGAACTGCGAATGGTCCATGAGTGAAGAATATTTCCGCATTCCACAAATAAAATGGAAGCAAGGAAAGAAGAAAAACGGAAAATGCTATTGAACAAAAAATCGCACCGTTCTTCAAATTATTTCTGAAGAAGAACAGCAGAAACATTGCCAGCCAAAGAAAGGCAATCAATCGTGTTGAAAGAAAGACACCAAACAATAATGCCAACACGATAAACGAAATATTTCTTTTATCATCTTTTAATCTTTGCTCCGCAAGAAAGAAAAGTGAAATTACCAAAACAGTATTTGCAAGAAGTTCACTTCTAACCGCGAGTTCGTAAAACGTTGTTGGGAGTAAAAGCAGAAATAAAATTTTAATGGATAATTCTTTTGTTGTTGTGGAATATTTTAAGATAAACAAAAGAAAAAGAAACAGACCGAATACTTCTAAATACCCGACATCCCCCAGCAAGTAAAACGGCGAGGCAAGAAAAAAAAGAAATGGAAAGCCGGATGGATTCGTCTTTGTTCCATAAGGGAAAATTCCATGCTGAAAATTTGAAAGCCATTCCAGCATAGCGGGAAATCTTCCGACACGCGTTGATTGCGGGACAAACGCTAACAATACAGCGGTCACCGCAACGATACCTACAAGAAATAATAAATGCGTATTGGAAAAAACATTTTTTCTTGAAGGTGTTTTTTTGTCGATGAAGAAGAGGAACAAAACACCGACGGTTAAATAAAGAACAGGGAAGAGGATGAAAATATCGGAATAGCGGGAAGAATATTTAAGAAAAAAGAGCGCTCCAATCAAGAATAGGAACGCTGACGAAAAAATATTTATAAAATGTTTCTTTGTGAACAAAATGGTAACTGCTGATTATTTGAAAAAGTGAAACCCTGTAACTCGATCTTTCACTTGTAACTTTTTACTTGCCGCTTTCAACTATTTCCGGCTTCGGAGGACGCTGATACATTTCACACATTTCTTTGTATTTGCCGGCTAAATCGTATGGCACTTGATCCCATATAAAACGCCAGCACCAGTTACCACCAAGTGTTCCCGGAAAATTCATCCGCGCTTCATTGCCAAGATTTAACAAATCCTGCATAGGAATAACGACAATTTTTGCAACAGAAGCGTAAGCTGTTTTTATTAATTGAAAGGTGAGGTCGTCTCCATGATACCCGAGATACTTTTGAGTAAACTCATAGATATCATCTTTCCCTTTATCTTTTTTTGCTTTGTCAAAATATCCACGGGTGGTGTCGTTGTCATGTGAACCGGTATGGACAACACAATTGGGAATAAAATTATGCGGTAAAAATTTCGTTTCCATCCCGGTGCCAAACGCAAATTGAAGGATCTTAATTCCCGGGAAATTAAATTTATCGCGCAGCGCATTCACTTCTTTCGTAATAACGCCAAGGTCTTCGGCAATAATTGGAACATCCCCCAAATATTTTTTTACTGCGGTAAAAAATTTATCGCCAGGGGCTTTCACCCATTCACCGTTTTCGGCTGTAAGTGCATCGCCGGGAATTTCCCAATACGCTTCAAAGCCGCGAAAATGGTCGATGCGGACGATGTCGATAAGTTCAAGTAATGAAGAAATTCTTTTCCGCCACCAGAGGAAATCATCTTTTTCCATTTCATCCCAACGGTAAAGAGGATTGCCCCAAAGCTGTCCGGTAGGACTAAAATAATCAGGCGGAACACCGGCGCACGTTAACAGTTTTCCGTTTTCGTCGACAGTGAAAAGATTTTTATTCGCCCAAAGATCGGCGCTGTCGTAAGCAATAAAAATCGGCAGATCGCCAATAATTTTAATTCCTTTTTCATGTGCGTAGTCTCTCACTTTTTGCCATTGTTTAAAGAAATTAAACTGGAGAAATTTTTGATAATGAATTTCACCGGCAACTTTTTCTTTCCATTTCTCAACGGCATTCCCCTTTCGCAGAGCAATATCTTTGTCCCAGGTTGTCCAGAGATTTCCTCCATGGTAATTTTTAACCGCCATAAACAATGAAAAATCATCGAGCCACTCATTATGTTTTTCACAGAAAGCGGAAAAAGCTTTTTCAGTTTCTGGATTTTTTTCAGTGAGAAAGTTAGTAAATGCTTTTCTTAGGAGAGAATTTTTATAGTCGATGAGTCTACCGAAATCAATGTTTATCGGATTGAATTTCGGTGTTTTTGCCAAATCTTCTTTTTTCAAATATCCTTCTTCAGCCAACACTTCGGGACTAATCAACAGCGGATTTCCTGCAAAAGCTGAAAAGCATTGATACGGTGAATCTCCATATCCCGTTGGTCCAAGCGGAAAGACCTGCCAGAGTGTTTGCCCGGCTGCTTCTAGAAAATTAATAAAATTAAAGGCTTGTTCACCAAGATCCCCAATTCCGAATTTTCCGGGCAGTGAAGTTGGGTGAAGTAGAATTCCGGCTGATCGTTGAATATTCATTTAGTTTCTCTTCTTTTTTATTCCGAAAATTTCTTGAAGATTACGGAAGTATTATGTCCGCCAAAACCGAAGGCATTACTCATTGCAATATTGACTGTCCGTTTCTGTGGTTTGTTAAATGTATAATTCAAATCGCATTGAGGATCAGGAAATTCAAAATTAATCGTCGGCGGAACTGTATCATGCACCGTTGCAAGAATTGAAGCAATTGCCTCAACGGCTCCTGCAGCACCCAGGAGATGTCCCGTCATACTTTTTGTTGAAGAAATGTTAAGTTTATATGCATCTTCACCAAAGATAACTTTAATAGCGTTTGTTTCAGCAATATCGCCTAACCCGGTTGATGTACCGTGAACGTTGATATAATCAATTTGTTCAGGATTTAACCCGGCATTATTTAGCGCACGACTCATCGCAAGTTTGGCTCCCTTTCCTTCAGGCTCAGGAGCGGTTATATGATAAGCATCAGCTGATAATCCAACACCAATTAATTCGGCATAAATTCTTGCCCCGCGAGCTTTAGCAGATTCTAAGTCTTCAAGGTAAAGCATTCCTGCACCTTCACCCATTACAAAACCGTCGCGTGTTTTATCAAACGGACGACTCGCTGTTTCGGGAGAATCGTTCCTTGTTGAAAGGGCTCTTGCTGCATTAAATCCACCAATACCTATTTCACAAACGCTTGCTTCGCCACCGCCACACAACATAGCATTAGCCATTCCGTTTTTAATCATCAAATAAGAATCAATGATACAATTATTAGCAGTTGCGCATGCTGAAACGGCGCAATAATTTGGTCCTCGAAATCCATATTGAATTGAGACCTGCCCCGCAGCAATATCAGGAATTATCATTGGAATGAAAAAAGGAGAAATTCTGTTTGCCCCTTGCGTATGATTAATGACTGCCTGATTATAAAAAGTTTGAATTCCGCCAATACCGCTTCCGAAAATTACCCCGATATTATTTCTTTCATCTTCAGTAAGATTTTCCGGAACGATAGCCGCATCCTCTAAAACGTCTTTTGCGACCGCTAACGCATATTGACTAAATTTATCAAGCCTGCGGGCTGTTTTTTTATCCATATAGTTTGTCGGATCGAACCCTTTTAATTCACAAGCGAACTTTGTTTCAAGTTGTGAAGTATCAAATGAAGTAATAGCTGCACACCCGCTCTTTCCTTCCATCATACTTTCCCAAAACTCTTTTACATTTAATCCTATCGGTGTTAGAGCCGCCATACCGGTGACAACCACTCTTCTATCTTTTTGCATGTACACTTTCCTCTTATATTAATACTAGAATCTGAATGGGGACATTTTCTTTTAAATATTAGTGCAAATTTAACAAAAAAATTCTTTTTCTTACGGAATTTTATCTTTGCAGGTTTCTCTTTATTTTGGAAAGAAAAAATAGACAATTAATCTAATTTGAAGAACGAAATAAATTCCACACAGAAGAAAATCTGGCTGATCGCGGGAGTAATTGCCGCGTTATCTATTTCCTACGTATTCAATGTATTTATTGCTTACACTCTTCTAAATAGTATAACGAACTTATCGTTCTCTCTTAATTTTTTCCCGCCACGAATAACGCTGACGTCCGTTCATGTACAAAGCAGTTTTTCTTTATTTCTCTATCTACTTTACGATCTTTTACTCATACTTATCGAAATTGAACTGCTTTTGCCTCTATCCAAAAAGATTCCTCCACCGGTAAAATTTGGGCTTTTATCAATCGTGCTTTCTCTTGTAGGTGTTTTGCTCCTAAGATTTGTCTATAACGCAATAATACTTGTTTTCATTAAAGGAACGGGCGGAACAGCTATTTCTCTTTTATATTTATTTTATTCGTGGAAGGAAATTTTAGTCTTTCTGTTCTTTTCATTCTTAATCTTGTTCGGTTATCTCACGTATGTTATTAATAGAATAAAAAATCTACTCGAAACTTTTCCAAAGGAAGAAGAAAATGTCGTTACTAAAAAATAAGATCGTCTTTATATCAGGGGCTTCATCAGGCATTGGAATGGCATGCGCGCATGCATTTGCAAAGGAAGGGGCAAATCTCATTCTTGCTGCAAGAAGAAAAGAGAAATTAGAACAATTAGCTTCGGAATTAAAAAAAGAATTTAATACAGAAAACAAAATTCTTTCCTTTGATATTCAGAATCATCAGGAAACAAAAGCGGCTTTCGGCTCTCTGCCTGAAGAATGGAAAAATGTAGATGTACTGATAAACAGTGCCGGATTAGCAAAAGGGATGCACAAACTGCAGGAAGGAAACCCTGATGATTGGGATGTAATGATCAATACTAACATAAAAGGTTTATTGTATTTAACCCGCGAAGTGCTTCCTTTTATGGTTAAGCGGGAAAGCGGACACATTATTAACCTCGGGTCAACCGCCGGGCACGACGTTTATCCTTCAGGCAACGTTTATTGTGCAACAAAATTTGCCGTCAACGCTATCAGTCAATCGTTAAGGATTGATGTGCTTGATAAATCAATTAAAGTTTCTTCCGTTGATCCCGGAATGGTAGAAACCGAATTCAGTCTCATCAGATTTTCAGGCGATGCCGAACGGGCAAAAAATGTCTATAAAGGAGTTGAGCCTTTAACACCGCAAGATGTTGCAGATGCCATTCTGTATTGCGCAACAAGACCAAAACATGTTAACATCAACGAAATTATTTTAACGCCGATTGCTCAAGCACAATCAAATTTTGTTGTGAGAAAAACAGTCTAAGCAAAGAGCGTTACATCGCCGGCTCCAATTCTTATAATTTCGGGTGTTCCGTTGCTTAAATCAATTACGCTTGACGGTTGATTTGCTAAATTTCCAACGGAAAGCATCAAATCAACTAAAGGATTAAAAACTGCTCTAATTTCATTTACATCACTTAGCACTTCGCCTTTCCGGTTTGTAACGCTGGTGCTGATAATAGGGTTGCCCACCTGCCGGGCAATTGCTAAACTAATTTCATTGTTCGGAACACGGATTCCAACGGTCTTCCGTTTACTCCATAATTTTTTAGGGACATCTTTTGCGGCGGGCAGAACAAAGGTATAAGCACCGGGAAGTAGATGTTTCATCGTCCGGTAAGCGTAGTCAGAAACTTTTGCATATTTAGAAATATCTTTTAAATCAGCACAAACAAAACTAAACAATTTTGTAATTGCATCATTTTTAATTTGAAATAACCTTTCAAGAGCCTGTTTATTGAATATATCGCAACCTAAGCCATAAACGGTATCGGTTGGATATATGATAATGCCTCCATTTTTAATAACTTCAGCAGCTTTGTTGATGAGGCGTAGTTGGGGAGTAACAGGATGTAAATCAAAAAATTCCATACGAACTCCTTATAATTTGTTGATATGATTTGGACAATTTGGGGGATTATTGACATCAAATTCTAAAATATGAATAACAACAGGTGATAAATTAAAATCTTCTGAATTATAGTCAAGTCTTTTTTTAAGATATTTTCTAAAAAGTTCTTTTTGTTCCTAAAAAAGCGGTAAAGAGTTTTTCAATTTTTGGAAATATATTATGAAAAATTGTAATCTTGGTTTAGAAATAGTACGTCTTCTTCTTTAAGAAATTTTAATAAGTCAAACAATTTATCTTGCCATAACTCTTATGTCCTGGCACTCCAGAATATTCTTTTCATAACCTTTCACTACCACGTTAATCATTGCAATACCAAGCTCTTCTAAAGTGATAACATATTTTGGGAACAAGATGTTCCAAACCGGATAGAATGGTGCGAGAATTTTATATGCCCTATACCTATTTTTTAACCCTTTAATTGGTTGGATGTATCCCGGTCTGAACATGTATGCTGCTTTGAATGGAAGTTTGATTAAATCATTTTCAGTTTTCCCTTTTATTCGTCCCCACATACTTCGACCTTTTTCTGTGCTATCGGTTCCAACGCCGGAGACATAACAGAACGTCATTTCCGAATTTTGCTTGAGAAGCGTATTCGCAAAATTCATTGTCAGGTCATAGGTGATGTGTTTGTATTCATTTTCATTTTTCCCTACGGATGAAACTCCTGCGCAAAAGTAACATGCGTTATATCCGGCAAGTTGTTCTTCAATCCGGGACAAATCAAAAAAATCTTTGTGAATAATCTCTTTCAGTTTATTATGCTGAACTCCGCACGGTTTTCTGTTAATAACAAGAACAGACTCCACTTCCGAATGCAGAAGGCATTCATGAAGAACACCTTCACCCACCATTCCCGTAGCGCCCGTGATTATAGCTTTTATCTTCATGTTGTTTTCTCAACAGTTTGAGTACTAATAGTAATTTTATTGCGATTCTTCTGATTCGTTTGCATTTTTTTTATAAAAGTAGGCTCCTATTTGTTGACCGGCAAAAAATGCACTTATCATAAAAATATACGTATAGAAGGCAAAACCAATTCCGCCAAAAATCCGTAAAACAATTATCACGGGAACGGGAATGTGAACTGCTAAAAACCATTGTAATGAGAATTTCCTTACAGACGCTCTCCAATAACCAAAAGGCATATTAACAAATGCAACGGCAAAAGATACTATCGCTAAATTCATTTTAATTCTCAAACTTAAATTTTATTCCGGTTAGATTTTCTGAAACTTCTCACATTTTTGCGCAATATTTTTATCGTAAGATAATGTTTTCGCTCAAATTTTCTCTGTAATTCATAAGTGAAATAGAGATTTGAATTTTTGCTCATGAAAAACTTTTTTTAGTTGAAGAAGACACAACTACTTTATTTGAGCAGGATCATCTTCCTTGTTATTAAGTTCCCATTGGTTGTAAGCCGATAGTAATAAATCCCACCACTTAACTTAGAGGCATCAAATGGAATGGAATAATCTCCGGCGTTTTGCAATGTGTTTATAAGTGTTCTTACATTCCTCCCAAGAATATCAAAAACTGAAATATTAACCAAGCCCAATTCAGCCACAGAGTAATTTATTGTCGTAACCGGATTAAAGGGATTCGGATAATTCTGTGAAAGGTTGAAAGATTTTTCAGCAGCTAAATTTACTTCAACGGGAACTGTTGTCGAAATACTAAATGTTCCCGAATTTTCAGCATAATAACATGGATAATCACCAACTCTAATTTTGCATTTATTAGAATTTATCGAAGGAACTGTCCACGCATAACTCGTATCAAATCGATTTGGAGTAGTGCCGATAAATTTCCATGATGCACCGCTATCAGTTGAAAAAAAGAGATCGTTTTGGGCGGGAGACCCATACCAAAAATTAAATTTAATATCAACAACAGAGTCGGCATGTAAAACTTCTCCACTCTGGGGGGAATATAAATTAGAACGTGGAAACGAGAGTGCCATCACATAAAGAACTGAAATTTTTATCTGGTTTAATGGTAGAGGAGCTTGAAAATAAATCGAATCAGGACTCAAAAATTCGGCTAAAACGGTTTCATCTGCGATGTTTATAAATTTTACATATGTAACAAAGTTGGATAAGTGGTTACTCGTAATCTTAACACTCTGAGAATTTACCCATTCAACAATATAGGTTGCTTTCGCATAAAAATTACATCCTACTCTAAAATCTCTATATGTGGTTGTGATAGAATCGGGCAAGCGAAAACGGGCATCAAATTGGTTCTGTGTATAAGGTGGTAAGGCTTCTTCTCCAAAACTTGTATCAATTCCATTGGTGGCGCGACTATCATATCCGGCAGTTAAGGTTTTTGCTTCACTGTTGGATGAAACAACATCGAAAGAAAATTCTCCATGGGCTGTAATTTGAGCAGATGCTAAAAAAAGTGTGAAAACTTGAAATACAGTAAAAGCCAAAAGAAAAACTTTCGTTCCCATTATCAAAACTCCCTGTGTATGTGGTTATAACTTAGTAATCATCTAAATTATATCCAAACTGAACTTTTTCCAGTCGTTTTGGGGAATTTCGGGGAATTTCGGTCAATTTTGTACTCTTGAGAAAATTCTTTCCTCCTGTACAATTTTTTTTGATTCTTTTTATTTTTTTTATGTATATTTGGTTCTTAAAAATTGTAGAAAAGGAAATACTATGTCAAGAACTTGCCAACTATTAGGAATAAAACCTGTTTCAGGGAATAATGTTTCGCATGCAAATAATAGAACTAAACGAAGATTTTTACCGAATTTGCAGAAAAAGAGAATTTGGGTTCAGGAACTTGGCCGTTTTGTAACTGTAAAATTAAGCACCCGCGGAATTAAAACTATTGCAAAGAACGGAACTTCTGAGTTAGCGAAACTTATCATCGACAAAAAGATTTCCGTCCGCTCATAATTTTTTCAGATTTTAATAAAAAAGGCTATTCCGACGTGTCGGAATAGCCTTTTTGTTTTAAGAGTATTGTTTTAGTCTTCTTATTCCACAAACTGCTTTGCGTAATATTTCGCAGTCAATTTTTCACCGGTTGCTTTCTCAATCATATCATTCCAATAATATTCTGTTCCCGGCTTAAACACCTTCTCCAGTAAATATTTACCAACTTCCGGTTTGTTTACAAAACTTTGGTTTTTCAAATCATCGGAATGAAGAACATTTTTTACGATGTAAGCATAAAATTGTGAAGCCAGAAGCTCACCCATTAAATAATTATGGTAATATGCCGGGTATAGCGCGATGTGAATTTTAGAAGCGTAATCCGGTTTGTTCCTTCCTTCAGGTCTTTTTAGCATTTGATATTTCTCAACCAAATCCCACCAGAGTTTGTTTAAATCTTGATCGGGGTTTTCGTACATCGCTTTTTCAAAACGGTAAACAACTTGCACCCAACGGCTGAAGGTTAATTGTTCGAGACGGAGTGATTTAAAACTCTCGTCTGCAATTTTATCTTTTTCTTCTTTTGTAATTCCAACCATATCAACAAGCCACTGCCCGTTACTTGCCATTCTTCCGAACATCATCGCTATTGCTTCAGTGGTAAATGTGTGAGCCGGTTCGCGCAACGTCCAGGGAAGTGTACTATCGATATTGTAGTCATAAACGGCATGCCCGAACTCGTGCAGCATTGTTCCCATCCAGTTGTAATTTGGTTTAACGTTGCAAACCACGCGAACGTCTTTTCCTCTGTTAAGATTGGAACAGTAAGCATGTTGATACTTCCCTTCCTTCTCAAAGAGATCACTTTTGGCGACCATGTTATCAATCGGCAATCCGAGTCCGGCGTAATAGCTTTTTGTTAACGCAACGATATCTTTGTCCTTGTAATAGCTGTCAAGATTAACGTTATAAATCTTCGGTGCTTCCTGGAAGAAACGGTTTTCATAATGCCACGGCATTAGTTTTTCTTTCGGTAGATTATATTTTTTTGCAAGATGTTCGTCAATATCGTTTTTAAGTTTAGCGAAAGAATCTCTTGTCAGGTTATCAAGTTCGTTTAAGAGATTTTCAATTTCCTGCGGATCTTGTTCACTTAGCTTCAAACTCATTTCGTGATAATTTTTATATCCGAGTTCTCGCGCAGCTTCATTTCTTAGTTTAACTAATTTAATGAGATTATCGTTTATCACTCCGCCTACTTCTTTACTTGCCGACCAGGTCGCTTCAAGCAATTTACTGTCGGTAGAAGTCTTTAAAGTATTTTCAACTTCATTATCGGTTATCTTTTTACCGTTTACTTCCGCTCTAAACGTAGAGAATTTTTTCTCGGTTTCATTTTGCAGCCGGATCATCTCCTCAAGTTTCTTTTCATCAATTTGATTGGAAGCGTAGGCATAATAAATTTTTATTAACTGCCGGTTGAGCAATGCATCTTGAATAGTGTTTGAATCTTTGAATCTTTTAAGCTTCGCAAAGTCTCCTTTGTTTGCATAAATTTTACTTAACTGAACTTGAAGGTCGGCTGATTTTTTATAATCTTCAGCCTTGCCTGAAATAGTTGCGTTAAAGTACGCCGTGTTTGCTTCCGTATAAAGGGGAGCTACTTTTGCTTCGTAGTCCTTTACAAATCTTTTAAATTCTTCTGTCATATCTTCCTTCTTTAAACACCCTGAAAAAAAACCTATTACAAAAATGTTGATTAAGAGCGTAACCAAAATTGATTTTTTGTATTTCATTTTTAACTCCTAAAATTTATTGATTAAAAATAGGGATTAATTGGATTGAAGAAAAATCGATCTCATTTCTGAATCGACTCTCCTTCTATATCATTCACTCGGGTTAGAAGTACCCCACCCACTTCAAAATAGTAGTAGTAATTTTACGTTTCAATCGAGAAGGGAGTAAAGTTTGTGTTCCGGTCGTAATAGTCTTCGTGCTCTTTTCGCTTTAGTAAGTTTACTACTTTATACGTCATTGGTGTTGCAATAACTTCCCAAAGAACTTTTAACACATAGTTTGTTATCATCACTTTTAAAAGAAGATCGTTGGGCCAAAAGCCATAAAAGGCGATAGGATAAAAGATCAGCGAATCAACCGCTTCACCGGCAACAGTTGAGCCGATAGTTCTTGTCCACAAATAATTTCCATTGGTTTTTACTTTCATCTTTGCAAGCACAAAAGAGTTGATAAATTCCCCGCTGAAAAAAGCAGTAAGCGAGGCTAATACAATTCTTGAAGTTTGTCCAAACACCACAATATACGCGTCTTGATGCACCCATCCCGGAGCCGCCGGCAGCCCGACCACCACAGCCGACATTAAAGAAGCAAATCCCAGAGCCGCAAATCCCGCCCAAACAACTTTACGGGAACGGGCGTAGCCATAAACCTCCGTTAAAATATCGTTAAAAAAATAGCTGATCGGGAAGAAGAGAATTCCCGCACCGAAAGTAAACCCGAACAGTGAAACAACCTTTTCCGCCCCGATAATATTGGAACAGAGAAGAATGGTAACAAACGCCGCCATGATAAAATCATAATACTTAAATTTCTTTGCAGACGTTTGATTTGTCTGTTCATTTTCTTTTTTCATAACTACTCTTATAAAATTGACTTTCTATTTAAATGATTTTTTATAGAGATTAGTTCCGAAACTGGAACAAGATTATTAACTCTTGTTTCAGTTTCTTTAGCACAGACTGAAGTCTATGCTACGTTTAATAAATACTATGCTTTTCTAAATCTTCAAAGGGAATATCGAGGAGTTCAAAATTTTTCCAGCCGGAGAAATCGTAATGCCACCACTCGGAGGTTATAGATTCAAAGCCATATTTTGTCATTATTGTTTTAAGCAGCGCGCGGTTCTTCAAAATATTTTCGGGTAACTTGGCGTAATCGTGATGAGCTTTTTCTGTAAAATCATCGTAGGGAGTCGGCATTTCCAATTCTGTTTTTGTCTGTAAATCAACCAATGTAACATCAACAGCACATGCACGGTTATGCCGTGAACCGGTTTTAGGGCTTGCCGCATAGCGGTCGTCATGGACAAACTCCCACATTTTTTCCGTTACGGAATAAGGGCGGTAGGCGTCAAATATTTTTAGCGAAAGATTTTTCTTCAGTAATTCTTTCTGAATTTTTTTCAGAGCAACGGCAGCCGGTAAGCGTAAAAATACTTTTTCACTTTCGTAAAACTTCGTCTTCGCAAAATTATTTTCTGTGGCGTAACGAACGTCTACAAGAATCCCGGGGATATACTTTTCCAGATCAATTAATGCTTTCGTGCTGTCTTTGTCAATTTGCTTTTGATAGAGAGCAAAATTATCAACAACCGCAAGACCGTAGTTATTTATTGAAATTTTCTGCGTGTAACCGGCAGTAACAAAAAGGAAAAGCAAAACAAATGAAGTAAGCCGATATTTCATAATTCAATTGCTCCTTAAATTTTCAAAATTCAAATTTTTCGCCCGGCAGTAATTTACAAACTTTGTAAGGATAACAAAATATTTTCCTTTCTATCGATAAGCATATTTCTTAAGTTTCTATACAAAATTTGGAAAGGGAGGCTACTTGTTCACAATATTAGATAAAAGCAATTATTTAAGAGGTCTCTTAATCGTTGCAAAAATGAATAACAAAATTGATGATGGTGAAAAAGACATCATTACTACTGCTTCAAGTCGTTTTGGCTTCAGCCATGACTTCTTGACAGAAACGATGCAAAACATACTTGCTAATGATTTTGTATCTACCACGCCGATCCAGTTTTCCAAACCGGCAATTGCGCGTGAATTCATCGACGAGTGTTTGAAACTGATCACCTCCAAAGATGATCCCGCACCCCGTGAAATACTCTGGTTGGATGAGGTTGCAAAAATTAATAATTTAGATGAGGAATGGTTCATCAAAGAAAAGCGAGAAGCCCAAAGACAAAAACTTTAGATTCTTTTCCATCAAAATATATTACCGCCCTTCATTTTACTCTTTTGAATAAAGACAGTAACAGCTAAGTTTTATCAAAAATTCTCTTTAACTATCAAAAAGGTTATGTATGAAACGACTCTCACTCTTGTTCACTTTACTTCTTTTCGGAATGCAAATTTTTCCGCAGCAAGAAGCAAGGCTGCTTCGCTTCCCCGCTATTCACGGCAACCAGATAGTATTTACGTACGCCGGCAATTTATATACCATTGATGCAAGCGGTGGAACAGCGCGTAAATTAACCAACGATGTCGGTTTTGAAATGTTCGCAAAATTTTCTCCCGACGGAAAACAATTAGCTTTCTCGGGACAGTACGACGGCAATACGGAAGTTTACTTGATGCCTTCCGAAGGAGGAGTTCCGAAACGCTTAACCTACACCGCAACCTTAAACCGCGATGATGTTTCCGATAGGATGGGACCAAATAACATTGTGATGACATGGAAAAATAATAATGAACTTGTTTTCCGCTCACGAATGATTGAGTTTAATGATTTTAAAGGACAACTTTTTTTAGTTGATACTAAAGGAGATTTGCAATCGCAACTTCCTTTGCCGCGCGGTGGTTTTTGTTCCTATTCCCCCGATGAAACAAAATTAGCATACAACCGGATTTTCCGCGAGTTTAGAACATGGAAACGGTACCGCGGCGGACAAGCCGATGATGTTTGGATTTACGATTTCAAAACAAAAAAAACAGAGAACGTAACCAACAATCCGGCGCAGGATATTTTTCCGATGTGGAGCGGAAACAAAATTTATTTTATTTCCGATAGAACAAAAACTTTGAATCTCTATTCTTACGCGCTCGATACAAAAGAGACAAAACAGCTAACTTCGTTCACCGAGTTCGATGTAAAATTTCCTTCACTCGGCGACAAAGCAATTGTATTTGAAAACGGCGGATACATTTACAAATTCGATTTGGCAACTGAAAATCTTGAGAAAGTTCCAATCTATTTGAATGAAGACTTCAGCCTTGGCAGAGGCGGGTTGATCGATGTTTCAAAATCAATAACCAATTATGAAATTTCTCCCGACGGTAAACGTGCATTGTTCGGTTCACGCGGAGAATTGTTTACCGTTCCGCAAAAAAACGGACCGACAAGAAATCTTACAAACACCTCCGGGGTGCATGAACGCAGTTCCAAATGGTCGCCGAACGGAAAATGGATTGCGTACATTTCGGACGCGTCGGGCGATAACGAAATTTATATTATGCCGCAAGACGGAAGCGGCACACCGGTTCAATTAACAAAAGGGGCGGACACTTATAAGTTCAATATTGCCTGGTCGCCCGATAGCAAAAAGATTTTATGGAATGATAAAAAACTCCGTTTGCAATTTGTTGATGTTGAATCAAAAGCAGTTACACTTGTTGAACAAGCGACCGCCTGGGAAATTACCGGAGCCGTTTGGTCACCCGATTCAAAATGGATTGCGTACCCCAAACCGGAAGAAGAAGGAATGGGAAAAATTTATCTTTATTCTCTTAATGATAAAAAATCTTCTGCCGTAACCGATAGCTGGTACGATTCCGGCAGCCCGGTTTTTAGCGAAGACGGAAAATATTTGTATTTCGTTTCGGATAGAAACTTCTCCCCGGTTTACAGTTCGACCGAGTGGAACCATGCTTATGTTGATATGTCGAAGCTCTACTTAATTACGCTGGCGAAAGATACAAAATCTCCATTTGCCCCAAAGAGCGATGAAGTTGAAATAAAAGATGAGAAGAAAGTTGATAAAAAAGAATCAACTGAAAAATCAGAAAAGAAAGAAAGTAAACCAGTGATATCGGTTAACGTAGATGCTGATGGAATTACAAACCGTATCGTTGAAATTCCGACTGCTGCAGGAAATTATGGTGATCTAAATTCTGCCGGAACAAAACTTTATTATATCCGCACCAGCACCTCTGAACGCAAACCAAAACTCTTCATGTTTGATTTTGAAAAACAAAAAGAAACCGAACTTGGTGATGTAAACGGATACGAAATTTCTGCAGATAAAAAGAAAATGTTGGTCGGAAGTGAAAATGCTTATGCAATTATCGATCTCCCGACAGCAAAAATTGAAATGAAAGAAAAATTAAATCTTTCCGATTTGAAAATGAATCTTGACCGCACTGCTGAATGGGAACAAATATTTAATGAATCGTGGCGGCAAATGCGCGACTTCTTTTTCGATCCGAACATGCACGGAAATAATTGGGAGAACGTCCGTAAAACTTATGAACCTCTTGTAAAATATGTCAACCATCGCGCTGATCTAACTTATATAATTGGAGAAATGATCGGTGAATTAAGTGTCGGTCACTCCTACGTCGGTGGTGGTGATTACCCGAAACCGGAAAGAATAAAACTCGGACTTCTCGGCGCACAGTTGGAAAAAGATAAATCCGGCTTCTATAAAATCACAAAAATTCTTAAAGGACAAAATTGGGATAAAGCCACCCGTTCTCCTTTATCGGAAATTGGCGTTGATGTTAAGGAAGGTGAATTTATTTTAGCCGTTGACGGTAAGCCGGTTAATGAAGTGCATAATATTTATGAACTGCTTGAAAACAAAGCCGGAAAACAAGTAACCCTAAAAATTAATGCTTCGCCAAAAATTGAAGGAAGCCGCGAAACCGTTGTTATTCCAACCGACGATGAACAACCGCTGTACTATTATAATTGGGTGCAAGATAATATTAAAAAAGTGAATAAAGCTACCAACGGCAAAGTCGGCTACATTCACATTCCGGATATGAGCGTAAACGGATTAAATCAATTTTCGAAATTGTACTATCCGCAATTGCGCAAAGAAGCTTTAATCATTGACGATAGAGGCAACGGTGGTGGAAATGTTTCCCCGATGATCATTGAACGATTGAGAAGAGAATGGACAATGGTAGGTATCGCTAGAAACGCAGCGCCAACTTATGATCCGGGCGGTATGCATGTTGGTCCAAAAGTCGGATTGATAGATGAGTTCTCTGCTTCCGACGGTGACATTTTTGGATACCGTTTTAAACACGCAAAACTCGGAAAACTTATCGGCAAACGTTCGTGGGGCGGTGTTGTCGGTATCCGCGGTACGCTTCCGTTTGTTGACGGCGGATATTTAAATCGTCCTGAATTTTCCCGCTACGATAATGAAGGGAAAGCATGGATTATGGAAGGCTATGGCGTTGATCCCGATATTTTTGTTGACAATGATCCGGCGCTTGAATATGAAGGTGTCGATCAACAGTTGGACAAAGCAATTCAAGTTGCTCTTGAAGAATTAAAAACGGCGAAGAATAAAATTCCTGATGCCCCGCCGTATCCGAACAAAAGCAAATAAATTATCAGCCGCAGGTTTTACTCTCTAAAACCTGCGGCTTTTTTGTAGATAAGATAGTGTCAAATTTTATAATGATTACAGAAATCCAACTTGGCGATATAACCACATTTGCAGTTGATGCAATTGTGAACGCAGCAAATACGTCGTTACTTGGCGGCGGCGGTGTTGATGGTGCTATTCATCGCGCAGCGGGAAATGAACTTCTGGAAGAATGCCGGACGCTTAACGGCTGCAAAACGGGCGAAGCAAAAATTACAAAAGGATATAACCTAAAAGCAAAGTTTGCTATCCATACCGTTGGTCCGGTTTGGCGCGGTGGAACTTATAATGAAGAAATTCTGCTGGCAAACTGTTATAAAAATTCCCTCCAACTTGCTGT
Source organism: Ignavibacteriaceae bacterium (assembly GCA_041667115.1). Classification (GTDB taxonomy): domain Bacteria; phylum Bacteroidota; class Ignavibacteria; order Ignavibacteriales; family Ignavibacteriaceae; genus UBA1563. The sequence goes on along the minus strand of JBAYFO010000017.1, from coordinate 33,303 downwards.
TGAATATGGAATAAAAACTATTGCCTTTCCATCAATCAGCACCGGGGTTTATCATTTCCCGGTAGAAAAAGCAAGCATGATTGCTCTCCATGAAGTTTTTTCGTTTTTAAAAACAAACTCTTCAATTGAAAAAGTAATTTTTGTCTGTTTCAGTAAATCCGATTATGAAATTTACAAAAAGAATTTTATGGCGGTTCAAAGCACTAAAAGTGTTTAGCGTAAAAATAAGATTGCTATCCCGGCAACAGCAGTTATTGCCCCAATATACCCGCGCATAGAAATTTTTTCACGGTAAATGTAATGCATCATCGGCAGCATGATGATCGGCATGGTTGACATGAGGGTCGAGGCGATTCCAACTTTCGTGTGCGAGACGGCAATCAAACTAAATGTAATGCCAAGAAACGGACCGACAATACTTCCGGCAAACGTAAACCCAAGTGCTTTCAAATCATTTTTATAAAGTTGAATTGGATTTTTATATTTCCTAAAAATCAACACAATCGGAAAGAAAATAATTACAGAAGAAATAATTCTGATGAACGTAGCGACAAATCCGTCTATCTCTCCAAGATTAAAAGCCATTTTAGCCAGGATCAATCCTGCAGCTTGTCCTAGCGCTCCCATAATTCCGAGAAAAAGTCCATACGGTGTAATTTTATATTTCGATACCGCGCCATTTTTTTTCTCAAGAACAACAAGTGCTATTCCGAATATAGTAATGACCATTCCAAAAATTCCAAGCGGACTAATAACTTCTCCAAGAAAGATGTAGCTGAGCAAAGATGCCATTCCCGGTGACAGCGCCATCAGAAGCATTGCAATGCGGGGACCGATGTAGAGATAAGATTTAAAAAGAAAACTATCGCCGATAACCAGCCCGACTATTCCACTTAACCCAAGAAAAATAAATTGGTTTTGCGAAAGGTGATAATCGAGACCGAATAAAATAATTGTTGAGGCAAGCAAAAGCGTTGCAAAAATTAAGCGATTAATATTAAGCTGCAACGACCCTATCCTGTTTGCCGCTTCGGAAAACAAAAGAGAGGTAGCAGACCAAAGGAGCGCTGTTAATAAAGCGGCAAATTCACCAACCATAATTTTCTTTTCTTTTTTTAAAAGCAGAAGAGCGGTTTTCGCTTTCTCCTTTTATCAAATTATACCATTTCGGATTACAAATTAAAATACATTTTATACTCAAAAGGATGCGGCATTGTTCCGATCGATTTAATTTCTTCTTCTTTTATTTTTACCCACTGATTCAATAATTCTTCGGTAAAAATTCCGCCGCGTTTAAGAAATTCATTATCGCCAGCCAAGGCATCAAGCGATTCTGTTAAATTCCTCGGCAAGAGCCGGATATTCCCGAGTGTTGTTTCATCTAAAATATTTTTATCAAAAGGTCCGTACCCTTCCTTAACGGGATCAATTTTATTTACCACACCATCTATTCCGGCTAGCAGCATCGCTATTAAACACAGGTAAGGATTAGCGGTTGCATCAGGCGGACGATATTCAAACCGTGTTTCTTCCGGATTCGTAACGTATCCGGGAATTCTTATTGCCGATGCACGATTGCCCGTTCCATACGTTAAGGCTATGGGAGCTTCAAAACCGGGCACTAATCTCTTATAAGAATTCGTACTTGGGTTTGTAAATGCTGAAAGAGCCGGCCCATGTTTTAACATGCCACCGATAAAATATCTTCCAAGCTCATTTACGTTTCCATATTCGCCTTTTTTGTAAAATGCATTCTTCCCATTCTTCGTCAAATAAAGGTGAAGATGCATCCCGTTCCCGGCTTGATGATACATCGGTTTAGGCATGAACGTAACGAAGAGATTTTTCTGTCTTGCAAAATTGAAAAGCGTGTATTTGGTCGTAACAATATTATCGGCTGTAGTAAGCAGGTCATGGAAATACGTTTCAATTTCCTGTTGACCTCTTTCTCCAACTTCATGATGATGGTACTTAACGTTGATTCCGAAATTTTTCAGAAGCTTGCAAGCGCTGTCACGAAAATCGTCATAAACATCAAAAGGATTTGCGGCATGGTAGGCTTTTTTATAAAACTCTTCTTCGTGTTCAACCTTGTAAAACGAAGTTGATGTTCTCGTATCATATTCAACATTTGAAAAAATATAGAATTCAAATTCGGGACCCCACCAGGACGTATCGGCACCGGTAACTTCTTTTAATAACTGTTCGGTTTTTTTTGCCAGGTATCTTCCGTCTTGAGAAAAAGGAGTTTGTTTTCCATCGGCTAAAACAATGTGAGAATAAAAACTGAGCGTTGGAGTATCTCTAAACGGATCTACCACAGCAGTCTCTAAATCCGGGATCAAAATCATATCACTGTTTTCAACTTTTCTAAAGCCATAACTTGAGCCGTCAAAACCGACTCCTTCTTTTAGGAGTTTCTCAAGAATGTTTGGAAAGATGGGAAGTGAGATATGATGGAGTCTCCCCGATAGGTCTATGCACTTAAGATCAATAACTTCAATTTTAAATTTTTTAATAAGCTGGTTGCATTTTTGAATGGCATGTTGTGGCATAGGTCGATTGTTTTTTTTGTGAATTGAGAGAGATAGTGTTTCTATCTCTCTCAAATAATAAATTATGCTTTGTAATTAAGCGCTGAAAGTCCTAAGAAATTAGCCGAGAGACCAAGTTCTTCTTCAATGCGTAACAGTTGATTGTATTTTGCAATACGGTCGGTACGGCTTGCAGAGCCGCTTTTAATTTGCCCCGCGTTCGTTGCAACTGCAATATCTGCAATTGTTGTATCTTCAGTTTCTCCTGAACGGTGACTAATAACGGCAGTGTATCCGTTTTTCTTTGCAAGTTCAATTGCATCAAGCGTCTCGGTGAGTGTTCCGATTTGATTTACTTTGATGAGGATTGAATTGGCAATTCCTCGTTGAATGCCGCGGGCTAAAATTTCCGGATTGGTAACAAAAACGTCATCACCGACTAACTGGATTTTCCCACCAAGTTTTTTTGTTAATAATTCCCAGCCGTCCCAATCGTGCTCGGAGAGACCGTCTTCGATAGAGAGAATCGGATATTGTTTTACCCAGCTTGCCCAATAATCAACCATTTGATCTGACGACATTTCCGATTTATCGGATTTGAAGAACTGGTAAACTTTTTTATCCTTTAACCACATTTCACTTGTTGCAGGATCAAGTGCAATACCGATATCTTCTCCCGGTTTATATCCTGCTTTTTGAATAGCTTCGAGAATAACTTCAATAGCTTCTTCATTTGATTTTAAGTTTGGAGCAAAACCGCCTTCATCACCAACGGCAGTGCTGTATCCCCTTTTTTTCAAAACAGATTTTAACGTATGAAATGTTTCAGAGCCCATTCTTAATGCGTCGGCAAAATTTTCCGCACCTACAGGCATAATCATAAATTCCTGGAAATCGACATTATTATCGGCATGGCTGCCACCATTAATAATATTCATCATCGGAACAGGAAGTACTTTTGCATTTACCCCGCCGAGATACCGGTACAAGGGTAAACCGCAAGCTTGTGCAGCAGCTTTTGCAACGGCTAAAGAAACTCCAAGAATTGCATTTGCGCCTAATTTTGATTTGTTTTCGGTTCCATCAAGGTCAATAAGAAATTGATCAATCCCGGTTTGGTCGAGTGCGTCAAAATCAATTAACTCATCGGCAATTATTCCGTTTACATTTTCAACGGCTTTTAAAACACCTTTTCCAAGATAGCGAGTTTCATCACCGTCACGCAATTCGCATGCTTCAAAATCCCCGGTTGAAGCACCGCTTGGCACAGCCGCGCGTCCAACAAAACCACTTTCTAATTCTACTTCAGCTTCTAAAGTTGGATTCCCACGTGAATCAAGAATTTCGCGGGCGGTTATATCAATAATTGTTGTCATACTATTTCTCCTTTAGTTTCTAAATCAATTATGCATAAAAAATGAAAATTTAATTTCACCACAAAATTAAGTAATTTAAGGTTGAATTTTTAATTTTGTTAGAGAATATTTTCTTTCTCGTGAGATTTGAATTATTTGATGATTTCCGCCCCCATAGCTCAGTGGATTAGAGCAATGGCCTCCGAAGCCGTGTGCGTAGGTTCGAGTCCTACTGGGGGTACTCATTTTAGTTAAAAGTAGAAAGGGGAAAGTCAAGAGTTTCTAACAAGGGAGAAATGACTTTTCTAATTGAAAAATATCTGAAGTTCAATTTTTTGTTAAACGCCCTCGTAGCTCAGTGGATAGAGCAGAAGTTTCCTAAACTTTTGGTCGGAGGTTCGATTCCTCTCGAGGGTACAGCTCTTAAAAAACCGGGGTTTAGTTCCGGCTACGATAGGTAAATGAGTTGGAGTTTTCGTTGAACAATTCACTAATAACTTTGAATCGTTCGACCTGTTTCGGCTTCTCTTCAAATGGTTTTGGAGACGGATTCTGAGCAGTATTATGATCGGGAACTGAAAAAGTGTAAACTTTGCTGCTTGAATAATATTGTTTCTGCGCCCGCGCTTGCAGTCTTTCTTCTTCTTTTTTCCTCCTCTTAGCCACTACTTTTTTAGTTAAAACCGAAACGAGCGTTATTGCTAAAAAGAATCCAACGATGCCGATAGTTATATAGTTTACAATTGATTGAAGGTCTAGATGCATGTATTTAAAATTTTTATTTAATTTGGTAGAAATAATTTAAACAAATATAAAATGATTTCATCTAAAAAAATTAGACTTTTTCAGCGCTCTGTTCCATATCACACCGATTAAGTTTCTCCCCTCAAGGAAGTTTAAATCGACAACAAACTCTTTTGGAAAATAATTCCATACTTATAAAAATTTTTACGTAAGACTCGAATATCACGAGTAGTACACAAATAAATATGGATAGGAACTTATAAAGTGAATTTCAGAAGGGTAAAAATAAAAGAGACTTCTTAAATATTTTATTTTATTGATGTTGAAAAATGCGAATCATTTAACAACTTGAATAATTTTCTTCCAATCTTATAATTTTCATTAATACCTGCGAACAATTCACATTGTGGCCCATAAGCAAAAACTCCAACCATTGCTGCGGAATGACCTTTTGTAGTAAATCCTATTTTTAATTTTTCTCCGCTAAGCTCGCCACCGATAATCGCTGCCCCACCGGTTTCATGATCGGCAGTGACCAACACTAAAGTTTCTTTATTCGATTCAGCAAAATTAAGGACTGTTTGCACGGCGCTTTCAAAATCATTCACCTCATTTATTAATATGTCTTGATTATTCTCATGTCCACCATTATCAATTTGTGAACCTTCTACCATAAGTACAAAGCCATTTTCATTTTGAGAAAGGCTCCGAATCGCTTTTTGGGTAAGATCAGAAAGAGAATAATTCCTTTCCCCGGCATGTTTCAACGCTTTAGGTTCGAGAAGAGCATAATATTTTTGAGACTCAGAATTTTTCAAGTCATCAAAGTTATTATAGATGGTATATCCGTTCTTGCGTAGTCTCGCCAACAAATCAACATTGTCTTTTCTTTTCCCTCCGGAAGTCTCGGGAATAAAATACTGTTCCCCTCCACCGATAACGACATCGGTTCCAAGTGAAGTATATTGTTCGGCAAGAAGTTCATCATTATGCCTGTCAAGAACATGCCCCAAAAATGCGGCAGGTGTTGCATTAGTAACTTCGGAAGTAACAACAACACCTGTGGAGAGTTTTTTTTGTTTTGCTAGTGTAAAAACTGATGGGATAGAGTCACCATTTTTATTAACCCCAATTGTTCCATTCTTTGTTCTTTCTCCACATGCAAGTGCTGTACCGCCGGCAGCAGAATCTGTAATCAACTTGTCTGCCGAACATGTTATTGAAAATCCAGTAACAGGAAATCTCTTAAACGCTGAGTTCGGATTTGTTAAAATTGATGCGCTTACTTGCGCAACTCCCATCCCATCTCCAATCATAATAATGATGTTTTTAGGAAGTTTGGGATTTCCCGCAAAAGTAATGGAACATAGAAAAATTGATACTAAGAAAATTATTTTTTTCATCAACAGCCTATAAAAAAACTCTTCCCGAAAGAAGAGTTGAAAAACAAATTAAAAAAAATACCGGTCTTATACCGTAACCTCAGAGGCAACTTTTATAACCCATCCAAAATTATCCGGGGCACTGCCCTTTTGAATTTCAGTAATTTCGTTGAAAAGTTTTACAGCAAGACTACTTGCTTCTCCATTATTAATGATCATCTTTTTATCTTTAAATGTAACTTCAGCAACCGGAGAAATAATGGCGGCAGTACCTGTTCCAAAAACGCCTTTTATTTTCCCCTTATCATACGCTTCAATAAATTCATCTACGCTGATAAGGCGTTCGTTAACGGTGTATTTTTTTTCTTTTAACAACTGAATAATTGATGCCCGCGTAATTCCCGGAAGAATACTTCCTGTAAGTTTAGGAGTGGCAATTTCATTTTCAAATTCAACAAAAATATTCATCGTTCCGACTTCTTCAAGATATTTTTGTTCAACCCCATCAAGCCATAATACTTGCGTATAACCTAATCGTTGTGCAATTTCGGTGGCTAAAAGACTTGCACCGTAATTCCCGGAAGTTTTTGCATCTCCAACTCCCTTTCTTACCGCACGGACGTAATCATCCTGCATCAAAATTTTTACCGGTTTAAATCCCTCAGGATAATAAGCTCCTACAGGAGATAACATTATAATAAACTTATAATTTCTCGAAGGATGAACCCCTAACACTTCGTCGGTTCCAAACATGATCGGTCGAATATAAAGTGATTCTCCGCTACCAGTGGGAATCCACCCTTGCTCGATCGAAATTAATTCTTTTAGGGCTTCAAGTATAAACGCTTCATCAATTTGAGGCATACAAAGTCGCCTGGCAGAATTGTTCATTCTTTTTATATGATTTTCCGGCCGAAAGATCACCGCTTCACCATTAACAGTGCGAAAGGCTTTAAGTCCTTCGAAAATTGACTGCCCGTAATGGATAAACATTGCTGCCGGATGAACTGATAATCTTTCCACAGGTTTAATAGCAAAATTGTGCCATCCATTTTCGGGGTTATAATCCATTTCAAAAATATGATCGGTAAAAATAGCTCCAAAGCCTAGTTTTGAAGGCAATTCGATCTTTGAAGTTCTTGGTTTAATATTATACGTTATCTGTTCCATTGTAATTTCTTCCAAAAAATGATAAAAAGGCATTTGATATTTAAGCAATTTTCCAGAAAGTTTAAAATAAAAATGCCCGGTGGAGGGCTACCGGGCGTGGGAAGATTCACTATGGGGGGTAAGCATAATGAATCGTGGTGCAAACCTAAAATACTTTTTTTTAAAAAGCAAGTCTTTTTTATAAATATTTTAATTTTTTAAAAATTATCTGGGAGTTCTCTTTGAAAACCTATGCAGACGGAATATTCTTTTAAGTCTGCAGGTCACTCATTGTTAGATTATTTTGCTCTAAATAAATTTCACACTGGTAATTCACTACTTTAATATTATTTTTATGAATTGAATTTTTAAAAACCTCTAAATTGAATTTAAACAAAACCTGACCTTTAAATAGTAAATCATCACTTTATTATTGACCGCTGGGCAATATCTTTTAACATGGCATTAGGCAAAAAATGAATTCTAAATCTGTACTGTTTTTCTTGTTTTCGTTTTCACTTTTAACAAATATTTTCGCACAGGATTTATCACTTAGCGGAAGAGTAACCGATTCTAAAAACGGCACCGCTCTTTCGGGAGCCACCGTAATCATTTCTCATAATTATTCCACCGCTACAAATAGTGAAGGATATTATTTTTTAAGAGATATCCCAAAAGGGAATTATCTGATAAAAGTCTCACGGCTTGGCTATAAATCTCTGTCGGAGGAAGTTACTGTCGCTTCCGGGTCAAAAACAAAAAATTTCATGCTTGAACCTTCATTAATAGAATTAGATGAAGTGATCGTAAGTTCTAATAGAACCGAAAAATATTTACGCAATTCCCCCTATTCTGAATTATTAATCGGGAAAGAACAAATTGAAAGCAAACCTTTCCAATCGCTTTCTGATGTGATGAAAAACCAGCCTGGAATATCTCTTTTACGAGATGGCATTTGGGGAACCGAAGTAAGTATTCGCGGATTAAACAGAGAAAATATTGTTACCCTTATAGATGGAAATAGAATTGCAACTTCAACGGATGTTGCCGCCCGTCTTTCGATGATCGATTTAAGTGACGTTGAAAAAATTGAAGTTATTAAAGGAGCCTCCTCTTCGATTTTTGGTTCCGGTGCAACAGGAGGAATTATAAACATCATTACTAAAGGACCACAGTTATATGAAAAGTTCACGATGAGTGGGAATGTTTCATCCGGTTTTAGTTCTGTAAATAATTTATCGTCATGGTCGGGTTCACTTAATAGCGGAAGCTCTGTCTGGTCATCTAAACTTGCAGGCTCATTTAGAAAAGCAGGAAATACACAAACACCATCAGGAGAATTGAAGAATAGCCAATTTACGGATTATAGTTTTTCCGGAGCTTTAAATATAATTCCTCTGGAAAATAATTCTCTGAAGATCGATTATCAATTATTTAAAGCAGAAAATGTTGGAATTCCGGGAGCTTCTGCTTTCCCCGACAACGCCGACGTCCGTTACCCCAACGAAAAGCGGGAGATGATCTCAACGAGGTATGAAATTCGAAATATTTCAAAAACTTTTTATAAACTTTCAGCTAAATATGCTTATCAAGTTATCGATAGAAATGTTGAGAACTTACCCAATACAATACAAAATATAGCAGCTATTGGAACAACCCCGGCTAAAAGAGTTAGCGTATTAAAAATAACTCCCGATGCAGTCCATAAAAACAATAACGTTCAATTGCAAGGAAATCTTTTACTGGATGAGAACAATAATCTTGTTTTAGGTTTAGATTATTGGGACAGAAGCTACAACGGGGATCGTGAAAAATTTCAAAAAATAGAAGTGCTCGATGTTCAAGGAAATGTAAAAAGTACAACAAACAAAATTATCGGGGAGAAACCTTTGCCGGATTCAAAATATAAAAGTCTCGGTTTGTTCGCGCAGGATGATGTAGAGTTAATAAAAGATAAATTATCTTTATCACTCGGCGCACGCGTTGATAAAGTTAACATTTCCGGTGAGACAACTTTCAATCCCATTTATGAAATAGTAAATGGAGTACTCAACAATACTCCTATAGGACAAAAAGTTATTTGGGATAAGACAAACAAAAACGAAGTTTCCTATAGTGAAAATGTCGGTTTAAAATATTCATTAAATACTAATCTTGACCTTACTATGAGCCTCGGTTACGCATTTCGCTCCCCTTCTCTTGAAGAGAGGTTTCAATATATAGATCAAGGAAGTTATGTACGTGTCGGCGATCCGAACCTTAAACCGGAAAAAAGTAAGTCCGCCGATTTTGGAGTCCGCTATTATTTGTCTGATTTTAAATTTGTAACGAGTGTTTTCTTCAACAGTTTTAATGATCTGGTAGCCGAAATACCCGGGACATTTGAAGGAAGAAACGCCTACATAAAAACAAATATCGGTTCTGCCCGATTATATGGTTTTGATTTCCATACCGATTATAATTTTTACAATAATTTTGTTTTCCACTTTACGGCTTCTTATGTAAAAGGAGACGACCTCACAGCAAACGGCAATCTTCCTGCAATTTCACCATTGAACGGCAATTTTGGAATTAAATTCAATTTGTTTGAATATCTTGAAACTGATCTATCTGCGACCGTTTTTGACGCACAGAAGAACGTTGCCGTTGGAGAAAAAACAACTCCCGGTTACGCATATTTAAATTTATTTTGCAGTATAGCTTCTCTTAAATTTGGAGGAGTCGATCTGCAAATTTCCGGTGGAATTGAAAACATTTTTAACAAAGAATACCGGGATCATTTGTCAACCAGCCGTGGATTTAACAGAAGCGAACCGGGAAGAAATTTATTTCTAAAACTTAATCTGCATTGGTAATCTTGAATACTTTTTCATCAGCACTTAGTAAAATAGTATGACCTGGTTTTTCATTGCTTTAATCTCGTCATTTTTTTCTGCGTTTGCAGCAATTGCTCAAAAGAAAGTATTGTTTAACCGCAGCCCGCTTGAATTTTCGTTTCTGCTGGCAATTGTTAATCTGGTTTTTTCGATTCCCTTTTTTTTAGCAATTGATTATGCAACGATAAACACTTCGAATCTTTCAATTCTTTTCGTTAAATCAATAATCGGTGTGGCTGCTTTTTTATGCGTAATGACCGCATTGAAAAATTTGCAAATAAGCAACGCTCTTCCCTTGCTTGCATTAACTCCCGGATTTGTAGCAATCTTTGCTTTTTTTCTTCTGGGGGAATCACTAAAAACTTCGGAAGTTCTAGGATTAATTTCTCTTGTAGCGGGCACCTATATTTTGGAAAGTAAAAATTTAAAGGAAATTCTTTTCCCTTTAAATGTTTTCATAAAATCGAAATATCACCGCTACGTTCTTGCCGCTTTGTTACTCTTTACGGCTTCATCAATAATGGATAAACTGCTGCTGGCAAAAATGCATCTTTCCCCCATTTCGTTGACTGCTTTTCAACATCTCTTTTTTGCAATCCTTTTTTCGCTGATCTTTTTTTCATTCCAAAAGAAGAGAGAGGAAGTTTTAATAAATTTTAAGAAACAAGACCTCGGTTGGATAGTTCTGATTTCATTATTCACGATCGGTTACCGCTATACGCAGGTTGTTTCCATAAGTCTGGCTTCGGTGGCTTTAACATTGGCTGTTAAGCGAACTTCCGTTTTGTGGGCGACAATTATTGGCGGGAAAATATTCAAAGATGCAAATCTTTTAAAGAAGACGATAGCTGTTTTGTTTATTCTGCTTGGCGCAATTTTAATTCTTCGGGACTAAAAACTTCCGTCGGCACAAGCTCCCGAAGATAAAGAACTTCTCTTTTTTCAAAGGTGAATAATTTTGTAATTTATGAATGCCCTAAACATCTTTTTAAAATAAATGTTTGATACAAATTATTTCCGCAACGTCAAGATCGCTCTCAAAAGGATTTTATATGATTAAGAACTCAAAAAAATATCTGGTCTCCCTCTTTATTTTAACTACCTTTATATCATGTGCCACAAACCCGGAAGCTCAGAAGACGGATACGGCTTCATCTTCGGTCCAATTCTGGCTTACCAATCCCGACAAATCTGTTCTCTTCCAACAACAAAGTGTTACTCAGGCTACCGTTATCGGTGGAAGCGTACAAACCTTAGAAGTATTCGAATCACAAACTTTCCAGTCCATCGATGGATTTGGATGTGCGCTTACAGGCGGCAGCGCTATTCTTCTTAATCAAATGGATGCTTCCGCAAAAGAAACTTTGTTGAAAGAATTATTCGCGACAGATGGAAATAATATTGGGATCAGTTATTTGCGTATCAGTATCGGCGCGTCCGATCTAAGTGATCGTGTCTTTACCTATGATGATCTCCCCTACGGACAAACCGATACGGCAATGACACAATTTAGTCTGGATCCGGAACAGAAAGATTTAATTCCTATTCTGAAACAAATTCTTGCAATTAATCCGGATATAAAAATTCTCGGTTCTCCATGGACAGCACCCGTTTGGATGAAGACCCAAAACTCTTCAATTGGCGGAAGTTTAAAACCTCAGTTTTATAGCGCCTATGCAAAATATTTTGTGAAATATATTCAGGAAATGAAAGCTAACGGAATTCGTATCGATGCCATTACTATTCAAAATGAGCCCCTCTACGGAGGAAATAATCCCAGCATGCTCATGTCGGCAGCAGAGCAAACTAACTTCATCAAAAATTATTTGGGTCCGATCTTTAAAACAAATACTATCGATACAAAGATCATTATTTACGATCACAATGCAGACCGGACTGATTATCCGATAACCGTTATGAATGATCCCGATGCGAAAAAATATATTAACGGTTCGGCGTTCCATTTGTACGGTGGAACGATTGACGACCTCTCGAAAGTGCAAGCGGCACATCCTGATAAAGCAATCTACTTCACGGAAATGTGGGTCGGCGCACCCGGTGATTTTCTTAAAGATATTAATTGGCACGTGAAGAATTTAATCATTGGTGGAATGCGTAATTGGTGCCGCAATGTAATTGAGTGGAACCTTGCATCCGACCCAAACCAAAATCCTCACACCTCCGGCGGATGTACTCAATGCATTGGCGCAATTACACTTGATGGCAATAACGTTACGCGAAACCCAGCTTATTACATTATCGCTCACGCTGCAAAATTTGTTCGTCCGGGTGCGGTTCGTATTGCTTCCACGGTTTCAACAACACTACCAAACGTTGCATTCAAAACCACTGATGGGAAAAAAGTAATGATCGTCCTAAACGACAGCGAGGGAACTCAAGTTTTTAAGTTAGTAGCAGGCAGTGAGACTTTAACCTACTCATTAAAAGCGGGTGCAGTTGGAACATTTGTTTGGTAACACAAATGCATACTCCTTAAATTATTATTTTGAAAAACTTTTAACCGCTTCTTCTACTGAGCTATAATTAGCAAAAACTGAAGTAAGTTTAGTGATTATGAGTAAGCTCTCGATTTTTTCAGTCGCGTTAGCAAGTTTGAGATCGCCTCCGGCATTTTTAACTGTAGTATATCCAGCGATCAACATTCCCAAACCGGAACTGTTTACAAATCCCGTTTCCTTCAAATCAATTATTATATTTTTCTTCCCTTCCGAGATAAGCTTAAGCAAGATCTCACCGAATTCTGCGTCTTTAGCAGTGATTGTTATCTCTCCTTTTAGTTCGAGAACAACAGCCGTGTATTTTTCAATTAAATTAATTTTCATTGTAACTCCATTTTATATGATTGTTAGGTATTGTTTGATTAATTGTTGTTCTCATTAGAAATTTTGTTATTTAATCTTTATCACAACAAACGTCACATCGTCATCAGGCTCTTTATCATTTGTCCAGTGTTTACCTTCTTCTTTCAGATAAGAAATAATTTCTTCAGATTCTTTTTCTGCTACTGATATAAATTTTTCTTTTAACCGGGTATAACCAAATTGTTCATCCTTGTCGTTCTTTAACTCAGGCATACCGTCACTTAGAAGCAACAATGTATCTCCGGCTGCTATTTCTGTTTCTTTTATTTCATACGGAAAGTTTTTCATCGCACCGAGGGGCATTCCGTTTATCATTATCTCTTCAACTGTTTTAGATTGTTTTCTGTATATGAATAGCGGCGGCATACCGGCATTGGTAAATTCAAGTCTATTCGATTTAATTTTAAGCATCATAAACGCCATCATTAATCTTCCAAGTTCTATTTCTTTCAAGGCATCACTGCTTTGATCAAAAAATGTTTTCATATCCAGTCTTGAACCTCCGGAAGAAAATAATGCTTTTACCATTGAGACAATTGTCCCAGCTTTCATACCGTGACCGGTTGCATCGCCAATTGCCACTGTGAGTGTTCCATCTAATCCCACAATAAAATCATAGTAATCACCACCGACTTCTGTTGCGGTTTTCATATAGACAGCAATATCAAGATGTGGTAATTGAGGAAGTTCTTTTGGAAGCATTGATAATTGTAATTGTCTGGCTTCTTCAAGCTCACTGGATTTTCGATCATTCTCAGCTTGAATTATTCTTGACTGCGCTTCTGCTGCTTTAGCCTGTAGTTCTGCAGCTTCAGCTCTTAATTTACTTTCCTTAATAGCAGCGTTTTTCTTCTGTCGTTTTAATTCAAATTCTCTGATTGAATATAAAAATCCGCCAAAAAGAAAAACATAAAATGTATATGCCCACCATGTTTTCCAAAAAGGCGGCAATATTGTAAAAGCATATGTAACCCGATTGGTTTTTGAACCTTCGTTATCTATTGCTATAACCTTAAATGTATAATCACCCGGAGGAACATTTTGATACTCGGAAAATTGCAAGTTGCTGGATTTTGACCAATCCAAATCATATCCTTCCAATTTGTGCTGGTAGATTGCCGATTTAGGATCTTTGTAATTTAGGGTTGAGTAATTAAAAACAAATGAATTTTCTGAATATGAAAATGAAGATGGTTTATTATAATAATATTGAGATGAATTAACTTTTATAAAAGATAGTTTAATACTTCCTTGTGATTTACTTTCTCTATCTACATATATGCCAAGGTTATTATACCAAGTTAAAATGCTACCGTTACGATCTTGAGTAATTGCAGATTGTCCGGTTAAAGAAAAATTATCATTATAATATCTATTAAACCTTTCACCATTTATAATCAATCCTCCTAAATTATGTATGAAATATACATTTCCCTTCAGATCGGTGACTGGATTATAAATATTCGCTGTTGGCAGTCCATTTTTTGTTGTATAGAAGTCCAGCTTTGTCCCGTCAAAAATTGCGAGACCCTTAAGGCGGAGACGGATGTATAAATAATTACCCGCCTGAATATTTGTAGTTGTACCGGCAATGTTTGCTTCTTTAAGAATTCGGAAATCAGCCTTACTATTTACACTATCGGAAAGATCGATGAATTTATTTCCATCGAAACTGTAAAAATGTCCCGGACTTAAGAAATACATTTTGTTTTTGACTGTTCCAACATAACTCAAAATTTCCTCAGGAACGTTCCAGCTCGAAGGTGGTTCTGACCATTTTTGATGATCATAAATCAGCAAATTGGATTCAGCTGATTCCAAATCGTTTATTGAATCGGAATAACCGCTTACCAATAATAAATTTCCGTTTGGCAATTCATAAAGATTATGTTCCTGATATTTTATTTTTTTCAAATTATCAGGCAGCGGGTTTGGAATCTCAACAATTTTATCATCAACTAATTTTCCTAAGAAAAAATCTGCTTGAGGTATATTACCGTATGCGGGGCGAACATAATTCTGCCATGTAAAAATATCACCCGATTTTGTTTCAAGAACATAAGAGGAGTTATAAATTTTACCATCATTCTTTTGAATAGGATTTATTTTTATAACCCATTGGTCTTTTCTTGTTGAAATTGCTTTTGCTAAATCCAATCCTTTATCGGTAGTCAGCCAAATTCTACCTTTCGAATCCTCAAATACTCTAAGTACAGTGTTGCTGCTTAATCCTTCATTTGTGGTTATTTTATGAAGTTTATTACCATCCCATACATTTATTCCATCATTACCAAAAAGAACATCCGGAGGATTTTCTATCCAAGAAAAATATATCCAGACAATTCCATTTTTATCGGAAAACATGTAGGGATATTGAATTTTGATTCCGCTTAAGCCATCACTCTCTTTTAGAAAAATAGATTTATTTGGAAAGTAAAAACTAAATCCAAGAGGGTTAAGAATAACTTCTGCATTATTTATTACAGATAATGGAAAACCTTTAAAACCATCATACTTTTTCCACTTACCGTCAAAATAAAAATATTGATCATTGTGCTCTGCAGAAATTGTTTCTTCAAGCACGCCCACTGCAAGTAGATCAGGGGAGATATTGTTCCCGGGAATGAGTTTCGCAAACGAAAATTTATAATCCGGAATTATATCTTTTGTTGATAAATCCGTTATAGGACCTGTGTCTTTATATAAATCAATTTTTTTCCATTTTTTATTAACTAATTTAAAAAGAAGGCTAGAATTCTTGGAATAAACAGTTCCATTAAGATCAGCTATAGTTGCATAGACGCTATTATCTTTTTCTAAATATAAAACAGAGGTCACTCTGTTATTTCCAACGAGATATTTTTCGATTCCCGGGTATGTATGAAAATCTTTCCCATCATACATTAAAACACCGGATGTACCGCTATCTAATTTAGAATAAATACCGCTGCCTATAAATGGGATCCACATATTGCCTTTATCATCAGTAACCGGTGAAACTTTCTCGTACGAATATTTAGTTCCATAATACTTAACACCTTTTGATTCGTCAATTCTTTCGAATTTGTCATTCTTATATAGGGCGATGTAAGCCTCAGTTTGAGTCGAAGTATTTTTACCATCAGAAAGAAAAATCAAATCCTCATAAGGTGTTTCAAACATATCAGTACAGTTATGTAACGGAAATGCTGAAGAATCAAAGAGAGTAAATTTCCCATTCTCAAAAAGTGTTAAGCTGCCATTATTTTTGGAATCAATGTATAAGGTTGTTGTGCCAACCCATACTCTTCCTTTGCTATCCTTTTTTATAAAAGAAACAGATCTGCCCGGTAATCCCGATGTTTGGTAACCATCATGTTTTGTGAACGATTGAAATTTATTGTCTTTTAGAATTAGGAATTTATCAGGTGAAGCAAAGTAAATTGTATTAGTAGTGGAGTCGTAATAGTTAAACTGCATATCCGGCAATCCGAATTCTTTACCGGGTTCCTGAAATTCGTAACCATTAAAGCGTACCGTTCCTTCTAAACCTGATATCCAAACGTACCCATCCGCTGTTTGTGAAACACTGGCAATGTTGGTTATTGGTAAACCGTCTTTTATTGTATATTTAACTAAATCAGCATTAGTTTCAGATTTATATCTCTGCTGAGCTAAGCTGATGCTTAAAATGCAAATTGAAAATAATAGTGTCTGGATCAGAACATTTAATTTTTTCATATTTCAGTTTTATTATGAATACATTTTTATTTAACCTTTATCACAACAAACGTAACATCATCATCAGGCTCTTTATTGTTAGTCCATCGTTTGCCTTCCTCTTTTAAATATGATACTATCTCTTCCGGTTCTTTTTTAGCAACTTCTTCAAAGCTGTTCCTAGCTCTTTTATATCCGAACATTTCATCGCTATCATTTTTTAACTCAGCAAAACCATCACTCATCAAAAGTAAAGTGTCCCCTCTTTCGATCTTCAACTCTTTGACATCGTAAACTGTTCCCTTCATAGCACCCAATGGCATGTTGTTGATAACAATCTCTTCTACAGTCTGCCAATTTTTCCGATATATAAACATCGGAGGCATTCCCGCATTTGTTGTAACAAAATTGTTAGCCTTTATTTGTACACAGGTAAGCGCCATCATCAATCTACCAAGTTGCATATCTTTTATTGCTGCACTTGCATTTTCAAAGAACGGTTTTAGTTCTTTGTTACTTCTATCCGACATAAATAATGATTTCATGATAGAGACCATCATCCCCGACATCATGCCATGTCCAGTTGCGTCACCAAGAATAACTGTTAACGTCCCATCCGCGTGCACGTGAAAATCATAATAGTCGCCACCAACTTCAGTTGCTGTTTTCATGTAAACAGCAATATCAAGGTGTGGAACCTGCGGAAGATTTTTAGGAAGCATTGAGAATTGTAGTTGCCTCGCTTCTTCTAGTTCCTTTGTCTTACGCTCATTCTCAAGTTCTAGGAATTTTTTCTTTTCTTTTTCTTTTCTTCGATCAAGTTCATATTTTCTAACTCCGCCGATCATACTTACAAAACCGATCAGATACATTCCGTACGCCCACCAGGTACGCCACCAAGGCGGATGTATCCGAAATGAATAAACATCTTCATTTGTTTTTACCCCATTAGAAGTTGTAGCCCTAACTTTGAATCGATACTGTCCCGGGGGAAGGCTTTGGTATTCAACAAAGGGAAGATTGGTTGGTCTTGACCACTGCTTATCGAATCCTTCTAAAAAATGTTCGTACGTCGTCTGTTTAGGTTCTCGATAATTTAATGCGGCATAGTTAAAAATGAATGAATTCTGAGAGTGGTTAAGATCTGTTGGGTATTCATAAAAATAATTTTGTTTATCAATATTTACTGATGAAATTTTTAACGGATAATGAGAAGTCTCTCCTTTGTTAATGTACAAGCCAACTCCGTTATATAATTCAACCAAATTTCCATTCTTATCTAAAATTGCAGAATAAGGTCCACCGGAAACGATGCTTTCATCGTCAAAATATGTTTGAAATTTTTCTCCTCTTATAACCGATGCGCCGGTGGGAAATCCGAAAGAGACATTCCCTTTCTCATCCGTTACTGGATTTGATAAGTTTGTTGATGGAAGTCCATCTTTCTTCGTGTAAAATTTTAAATGAATTCCATCGAATATCACTAAACCTCTATTTCGAAGCCTGATATATAATCTATCTCCCGCTTGTATATTAGTTTTGGTCCCAGCTACACTAGCGCTTTTTAAAATCCTAAAATCAGCGTTCTTATCTACACTATCACTTAGGTTTATAAACTTATTTCCATTAAAAACATAGAACTTACCTGAACTTAAAAAATACATTTGCTCTTTCAATTTGCCAACGTAATGAATTTGTTCTTCTGGCGCATTCCAACTTTGGGGAGGTGCTTGCCATGTTTTCCCATCCCAGATCATAATTTTTGTTTTATTCGATGAAATATCTCTTAAGTTATCAGAAAAAATTCCGGAAAACCAAAGTTTACCATCTATAGCTTCGCGAAGATCAAAGAGCTTATAAGCTTTTGCATTGTCATCAGCACTAAAAGGCGATTCAATTTCCTTAAATTTTTCCCCATCAAATTTTCCTAAATAATAACTGGCTCCTTCAAGACCTTTTGATTGTGTTCTAACATAATTTTGCCAAGCATAAATGTCTCCAGAAGAAGTTTCCATAACCTTCGACGTGTTATAACTGGTGTATTTATCCGACTGAATGCTTTTAAACTTAAAGAGTTGTTCTCCAACACTATTTTCAATTTCTCGGGCGGTGGTTATTCCTTTTGAAGTGGGAATCCATACACGCATTTTAGTGTCTTGATAAGGATTAAAAGTTATATTACTAAGCAATCCATCTTTTTCGGTAATAGCAGTTAGTTTTGTACCATCCCAAACATTTACTCCTGTTTTAAAAGTCTGTGCATAAGCAGGAATGTCGGTATAAGAAAAAGTAACCCAAACATTTCCATTTTTATCTGTGTATAAATCCGGTATACCTCCTTGAATCTGAAGTAATCCCTCTTTTTGAGCAAGCATTTTTGAATTGTTAGGATAATATATCCCAAATCCTTTTGAAGTGCCAATCAGAAATCCCCCTTTAATTTCACTACCGTTAAAGGAAGAAAATGCGTCATATTTCTTCCACTTTCCATCAGCATAAGAAAATAACTGGTTTGGATTTTTTGAACTAAGCGCAGTCACATTTTTAATGTTTGTAAAAAAAGTTAATAATTCCGGGAAATACTTATTCTTTTTTGTAAAGAATATTGAAGTGAGGTGAAAATCGCTAATTACTTTTTCAGTTTTCAGATCAGCAATACTTTTAATACTATGAAGTATGTCAGAGGGCTGCCATTTGCCATTATTGTATTCATAAATTAATTTTCCTCCATTTGTGTACAGTTCACCGTTCACATTTAAGGTGGTTAAAAAGAGTTTATCCAAGCGCTGGCTGTAAAAAACTTCAAGCGGCAATTGGTCTTTGTCAAGAGTCTGTACAAAATCTGTGAATTGAGAGAAGTTGTTCCCATCGTACATTAACACCCCGGAATTGAGTTTATCGTTATTAAGCGAGTTTAACCCTATACAGGCGATCCATGTATTTCCGTCTTTATCAATTGAGGCAACTTCGTTTTTGTTGAAGATCATCGCTCCCTGGAGATTGATTCCGATCGATTCATCAACTTTCTTAAATACTCCGGTTTTGTACAATGCTACATATGCCCCCTGCTTCGTTTGCGTGTTACGACCATCGGAGCTAAAAATCAGATCGCCATAAGGTGTTTCGATAAATCCGGTAGCGTTATCGAGCGGAAAGTTTGTTGAATCGTAAACGGTAAATTTTCCATCTTCATATTTTGTCAGCCCACCATTAAATTTTTTATCGATAAATGGAGTAATCGACCCAATCCAAATTCTTCCTTTGGAATCGGCATCAATAAAAGAAATTACCTGTCCCGATAAACCGTGTATTAAATAACCTTCCTCCGAAGAATAGGTTTTAAATTCTTTTCCGTTAAATGTTATAAACTTACTTGGTGATGCAAAATAAAGAATGTTTTTTGTAGAACCGTAATAGATGTTTTGCATTTGCGGTACGCCGTACTCTTTGCCAACTTCTTCAAATTCGTATCCATTAAAACGATATGTCCCTTCTACCCCCGAAAGCCAGAGGTAGCCATCGTTAGTTTGCACCATATTTGAGATATTTGTAGTCGGTAATCCTTCCTTATTGGAGTATTGCACAATATCGGAATTGGCTTCTGTCTTTATTCTTTGCTGAGCTATGATGGGAAATGATACCATGATTCCCAATGCTATTGTAAAACATTTCAAGAGATTGATTTTCATATAATTTACCTATTCAATAAATAAATTGAATTGAACCATTTTTAAGGTCTTCTATTTAACCTTTATCACAACAAACGTAACATCGTCTTCAGGGTCTCTGTCGTTTACCCAACGCGATCCTTCTTCTTTCAGATAAGTAATAATTTCTTCGGGTTCTTTTTCCGCTACAGATATATATTTATCTTTTAACCGGGTATAACCAAATTGTTCATCCTTGTCGTTCTTCAACTCAGGCATACCATCACTTAGAAGCAACAATGTATCTCCGGCTGCTATTTCTGTTTCCCTTATTTCATACGGAAAGTTTTTCATCGCTCCTAACGGCATTCCATTTATCATTATCTCTTCAACTGCTTTTGGCTGCTTTCGGTAGATGAATAGCGGCGGCATTCCCGCATTTGCAATTTCTATCTTGTTTGATTTTATTTTAATCATCATGAAAGCCATCATTAATCTGCCCAGTTCTATTTCTTTCAAAGCATCACTGCTTTGATCAAAGAATGTTTTTATATCAAGTCTTGAACCTCCGGAAGAAAATAATGCTTTTACCATTGAGACAATTGTTCCAGCTTTCATTCCGTGGCCGGTTGCATCGCCGATAGCAATTGTAAGTGTACCATCTAAACCAACATTAAAATCATAGTAATCGCCCCCAACTTCGGTAGCAGTTTTCATATAAACGGCTATATCAAGATTTGGTAACTGCGGAATTTCTTTGGGAAGCATTGATAATTGTAACTGCCTGGCTTCTTCCAACTCTTTTGATTTGCGTTCATTCTCTAAGTGAATAACCTCATTCTGTTTTTGAAGTGCCGCATTTGCTTTTTTACGACTACGGTTATTTTTAAAAAGTAGAAAAGCAATTAGAAGAAGAACTACTATTCCTATAATCAAACCATAAGTTCTGATTTTGTTTTGTAATTGTATTTTATCCTGTTCAATTTCCTGCTGGCGAAGTTGTTCGCGGAAACTGAATGTTTGCATGTCCTTTGCTTTTTGAGCGGTATACAGTGAATCTTTTGTATTGATAGAAAGCCTGAAGTATTTATATACACTGTCTTTAGTATCCGTTTTTTCGTATGACTTATACAGATATTCATATGCCCTTAACACCTGATCTTTAAAACTATTTTCATTTGACAGTTCAACTGCCATCTGTGCATAATATCTTGCGCTGTCCAGTTGGTTTGTCTCCAGGAAAATTTGTGCGAGGTCATTAAGACTCCATGAAATTGCATGATAATTATCAAATGCTTTTGCAATCCATATTGATTTTTTAATTAAGGGGATTGCCTTTTCATATTCTTTTTTGGCAATATAACTTTCGCCTAATGTGCTGAGTGAAGTGGAAAGGTTCAATGAATCGTTGTTCTCATAATCAGAGTCAACTGCCTTTTGTGCGTATATCAAACCCGAATCAGGCTTATTCATTTCGTTATATGTAGTGCCAATATCATTATATATTGTAGAGAGTATATGCTTGTCCCCAGAAAGCAGTGCCAGGGACATTGCCTTTTTACAATAGATAATGCACTGTCCATAATCTCCGGAAAAATATAAGGCTAAACCGATTTCATGATATGCATTCATTATTCCGTAATTATCGTGCCTCGATTCAAACCTCGATAATATCTTAAGTGACTGATTCAATGCCGTATTAAACTCACCCGTTTGTGCAAGGTTATTGGTAGTAAACAATTGAACATAATCTTCTCCAACCTGGTCATTATTTTCTTTGAAATAACTGATTAATGCCAAAATATTTTTCCAACCTGAAGGATCACCATTGAAATTCTCCATGTAAATACTCAAACATTTTCCTTTTTCAGAATCTGTCTTTGCTGCATCGTACCGGATTTTCAAACTGTCAGGTAAAGGCTGGGCAATAATGCCTGAACACAGAACAGAATAAAAAAATATCAGTATATATATTTTTTTCATTTCTCAGTTTCTATTATGAATACATTTTTATTTAACCTTAATTACTACAAACGTAACATCGTCTTCAGGGTCCTTATCATTCACCCAGCGCGAGCCTTCATCTTTTAAATACGATATAATTTCTTCCGGTTCTTTTTCTGCTGCTAATTCAAATGAATTCTTAGCACGCCTGTAACCGAACATTTCATTTTTATCACTTTGTAATTCCGGATAACCGTCACTCATTAAAAGCAATGTATCACCTTTTAATAATTGTAATTCTTTCAACTCATACGGAAAGCTGTCCATCGTTCCTAAAGGCATTCCCTTCATTAAATGTTCTTCTACTATTTGATTTTCTCTTCGGTAGAGATAAACCGGCGGCATACCCGCTGCAGACATTAACAACTTATTGTTTTTAATTTTCAGCATGGTCATACTCATTGCAAGTGATTGAAATTGCATTTTCTTTATGCATCTTGTCATCTCCCTAAAAGTAAAAAGTATGTCCGGATTTTCTGCATAACTGTTAAACAAGGACTTAGCGGAAGTAACCATAGTCCCTGCTCTCATTCCATGCCCCGTTGCGTCACCAAGTACAATTGTTAAAGTTCCATCAATAGAAACATTAAAATCATAATAATCGCCGCCTACTTCTGTAGCCGTCTTCATATAAACCGCAATATCAAGATGAGGAAATTTAGGAAGCTCTTTAGGCAGCATTGAAAGCTGAAGTTGACGTGCCTCTTCCAATTCTTCCGTTTTGCGTGTGTTCTCAGCCTGTATAATTTTTGATTGTGCCTCGGCAGCAGCAGCTCTAAGCTCAGCTTCTTTTATGGCAGAAGCGTTTCGCTCTTTTGTTGTTATTCGTCTGCGCTGAACTCTATCAATCCCAAAGACTAAACCTAAAAAGAGGACGCCGTAACCAATGTATGCAGAGGTGGTCCTCCAATATGGTGGTAATACTTCAATATGAATTGCTTTTTCTTCGTCACTCCAAACCCCGTCGCCATTGGCTGCTTTTAACCGGAAGGTATATTCGCCCGGGTCAAGATTAGTAAACGATGCAAAGTGAAGTTTGCTATAGACCCAATCCTTATTAAAACCATCCAGTTTATATGCAATTAAATTTCTTTCCGGCCTGGAATAATGAATTGGAGAAAATTGAAAGGATATATCGTTTTGCGAATAATCCAATGTTAATTCATTTGTATCATTTAAATCTTTTTTTAATGGAGAGTGTTTAATATCATTAAACACAGAAACATCAGATATTTTGAGATCTGTAATTACAATTTTAGGTTTTGTTTGATTAGTTCTTCCGGGAAGAAAGTAATTTACTCCATTATCTCCGCCAAAAAATAATTCTCCATTATTTGCCTTCCAGGTTGCCCGGGAAAATGAATACCCCTGTAACCCATCTTTAATATCAATATTTATAAAAGATTCTTTAGCACCCTCATCATTTCTAACAAGCGTTGTTAAACCCGCTGCACTGCTGATCCATAAATTACCGAAGTTATCTTCCTGAATAGCACTAATTAAGTTTGTAGGAAGACCATCTTTTTCAGTAAAAAATTTAATCTTTTCTGTTTTGGGATCTAATCTCCCAAGACCGTTTGGTGATGAAAACCAAACAAGACCTTTGCTGTCTTCCATTACATAATACACATCGTTGTTAGTTACAATATCAGAAACAGCATCAACATTTTTGTTGTATTGAGTAAATTTGCCGTTACTTAGATTGTATTTGTATAAGCCCTGACTTGTAGTGGCAATCCATAAAATATTTTCATAAGATTTACTTAATGCTATTGAATTAGCATCTTCCAATAACATATAAGCACTGTTTTTATTCTCTTCGTGAAGTCTATCCGTTAAATAATTAAACTGTTTATCATTTATTTTAATTACCTGTATTCCATACATCGTAGAATCTTTTGGTGCCTGGACATTAAAACTTCCATAAGAGTTACCTACATCTGTTTGGAATTTAAGTTTATATTTACCCTTTTTTAATTTTAAAGTGCGTGCCATAATTCTAATTTTCATTCCGCCTTCAAAATGAAAGGAATCTGAAAATTTATTCATGCTCCAGACTATTTTTTTATTAGAATCTTCAAGCCACCCGTAATCAAACATTTGTTCCAAAAATGATTGTCCTTCCCCAATGCCAATAATTATTATTTTAGTGCTGTCGGAAACTTCAAACTCCTTTTCTAATAATTTTTGCTCACCTACTTTTAGTATTGAAGCTATTGGCTGGGAAGAATTTACTAAATTTATAATATCAGTTTGCAATTCAGGTTTAAATTGGCGGTTACTAATAGATGGTATTTGTTTAATAATTTTTTGACCCGGATATAAAATATCTACACCGCCGGAATTTGCAACAAATAACCTTCCGGCTTTATCAAATTTTAAATCTTTTATTAAAAACTCTGTATACAACGGTACTTTTTCACTAAAATACTTAGTAATCTTTCCGCTTATTGGGTTAAGTTGGTTTAATCCTGCATCTGTTCCGATCCAAAGATTATTATCTGCGTCAATAGTTAAAGCAAAAATATTATTACTTGAAATGCTATTTGAATTTTTGTCAAATTTAAAATTTTTATAACTATCATCTTGAATGTTTTTCCAAAACACTCCTAAACCACCTGTTCCAATCGCAACATTATTTGATTTTTCACTTTTCGCTACTGCGGTTATTTTATCAGCGGGTGAATTTGTTTTTAGTATCTCGGGTATCCTGATAACATTCATTGGCTGTTTGTTCGGATCAACCTTATATAATCCGTCCAGTCTAGTCCCTATCCAAATGTTTCCGAAACTATCCTGAAATAATGAAAGAATACCGGTGGATTTAATACTGTTTTTATTGTTACTGTTTCCGGTAAAATGAAAAAAATTATTGTCAACGGGATTATATCTGTATAAACCATCATCCAATGTAGCAAGCCAAAGGAAACCCGCTTTATCTTTTAAAATATTGATTACCCCGTTGGTAAATTCAGTACTTGCCGGTTTTGAAAATCGTTCAATTTTTTCCAGGTTTTTATTGTTTCTATCATAAATTGATAGCGATTGTGAGCCACCAATCCAAATTTTATTAAATTCGTCTTCATGAAGAACCAACAAAGAACCACCAACTTTCTCCCTATCTAAATTGTTATATAACTGAAAATTATTGACCTCTTTATTGTAATAGAATACACCTGCACCATAATCAAGCGCTAATATTTCCTGGTTTGAAGTTTCAATAATTGAACGTATAAATCCATTAAAAATTTCTTCATTGTTCAAAATAAAAGGAATTTTTTTTGTGGTCATTTTCTGAGGATTAAGTAAATGCACTCCGAATTCATTAGTCCCTACCCAGATATTATTATGTTTATCTATAAGGATTTTATAAATGATAGGTTGGTTTATATTTTGTCCTCTGTCGAAGTTTACACGAATAAATTTATCATTTATTCTATCATATTTTACAAGCACATTGTTACCGCCAATCCATAAATCACCGTTGTTGTCTTCACTCATTGCATAAATTGTATTGCCCGGCAGGCTAGTGCTGTCCGATGGATTGTTTTTGTAAACTTTAAATTCATATCCATCATACCTGCTCAGCCCATCATCAGTACCAAGCCAAAGGAAACCGTACTTATCTTCAAAAATAGTGTTTATGGTTGGGTTTGAAAGTCCCTGCGGGATTGAAAAATTTTCAAACACAAAATTTCCTTGGGCAGAAATAGAAAGGGGTAGAAAAATACAGAATGAGCTAATATGAAATATTAAAAACAGTGTCCTATTCTTAATTTTATAAAATAATTTTTCATTCATAATTGATTTAGCCTTTTACCTTTATTACAACAAACGTTACATCGTCTTCAGGGTCTTTAGCATTAACCCAGCGAGATCCTTCATCTTTTAGGTAAGTTATAATTTCTTCCGGGTCTCTTTCCGCAACCTCTTCAAATGAATTTCTTGCACGTTTATAACCAAATATTTCATCATGATCATTTTGTAATTCAGGAAATCCGTCGCTCATTAATAATAAAGTATCCCCTTTAAGAAGCTGTAATTCTTTTAACTCGTAAGGGAAGTTGTCCATTGTTCCCAAAGGCATTCCCTTCATCAGATACTCTTCGATTCTTCTGCTTTCATTTCGGTACAGATATACTGGAGGCATTCCGGCGGCTGACATTAATAATCGGTTGTTTTGAATTTTTAACATTGTCATACACATGGCAAGAGATTGAAACTGCATTTGTTTAATACATCTGGTCATTTCCTGGAAGGTGAAAAGTATATCGGGATTAGCAGCATAGCTGTTGAACAATGATTTTGCGGAAGTAACCATTGTTCCAGCTCGCATTCCGTGACCAGTTGCATCTCCCAAAACGATAGTAAGTGTTCCGTCGATCCCAACATTAAAATCATAATAATCGCCGCCTACTTCTGTAGCTGTCTTCATATAAACCGCAATATCAAGATGGGGAAATTGCGGTAACTGTTTAGGCAGCATTGACAATTGTAATTCTCTCGCACTCTCAAGTTCCTTTGATTTTCTATCATTTTCAATTTCAAGCGCACGGCGTTCAGCTTCGCTTGCTTTAGCTTGCAGTTCTGCTTTTTGTGCCCGCAATTCAGCGTTATGAAATCGTTGTCTTTCTCTTTCTTTTAAGATTAATCTTCTTCTTTGGATTCTATCGACTCCGAAAATCATTCCGCCAAAAATAAAAACGTATCCAATGTAAGCCCAGATTGTTCTCCACCACGGTGATAAAACTCTAATTTTAATTGATGTCCCGGCTTCATTCCAAACTCCGTCACCGTTTGATCCTTTTACTCTAAAAACATAATCACCGGGAGGAAGATTTGTGTAAGTTGCAAATTTTCTGTTATCGTAAATCCACCCCCCTTTATCAAATCCATCCAATCTATATGCATATTGATTTTTCTCGGGTCTGGAAAAGTGAATTGCACTGAATTCGAAAGAGATATTGTTTTGGCTGTATGCGATTTCAATTTCTTTCGTTTCCAAAATACTTTTGGTCAAAGGTGAATTTTTAGAGGAAGGGAAAACTAATTCATTAGAAATTTTTAATTGGGTTATATCAATTTTGGGAACCTGCTTATTGATATTACTTGAATGAAAAGCATTAAATCCGTTTTGACCGGCAAAGAACAATTCTCCCGATTCGCTTTTAAAAGCAGCCCCGGTATTGAAGGTATATCCTTGTAACCCGTCTTTTACATCGTAGTTTATAAAGATCGGGTGTTTAATATCCTTATTAAATTTAGAAATCCCGTTTAGCGTGCTCAGCCATAAATTTCCGTATGCATCTTCTTCAATTGCCACGACATAATTAGAAGGTAATCCATCCTTATCATAGAGAATATTAAACTGTTTTGATATTTGATCATATTTTATGAGCCCTCCGTTAGTTCCTATCCATATCACATTGTTTTTATCAACAAAGAAATCATTTATTTGTTTCAAGTTTGAAGTGAAAGTGTTTTTAATATCATTTTGTAAATAGGAGATAGCATTTTTTCGGATATCATATTTATCTAAACCGGTAGATGTACCAAGAAGCACTGTCCCATCATTTTGATACTCCACCGTTGAAACAGACAAAGCGTTAATGTATGGTTTGTTCTGACTGGCAGTAATGAGACTTTTGCAATAATTTACATCGGAATTGGATAGATCAAAAACTTGAACTCCCCATAATGTTGAATCAATTGGAGCCGGTGCGTTCCATCTTCCGTATGAATGGCTATCGTCCGATCTATATCTTAATGTGTAATTGCCTTTATTTAATTTTACTATCCTGATAGTAATGCGGTTCTTTGTTGCTCCACCTAAATAAAATGAATTTTGGTAATTGGTTTGTCCCCACACAGTATCAGCCTTTGAATCTAACAGCCATCCGTAATCAAACATTAAATTATTTTGTCCCTCTCCTGCTGAAACGATCATCACTTCGGTTTGCTTTTCCAATTTGAATTCTTTTTTAAGATCCTGGTAATCTTCCACACCGATTATTTTTACTATCGGAATACTTTTTGTGTTCAGTATATCTATAAAGTCAAGGAGTCTAAGATCGTAGGTTCGGGTTGCAAATGTGGGAATATATTGTTTTGTTTGATTTTTTGTATCGAACTTTACTAAACCACTGTTTCCAGCGGCTATCCACAGATTTCCATAATCATCCATCGATTGACCATAAATATTATCATAATCAACCACATAGTGTTTTGTTTTATCACTTAATTCATAATTAGTGAACGAATTATTGGCCGGATTCATCATGCTTAAGCCCTTGTTTGTCCCAAGCCATAATTCTTGCATAGAACCGTGTTGAATACTTCTAACAAGATTGCTAGGGATCGATCTTGTGCTTCCTTCCTGGTGATTGAACTTGATAAAAGTTTTTTGATTTAAATTATATTTCACTAATCCGTCATCAGTTCCAAGCCATATAAAATCACTTTCAGTTGGACTTTTATATAATGAACCTATATACAAGCTGGAATTCGAGGTTACTTTATCCACTGGATTTGCAAAAAGTCGAAATGGTTCTTTTTGAAAATCCAATTTTAATAAACCGTTGTTTGAAGTAGCGATCCACAAAATTCCAAATTCGTCTTGGTAAAATTTCCAGAAGCCATCCGAATTATGAACTGAATTTGGGAGCTCTGATGGGCTTAAACTAGTGACCTCGTTCGTCTTCATATTGTAACGAAAAATCCCATTAACAGAGGAGCCGATCCAAAGGTATCCTTTATTATCCTGGAAAACCCCCATTGCAGCATTTATCCACCTATTATTAGAATTGCTAACATTTTTGTATAAATTTAATTCATTAAATATGCCGCTATGAGGATCATAGTTATAAAATCCGTTTTGCCCGCTTATCCATATTTTTCCTGTTTTGTCTTCATACAAATTAAAGAAGATCGTTTTATTAAAAATATTGGGATTCTGGGGCGCTACATTTATCCACTCAAACAAATTTATCGATTCATTGAACTTGATTAAACCTTGAAAATAATAATCTGAATAAATTTCACCTGATGAAGTCTCAATCAATGCTACTGTAGTTCCGGTAAAAGGTATTTTATTATTGCCGTCTTTAATAAATGTTTTTTCAAATTTGCCGGTAGTTCTGTCAAACTTGAATATTCCTAAAGCGGTTGCAACCCAAATCCTTTTTTTGCTGTCTTCAAGAATATTAATTATAATATTTGAGACGGCATTGCTACTACTTGAGTCGGTTAGATATGTTACAAAAGTTTCGTTTGCCCGGTCGTATTTGCACAATCCACCGTTAGTCCCCGCCCACAAAGTTTCATCATCATCTATCAGCAACGAATAAATCAGATTATTTGCTAAGGATTTTGAATTACCGGGATCATTTTTATAAATTTTAAAAGTATATCCATCATACCGGTTCAATCCGTCAGCGGTAGCAACCCAGAGGAATCCATATTTGTCCTGCAAAATATCCCAGACGGTTGAGTTTGATAATCCCGAAGGAATGGAAAGGTGCTCAAAGTTATATTTTTGTTGTCCGATAACCGACATAAATGTGACAAGTAGAAAAAATAACTTTAAATAATTATTCTTCGTTTTTGGAGCAAGCATTTTGACCTCTTTAGCCATTACAAACAGTAATGCCAATTAATGTAAAAAAAGCTCTATTTATTCCTTGACAGATAAAGAGCGGTTATGTCATCGCTCTGTGGAGTATTCTTTGTGTGTGCTTTAATATCAGCCAGAAGATTTTCTATAAAAGTTTCGGCGCTTACTGAATTTTCAGATAAGAAAAAATATTCTAGTCTTTGGTCTGTGTATTCTTCATCATCATGGTTCATCGCTTCAGTGATTCCATCAGTATAAAAAAGAATTTTTTCACCCGGTTTCAATTGTATACGGGTACTCTCATATGGGAAAGAAAAATCAAGCATGCCAAATGCAAGTCCACCCTTATCGAGCTTTACTAATTTTCCATTATCAGCGTAAAAGATTGGATTGTGCCCTGCATTTAAGTATTCAATGATTCCTGATTCTGGTTCAAGAAGAGCGATAAAACCTGTAATATATTTTTCTGGAGTGGAGGCATTAAAAATAATTTTGTTCAGTCTTTCAGCAACCTCGGTCAATTGAAAATCATTTTCGACATAAGCGTTGAGCGAGGCGTTTAACGTATTCACAAGCAACCCTGAAGCGACCCCCTTACCCGCAACATCCGCAATGATGAGCAGGTATCTGCCATCCTTTAATTTTGTAACATCATAATAATCGCCGCCTATTTCCAGAGAAGGAATATTAATTCCCGCAAGATCATAATCTTCAATTTGCGGAAGTTGCTGCGGGATAATTTTCCTTTGAATTGTGGCAGCCATTTCAATTTCTTGATGCATCCGTTCTTTATCGATCGCCTCAGTGTGCAAATGTTCATTTTCTAGCGCCGCCAAAACTTGTCTTGCAAAAGCCTGAAGCAATATTTCATCTGTTTGATCAAAATCTATAATTCCGTTCCTGCTCTCTTTTTCTGAAAGAGAGTACAAATACTTTACATGTTTGAATTCAACTCCGGTATCAATCCGTTGCTCAGAAGATAGAACATGCAGTATGTCGGAATTACCCGGGAATCCAATTTCCGTAGCGATACCATCATCAGCTATTATCCTCAGAACTCCCCGTGATGCATTTGTTAATGCCGCGGCTCTTTCTAACGAAAGCTCAAGCAAAGAGGATGTTTTATGAAGTTTGGAGATTTCAATACCGGTGTCTATCAAACTATTAAGTTGGACAACTCTATGATTTAAAGAAAAAATCAGCTGCTTTTCTTTTTTTTGATTTATAAAAGATTGGTAAGCATTGTCTAATAATTGGAGGAACATTTGAAGAGTAATTTTGTCTATCTCGGTTATTTCGGATTTATCGATTTTGTTTCCGATAACCAATCCCCACATTGCTCCGTCGGTTAATGGCAATGTTGCAGTAACACAAAATTCAGTATCATTAAAATATTCAATATGCGCTTCATGGGTAGCTTTTAAATAGGGAAGGTATTCCATGCATTTTTCATTATGGACAATAATACATTCCCATTCATGAGTTGCATTCTTCTTGAAAAATATATTTACATCACGGATGAAGAAGTTGCCTTGTAGTATGCGGCAAAAATCTGTACCAAGTTCTTTAAGTGTGGCTGCGTTGGAAAGAAGGCTGAATCCTTCCTGAAAAGACTTTACCTGGAGAGAGAGTTTGTCAATTAAATTATTGTACTCAACTACATTCATGATTCCGGTCTTTAATTCCTATTTGTAAAATATTTTAAATATGCCGAACCGGCTAAAAAAGTTTTACCGCTTCATCCGGAGTATCTGCTTTTTTAGCGAACTGAAATAAACCCATAATGGTAAATGTTTTTTCGATGGATGGGTCGAGATTAGTGAAGATCAACGTTCCGTTGGTGTTATTTAATTTCTCAATGATCTCAATAAGAAATGATATCCCGATTGAATTAACCACATTTGATTTTGCGAGATTGAGGATCACATTATTAATACCGTTACTATGGTGTTTGTAAAACTCATCAACAATTTTTTGCCCCCCGACATTATTGATGTACCCTGTTGTAATTATGACAACACAATTATTTTTTATTTCTGATTCTAAAGTAAATTCGGATGACATAGCAAGGACTCCTAAACTAAATTTTTAATTATCGTAATTTTTGTGCCGGTCGCACCCGATTCAATGATAAAATCGTCTGACATCGATTTCATGAGTTTAAGTCCCCACCCTCTTTTATTGCTGCTTGATAACTTTTCGTGAATTTCAGGTTCCTCAATATTTTCTGGTTCAAAACCATCTCCATAGTCGGTGACAAAAATTATGAGCCTCTCTTTTGTCATTGTAAACTCTACATTTACATAAGGATTCTCTACCTTGGAATGTTCAAGTCCATTGATAATCGCTTCCGTAACAATTATTTTGGCTTCGCCGATCTTATCACTGGAAATTCCTAAGTGGCCTCCCATTAGTTGTAACCCTTCAAGAGCCACCAACTCAATATCCGGGACTTTTGGAATTTTGATTTCAAGCTTAATATTATGATTCATACCTACTCTCGGTTGGTTATTAACTGAACACATTATTTAGATGACATTCGAATCTTATAACCTCCAACATAAGTTGATTGATATTAGTTCATTATCGTAAAAATATTTTATAATCGATTAATTTGTCGGTATGGGAAGAGGGGATTAAGTTTAAACGTCAATTAGAATTAGGAATTTATCAGCCGAATGTTCAGCTTAATAAGTCCACACTGATAACCCGTTCAATCATGCTTTTGCTTTTCCAACTTTTAATTTTCAGTTCAACTTGGTGGGCAATTTCTTTTGATTCATATTCTTTACTAAAAACAATTTCCCATGGACGGTATCTTGATGTAAATCCTTTTTCTACTGTATTGTGATATGATAATCGCAATTCGGGATTAGCAGAAATTCCTGTGTAATATTTTTCCGCAGATTTAGATTGTAATATGTAAACGAAGCAACTCATAAAACTAAAAAACCCTGAATTTTGTTCAGGGTTTTTGTTGGCTCCGCGATCCCGATTGCATCGGGACTGAAGGCACTCGAACTTGCATCCCGACAAAGTCGGGATAACAGCCGAATGCTCAGATTCGTATTCCCACACTGATTACTCGTTCAATCATGCTTTTACTTTTCCAACTTTTGATTTTCAGTTCAACTTGGTGGGCAATTTCTTTCGATTCGTATTCTTTGGTAAAAACAATTTCCCAGGGACGGTATCTTGATGTAAATCCTTTTTCTACTGTATTGTGATATGATAATCGGACTTCCGGATTTGAAGAAATCCCAGTGTAATATTTCTCCGCAGATTTAGATTTTAGTATGTAAACGAAGTAACTCATAAAACTAAAAAACCCTGAATTTTGTTCAGGGTTTTATAAGCTCCGTGATCCCGATTGCATCGGGACTGAAGGCGCTCGAAATTGCATCCCGAAAGCTTTCGGG
>JBAYFO010000016.1:0-62075 GCA_041667115.1 Ignavibacteriaceae bacterium | reverse complement strand
TTTGCAATATAGTTTAGATTGATTATTGTGGACCGATGAATTTTTACAAATTTTATTTCGGGCAAAGTTTTTTCCCAAAACGCAATTGGTTTTCTCATCAACAAATTTCTTCCATCCGACATAGTGATGCTTGTATATTGATTTTCCGCAGAGATATAGACTATATCATCTAACGCTACAAAACACGATTTATTTCCTAAATTTAAAAATATTCTTTCGTGGTCACTTTCGCTTTCTACCGGTTTGGCAGGTTTTACATATTCCGCTTTTAAGAGGGAACGTTTTTGCAGACAAGTGGAGATAGCAGAAAGGAGTTCCTCCGGTTTAAATGGTTTAAATAAATAATCATCCGCCCCCAGTTCCATTCCTCTGCGAATATCTGCACGCTCAACCTTTGCGGTAAGATAGATAAAAGGAATTGCCCGTGTCTCTTTCTTTTTGGAAAGTTCTTCAAGTACTTCATAGCCGTCCATTCCGCGCATTAAGATATCGCAGATAATTAGATCGGGAAGATGTGTTACCGCCTCGGCGACTCCCTGTTTTCCGGCTGCTGCTGAAAAAACTGTAAATCCCTCCTCGCTAAGAAGCGTAACCACACCTTCTCTTATATCCTGATCATCTTCTATAATCAAAATTTTTTCGTGCATGATTTTATTTCTCCTTTTTTATTGGAAACCCGACAGTAAAAATTGTTCCGGTATTCTTAGCCGAACGGACCTCTATTTTTCCATTTTGCATTTCAACCGTTTTTTGAACGATGGATAACCCCAACCCGCTGCCTGGAACATTTCCAACATTTGCACCGCGGTAAAATGGTTCAAAAAGAAACGGAAGATCTTCAGCGGAAATACCAATCCCCCTATCCTTTACTACTATCGTTAAATTGCTTCTGAGTACGCTAACTTTAAGACTTACTTCACCACCGTTCGGAGAATACTTAAAAGCATTTATTAAAAGATTCGAGAGAACATAGTGCATAAGATTAGGATCGAGATAAAATGTTGTTCGTTTGGTTTTGTATGTAAAGTCGAATTTGTGCCCGGGAAGCCGGTAAGGAGTTGTCTCATCAATAACCGATTCACACAAATTTTTTAGATCGATATCCTTTGGCGTAAATTGAATTTTATCTGAATCAGCACGGTTGATAGTAAGCACTCCGTCCAACAAGTTTGTCAAGTTAGTAATAGATTTGTTAATACGTTTAAAGTGTTCATCCATGCGTTCTTGCGGCCATTTAACAACATACCGTTGCAGTAACCCGCTCGAAAGCTGAATTGAAGCAAGGGGAGTTCTGAATTCGTGAGAAACCGTTGAAATAAATCTGTTTTTAAGATTATTCAGTTCTTTCTCTTTGGCTAAAGAGTCTTGAAGCAGCAGTTCAACTTCTTTTTCTTTTTTAAGTTGTTCCATCAAATCAAAATTTAACTGGTCGAGCTCGGCAGTTCTTGTGTCGACCAATTCTTCTAAATGGTTTTGATATTCTTTCAGTTTCTTTTCTGCTATTATTCGGTCTGTAATGTCGTGGTTGATCGCATGGAGATAATCTTTTCCGCCGATCTCAATTTTACTGCTGAATATTTCCGTATCTCTGATTGTACCATTTTT
This sequence comes from Ignavibacteriaceae bacterium, assembly GCA_041667115.1. Taxonomy (GTDB): domain Bacteria; phylum Bacteroidota; class Ignavibacteria; order Ignavibacteriales; family Ignavibacteriaceae; genus UBA1563. The sequence goes on along the minus strand of JBAYFO010000016.1, from coordinate 60,470 downwards.
TAGCCGGTGCTGCATTTCAAAACGGCTTTTATTATTTACTCTTATCTGCCCCATTAATTTTATTGCGTCTTCCAGCGGAAGAGAATTAATCTGGGTAATGTTCATCTGTTTCAGTTCTTCTATTGTCCAGCCGTAATAATTTGCAGCGGCTTTGTTCGCGTCAACAATATTTCCGGTATCGGGGTCAATTAAAAGTTTAACAGCCGCATGATTCTCGAAAATGCTGCGGAATTTTTGTTCACTTTCTTTTATAGCCCGCTCGGCATTTTTTATATGCGTAATATCATTTACCAAAGTAAGCATATACTCAGTATTTTTAATAAGGACTTTTCTTCCAGAAACCAGGGTGTCAATAATGGCTCCGTTTTTAGTCTCGAATCTGATCTCGAAGTTGTTGTAGAATCCTTCTTTTTGAAGAGCCTCTACAATTGGAATTCGATCATCTTTATTCACCCATATTCCAAGTTTATAAGAAGTTTTGCCTAGAACGTCTTTCCGTTTATACTCAAAGATATTTTCGTATGCTTCATTAATTTCAATAAGTTGACCTGTTTCAATATCAGAAATAGAAATAGCATGGGGAGAGACACTATAGATTGCTCTAAACCGTTCTTCGCTTTCACGTAAAGTTATTTCAGCTTCTTTCACCGCTGTAACATCGAAGACAGTTGAGACCATTGTATTTTGATCATACAAAGGAATATTAACCGCATTAACAAAATGTTTAGAACCATCCTCATGTGTTACTATACAATCTTCCCAATGCATTCGAGATGGATCACCGGATTGTATATCAGTCATTATTCTTGTTATCAATTCATTCCGGTAGTTTTCATCGGGATAAACTTTCCGGAAGAAATTAGATATATCTTTTATCTCTTCAGCAGACCTACCGTATATCTCTTCAAATTTTTTATTAAAGTAGAAAGCATCTCCTTGGTCAATAGTATTTAGTGCAATGCCAATGGGAAGATTATCTAAAACAGTTTGAATAAATGTATTCTTTTCTTTTAATTCTTTTTCAGCTACTACCCGTTCCGTTACATCATTATAGATTGCAACAATTTCGCCGGTGTTTAGTTTATAAATTATATTTTCGCGCCAACCCTCAATACGGTTATCTTTATAGAAGGATGATTTTATGTACTCAGTTTTTCCGGTTTGCCATACTTTTCTAAAGATTTCAAGAAAACCAAGTCCTTCTGCTCCGGGGAATAATTGGCTAATTCGCTTTCCGACAACTTCATCACGGTTTAAGTTTTCCGTCGTCTGTGCTGTTAAGTTAAAATCGGTAAAAACGAAATCATTGCCGTCATCTACTGCTTGGTAAACAGCAATTGCGTTCGGACTGTTATTGAACAGACTTTTCCATCGTTCTTTGTTTTCACGTAGAGCTACTTCTGCTTTTTTATTTTCGGTGATATCTGTTGCAACACCAACAAGACCAATAACTTTGCCATCTAAACTTTGTATGGGTGCAAATTGATTATCGAAAAAGACTCCCTTTAATTCCGTAAGTCCGGAAACAGTTTCACCGGCTAAAACACGGCGGATAACATTTTCTCCAGTAGTCATTAGTCCGTTGGATTCTTTAATTGGAAGATTACTGAAAAGCTCGAAAGAAGACATTCCAACATTTTGACCGGGTTTCATTCCCACTTTCTTTAATGCTTTGCCTTCGTGCAGCGTAAATATTCCTTGTGAATCTGTGGCAAAGATTGTAATTGGTGCGCTGTTCATAACGATATGCAATCGTTCTATACTTTCATGTAATGCATCTTCCGCCAGTTTCCGTTGGGTAATATCCCGTTCAGTCGAAAAGATTAACAATGGCTTATCAGCAATTTTAACTGCTTTAGCTATAACTTCTACCGGGAATTGAGATCCATCTTTTCGTTGATGGTACGTTTCGAACTGAAGAACTTCTCCAGCCATTAATTTATTAGATCGTTCATCGTTATCATATTTCCCGGCGGAAGCATCTAATTTTGCAAGAGGGCAATTGATCAATTCTTCGCGTGTGTAACCATGAACCCGTATTGCAGCAGAATTTGCATCCACAATTTTAAGACTTCCGTCTTCAGTTGGTTCTAGCACAAGAGCATAATCACCCGACTGTTCAAAGAGCGCTCTAAATTTTTCTTCATTTTCACGAAGTGCTTTTTCGGCATTTTTCTTTTCGGTTATATCTTCCATAATGGTATAGACATTCACTACTTTTCCATAGTCATCAGTTAATGGAATTAAATAGCTCGAAAGAACCGCCGTTTTGCCCCATTTGGAAGTGTATTCAATTTCAAACGAAATAGTTTTATTCTGTTCAACACATTGTACAAATTTTGCCGCATAACCATTGTCTACCAATGATGGGAACTTTAATACATTAATTTGTTTTGTTGCTTCAATTGAAGGGGAATTCAATATGAGTAATAACGCTGAATTGACATTGACAATGTCTCCGTTAGCTTTGGCAACATAAATTCCCATTGGTGAATTTTCAAAAAGGAGACGGAAATTTTTTTCGCTTTCGAGCAATGCCTCTTCTGCCTGTTTTTGTTCTGTTATATCTTGTGTAAAAGCGATTAGTCCGTTTACTTTACCGTCCTTTCCAAAGACCGGAACTTTATCTGTGTGCACCCACCTTAATTCTCCAGAAGTTGTGTTAACTTGTTCAAAAATTCCGAGTTTTGGTTTACCGGAATTAATTACTTCAAGATCATCTTCGTAATACTGCTTGGCAAATGCAGGGAATAACTCTTCGGCAGGCCGATTTTCAACTTCATCATTGGTCAAGCCGATATCTTCACAAACCTGGCGGTTTACTTTAATGAAATTGTTGTGAACATCTTTGTACCAAATTTGAGCCGGAACAAGATTAAAAATGGTTTCAAACTCTTCCTTCTGTTTCTTTAATGATTCTTCGAACAGCTTACGTTCTGTTTGATCGCTAAGCACGCAGTGAGTTTGTTTAAACTCACCGCTTGGTTTGTAACCGATTCTTCCTTCGAAAGCAATGTAAGCCCGCTCTCCATTTTTTCTCATCATATAAAATTCGCTGTGAATTTTACCTTCAGCTTTGAAAAGTGGGAATCTTTCTCTAAACGGTTCTACATATTCCGGCGCAAGAAAATCTCCAAACCATTTACCGAGAACTTCTTCTTTTGGGTAGCCAAGAATATTTATCCACACATCATTAACTGTAATAAATCTCCCTTCATCGTCAAGAGATTGATAACCAACCGGAGATTGTTCATAAAGTTCTCTAAAAGTTTCTTCACTCTGGCGCAATGCTTCTTCGGCTTGTTTAGCTGAAGTAATATCGCGGTGAGTTCCGGCAGACCTTGCTGGTTTGCCAGAGGAATCGTAATCAAATCCTTTTGCTTTATCACGGAGCCAGATCCAATTACCCGATTTGTGTTTGACCCGGTATTCAACTTCCATTTCTCTAATTTCACCGGATTCAATTTTATTTGAGAGGTCAAGAACTTTTGGTAAATCTTCCGGGTGAATAAGAGATGTCCAAAATTTTGAAGTCATCTCAATTTCACCGGGGAAGTAACCCAGCATAGTAAAATAACGGTCATTAACTTTTACTTTTCCGTTTTTGATATCCGCGTCAAATGTGCCAAGGTCTCCTCCATCAATTGCTAATTGGAGACCAAGGTTAGCTTCTTTAAATTGTTCTTCGGCAAGTTTCCGTTCGGTTATATCTACGTTTGTCCCTCTTTTGCCCAGGTAATTTTTCTTATCATCAAAGATTGCACTGCACGTATGGCTTAGAAATTTTACTGCGCCTTGTTTGTCGATAATCCTAAACTGAAAGTCTGTAATAATTTCTTCTTTTCTTTCAGGATAATTACATTTAATATGTTCTTCGAAAGCATCTCTATCCTCCGGGTGAACAATATCAAAAAGTAATTTTGGGTTAGCGGTGAATTCTTCGGCACTGTAACCGGCAATTCTTTTACACGAGGGGGAACAATATTTAAACTGCAAATCGGGTAGAAGCCAGAATTCCCATTCGTAAGCAAAATTAGCGACGGTTCTAAATAACAGCTCTTGCTCTTTAATTTTTTTATCGAAGGAATGTTTGTAAAGGGAAGTCTCGATTGCTACAATCAGTTCCCGGTTATCGAACGGTTTAATCAAGTAGCCAAACGGACCAACTTTTTTTGCACGTTCAATTGTTGCGGGATCTGAATAGGCGGTAAGAAAGATAATGGGGATATCGACAAATTTTTGGATTTCTTCTGCTGCGGTAATGCCGTCCATCGAGCTGCTAAGATTGACATCCATTAAGATCAAATCCGGTTGTTTCTCTTTTGCAAGTTTAACGGCTTGTAAACCATCGGTTGCAACGCCAACAGTATGGTAACCGGATTTTTTTAACAAAAACTTATTGCTTTCGGCAATAAGCAGATCGTCATCCACAACAAGGATATTCGCTTTAGATATAAGTGCACTTTCCAAATCAGCTATCTCCCTTAAATTTAATTATGAACTGCAATCCTTTTTCCGGTTGAACAACTTCCAACGCGCCTCTTATCTGTTTTGTAAGAAGATCAATGAGCCGCAGCCCGAGCGAGGTAATGTTTTCAAAGTCGATTTTATTATTTATCCCAATTCCATCGTCAAAAAATGTGAGACAAAATTCACCGTTGATCTTTTTGAAGGAGATATTAATGCTGCCTTTGGCCTCATCCGGGAAAGCATATTTAAGAGAGTTTGTAATTATTTCGTTGGTAATTAATCCGCACGGAATGATAGTATCCAAATCGAGATTAAAGTTCTCCAAATCTAAATTTAATTTTACGTTGCCGGAAGAAGAATATGTTCTTAGCAAATAGTGCGTGAGTCTTTCGATGTAGTTTTTAACATCAACGGCGGCAAAATCGCCCGTGCTGTACATTAATTCATGGATTAAAGACATGGTGCGGAGCCGATTTTGCAGATCTTCAAAGATGTTCAATATTTGTTGATCATCGATGAGGTGTGTTTGCAATGCGATGAGACTAATAATTCTCTGGAAATTATTTTTAACGCGGTGATGAATTTCTTTGAGGAGAATTTCTTTTTCTTTCAGAGAATTCTTGATTGTATTTTGCGCTTCAATACGTTCGGTTACATCTTGAATAGTTCCGAACATTTTTACCGGATTGCCATTCTTGTCAAGTTCCAAACTACCGAGACCATAAACCCAGAACACTGCATTATCACTCTTTCGTAAAATTTTATATTCTTTGTTAAACTCTTTTTTCTCCTGGAGAATATGATGTGTTAGATAAGCCGTCATTTCCTCCCGGTGATCGGGGTGAATAAGGTTCAGCCAACCTTCGGCGTTGTGTTTATAATTTTTATCTATACCAAAAAGTTCATCCAGCATTTCGGAACTGGTCCATGAGTCGGAATTAATATCAAAAATATAATAACCAATGCGGGCAACACGCTGCGATTGTTTTAACTGCGCTTCGCTTTCTTCCAGAATTTTTTGTGCAGCTCTTTCTTTTAGTTGATCGCGGAAAACAAGCACCACGCCGTCAATATCACCATTCTCATTTCTTATCGGTGCGCCGCTATCGGCAATAGGAATTTCTTTTCCGTCCTTAGCAATAAGCAGTGTATGGTTTGCAAGTCCAACAATTTTTCCTTCTTTCAAAACCTTGTGCACGGGATTTTCAACGGAATTTCTTGTCGTTTCATTAATGATCTTAAAAATTTCTTCCAGCGGTTTGTTCTTTGCTTCCAGTTCGCTCCAGCCGGTCAAATTTTCGGCAATAGGATTCATCTGGTTAATAAAGCCGCGGTTATTAGTAGCGATAACACCATCTCCAATACTGTAAAGAGTTGTGCGGTGTCTTTCCTCGCTTTCGCGCAATGCTTCTTCAGCGCGCTTGCGCTCGGTAATATCAATCGTAAATCCGGCAAGGTAACGAGGTTTTCCCTCTATAGTAATGGGAAATTTAATCGTTGTGTAATAACGCCCGTTTAACTCTTCATCAACTATAACAAGTTCACCATTGTTCAATATTTTTTTATCATCTTCAATCATGCTCTTAGCTAAATCAGAGGGAAACAATTCATCCATACTTTTGCCAATGATCTCTTCTAGCGGCATATTAAGCATTTGCTCAAAATTACGGCTTAACCTAATTGAACGGATATTTTCATCCTTAAAAAAGATATAAATAGGAGAATGCTTCAGTAATTGATTAAAAATCTCCTCATTCTCGCGCAGCGCTTCTTCGGCGCGTTTGCGCTCTGTGACATCTAAAACAGCACCTATTAAACCGGCAATTTCTCCTTTGTCGTTTGTAAAAGCTGTTTTATGAAATATTACATCATGAATTTCACCACTAGCTCCTACGAATCTTGATTCATAGACTTGGATACCTTGATTTTCAAAAAGTTCTTTATCTTTTGCTAAATAAACTGTTGCCAATTCCTTTGGGTAAAGATCAAAAATATTTTTACCGATTAACTGCTCTTTTGAATAGCCGAAGAGAGAAACAAAAGAGTTGTTTGCATCAATGTAATTTCCATTGGTATCCTTATAAAAAACCGGTATAGGCATGGTTGTGAGCATATTGTTTAAGAAAGCTTCTCTTTCTTTCAGCGTGTTCTCGATTTTTTTTCGTTCAGTAATATCTTGAATAACACCGAAGAGAATTCTGTTCTCTTTATCAAACTGTGCGACAGAATGAATGTCTTTTATCTCGCCTGTATCAACAGTTCTAATTTTGTATTCGATATCGTAAACTTCATTTTTCTCCATCAGATTTTTGAGCGCGTTATCCATCAAAGAACGATATTCCGGCATGGGGACTTTTTTAACAACCTCATAATCCATCTCCTTCCAATCAATGCCATAAATTTTTGCTGCACCTTTGGAAGCGATCATCATTTTCGTATCAAGATGGAGTTCCCAGTTACCTGCTTTGGAAGCAAGTTCGGCGCGGACTAACCGTGTTTCGCTCTTCTCGCGTAATTCATCGGCTTTCTTTTTTTCTACAATTTCCCACACAACATCTGCCAGGTAAGTAGCAATCTCAACATCCTTTTCGGTGTAATCTGTCGGTTTATTGCCGACGCCAAGAATTGCAACCACATTATTATTACGGAAAATAGGAACAACAAGCTCACGTACTAAGTGGGAGTGCCCTTCCGGCATTCCTTTTTTGTTTTTTAACGATTCATAATCATTGTGAATTATTGGTTTGCGAAGATGGACACAATCTACCCAAACACCGGCTTCATTTATGTTATAGTGAAGTCCCTTTCCTTCAGTTTTACAGAATTCTTTCGTTGTACGAGTCGACCATGCTTGAAGTGAAAGAGTATTTTTGTCGGAATCGACAAAATGGTAAAAGCCGATAGAGCTCTTTGTAAATTTTTCAACTTCGTCTAACGTTTTGGTAAGCAATTCTTCAAGAGAATGAGAAGAAAAATATTCAAACAGTCTTAAACGTGTGTCGAGTAATTTTTGGGTATCGCGCTCTGTACTTACATCGTGAAAGACAAGTACAACGCCTTCAATTTCACCTTGCTCACTGCGTATCGGTGCACCGCTGTCGGCAATAGGAATTTCTTTTCCGTCTTTGGAAATTAAGAGTGTATGATTTGCCAACCCGACAATTACTCCATCTTTCAATACTTTATGAACCGGGTTTTCAACATTAGTACTTGTTCCTTCAGTAATAATCTTGAAAATCTCTTCTATGGGCTTGCCGTTTGCTTCAGTTTCATTCCATCCGGTGAGTTCTTCGGCAACGTAGTTCATTTGTTTAACATTGCCATCCATATCGGTTGTAATTACACCGTCTCCGATGCTGTAAAGGATAGTCCTAAATTCCTGATGGTATTCGCGCAGTTCTTTTTCTTTGACGAATAGTTCTCTGTAAATATTTCTTTGTCGGTAATGATAAAACCAGACGAGACCAACGCTTAACACCAATATGAGAAGAATTGTAAAGGTGATAATCACCTTTTCTCTAAAATAGAGAGCAGCGTAAATTTCGCTTTCATCTTCCTGAGCGATCATTACCCATGGAGTACCGTGTACCGGGCTTATGTAAGCCAGTACTTTAGCGCCATGATAGCCGGTGCCTTCCAAAATTCCCTGGTAACCCATTGCAGCTTTAACTGCGGGAATTTCGTTTTGAGTTAATGGTATGCGAAATCTTAGTGCGGTATTTTCACGATGGCTCAGTTCGTTCAAGTAGAGAACGCTATCACCATCTTTTTCTACGATTATAGTCTCGGCAGTTTTACTGGACGCGGGCCATTCATTAATTAATGGATACAAATAATTATCGGGATTAACACGTAAGATTAAGGCGGCAATTACAGCGTTGTTCTCGTCGATAACGGGAGCAATGTAATCGAGATGAATTTCATTATACGGTTGGCACCGGTACAAATCTGTACTGAGTATTCTTTTTTCTGCTACTGCTTTTTGAACAAATCTTTCTGTAGCTGAATCGATTCGCTGATGTTTAAGGTCTAACGAGAGAAGTGATTTACCTTTTGGGTCGGTGATAATAATATTGCTGTAAAGAGAGTCGGTACTAATCAAAGCGAATCTCTTCAATAATTCCGATCTGACGGGAAGATTGGATTCAGAAGCGAGCCAGTTTTCCATTCCGTCAACAAAGAAGGGACTTTGAGAAAAAACTTTTGCATCGGTTAATCTTTCTTTGTTCCAGCCGGCAATTTGAGAAATTTTAAGTTCGGCAATTGCTTTTAGCTCATTGTGTTTCTCTGTTTTTATATTCTGTTCTTCATAGGAAAAGTAAAGATATGAGCCGGCAATAATTATTAGGCTTATAATGCCAATCAGAATAAGCAGATACTGTTTTTTGGTTTTCATTGAATCCAATTTTTTTTTCATACTCTTACCTTAAGAAATGGTGATGTTTTTTTTCCAGTTAGAGTGATAAAAACATCTTTAAACACAATTCAACTTTAGTAATCGGGAACCGCAAACTACTTTAAGTTCTTTATTTGTATAACTTATCATCGTTCATTTAGTCTTGAAGGTTAAGCCGAGCCAGCACTATTAGTTCTCATTTTTCACATACAGACTTTCAAAACACCGGTATTTTTGCATTTTCTTGATGTTTTCTGTTCATATGGAATCGTTTTTATCAACGTTAATTAGCAAACGATTCGCCATCATTTATTTTCTTTTCCCGGGACGGTAAAAATAAATTTACTTCCTTTGTCCAGTTCACTTTCCACCCGGATTTTCCCGCCGTTCTTTTCAACAAATTCTTTGCAGAGCAGTAAACCCAACCCGGTACTTGTTTCGCCATCCGTCCCTTTGCGTCCTACTTTTTCTTCCAGCTTAAAAAGTTTTTTACGATACTCATCCGGCATACCAACGCCGGTATCCGTTACCGCAATTTCTACCATATTGTTTTCCGTTTCTTTCGAGGTTACAGATATTTTGCCCCCTTGTTTTGTAAACTTAATAGCATTAGATAAAAGATTGCGTACAACCGAGTTTATCATGGCTTCATCTGCAAAAACTTTCTGTTGAGGTGACACTTCAACGTTAAAAGTAATTCCTTTTTGTTCTCCATGTTTAATAATAACGCCGATGCTTTCATTTATCAGTTCAGCTAACGCAATTTCTTTCGGTTCCCAGGTTGCCGCTCCCTGCTGCATTCTAGCCCATTCTAATAAATTTGTTAACAGCTTAAAGAAATTGTTTGCCATAAGATTCATTTCTTTACCTATGGTTGATAATTCCTCCGGAGAAAAACTAGTCGCGTCTTCAGCCAAATATTCCGTCATTCCAATAAAACCTTGAAATGGACTCCGCAGATCGTGAGCGATAATGGAAAATAATTTATCTTTTTGCGCGTTTAAGTGAGTGAGCTTTTCTTTGGTTTCAATTAATTCTTGTTCATACATTTTCCGGTTTGTTATGTCATCCATAACACCAACAATGCCTACCACCTTATCATCCTTATCGATAAGCGGAGCTTTATTTATGCTCAACCACCTCTGTTCGTCAGTATTTACAATCATCATTCTTTCAATATTTTTCAGAATTTCCCGTTGTGTAAGGACTAAATCATCTTCATTTCTGGTTTCCTGGCGTTCATCGTCTTGAAGAATTGTCGAGTTATCACTTGAAAAAAAAGAAGTATGGTCGGTTATATTGAAGTATTCAAGAAAAGCTTTATTGACAAGTGTAAATTTTTTCTTTGTATCTTTAACAAAAATTAGGCTCGCAGCTGTATTTATAATTGCATTTAATCTGTTCCGGCTTTCGGCAAGCTCCCGGCTGATTACACGCCGTGTTCTTACATCCGAAAGAATAATTGCGAACAATGCAGTTAAAAGTAGTACATAAAGAACGACAAGGCCCAAAAAGTAATTTAGATTCAAGTTAATTTTTGCTTGAATACCTTGAACCTGTTCCACAGTAATCTGATCTTCCACTTCATCCATGAGTTCCGAATATTCTTCAAGCTTTTTAAAAATATCTTCTTCAAGTTTTATGGTGTGAATGTTGAGTAGCTTATCTGTTTTAAGCGAAAATGAGAGAGGATCAATATTGAGTAATTCTTCTTGAATAATTTTCTTCAACGGGATAAATTGTTTTAATAACCTTGGCTGGTCTTTTATTATCCTTTCAAGCCGGACCATATTTGCTTTTAATAAAGCGAGGTTCTCAAGATAATTCTCGGAATCTTTCTCGCTTCCACTTAAAATGAATCTTTTGCTGGTTATTTCAAGCTTATGAATAGTGGAAAGAAGGTCTTGTGTCGCCGAACTTAAATTTGCATTTAAAGTAATTACGTTTGTGCTGGAGTGAAGCTCTTTTTTTGATAAATAGATCAAAGCGCTTAACGAAAGAACTACCAGTAGGGAAAATATCCAACCAAGGACAATTTTTCTTTCTATAGAAAGATTGCGCCATTTTGTGACTAACGATATTGTTTTGTTCATATAATTTTTATTTCCATTTTAAGTACACTTTAAAATTTAATGTAAAGGGGCTACTCTTTAAACTTTATTATAACTGGAAGTTGTTATAAAAAGAATTGAACCGGAGCTTATTGTGGCTTTCCTTTTTTAGAGCGGGCTATCTTTCCATAGTGATAATGTGGTAATTAACCGTGTTCTATTTACTACATAATTTATCATCTGATACTTCTCTCTCTCTTTGATGACTTGATCAGAGAAGTAATCGCTATAAAGATATGCAAGGTGTAAAGGACCTAAGGCATTAGACGAAGTCAAATAGAATACATTGCTCTTTTTTGAGAGCATATTATCGGGGAATATTTTCATTCTGTTTTTACTTACTATTAAGCGGTTATTTGTTTTGAATAAAACTTTTTCAATAAGAAAAGAAATGACAAAATTTGCTGCGAAAGATAAGAATAAAACAATACTAACAGCAAAATTTGTTGTTTGTTCAATAAGTGCCTCTGGTCACACGAAGCCATTGAAAATCCTCCATTTTCTAATCATGTTTTCACTGCTCTACTTGATTGGTTAAATTCTTAACTCCTCCCCTTTCATATTTATTTGAACCGTTATTCTTAATTGTAGCTAAAAATATTTTGGCAGTCTTGACGGAATTGTGAGAGACAGAATATAATCCAACGTTTAGTTATTATCGGAGAGAGCCCTAACATAGTTTAATTTTTTTTGTAATTTTCAATCAGTAAAAATTACTTATATGACTAGACAATTTAAACAAGCAATTATTGTACTAACGCTTATCGTTAGTTTACCGGTAATATTTTTTACCGTCTATGAATATAGCTCAATCAGCCGGGAGGAAAAACTACTAGCTGATGTCTACGATACTCAATTAAACAGTATTCTCTTTTCTATTAATCTCTATTCTGAAGACATCATTTCTGCCTGGCAGAAAAAAATTTCCGGGCTTAATGAAACCGGCAACGGTCAAAAAACATTAAAAGAATTTCTTACCGAAAATCCTGCAGTTAAATTTATCTATTCTTATAATGTGGATGAGGACAAAACCCGCATCATTTATGATGGATCAGGAAAAGTTGGAGATGAAACAGAATCTGCAATTAGTTCTATTTTGAAAAACAATACTTCGAAGATATCCAGACTCTTCGATTATCTGAAAGCCGGTTACAGAAAAGCAGAACCGGTAAACGATTCTGTCAACGGCGGCATTACACAAATACTTTTTGCATCAATTGAAAAACAAGGAAAAGTGATTTCAGGAATCGGAATTGATTCAAAAGAATTCATTGAAAAAACCTTACGGCCAAGGTTCCAGGTTATAGCCAAGGAGAACCTGGTTATTTCAATCTTCAACATAAGAACAAACGAAAAAGTTTTTTCAAACTTTCCCGGGGAAAATGGAGAGTTACGAAGCGGCAGAATGCTTTGGCTTTTGCCAGGTTACGAAATGGCAATTAAACCCCGTAACACTACCGCGGAAGAGATAGCACAAAAAAGGAAGCAAGAAAATCTGATCATTGCCGGTGTTCTTGCATTATTACTTTTTGCGGGAGCAATTTTCCTCTTAAAGAATATCAGGAGGGAAATAAAACTCTCCGAAATTAAATCGGAGTTTGTCTCTAACGTCTCACACGAATTGCGCACACCGCTTGCGCTTATTAACATGTTTGCAGAAACGTTAAGTATGGGAAGAGTTAAAACCGAGGAGAAGAAACAAGAGTATTATGAGATAATCGGGAGAGAAACAGAGCGGCTGGGAAATATCGTTACTAAAATCTTAAATTTTTCTCAGATGGAATCCGGCAAACGAAAATATAATTTTGAGGAGACAGACCTCAACGATGTAGTGACTAAAATCTTCAACAGCTATCTATTCCATTTGAAGCATAAAGGATTTGAAGTTGCGTTTAGCAAAGATGAAGAACTTCCTTTGATAACCGCTGACCAAGGTGCAATTTCAGAAGCTGTAATTAATTTACTTGATAACGGTGTAAAGTACAGCAAAGAGAAAAAAGAATTAACGATTAAAACCGGAAGAGATGGCGATTATCTCTTTGTATCGGTTGCCGATAAAGGAATTGGTATTTCAGCCGAGGATAAAAAGAAAATTTTTGAGAAATTTTTCAGAGTCAGTTCTAATAATGTGCACAATACAAAAGGAACCGGACTTGGGCTTTCGATAGTAAGGGAGATAGCCCGAGCACATAACGGAAAAATAGAAGTGGAGAGCAGCCCGGGTGAAGGAAGCACATTTACATTAAAATTCAGGATAAAGGAATTTAAACAAAATGTATAAAGTTTTAATCGTTGAAGATGAACCCGATATGAGAATGGGGCTGAAGGACAATCTCGAATTTGAAGAGTATGAAGTTGATACTGCTGAAAACGGAAAGGAAGGGTACGAAAAAATTATTAAAAATAATTATGATCTCGTCCTGCTTGATGTGATGATGCCGGAAATGTCGGGCTTTGAAGTTTGTAAGCAAGTAAGAAAAGAAGGAATAAATGTTCCCATCATTCTCCTTACCGCGAAGGGACAGGAAATAGATAAAGTTCGAGGGCTCGAACTGGGAGCTGACGATTACATAACAAAACCTTTTTCATTGAGAGAACTTCTGGCAAGAATTAAAGCGGTTTTGCGCCGGGCTCCCGAACATGCTGAACAAAGCACAAAAAAAAGCGCACCTGTTCATATCGGAATTTTGACAATCGATTTTTCAACGTTCATCGCAACAAGTAAAAACAAACCGGTGCAAATGTCCCACAAAGAATTTGAACTTCTTCACTATCTTTGGGACAAAAAAAACACTGTAGTAACAAGAGATGATTTGTTAAATAAAATTTGGGGATACGAAGAAAGTCCAACAACAAGAACCGTTGATAATTTTATCGTTCGGCTACGGCAGAAAATTGAAAAAGATCCCGACCGACCGCACATCATTATAACAGTTCATGGAATTGGATATAAGCTAATTGACGTGCAATGACAACTGTCAGCCGGCACCTAGACATCGCTCGTTCATAAAAATAGTTGTGACAATTTATTACAACTCTATACAACTCTGTGGCACCTTTGACATTTGAACCCTATATGTTTACAACGGAAATAAAATTTCGTTATAAATAAACTAAGGAGTTACTAAAATGAAAAAGACGAATTACAAAGCAGTTTTAATAATTGCTTTAAGTCTGGTTTTGTTCTCAGGGATATCGGCTCAGAGTAAAACGAGCTATCCGGAAAAGAGCGTTAAAAATCTCGTTACTGCCATAGAATCAGATAACGACGGATTGAAAAGAAGCGGGATCTATTGGGCTGGTTTCTATAAAGTGAACGAAACTGCCCCGGTTTTACTTGAATTGTTTCCAAAAGAAAACAGCAAGAATCAGATCTTGATCGCACTTTCCCTTTACCAGATGGGTGAAGAAAATCACATTATGAAACTGCTGGAGCTTTCAAACAGCGAAAGCAACAGCGAAGTTAAAAGAATGTGCAACGCAGTAGTTGAGCAGTATCAGAAAAATGCAATTTTCACCAGTAGATAGTTAAAATGATTAACATCTTTATAAATGTATTAAGAAAATATATGAAACCAACTCTTAAAGTATATCTCGCACCGGTACTACTGCTATTACTGGTGACTATTCAGAAAGACCTGTACGGACAGACGCAAAATACAATTGCGAATTTAAAAGGAAATTGGAAATTTTCTATCGGAGACGACAAAAGCAGAAGCGCTTACGCGTATGATGACCGGGATTGGGATGTAATCAAAGTTCCTTCCGAATGGGAAAACGAAGGATATCACGGATATAACGGATACGCATGGTACAGAAAGAAAGTTTATATCTCCGGTTCGTACAAGTCGATTAATATTTATTTTTCGATTGGCTACATCGACGATGTGGATGAAGTATATTTTAACGGAAGACTGATCGGCAAAAAAGGAGCGTTCCCTCCTAATTATGAAACCGCATATAATCAATTCAGGGAATACATCATTCCCCCTTCATTCATTAACTTTGACGGGCAGAATCAGATTGCAATACGGGTGTATGATGGAGAACTCGCCGGCGGTATCGTAAGCGGTTCGGTTTCCATAATTGGAAAAAATTATTTTTTGTATCCTGATTACAGCCTTGACGGTGATGATTGGAAGTTTACTACGGGGGATGAAAAAGATTTTAAAGAAAAAAATTATGACGATTCACAATGGAGTTATATCCAAGTTCCAGCACTCTGGGATAATTACGGATATGCGAATTATGACGGATTTGCCTGGTATAGAAAAAAATTCAACCCGGGAAAAGTTCTTGATGGAAAAAAACTTGTGCTAATGTTGGGTCAAATTGACGACATGGATGAAACCTTTATTAACGGTGTGTGGGTCGGTTCTATCGGCGAGATTAATAGACCCTTTCCGGAAACAAATACTTATGACTATCTACAACTTAGAGGATACTTCATTCCTGATGGATTAATAAAACCGGGAGAAGAAAATACCATTGCCGTGAGAGTATATGATGGATTTAAGGAAGGGGGAATATATTCCGGTCCAATCGGCTTTACTACACAAGAAAAATACATTAAATACTGGAAGAGTATCAAGTACAAAAAGGAAAGTTTCTGGGATAAGCTATTCCAAAATTAAGCATCAGAATTTTAAGGATTATAAAATTTACCGCTCGTCCACCATTGTATCCTGTTGCATAAAAATAATCTCGGCAATTCGAAAAAGAAGGTAATTTCCCATTCCAAAATTCAAAAAGTAGGTTTTATGAAAAAATTCATTGACAACAACAAATTCTTATTCTTGATATCTTTTGCAACCTTTCTCATTATTTTTGCCTCCTCATTTACAAAAGGTTACGGCTTTTTTATTGATGAATTTTATTATTTAGCCTGCGCCGACAAACTTGCTTTCGGTTATGTCGATCATCCACCGTTGGCTCCGTTTCTTCTCAGGTTAATTACTTCGGTTTTTGGAGATTCCCTTCTTGTTGTTCGTTTCTTCCCGGCAGTAGCCGCTTCGGTCACCGCATTTCTTACGGGAAAATTAGCAGAAGAGTTTGGAGGAAAAACATACGCAAAAATTCTGGCGGCTTTAGCTGTAATGACTTCACCGGTAGTTTTAGCTTTTGCAGGATTCTTTTCGATGAACGCTTTTGAACCTGTTATTGCGTTGCTGCTGTTCCTTTGTATTATCAAGATAACTAAGGAACCAAAACCCTCCTTATACATCTATGCGGGAATTCTCATCGGTCTTGGCATTATGAACAAACACACGTTTGCTTTAGTTGTAGTGGTCTTAATTATTTCTCTCTTGCTGGCTCCACAACGAAAAATTCTCTTCAACCGATGGGCGATAGTGAGCATGTTAACGGCTTTGGTATTGGTTCTTCCGAATTTCATATGGCAAATTATTAACGGATTTCCTTCACTGGAGTTTTATCATAATATAACCTTCGATAAAAACATTTACACACCGGCCGGGGCATTTCTTCTTCAGCAAATTCTGATGATCGCTCCTTTTGCATTACCGCTGACAATTTCCGGGACAGTCTATTTGTTTGCAAACAAAGACCTCAAAAACTACCGCTTCTTTGTTTTCTTTTTTATCGGTACGATAATTTTAATTATGCTTACCGGAACTAGCCGCCCGGATAGAACGTTATACGCCTATCCTATTGTATTCGCTGCAGGTGCATTATTTTTTGAACATTTCCTATCAAGATTTTCAACTAAATTTTTCTACGCTTTGCCTATCGTGATATTAATTATTGGTCTGGGAATTGTACTCCCGTTAGTGCTTCCATATTTTTCGTTTGAAACCGTAAAAGAATATGTTGAGAAAATCGGACTTAATACTGAAATTGAACGGGGAAAGAAACCTCCGTTACCACAAATCCTCGCAGATAGAATAGGTTGGGAAGAAAAAGTTGAGTTAATGCGAAAAGCTTATACTTCTCTTTCGGTTGACGAAAGAAACCGCGCATTACTTGCCGGGAGTAATTACGGGCAGGCAGGTGCAATTGATTATTATGGAAAAAAATACCATTTCCCTCCTGCTGTTTCCGGACATAACAATTATTATTTGTGGAGTAAAGAAAATTTGCATGGAGATATTCTTCTTCAAATGGATAATATTAGAAGTTTAGAAGACTACCAATCTCTCTTCGATTCAGTTCAGGCTTATGGTAACGTATTTCAAAATCAGTATGTCTCAAGTCATGAAAACAATCTTGTTATCTTTATCTGTCGTGGGGCAAAATACCCTCTGCGGCGGCTTTTGGATATGGGAAAAAGTTACCATTAGCAGTTGGTGACAATCTTACCCCTTTGAATCTTTGGAATGTTCTCTCTTGCAAATTATGCCGGAACTGTTGACGCGGTTGTTTTGACGAGAACATTTTTCGAGGCTGTGTTATCCTCCTAAATATTTCTTAGACATGATCAGTCATTATTTTTTCGGTTTTACTTTAGGTTGAAATTTTAAACATTCTTTCCCGGAAGATTGATAGACTTCAATCGAAGGTGTCCTCTTTGTTTTAAGTCCAAACGCTTTGCACCCATAAGGAAAATTTCTATCCCATGTTATATAAAAATATGCGCATTGCCGACAATTTACAGCCATAAGATTTTCATTAACGATGCATTATTTTAATAATTGAATTCTCGCACAGTCAAGCAACGCACCGTTTACTTCTCCATTCATATTATCGTCAGAATTTCTAAAAGTTAAAGTAAAATTATGCTCTCCTTTTGAAAGATAAACGTGTACAGAATTACTGAAATCAAAAATGTCCCAGGTGTTTTCACCGCGGTGAGGCATTACAATGGCTCCGGCAAATTGATTGTCGACCATAAGTGAACGGATCGCACATTTATTGTCCGTGTTGATCGGACCGTTGCCGTTTGAGTAGCGGAAATCAATAGCGTAAAGCCCATCTTGTTCAGCCATGAATGGGAAGGTAATATCGCGGTGATCCTGCTTTTCTATTTTAACATACCCTTTGCCGGAGTAACCTGAATATTTGTTCTCATATTTTGAAACTAAATCTTCCATCTCAATGATTTTTGATCTATTAATGATATACACTAATGGCTTACTTAAAAAGGATTCCGTTTTATTCAGACCTATTGCTTTTATTTGCAGCTCTTCAAATCCACTAATTTTATCGACTTGGAAAAAGGCAGATTTAGTTGAATCAGTTTTCAATCCGTTGATATAAATTTCATAATGATCATCTTCGGGATTCTCTTTCCACAGTAATTTGTCATCAAATATCTTTATGAACGGTGTTTCCGGCGCGTATTCATTTTCTACAAGATTGATCTTTGATGGTGATGTTTTTCCATTCATAATTATTTCAATTGAATGCTTCCCTACAAGCGACGCTTCAATAAAATTATGATCATGCTTTTTCCCATCAAGTTTAAAAGATTTTATTCCATCGCCATAACCTTTAACGGAAATGGTTAAAGTCGAATTTCTATATTTGAAATTTGTAAGTGTTCTCTCGCCGGAAAAGTTTTTTGGAATGAACGGCGAGAAGATAAGTTTCTCCGGTTCAAACTGCATCCCGAAAAAGACTCTGTATGTCATCGCGAGATTTCCAGCTACACTCCACAGTTGGCGGTTGGAATTAATTTGCGTTCCCACATAATCGCCTGTTGAGGCAACAAAATTTTCTTTGTTGGTTAGGAACAATGCCGCCGCGCGGTAAAGAGAAGCAAGTCCATGTTCAACCGATGTTTCATTTTTAACTTTTGCTGATGCCAGCGTCCAATAGGCTTCAACAAAAGCCCATACCGCATCGTTGTGGTATGGGGGAATGTTCGGCGTTTGCGGATAAACGCACGGAATACCAAACTTTGTAACGGGAGTATTCTCTACAATTTCTTTTTGCCGTTTTGCGTTTGGAATTTCAAACAGCACGCTCAACGCTTCACCAAGTGCTTCCGACTTTGGCGACAACGATTGATAATTCCTTCCGTATAAATACTGTCCGAAATATTTTTTCTCCGGCATCCACATAAGTTTGTTCATTCCGTCTTGAATTCCTTTTGCAGCAGAAATGAATTTGGAAGCGTCCTCATCTAGTTTGGAGGCGTTCTCATCAAATTCGGAAATGTCCTCATCCAATTCAGAAACGTCTTCATCCAATTCGGAAGGGCTTTCATGTAATTCAGAAGCCATTGCCGTTAAAATTTTATACGTTTGAAAATGCACGGCGTTTGTGCCGAGATTTTTTGAAGTATAAATAACTTTCGGATCCATCCAGAGAGGATAGGTTTGTTCGCGCCAATCGAGGAAAGACGATTCACCGTTGAATAATCCTGTTTGTTTGTCGCGCACAGTTTCCAAATCAGCTAGAGCAGAATTTTTAATGATAGCAAAACTTTTTTGCAGCCAATCTTTATCGCCGGTAACTTTATAGATTTCCCATGCGGCCAAAGCCCACGTCATTCTATCGGAAGAGACGGGCCACGCACCGCCGGTTCCGGTATCCTGAATGATTTTCCCGTCTTTAACTTTTGCAAGCAGACTTGTTTTAGCCGCGTCGGGATTGACGATAGCGAATGCAAGTTGGATTGAATAGCTGATGTCGCGCGTCCAGACGCCGGGCCATTTTTCTCCCGCCATAAAAGCGCCGTCATCACGGATATCTAAAAGCATTTCCTCCATCGCTTGATTGTAAAGGGCATCAAGCAGAACCGATGAGGATTGAATTTGTGGATAGGATGAAATATCTTTTGTCAATTTCCATTGCGTCGTCAATTTATCTTCGTCAGATGCAAAAATATCTTTTTTAAAGAGCAATTTTATTTCATAAATGCCGTCGTTGTTTTCATCTTTTAATTGAAATTGTTTTTTCGTGCCAAGCGTTTGAAAGTCCCATGAAAGGGGAGAGATGTTTCCCGCTACAAAAACACCGGCAAAATCTTTCGCGTAAAACTTTTCACCGTTGAACAGTTCATAATATCCTTTCTCCTTAAAATCTTTTAACATCTGCCGCATATCAACACGGAGCGTCAGTTCAACGTCTTCTTTAAGATATTCGGTTTGCTCATTTAAGGTTGAAGTATCGGCTTGTCCAAACACAAAAACCGGAGAGGTCATTTTGCCGTTTACCGGTTTTAAGATAAGCTGATGATTCTGTGCAAAGCCACGTTCATTATCCATTCCATTTAAACTGAACTTAAACTCTAATTTATTTTGCGCCTCTTTTTTGTAGATACTTTTGTATGTGGAAGTAATTTCTGTTGGCGAAACGGCTTTGGCTACAAAGCTGCCTTGAGTAACTTTTTCTTCGGTTATTGTAAAATATTTTGAGTGATACAAAGTATTCTGCGCTAACGATAACGTTGAAATTGAAATAACCGAGAAAAAAAGTAAGAAGTGTTTCATCCGGAATCCTTTTACAAATTTAGTAACCTAAAATTAACAGAAAGATATGAGATGGGAAAGGATACATAATTGTTTCCCCGGCGGTAAGTTTGGATATAATGTAATAGAATAAAAGTTGTGCAAAGCCCGCTATATGGGTATTTTAAAGAAACAAAAACCACAGCAATAAAAGTGTTATGTGCAACCTTGTTAAGATATTGCAAGAAATAACTGACTGCAAGAAATACGGATTATAATTTTTTAACTTTATGACAACTATCATCACAAATAGTGACGACAAAAATTTGAAAGCGAAATTAATTCTGTTGGCTTCAAAAGCTGACAGAATTGATATAGCCGTTGCATTTTTTTCTGACCACCAATTGCTTAAACGATGGGAACAAGAGAAGAAAGAAATTAATGTAATTATTTCGCTAAGACCACCAACTAATTATTATTCATTGAAGGCCATCCAGTCTTTAATCAACATTAAGGTGAATTTTTTGGGTGATAACTTTCATTCGAAGTTCATAATCTTTTATAAAGAAGGAGTTGCAATAAGTGCAGTTTTAGGCTCATCAAATTTTACTTCAGGTGGACTAATAAATAACATTGAGACAAACATTTACATTGAGGAAAAACAAGTTTTATCTAAACTTCAACAACATTTTGATGATTTGCTTCAAGATTCACACTTATTGCAACCGACCGACCTTGAACGCTATGAAACTGTTTATATGAATTTTTTAACAAGTCAGAAAAAAACAGAAGATGAACTAAGGAAATTCAAAAACGAAATAACGATGAACCGAACAAAACAAGGACAAAAAGTTAAGATTACTAAAGAGGCCAGCCTGTATTTGAAATATTGGAAAATCGTTGACGAAATAAGAGATTTAATTAAAAATATTTGTGACAGAGAATATCCGGGCATTCCATATTATTTTGTTTTAGACTTTTTTTGGGATTTCATAAAAGTAATTTGGCATAAGGAAACCGAAAGAACTCTAAGCAGAACTAACCAAAAAATTGAAATCCCGAAAATATTTAATAAATATATAGAGTGGAATAGAAGTATTCAAGAAGGAAATTATCTTAAATGTATGACGAAACGTTCAATAAGAGTGTTTCAAGCTTATCTTTCCGAGAAAAACATTAATAGTTTGACCAAAACAAAAGCGAAAGAAATTTTTCAGAGTTTACATTCAAGCAGAATGCCAATCCAAAGATTCAGAGCGGACGACTTATTTATAGATAAAAATGATATAAAAAAAATTAGAACTTCATTTAAATACTTACTCTATTCAAATGACGAAATGGATTTAAGAATACACAACTTAATTAAAAATCCGCAATACAAACTTCAGATGTTAGGCTCATCTGGTGTTCAAGAAATAAATGGATGGACAAGACCAACTATATATCCAATAAGAAATGACAAAGCAGACGCAGCGATTGAAATACTCGGTTACAAATTGAACTGAAGAAAAGACCATCCCTAAAATGAGACTACTTAAATTTTTCCCATATAACCAGTACTTATTAGAAGGATTAACAAATCAAACTTTGTTTTTCAGTAACATATACAATTTCAATGATCCCTTTGAAGGAGTTTTCAGATATAAAGTATCTTCCGATTACAACAAATTCAAAGAGTTCTATTTAAACCACTATAATGGTCCTCGTCGCAAATTGGACTATTATTTCGAAAACAAGATTGAATTTGAAAAGCTCATAAATAAATCGTTTGATTGGCGTTATAATAACAATGCGGTTTGTTGTTTTTCGGATAAATCTAAGTTGAAAGATATTTTAATGTGGGCAAATTATGCTGATAAACACAAAGGTGTTTGCTTAGTTTTCGATAAAGCAAAACTCAGTTTTACCCAGAAAGAATCTATTATTAATGGAACTTATATTGGTGATCCAAATGGACCTCATATGGTAGCCTATACTGATAAATACTTGGATTTAGATCCTTTAAGTAAAAAGTTAAATCAAGACTCCTTTCTTACTACCAAATTCAAGAAGTGGTCAGCGGAAAAGGAATATAGATTTATTTCTCCAAGAGCTGGTAATTGTTGCTTTAACCCAAATAGTTTGTTGGAAGTGATTTTTGGATTAAGGATTTCTCCTGATTCTAAAGAGACTATTAAAAAGATAGTTAATGTTGGGTATGTCAATGTTCGATTTAGGAAGATTAATTTATTAAGTGATAAATTCGGGTTCACTTTAGTTAAAGAATAATAGCTATTTAAAATCTCTTCATCGGCTTTTGTTCCTTTCCTCCCTCACAAAACCGCCCCTCCCAAATAGCACTTGTTTATAAATCAAAAATTTCTTACGTTTCGCCCAAGGTTTAAGGCATTTAGCTTAATTGAGATGACTTCAAGTAGTAACATATTTGATAGAGTCCGGCAAAAAGTTAAAATCTTCTCCTCAACATTCTCTACAGAAAACTTTTTAGCGGCACACGAGCTGAAACAATTCTTTGCTTCTCCCTACCACATTATTAATTTCAAAACATTAGCAACAAGATTACAATACTTAGCGGAAGCTTTCCTTGTGAGAGCAGACACTCTCCGGTGGCGGAAAGTATCTGCTAACCGGCGGAAAGAGTCAGCAATGTGGCGGAATGCATCTGCAAAACGCCGGAAAGAGTCAGCAATATGGCGGAAGATATCTGCAATATAGCGGAAGGTTTTAGCAGTACGGCGGAAAGTATCAGCAATGTGCCGGAAAGAACCGGCAATATGGCGCGCAACTTTTACTATCCGGCGGCGGAGACCGTCAATTCAATTTATAGGGGTAGCAGCATGGTTGCTTATACTTTTCTTCTAAAACACTCCATTTTCAAGGCAAACGACACCGGTTTTTGCTCCCGGCAAATCTATCTTTTTATAAAAGGCTCTAATAAATTATTCAATTTCTTTAACTTAAATAGGATGGGAGAAATCTTATAAATAGATCTGAAGAAACGAAAAGAGTTTATACTTTGAGTGATGCTGAGGCTCTAGCCGGAAGTTGCTAGAGTGTTTTTTAGTCCATGTAAAATGAACACAATATTTGTTTAGTTCTACGTCAATAGAAATTGGTCAGCCGCCAAAAGCGGAGTCATTGATCCTTAAAAAAACTGAAAACTGATTACTGAAAACTTTTTGGTTCTGGCTCAAGCAGGTTATGTAAATAGCGAGTGATGCCTTCCTCTTACGGGAAGGGTTTGCTCTTAATTTTTTTTATAAGATAACGTCATTACATATTAACTATATGAGGCATGTTATGAAAAAAAACTTTCTTTTTCCGCTCTTAGTTCTACTCGTAAGAGGAAGTACTTAAATCCAATTGCACAATTATTATTTGGCGCAACACATCCGGCGATCGTTGATATTGTAACTCAAAGTGGTCTTCTTTGTTTTAAATCATCGGTATATACGATTCTTGACTAGAAATTCTTATAACTATAAAAAGGGATTTATATGAAAAAGCTATCGTTTCTTTTCGGTTTATTTTTCTTTGCCAATACTTTCATCTTCACCCAAACATGGACTCAACAAACCAGCGGGACAACAAACATTCTAAATTCAGTTTGCTTTATAAATGAAAATTATGGTTGGGCAGTCGGTTCTCCATATTCGGTTAACGAAACAACAATTCTTCGAACAACTGATGGTGGTTTGAATTGGATAAAAAACTTAAATATAACTTCTTCTTACTCTCTTCAATCTGTGTTTTTTGTGAATCAACTGACAGGATGGACGGTTGGCGATGCAGGAATAATACTTAAAACAACTGATGGAGGAATAAATTGGTTTCAACAAAACAGCAGCAACACTCATTCTCTTAATACTGTTTATTTTCTAAATGATCAAATTGGATGGGCTGCCGGAGATAAATTGCTTAAAACGACTGATGGCGGAAACAATTGGACGGTTCAAGATAAGTTTTTTAGACAAATTCAATTTCTTAATTCGCAAATAGGATTTGGTGTTTCTGGCGGTGTATCAAAAACTACCGATGGCGGGCAAACTTGGAATAGTCTAAGCACTATACCAACCACCACCGATTATAAAAATCTTTATTTTCTTTCAACAGAGGTTGGAATAGTTGTTGGCTCCCAAGGTTATGATCCAATAATCAGAACTACAGACGGAGGTCAAACTTGGACTTCAATCACCAATCAACCAGGATGTAGTTTATGGGATGTAGGTTTTGTTAATCAACTAAATGGATGGGCTGTAGGAAACCTGTCCGGAGCGGGAAAAATTGTTGCTACTACAGATGGAGGTATATCTTGGGAAGTGCAACATACCGCAACCAATTTTCTTTATGGTGTTAGCTTTCCGAACGAAAACAATGGATGGGCAGTCGGAAATGGAGGGACAATACTAAAATATTCAGGGAATACTTCATCATCCGGCATTACTGTCACTTCTCCCAACGGTGGTGAAAATGTAACTGTTGGATCTACCCAAAACATTACATGGACAAGCTCAAACGTCTCTAATGTGATGATTGAATATACAACAAACAATGGGAGTAATTGGTTTAGCCTTGGAAGTTCTTATCCTGCATCGAGCGGAAGCTTTAGTGTTATTGTTCCTAATACTCCCTCAACACAATGCAAAGTAAAAGTATCAGATGTAAGCAACAGTTCAATAAGTGATATGAGCGACAATGTTTTTACAATTAGTACAGGCACAACAACCGGAGGTCTAATAGCATACTACCCTTTTAACGGGAATGCGAATGATGAAAGCGGTAACGGAAGAAACGGGGTTGTCTACGGCGCGTCTTTAACAACTGATAGATTTGGGAATCCGGATAAAGCTTATCAATTCAATGGAACAAGTAACTACATTGATATTCCAGGAACAAATAATCTTCATCTTAATACTAATGGACTGTCGTTAGCTGCATGGATAAATTTTACAGAACCAAACGATATTCACGCAATAGTAGGAAAACATATTTCAGGCTATGGAAATGGATATTATTTAATGATTAGGCCCGCAACGAAATTTGAATTTTTAGTTGATAGCGACTTTGGTCTGCGATCAACTGAATCATATAATGATGGGAACTGGCATTTTGTAGTTGGAACATTTGACGGTTCAACAATGAAATTATATGTAGACGGCGCACTTAAATCATCTCAGCCAAAAACTTACTCAAGTCTGAATGACTCAACCTTAACAATCGGAAAACACCACGCCGGAGTTGCGACAGATTTCTTTAACGGAAAACTTGATGACATAAGAATATTTGACAAAGCAATAAGCGAGACGGAAGTTCTTCAACTTTTTAACGACGGCATAAATCTTAATCAAGGTTTGGTAGTTCATTATCCCTTTAACGGAAATACAAACGATGAAAGTGGTAACGGGAAACATGGTGTTAAGTACGGTGCTACTTTAACAACCGATAGATTTGGAAATCCGGATAAAGCTTTTCAATTCAATGGAACAAGTGACTACATTGATATCCCGGGCACCAATAATCTTCATCTTAATTCTACCGGGCTTACGTTGGCTGCGTGGATTAATTTTACTGAGCCAAACGATATTCATGCTATAGTAGGAAAACACATTTCAGGCTATGGAAACGGATATTATTTAATGATAAGACTCGCAACGAAAATTGAATTTTTAGTTGATAGTGACTTTGGTCTGCGAACAACTGAATCATATAATGATGGGAAGTGGCATTTTGTAGTTGGAACATTTGATGGCTCCATGATGAAGTTATATATAAATGGCGAGCTTAAATCATCTCAAACTAAAACTTACTCAAGCATGAATGACTCAACCGTAACAATCGGGAAACATCATACCGGAGTTGCGGCAGACTTCTTTAACGGAAAACTTGATGATATAAGGATTTATAATAGACCAATAACCGAGTTAGAACTGTCGGCGTTGTACAACCAAAAAATTGTTGGAATAGAAGAAAATACCTCCATCAACCCCGTTGCATTTTCTCTAAAACAGAATTATCCAAATCCATTTAATCCGACGACAAGTATTCAGTATGCAGTAGGCGGTACACAGTTTGTTAGTCTGAAGGTTTATGATGTGCTTGGAAATGAAGTAGCAACTTTAGTTAATGAGGAAAAACAACCGGGAGTTTATAATTACGAATTAGGAATTAGGAATTACGAATTGTCAAGCGGAGTATATTTCTATCAACTTCGGGCTGGAGGTTTTGTCCAAACGAAAAAGATGATAGTTTTAAAATAGACAGTGACTTCTTTTTGCTATAGAGGCTTGCCACATTTATTCCGACAAAACCGGAGGCAAGCCTCTACAGCAACAATATCTTGTGGAATAAATCGGCTGTATAATAAACGATAGTTTCTTTCCTACACAACTTGACTCTTATTTTTTATTTAATTAGGTTTCGCCCAAGATTTAAGGGTATTTACAACGTGTGATGACTTCAGGTTATAGCATATTTAAAAAAGTACCGCAAAAAGTTAAAATCTTCTCAGCAACATTCACTACGGAATACTTTTTAGCAGCACACAAGCGGAAGCAATTATTTGCTCCCTCCTTCCTAGTTATTAATCTCAAAACTTTAGCAATAAAATTTCAATATGCAGCAGAGCCTCATTTTGTATTAACTGATACTTTTCGGCGCTTGAAAGAGGCTGTGATGGGGCGAGTAATCCCTGTTGGGCCATAAGAATTTTGCGGCTTTTGAAACGAGATTTAGCTTTTCTTTCTAAATGATTAGTGTGATAGAATTACTAACAACGTAAATGAAATAATTTATTTGGAATCATTACATATTACTTAATCATAGGAGTGCCTTATGTGCTCATCCCGGAATAGTTTCAATAAATCAAAAGGGTGTTCCATGAAAAAGAATCATCCCTTTTTCCTCGCCGGATTGTTCATCGCGTTACTATTTATGTTGTTGGCTGCGCCAAGGCTCACTGCGCAAACTGTCGTTGCGCCATCTGGAAGTGGAACAGCTGGGGACCCATACTTGATCGCAACACTGAATAACCTATATTGGATTACGCAGAACAGTAGCGAATGGGCAACCGGAAAGGTTTATAAACAAACAGCCAACATTGATGCTTCAACAACTTCAACTTGGGATGGAGGCAAAGGGTTTTTACCAATAGGAGATATACCTGCTTTCGCTGGCTCCTATGATGGGCAATCATTCGCGATCTCAAATCTATTTATTAATAGGACAAAAACAGGAGAAGGTTCTCACATTGGTTTATTTGGATATACAAGTGGAGCTACATTAACAAACATAAAGTTAATAAATGTAGATATAACTGGAAATACGGATTACGGCAGCGCAAGCGTTGGTGCCTTGGTTGGTTATGCAACAGGTGGTACAGTCGCTAGAAATTGTTCCACTTCCGGTTTTGTAACTTCCCCGCAACAATGGGCGGGCGTTGGGGGCTTGATCGGTTATCGGGAGTATGGATGCTCTATAACAAATTGTTCAAGTTCATGCAGTGTAAGCGGTACCGGAAATAACCCGGTTGTGGGAGGTTTAATTGGGGCGGAAAACTTTGCTTGTACAACAAACTCAAGCTATAGTAATGGTACTGTTAGTGTTCCGTCCGGTTCAAGTGCTATTGCAGGTGGTTTAGTTGGAGAACTGAGAAACTTATCGTACAACTCCGCTTATTGTTCGATTACAAACTGCTACAGTATTAGTAGTGTGTCCGGTGGTTATACGGTAGGTGGGTTGGTCGGTTCCCTGCAAAGCAATACTACTGTGACTAATTCTTATAGCGTTGGTCTAATTACCGGCAGCACTAGTTCATCGGTCGGAGGATTGATTGGTTCTCAAGGGGGGACAGTTTCAAATTCGTTTTGGGATACACAAACATCCGGTAAAGCAACTAGTAATGGTGGAATTGGAAAAACAACTACCGAAATGAAAACCCCATCAACCTTCATTGCCACCGGTTGGGATGGAACAATATGGAATATGGGAGATGGGATAAATAACGGGTATCCCTATTTAGATTGGCAAAATCCAAATGGAACTCCTCTATCTGGTTCGTCTGGGTCATGGACAAAAGTAGGATTATCGGGTAAAAATATTTATGGGATCTATTCGAATGGAGAGTCCATTTTTATAGGAACAGATGCAAATGGGATATATAAAGGCACTGGAAGTGATTCAAACTGGGTGAACACTAATAGTGGCTTGACTAGTACAGGTGTTTTATGTATAACAGGTGGTTGGGGATTCCTTTATGCCGGAACCAGCGGCGGTGTTTTCCGCTCTGATGATAGCGCAAAAACCTGGGCAGTTAAAAACACAGGATTGACCTCGACATTTGTTAGGACCATTGCAACAAGAGGAGCAGGATTGTATGCTGGCACAGAAGAAGGCGGTGCATTTCGCTCGTTGGATAATGCAGGTAGTTGGACTCAGTTAAGCATAAGTCCAACAGTATCGACAATTCGAATTATGATTGAAAATAATCAAATACTCTATGCCGGAACTTCCGATGGTGGTGTGTTTTTTTCAACGGATGCGGGTTCAAATTGGAGTGCTGCGAACACTGGATTGACAAACCTTTTTGTACGCGCACTTGCGTTTGTAGGAACAAATCTCTTTGCAGGAACGCCGAGTGGTGTCTTTAAATCAACTGATTCGGGCAATTCATGGTCGTTGGTAAATACCGGAATAACCTATACTTCTGTTGAAACATTTGCTGTGAGCGGCACAACACTGTATGCCGGAACCGGCGGGGGCGGGGTTTTCAAAACAACTGATAATGGAATGCAGTGGTCAGAGTTTAATGCGGGTTTAACTAATAAGGATGTGCGAACACTTTACTGTACACAAACAAATCTTTTTGCTGGAACACTAGGTGGTGGTCTCTATAAAGCTACAATCGTTGACAGTCTGCCAAGCACAAGCGGTTTAACGGCTTACTATCCATTCAACGGTAACGCAAACGATGAAAGCGGGAATAGTAATCATGGAATTGTTTATACTGCGGCTTTGACATCGGATCGCTTCGAAAATTCAAATAAAGCTTATTACTTCAATGGTCAAACTGATTACATTTCTTCAGCAAATCAATTAACAAACCCATTTCCATTAAGTATTTCATTATGGTTCAGGACGAATTCAACAAGTGGTGGTAAATTGTTTGGATTTGGAGATAGTCAAACCGGAAGCAGCACCAATCATGATAGAAACATTTATCTGACAAACTCCGGAAATATTTGCTTTGGAGTTTGGACAGGGAACTACCAGGTGCTAAAATCTGTCAATTTATATAATGATGGGAAATGGCATCATGTAGCAGGACTGATCTCGAATGAAGGATTAGCATTATATATTGATGGTAGTTTTATTTCATTAAACTCCTCGGTAACTTCAGCAGAAAATACTAGCGGATATTGGCGAATTGGCTATGATAATTTGGCTTTCTGGCCAGATGAACCCACCAGTCGTTTCTTTGAGGGATCAATTGACGATATTAGAATATATGATAGATCATTAACTGACCCAGAAATTTCAGCTTTGTACAGTGAGAATACGGTAGGAATAAAAGATGAAAAATCAAATACCCCCGTTGCATTTACTCTTAAACAGAATTATCCAAATCCGTTTAATCCGACGACAAGTATTCAGTATGCAGTAGGCAATATACAGTTTGTAAGTCTGAAGGTTTTTGATGTGCTGGGAAATGAAATAGCCACCTTAGTTAATGAAGAAAAACTACCAGGGACGTACGAGGTGGAGTTTAGTAGTAAAAATGCGGCAGTTAGCAGCGGAGTATATTTCTACCAACTATGCGCAGGTAGTTTTATACAAACGAAAAAGATGATAGTGTTAAAATAGGATTACGAGATGTAGAGCCTTGCCAGGGCAAGGCTCTACGTACTTTTTTCGCTAAGGATCAGTAAGGGTAACTTAACCGGTTGCAATAGTTGATAATCTTATGAGTAATAAAATTTTCAGTGCATATAATTTTCAAAATAAATGTAAGTTAATATTTATGACTGACCGCTCCAATGCTGAATTATAACCGCTACTTGTTGTTTCTTTTTCTTTCGAGTATTCTAATTGCCCAATCCGCGGATATTAAATTCGATCATTACTCACTCGAGGAAGGTCTTTCACAATCACAGGTTAATTGCATTAACCAGGATAATGAGGGGTTCTTATGGATCGGAACTCAGGAAGGATTAAACATGTTTGATGGGTATAATTTTACAGCTTTTAGATTCGATCCGGCAGATAACCAGTCCATTTCCAATAGTAATATCTGTGATATTTATGTTGATAAAAAAGATAATATCTGGTTGGCGACTTACGGAGGAGGACTAAATAAATTTGATAAAGGGATGAAAAAATTTTCCCGCTATTTGATTTTCAGTGATTCTTCACACTATAATTATGACGATAATATAATTACCAAGATATCTCCAATTGATAAAGAAAATCTTCTTTTGGGAACGTACGGATGTGGGTTGGTTAAGTTTAATACCAAGAGTTTAAAAATGGAAATGTTGAACCAACCATATAAAGAAGGGAGGAAAAACCATACGACATGTCTTTTGAAATTTACCGAACGGATTTATTTAATTGGTACGGAGAGGGGAATATACTTTTTCGATGTAATTGATAATAAAGAAGTCGGTGCAAAAATTCCTACTTACCTGCAAAACAAAATCATTTTGTCTACTATGAAAACTTCCGACGGAAGAATACTCCTTTCCACTTTTCCCGGTAAGTTATTCATTATTGAAGCAGAAACAGGAAATAACATAATTGTTACAGCAAAAGAAATTTTAAATCAAAACGTTCCCATTTATAATGTGTATCGGTATTATGGGAATGAATATATGATTGCCTCTAATAATTTCCTGTCGCTTCATGACATTCGAAATAACAAAGTAGTCTATAAGAATGAGTTGAAGGATATTATAGGACCCAAAAATGCTTACAGGGTAAAATGTTTTTTTAAAGATAAGTCGGGTGTTCTCTGGTTTGGAACCAGTGGTAGAGGCCTTGCAAAGATAACTTTTAATAGAAATAAATTTACTTACCTATCGCCTGTTGAGAAATTTAAAATTAATAATAATTCCATTTGGGCAATATTCAGTGATTCGAAAGGGTTGCTCTGGATTGGCACCGAATGCGAAGGCTTGATTAAATATGACAGGCAAAATAACTCGTACAAGATATTTAAGCATGATGAATATAACCAACAAAGTATCAGCAGCAATTCCATCTCTACTATATTAGAAGATATCGAAGGTGATTTATGGGTTGCTACGTATGGTGGCGGTTTGAATTTAATGCGAAAAGACGGCAGCTTTAAAAGATTCCTTCATGATCCCCTAAACTCAAATAGCATTAGTCATAATTATATTTGGACAATGATGGAAGATTCGGGTGGTAAAATTTGGATTGGATCAAAAAACGGCATTGATGTTTTAGACAAGAGAACAAATTCATTTCAACATTATTCTCACAATTCTGCCGATCCTAAGAGTCTGAGCAACAACGCTGTTTTAACAATTTATGAGGATTCGGATAATACAATTTGGGTTGGAACTTACGGTGGCGGATTATGCCGGTACAATGAAGCAAAAAATAATTTTACTGTCTATGAAAAAGATTTATCTGATCCCGCTTCGCTCAGTGATAATTCAATTATGTCAATTCTTGAAGACTCCTGTTCCTATTTATGGATTGGTACAGACATAGGGCTTAACCGTTTTGATAAAATGACGGGAAAAGTTAATCGCTTTTTTGAAAAGAACGGGCTGCCAAATAATGTTATATATGGAATAACCGGAGATAAAAATGGCTATTTATGGCTTTCCACAAACAAGGGTATTTCTAAATTGGATCCCCAAAAATTTACGTTTAAAAATTATGATAATAAAGATGGTCTCCAAAGCAATGAGTTTAATCAAGGAGCTTATTACACTTCCAAAGAAGGAAAAATGTTTTTTGGCGGGGTAAACGGATTAAATGTGATCCATCCGGATAACATGAGATACAACACTCACATCCCCAATGTAGTTATTACGGAAATTAAATTAATGAACAAACGAATAGCAGAAGCCCCGATATTAAGTTCCGGTGTTTTAGAAATATCCTATTCCCAAAATTTCATTTCATTTCAATTTGCTGCTCTCGATTTCACGAGTCCTCAAAAGAATCAGTATAAATATAAAATGGAAGGATTTGATAAAAACTGGATTGATTCCGAGGGTAAACGATTTGTTGATTATACTAATCTCGATCCCGGTAAATATAAATTTAAAGTTATCGCGTCGAACAATGACGGTATGTGGAATATGACGGGTACTTCACTTGCTATAGTTGTTCTTCCCCCATACTGGATGACCTGGTGGTTCAGAATGGTGGTTATAGGAGTCCTCATTTCCATTGCTGGTTATGCATACCGAAGACGGGTCAGTAATCTAAAAAAAGGAACAATAGCGCAGCAAAGATTTTCTCAACAATTAATTGATTCGCAGGAAAACGAGAGAAAAAGAATGGCATCCGAGCTTCATGACGGGCTGGGACAAAATCTGCTTATCATTAATAATCGGGCAAAAATAGCATTAAAAAAATCCGACTTTGATTCAGCAAAAACACAAATGGAATCGATTTCCGAAATTGCACTCGAATCTATAAATGATGTAAGAAAAATTGCCTACAATTTGCATCCATATCATTTGGATGAATTGGGTTTGACAAAAACCGCTCAATCCATTATTAATAAATCATTTGAAACTACCGGCATTCATGTTTCGCACTCCATCAATTACGTTGATAGTATTTTTAAGCCGGAATCGGAGATACATATTTTTAGAATTATCCAGGAAGGGATAAGTAACATCATTAAACACTCTGCTGCAAAAAATGTTAATATTACTGTTACAAAGAAATCAGATCAAGTTATCATCAACCTAACTGACGATGGGAAAGGTATGAGTAAAGAATTTGTTGAGCATAGTTTAAAAAACAGTGCCGGATTTGGGCTAAAAGGAATGCATGAGCGAGTTCGATTAATTAATGGCAGCCTACAAATAAATTCCATTGAAGAAAAAGGGACCACATTATTGATTACTATACCCATCGAGTTAAATAATGAAGAAGAATATTAAACTTGTCATAGCAGATGACCATCCTGTTTTCCTAAAAGGGTTAATCGATGTAATACGAGAGGATAATTCACTAGATGTTTTATCATACGCTTCGGATGGAGAACAAGCACTCAATCAAATACTTGCCTCTCGACCAGACGTTGCTATTCTTGATATTAACATGCCAGGGCTCAACGGATTTGAGGTTGTAAGAAAGCTAAGTGAAAATAAATCCACAACCAAAATAATTTTTTTAACGATGCATAGAGAAGAGGATGTTTTTAATAAAGCACTAGATATTGGTGTGATGGGTTATATTCTAAAAGAAAATGCAAGCGAGGACATAATGGAGTGTGTTAAAACCGTTGCCGAAACTAAACATTATATCAGCCCGATCATCTCTGATTACTTAATAAATAGAACATCCTATACCTCGGTAAAGAAAAACAATATCGAAAAACTTACTTGCATGGAAAAAAATATTCTCAAACAAATATCTAATAAAAAAACGAGCAAAGAAATCGCTGAGACATTATTTATTAGCATAAGAACCGTAGAGAATCATCGCATGAATATATGCAACAAACTCGAGCTGCACGGCTGCAGCTCACTCTTACTTTTTGCAGTTGAGAATAAGCACTTATTATAAAATAATAGACTTGACTTATCCCGGACCAGAATAAATTTTTTTAATTATAATCTCTTAATTCAAGTTTAGAATCAACTTTCTTTTTTATCATGGATCCCGAAGGAGTAGTGTTTGGATTCCTTAACCCCGTAATCCTCATTTCTTGTTCGTTCTTCGAAATTCGATTCACCGTTCAACGAACCGTTACTTTCCTATTGACTGATCTTTACTTTTAACTTCTTCCCTTGAAAAATAAGTACTACTACCTAGATAAATTGAGTACTACTCTCTACATACTTCTGTTTTCTTTACCTGCATTTTAACTCTCAGAAATTGCGGAATTTTTATGACTCTTATGATTGTTGATGATAATTTAAAAATGAGACAAATGATAACAACCTTATTCATAGATATGTTCGATTCATTAATCGAGTGTTCAAGCGGTGAAGAAGCAATTGATTCCTACGAAAAAACTTTTCCCGATTGGGTGTTGATGGATATAAAAATGAAAAAGATAAATGGTATTGCCGCAACCAAACAGATTATCCAAAAGCACCCCGAAGCAAAAATAATCATAATCACACAATACGAGGACACTGCCCTTTACGATGCGGCAATAAACGCCGGTGCAGTTAGCTATTACCATAAAGAAGACATTACTGCAATTCCCGGGTTTATAAAATCTAAACTTAGTAAGTCAGATATTCATTAGGAATAAAGAAATGAAAAAAATAATTACGATAATTTCTTTTCCATTAGCACTTAACTCTTCCTTACACACCTCATCAAACTTTAAAAAAAGGTAAAACCATGAAAACTTTTTTTACAACAATGCTGCTTATTCTGTTGACGGCAACTCTCCACAGCCAAAATATCAACAACACGCTTGGTAACGGTGGAGCTTTCACTATCAAAGACGCCTCATCAACATTTCTAAGTCTTAGTCAGTCCACCGGGTACTTGAGCTTAACCAATAGCCTTTCCTTACCGTTAACAACAAGTTCAACACTTGGTGTGATATTCAAAGGAACGGATAGATTTATCCATGACTACCAGGCATCTGGAACGAATGGCTATAACACTTTTATCGGAGTGAATTCCGGTAATTTTACAATGGGTGGTGCTGCTACTCAAGCAAGTAATAATACTTCCGTCGGATACTCTTCATTAATTTCACTTACTACCGGCTCTGATAATACCGCTATAGGGACTAATTCACTTTACTCCAACACCTCAGGCCGACAGAATTCAGCTTTCGGGTATAAAGCGCTATATTCAAACACAACGGGTGAAGGGAATTCCGCATTTGGTAACGAAGCACTTTACTCCAATACTACTGCTACCGGCAATTCTGCCTTTGGAGATTATGCGCTGCATTCAAACACAACCGGCGCATCAAATAATGCCTTTGGTGAAAGTTCACTTGCAGCTAATACAACAGGTTACGAAAATAGCGCTCTGGGATATAACTCCCTCGTTGCCAACACAATCGGATATTGGAATTCTGCATTAGGACACAAAGCGATGTACTCCAACACAGAAGGGAATAAAAATTCTGCAATAGGATGGGAAGCACTTTATTTCAACACAGTAGGAGTAAGAAATTCCGCATTTGGAAGTAGTTCTCTCCATCTTGCAACGGGTAGTTATAATTCGGCACTAGGTGAATCTGCAGGTTCAGATCTTACAACAGGATCAAACAATACATTTATCGGATACAATGCCCAGCCAAGCTCGGCTACGGTTTCCAACGAAATTACCCTTGGAGATGGCAGTATTACAACTCTCCGCTGTCAAGTTATAAGTATCACCTCTCTTTCCGATAAAAGGGATAAGAAAAACATAAGGGACTTGCCTTTCGGGCTGGAGTTTTTGATGACGGTAAAACCACGCCTTTTCAACTGGGATAAAAGAGAGTGGTATGAAGAAGGTAAATCGAACGGCTCCAAAATTCAAAAAAATCCAACTGCCGGTTTCATAGCTCAGGAATTAGATGAAGCTCAAACTCAAGCCAATGCTGAATGGCTCAACCTTGTGCTCAAATCCAACCCTGAAAAACTGGAAGCAACATCTGGTAATCTACTTCCTATTATGGTTAAATCGATTCAAAATTTGAAATCTGAGAATGATGCATTAAGAAAAGAACTAACAGCTCTACGTACCTTAATTGCTGAACAAGTAACCAAGGAGGTAAAGACGGTTTTGCTGAGGGCTATCCAAAATGAAGCTACGACACAAAGAGTTTCATTAAACAAAACATCGGATTAGAAAGGAGAATTTCAAATGAACAATTATTGCTTTTGCATTTACGAGTTTATTGCTTTGTCTTTTCTCCTCCGCTGTGTAATGTCAATGCATGGTCAGATATTATTCGGAGAAAATGTTTGGTGTAACAAATGGTACAAGCACTTGTGTGTACAACAAAAGGTGAAACTATGAAAAGTTTATTTACAGCAATGCTGCTTTTGATGTTGACTGTATCTCTCCATAGCCAGAACGACATCAATAATTCCCTAGGTGTCAGTGGAACATTCACCATTAAAGACGGCACCCCGGCAACATTTTTAAGTATCAGTCAGTCAACTGGTAATCTAAGTCTTAACAAGAGTATAACAATACCAGTAACGACTGTTTCAACTGTAGGTGTAATCTTTAAAGGAGCGAATAGATTTATACACGACTTTCAAGTGTCGGATACAGATGGGAAAAATATATTTGTAGGATTAAATTCGGGTAATTTTGCAATCAGCGCCACTAGCTCTTATATGGCAAGCAATAATACTGCTGTTGGATATGCTTCTCAGATTTCATTAACTACCGGCTATAAAAATTCCGCTGTTGGATTTAAAACTCTATATACCAACACATCTGGTAATACGAATTCCTCGTTTGGGAGTTATTCACTTTACTATAATACTTCGGGATATTTTAATTCGGCATTCGGATACTCTACGCTCTATAATAGCACTATTTCCCGTACAAATTCTACCTTTGGTTCGCAATCGCTATATATGGCCACAGCCGGTAGCTACAGTTCCGTATTCGGGTATCAAGCGCATTACTTATGTACTGGTGGCTCTAATTCAGCATTTGGTTCGCAATCTATCTTAAGCGACGGGGACGGTACTGGTAATGCTGCTTTCGGCAATCTTACCCTGAAATCTAACACATCCGGATATAGTGTTACTGCATTCGGCTACAAATCTCTATATTCGAACAAGGTTGGTTTATATAATTCCGCATTTGGATATTGCTCACTTTACAAATGCACTGGCAGCAGTAATTCTGCATTGGGCGACACTGCTGGGGGGATTGCTACCTCCGGCTCAAACAATGTATTTATTGGCTACAATGCGCAGCCAAGTTCAGTTACAATTTCTAATGAGGTTACTCTCGGGAATAGCAGTGTTACAAAGCTTCGCTGTAAGGTAACAGCCATTACTGCTCTTTCTGATGCTAGAGACAAAAAGAATATTCGGGATTTGCCGCTCGGGTTAGATTTTTTGATGACATTAAAACCACGCATGTTCAACTGGGACAGACGAGAGTGGTATAAAAACAGAAAGTCGAATGGTTCAAAAATGGAGCAAATTCCAACTGCCGGATTCATTGCACAGGAATTAGACGAGGCACAAACTAAAGCGGGTGCTAAATGGCTTAACCTTGTGCTTAAATCCAATCCAAAACGGTTGGAAGCAACACCTGGGAATCTTTTACCTGTTATGGTTAAGGCGATTCAGGAATTGAAAATCGAAAGCGACGCTATAAAACATGATCTAACCACTTTTCATACCTCAATAGCTGAACTGGTTAAGGAAGAGGTACAGAAGGTTTTGCTTAAAGCAAAAATAAAATATGATACAGCGTCAAGAGTCTCATTTATACCGGAGATGCACGCGCCCTCGGCTCAGAATAAAACATCGAACTAAAGAGGAGAATTTAAAATGAAACGAATATTTTTTTTACTTTTAACTTCTCTGATGCTTTGTCTTTTATCTATCTCTGCAAAAGGTCAAAGCACAATGGAGTTTCAATCAGGCACAACCATCGAGGTAACAAACGATGCGGATATATGTGCAGCCAATATTAGCATTAGCGGTACATATTTCGGTAATGGTACTAAGTGTGGAGGAACCCTCTTTATACCAGCAAATGCGAAAATATTTTTTCAAGGACCCTATTCAAGTGGATCAATGACTACAACTTTAAATTCATCGGGGCTGATACCTTTAACTCAACCGTATAATACCACACCTTGGAGTTATACCGGTACAGAAACAGTAGCAAGTATACCCGCCGGTGTAGTAGATTATGTATTGGTAGAATTAAGAACCGGAACAGCAGCCGGTACCAAAGTTGCCTCCCGGGCAGGATTCGTAAAGAGTACCGGAGCTATTGTTGATTTGGACGGCACTGACCAATTGAGATTCAATGTAAGTGAGGGAAGTTATTATATGGTTGTGCGGCATAGAAATCATCTTGCAATAATGAGCGCAGCCGCTGTTGCACTTAGTGCCGCAAGCGCTCTCTATGATTTTACAACTGCTCAAACCCAAGCTTATGGAACAAATCCGATGAAAGACTTAGGCAGTGGTGTGTATGGAATGTATGCATGTGATTCTAACAAAGACGGTCAAATTACTGCGCTGGATTTTAACACATGGAATGCTAACACCAAAGCTGGTCAGGTCGGTTATGTCATTGATGACATGAATTTAGATGGGCAGGTAACAGTTCTGGATTTTAATCCTTGGAATGCCAACACGAAACTTGGTGCTGCCACGAATGTACCTTAATGGAAAGACAAATTATCAGAATTATTTAGAGGAATTATTTTTATAAATTAAAAGGAGATAAATCATGAAAAAAGTGTTACTTAGTATTTTTGTATTTGCTAGTATGAGTATATTTGCTCAAACTACAATTGAAACTCAATTAGTCGTGACTACTAATGACGGAACGAACGGGGGTTCTTTTAAGGTTGCAATTCAGGCCAAGGGAACTAACTTAACTGCTAGTAACACCATAGGATCAGCAACGATTGATGTTTATTATACTGCTGCTCATATAGCCCCAGTTATTGTATCTGGTACCATTGTGTCGGGCACGTATGATGCCACTATCGGTAGCAATTATACTCGTTCACTTAATTATGTCTCTAGTGGACCATATGTAAGATTATCTATTTCAGGTTCAAATATAAATGGCAATGGAGATGGAACACCAGTTGGTCTCGATCTTACATCATCCTATCAAACAATTGCAACAATTAATTTTACTATCTCAAATAATACCGTAACAACTAGTTTAACAATTAATACGGGATCCTTAACTTTAGGATTATTCGATTCCCATAACAATTCAAACACAACTGGAGTGATAAATGCTCAAACCATGTCTGCTCCAGTCAATATAACAGATGGTCCTCTTCCTGTCGAACTCACTTCCTTTACCGCAACAACCAGCATTTCCAATGTAGCTCTAAAGTGGACTACCGCTACCGAAATTAACAACTACGGTTTTGAAGTAGAAAAGTCAATTAGGAATGGGGAATTAGGAATTAGGAATTGGGAGAAAGTTGGATTTATACAGGGAAGCGGGAATAGTAACTCAGCTAAAGAATATTCGTATGTTGATAAAACTGTTACATCAGGTAACTTTTTATATCGTCTAAAACAAATTGATAATGACGGCAATTTTGAATATTCAAAAGAAATAGAAGTTGAAGTACATCAGTTGCCTACAGAATTTTCTTTGGATCAAAACTATCCGAATCCGTTTAATCCGAGTACAAGTATTCAGTATTCAATAGTTAGTAGCCAGAATGTAAGTTTGAAAGTGTTTAATGTGTTGGGCAAGGAAGTGGCTGTATTAGTTAACGAGAAAAAAGAACCCGGAACATACACTGTTACCTTTTCAGGCGCTTACTTAGCCAGCGGCACTTATTTCTATCGCTTGCAAGCGGGAGAGTTTGTGCAAACAAAGAAATTCATTTTGATGAAATAGAACAAGTAATAAACCACCATGTAAAAGCATGGTGGTTTATTTTTAAGAATGGATAAAATGAATACTGAAACATCAAAAAAAATCAAAAGATTTAGCGATATAATTATATCCATCTTTTTATTAATTCTTCTTTCACCTTTACTGCTGACAGCATTTCTTATAAGTATTCTTGAAACAGGAGCGTTCCCAATTTTTATTCAGAAACGCGGTTTAGCCGTTGATGGCAAATTATTCAAGCTGTTCAAAATACGTACTGTTAAAAATGAGGTAAAAGTAAACCCGGTGACAGGCAGAAAGTTTTTATCAAGTCCCGGTTATAAAGAGAAAGTGCCAAGATATTGCAAACTGATAAGGCAGTACGGAATTGATGAATTGCCTCAGTTGGTTAATGTAATAAAAGGAGAAATGAGTTTAATCGGTCCGCGTCCGCTTGATCTATTCGACCTGAAATATTTGAAAGAATATTTTCCCGAAGAAAACAAAGAGAGAGAACAATTAAATTCAAAACCCGGCATTCTTGGACTGTGGCAGTTATTCGGAAGGAGAACTCTTGGCGCTGAAGATTTGCTTTATTGGGATATCTTCTATGAAAAAAAATTCTCTTTATTATTAGACATAAAAATAATTATCCAAACTTTTTCATTGTTTTCTCGAACAGGAATTAAAGAAGACTCAATACTTGCAGAAGAGGTTGTTTGATAAAACAACCGGATATGTTAAGAATTACAACAGGGAAGGGAATTCCTGTTTAAGAAAAATCTTGACTTGGAGCGATAAAAGTGGTAAGGTATTTATTTTACGGTGGGCAGAAGAAATTAGGAATGGAATCGGGGCACAACAAGTTTGCAAAATATCAAGCGGAAGTTATTTCTATTAACCGTGAGTCTGTAATTTTGTCCAAACAAAAAAGGATAGTTTTAAAGTAGGGCAATAGCTTGTCCTACTTTGCGGGGAATTTCACGAGCAGTGAGAACAACTTTACAAGTTAAACTGTGATATTTTAAAACAGGAAAAATGATTATTTTTAATCTATGAAAAAGCTTTGTCAAGTTTGGTTGCTCTTCCTGTTATCAACAATTTTATTTGCTCAAAGTAAAGAACCGACAAATAAAATACCGCGCGATACTTCATTCACTATTTGGGGAACGAACGCAAAAGTAACCGAGCATTTCCCTTCTGCAAGGTTAGTAAAATACAAATTAGCTCCCGGTGTCGTTTTACATAAAGATGTTATTTATCAAGCTTCCAATGGGAGAGATCTGCAGATGGATATTTTCACTCCGGCAGAAAAAGAAAAAAAGTCTTCTGCCGCCGTGCTGATCATTCACGGCGGGGGATGGCGATCCGGAGAGCGAAGCATGGAATGGCCGACTGCTGTGAAACTTGCCGAGCATGGTTATGTTGCCGCTACGGTTGAATACCGGTTATCTCCCGAAGCTAACTATCCCGCAGCGATCTATGCTTTAAAAGCCGCTATCAAGTGGCTTCGCGCGAATAGTTCAAAATATAATATTGATAACGACAAGATAGCGGTTTCCGGCTGTTCATCCGGAGGAGAATTGGCTGCGTTCCTTGGCGTAACCGGTGATCTTAAAAAATTTGAAGAGAAGAATAGTAATTCAAAATATTCCTCTCGTGTTCAGGCTGTAATTAATATTGATGGCATTTTAGATTTTACTGATCCCGCCGAGAGCGGAAAAGATTCTCTTCCTTCTAAGCCTTCGTCAGGGAAAGTATGGTTCGGCTCATCGTTTAAAGAAAAGCCGGAATTGTGGATTGAAGCTTCTCCCATCAATTATATTAACGAACACTGTCCGCCAATTCTTTTTATCAACAGCTCTTTGAGTAGATTTCACGCCGGTCGCGACGTGATGATAGAAAAACTAAAGCGGTTGAAAATTAATTCTGAAGTACATACTATTGAAAACACTCCTCATCCATTCTGGTTGTTTCATCCCTGGTTCGATGAAACGATGAAGTACATGTTAGAATTTTTAGATAAAACGTTTAAGGGAAAATAATTTCACGGTAAAAATTGTTTAAACATCTTCGGGTACTTTATCGTATTGCTTGCACAAATCAAACAATAAAAATTTTGTGCAAATCCGGAATTCTCTTCCGAGAGGCTTTTCTTCCTTTTCAACTTTTTTTCTTTTCTCTTTGAACAACCTATTGCAATAATTCTTAATTTTGCATTAACAAAATAAAAACTCAGAGGAGAAACAATGGATTACAGAATTGAAACCGACAGCATGGGTGAGATCAAAGTTCCGACCAATAAATATTATGGAGCTCAAACTGCCCGCTCACTAATGAATTTCAAAATCGGCGGAGAACGGATGCCGGACGAATTGATCCGCGCATTTGGTATTCTAAAAAAAGCCGCCGCGCTTGTTAATAAAGACTTAGGAATCCTTCCCGCGGAAAAGGCTGATCTCATAGTTAAAGCAGCCGATGAAGTGATTGAAGGAAAACTACATGATCATTTTCCTCTTGTTATTTGGCAAACCGGAAGCGGCACGCAAACAAATATGAATGTGAATGAAGTTATTTCCAACCGCGCTATTGAACTTGCCGGTGGAGTGTTGGGAAGTAAAAAACCGATCCATCCGAATGACGATGTAAACAAAGCGCAGTCATCAAACGACACCTTCCCAACAGCAATGAACATCGCCACTATTGAAGAAATTCACCGTCATCTTATTCCGGGTATTACAAAACTCCGTGATGCCTTCGCAGTAAAAATGGATGAGTTTAAAGACATCATCAAAATCGGAAGAACCCATTTAATGGACGCTACTCCGCTTACACTCGGACAAGAGTTTAGCGGTTATGTGCAAATGCTAACCAACGGTTTGGAAAGAATTCAATGCGGACTTCCAAGATTGTACGAACTTGCTCTCGGCGGAACGGCTGTAGGTACCGGCCTAAATACACATCCGGAATTTGCCGTAAGATCGGCTGCTAAAATTGCAGAACTAACAGGCAAACCATTTATCACCGGAAGAAATAAATTTGAAGGATT
The DNA here is from genome assembly GCA_041667115.1 of Ignavibacteriaceae bacterium. GTDB lineage: Bacteria > Bacteroidota > Ignavibacteria > Ignavibacteriales > Ignavibacteriaceae > UBA1563. The sequence goes on along the minus strand of JBAYFO010000016.1, from coordinate 17,354 downwards.
AGCCACACACTGTGCTCTAGTTGAATTCAGCGGAGTATTAAAAACTCTTGCTTCTTCATTGATGAAAATAGCGAACGATATTCGCTGGCTTGGCTCCGGTCCGCGTTGCGGATTAGGGGAATTAAATTTGCCGGAGAATGAACCTGGTAGTTCCATCATGCCGGGCAAGGTCAACCCTACTCAATCAGAAGCGATGACGATGGTTTGCGCGCAAGTATTTGGAAACGATGTTTCCGTAAACTTCGGCGGAGCGATGGGAAACTTCGAGCTCAATGTTTTCAAGCCGGTCATCATTTTTAATGTGCTTCAATCAATTAGATTAATCGGAGACGCGTGCACAAGCTTTACAGATAATTGTGTCGTCGGTATTGAAGCAAACAAAGAGAATATAAAAAATCATTTAATTAATTCATTGATGTTGGTAACTGCACTTAATCCGCATATCGGTTATGACAACGCTGCAAAGGTAGCGAAGAAAGCTCTTAAAGGAAAGAAAACTTTAAAGGAAGCTGCTGTTGAACTTGGTTTATTGACCGCAGAACAATTTGATGAATTTGTCCGTCCAGAAAAAATGATTGGACCGAAAGCGTAATTAGTACAGTTCTAATAATGAATATCGAACAAGGAATTTCGAATAATGATTTCACAACGCTATGTGTATTTACTTCGAAATTCCTTATTCCTTGTTTGTTGTTCGATATTCATTTAGACTTTTAGATCGCTCTATAAATAATTTATGAATCCATATTTCAAAGGAAGTAAAATGGAAGAACCCTTTGTTGCTCAGAAAAGTCCGTTCGGTGTAACACTGCAGCCGGGCAAATATGCATGGTGCGCTTGCGGGAAATCCGCTAAGCAGCCGTTTTGCGATGGCACCCACAAAGGAAGCGGTTTCTCACCGAAAGTTTTTGAAGTGACTGAAACAAAAGAAGTTTGGCTTTGCGGATGCAAACATTCTAAAAACGCTCCGTTCTGCGACGGAACTCATAAAACACTTTAGGCAATATTATGAATAATTGGAGCGGCATCGTCTCACTTCTCTTTGCAGCGGTAGAATTTATTTTGCTCAGTGTTGTTCTCTTTCATCTAAAAAAGAAAAAAGAGAACATACTTGCGGCAGTAACAATTTTTCTTCTCATGGGGTATCAATTTCTCGAGTCGTTGATTTGTTATTTCAACGTCGATAGTTCCTTTGTTGCTTTTTTAGCTTTTGCGGATATAACTTTTCTTCCTCCCACGGGATTGATTCTTGCGTGGACAATCTGGGGGAATAATGCTAAAAAGAATTATCTCGTTTATTTGCCGGCTTTGTTTTTTCTTATCTATTACTCATTAACTATCGAAAAATTTATTGTGAAAACCTGTACGGTTTTTTATGCTTCTTATTCGTACCCGTTGGGTGAGTCGTATGGATTTTTCTACTACGCACCGATCGTAGTGACTATTTTTTATTTAAGAGAAAAAGTTAAAGATAATCCGGGAACGTTAAAAGCAAGGTTAAGCGGAATTCTTGTTTTCGCTTATGTCTTCATCTCAATTCCGGTCGCGGCGGGATTTATTTTGAAATCCTTCGGCGATTCGTTTGTGCTTACGGTCATTGAAAGCGTAATGTGTAAATTCGCATTGAGTTTGGCTCTTGCTCTTACCTATTTCGTAATAAAAAATAAACAAATCGATGTCTGAAAAAATTTTAAACCTTTATCTCGTAATTGATAATGGAATCATTGAAGAGTTCCGCGCCTGCTCGTACGAAGCCGGCGGGAGTGACGAGGAAAAAATTTCTTTTCTTAAAACAAACGCCGTACGGGATTTTTCATCATCCTATAAATTTGATCCGCCCATTTCCAACTCCGGTAAGAAAATGAAGTATAAACAATTTACCAAACTCGAAAAACAAGGGAAACAATTCCTTCTCTTTGAAGAAATATTTCAAAAGTTTCAAGTTCCTGATTCACCGCTTGTTTGTCTTACTCCGGTTGTTGACGGGAAAATAGTAAGTTCTAACTAAACGGAATTAGCACTTCCTTAGCATTACTTAACTTATCAACTCTTTCACTTATATTTACAATAATTATTATTCAAATTATGGAGTTTTCATGTCCGTTTCCGTCGATCAACTCAGCATTAACACGCTTCGCTTCCTTGCTGTTGAAGCAATTCAAAAAGCAAACTCCGGGCATCCCGGAATGCCAATGGGTTGCGCTCCGATCGCTTATGCGCTGTACACAAAATATATGCACCTCAATCCGAAAAATCCTTTGTGGCTTAATCGCGACCGCTTTATTCTTTCAGCGGGACACGGCAGTATGCTGCTCTACGGAATATTGCATCTTAGCGGTTATAATATTTCTCTCGATGATCTGAAAAATTTTCGTCAATGGGGAAGCAAAACGCCAGGACACCCTGAATTCGATCAAAGACTTGGCATTGAAACGACTACTGGTCCGCTTGGTCAAGGCTTTGCCAATGCGGTCGGAATGGCAATCGCAAAAGCTTATCTCGCTTCAATGTTTAACAAAGACGATATAAAAATTCTCGATCATTTTATTTACGGCATTTGCAGCGACGGCGAATTGATGGAAGGTATTTCTCACGAAGCCGCCTCGCTTGCAGGACACTTGAAACTCGGCAAATTAATTTTCTTCTACGACGATAATGGAATTTCAATCGACGGAAAAACCTCTCTCTCGTTCTCCGAAAATATTGAACAGCGTTTTGAAGCCTATGGCTGGCATGTTGAGCATATTTCTGATGTAAATGATCCTTCACAAATTGAAACCGCTCTGCTTAACGCTCAAATTGATGAGAGACCTTCGCTCATTATTACAAAAACACACATCGGTTTTGGAAGCCCGAACAAGCAAGATACTTCCTCGGTTCATGGTTCTCCTCTTGGTGATGAAGAAATTAAATTGACAAAGAAAAATTTAGGTTGGGAATATGAAGAATCATTCTTTGTTCCTGAAGAAGTAAAAAATCATTTTGAAGAAGCTAAGAAGAAACATCAACAGGGTGAAGATGAATGGAACGAACTCTTTGCAAAATACAAAGAAAAATATCCGCAGGAAGCAAAATTCTTTCTTGAAGTAATGAGTGGTAACTTTGGTGAAGAATGGATTTCAAAACTTCCAACTTTTGTTGATGATGGAAAGAAACTAGCAACACGACAAGCTTCGGGTAAAACGATCAACGCAATTGCCGCATCGCTTCCAACCTTTATCGGCGGCTCAGCAGACTTAGCTCCCTCGAACAACACTTATTTAAATGGCTACCCGGCATTCTCAAAAGATGATCGTTCGGGAAGAAATTTTCACTTTGGAATCCGCGAACACGCTATGGCAAGTTTGATGAGCGGGATGGCGATGTATGGTGGAGTTATTCCTTTCGGCGGAACGTTTTTAGTTTTCTCCGATTATCTTCGTCCGGCAATTCGTCTCGCCGCATTATCAAAAATAAAAGTGATCTATGTTTTCACGCACGATACTATAGGACTTGGCGAAGACGGACCAACGCATCAGCCGGTTGAGCATCTTGCTTCGCTTCGCGCAATTCCGGGATTAGTTGTTCTGCGTCCCGCGGATGCAAACGAAACCGCTTCAGCCTGGAAGTTTGCGATCCAGCATAAAGGTGGTCCGGTTGCGTTACTCTTAACGCGTCAAGGATTGCCGGTTCTCGATCAATCGAAATATCCTTCATCAGATAATTTATTCAATGGCGCTTACATTTTAAAAGACGCCGACAAACCGGAAATTATTTTAATGGCAAGCGGTTCCGAAGTTGAAATAATTTTGAAGGCGGCAGAAAAACTTGAAAGCGAAGGAAAGAAAGTCCGTGTGGTAAGTTTTCCGAGTTGGGAATTGTTTGAATTGCAAAGTGAAGAATATAAAAATTCCGTTCTGCCGAAAAAAGTGAAAGCCCGCATAGCTGTTGAAGCTGGCGTTGCGCAAGGCTGGCATAAATATACCGGCGACGGTGGGAAAATAATCTCAATTGAAACATACGGCGCCTCTGCTCCCTATGAAATACTGTATGAAAAATATGGCATCACCGTTGAGAACATTTTGCAAGCTTCAAAAGCTTTGTTGAAGTGAACATGTCAAAATTGAAAAAATTGTTTACCGAAAAAGAATGGGAAGAATGCTGCGGCAGTTTTTGTAAGGACTGCCGCATCGCCAAAGCCTACAAAAAAGAATACGGCAAAAAAGAAGGGGAAAAGAAGTTGAAGAAGGATAAGAAAAAAGGAAACTAGGAGTGATAATGCTAGATTACCTAGCAACTTTTTCTTAGCCGGTTGAACAATCACAAAGTAATTTATTCTTAGTCAACAAAATTTTCAGTAATGCATCCTGGTAATCTTTACAGAAGATTTTTCTAAAGATTAAAACAGTGTAGTGATCTACTTTATCTCAAACGAAGCATTAACCACCGCGGTAATTTCTTTTTCAATTGAACTGAGATCGTTAACTCCATAATCGGAAATCATGTTGGAGTTTTTGGGAGTGATCTGCAAAACTCCCATGCGAGCATTGCGCATTGTTCCTAAATTTCCGTCAGTCGCTTCGGCAATTTTCTTTGCGCGGATCATCGCATCCTTTGCCGCTTCTGCCTGAATTTCAATTTTAATATCCGCCATTTTTGAATATTGATATTCGGGTTGCTCAACCGTAAAATTCACACCACGTTCGATTACAGAACTTATTTCCAACGAAAGATTTCTAATTTTGTTCACGTCGTTGGATTGCAGTTCAATTCGTTGTGAATAAACATATCCCCTAATGATATTTGTTTGCATTCCCTGGGCGTTCAACTCAAAAACGGGATAGCTTGTAATGGTAAAAAGATTTAATGTTTCTTTTGGAAATCCTTTTTGTGCAAGGTATTGAAACAAGATTGGTTTTTGTAGTTCGAGTTCGTGATACGCATCTTTTCCCGAAACAGCTTGCACCGAAATTGTTCCGCGAAGTATTCCAAAATCCGATACAATTTCCTTTTTTGCAGAACCGGTAACGGTGATCGTTTGATTAGCTTTGCTCACGTTTCGCCAGGTTCCGCTGATAAATAAGATCCCTAGCAAAAATGCCAAGGCAAGAATTGTTGAAGGAAGTACCCATTGATTTTTTGAAAACATAATCTTCTCCTATTTAAATAGTTAGTAAAAATTCCGCCGCGGCGGACTGCGCAGGATGGCAAGAATATTAAACGGCTAAAAAAGTATAACTGAATGGAAATGAATGGATGAATGTTTTTCATTCAATCATGCAGCCATTCATTCATTCAAAGTAACAATTTGGTTCCGGTTTTGCCGGTTTATGATTTAGCAAATGTTCATTCAGCTTTGTAAATTTTTCTTTCCAATCATCAAGTTTTGCCCCTTATTTTTCTATAATATCAACGGGGAATGTTCTTTGCAAAGTTTTCCCGTAAGAAACCAGTAGGACTTTGGTAAAATTATCGGTTTTGTTCTATTTCACCAAACTCATTTTACCGGTAACGAAATTATTTCCGGCAGTAACTTTGTACAAATAAACTCCGCTTGGAACGGCTGTCCCGGTTTCGTTTGTTCCATCCCAACGGGTAACGTAATTACCTGCGGGAAGTTCTTTCTCGAAAAATGTTTTTATCAATTCTCCGTTAATATTGTAAATTTTTAACGAAACATTTTGGTTTGCCATTGCATCGGGAATTGTAAAACTAATTATGGTTGAAGGATTAAATGGATTGGGATAATTTTGCGCTACCAAATAATTCATCTCGGAGGTTGGATTATCTTTCCTTTCAATCGAAGTGAACAGCATCGTACCGCTTCCCTTAGTGCTGCCGGTTGAATCAGCTAAATAATTATTTACAAACGAAGGACGCGGGGAAGTGCTTAAATATTGAGCTTTCCATTCTTCATCGGTTAACCGCAAAAAATTTGTTGATGTGTATTCATAATAACTTAAAGCAGGACCAACAAATGCCGTTGGTTGATTCTCGTTATTATTGGCAATCCAAACGCCAAGGTTAAAAGGACCGGTTCCAACATGTTTTACCTTTGTCTCTGAAGGGGCTGTGTGAACATCCGCAACGACAAAATGATTTATTTCATCAAAGTCGAATTCTTCTAGACTTTTTCCATAAAATAATTTTGAAAACCATCCATCAAATTCTCTATGTGCATATGAAGCTTCAGTAGATAGCGAAAGTGTTGTTTGAAGAAAATGTTTTTCTGCATCGGATAGAATCTCGTTATTCAATTCTTTTTGAGCAATTATTCCAAGCGTATCCGAAATGGCGAGTAAGTTGTTGAAATATAGAACAACGTAATGTTTGTAAAAATCGTTACCAAAAGAAACCGATTGAAATTTCTGAAGCGAAAGAGATGCATAACTTTTTAAGTTCTTGTAAAAAGCGGGAAATGGTTCAACATAAACATAGGGATATGAACACACTGGATAACCGGTATATGATTGTTTTGCATAAAGAAGATTATCGTGCCGGAGTTGCGCCCACGAAGCAAGCTGCGTATTCATTTTAGATTGCCAGTAAGCGGCAGTCTGCATAAACGACGGAAGCTGTTCGCGCACTTTCGGCGGATTAATTGTTCTGATCGCATTTAACCAACTGTTGTACATCGAACTATTCCAGAACTCATCAGAGTAAGCATCAATCAAATACCGCAGCGAAGCAAGATTTGTTGAATAATGATATTGCTCAAGTTCGGTTTGAAGAAGCTGTGCCGAAGCGTCATTGCCAAGTGCAAATAAAACATCGAGCGATTGTGGAAGCATTCTTTCTACGAATTCATTCTTATATTTTATGCGATCGTACACGACTTGTGAAAAAACATAAGAATCAATTATGAAACGCTGACCGAGTAAAAGGAAGGATGAGGCGGGAACAATTGAATCAACACCGTTATTAACCAACACTTGCGATAAAATTCTTTGGTAAGCAAACTCGTTTTTACTTAATTCATTTTGAAAATCATTTACTCGGTTTGTGTCAAGTAGTTCAGCCGGATCAGTTATTTGTACTTTGTTTTGTAGATAGGCAAGATTATTTAGCGTTACGTTATCGGATTTACCTACAAAGAATTCGATAATGCCGTCAATCTCATCAAATGAAGATTGAACTCCGGCGAGGTTCATCAATTTTGAGATAAGCAACGCATCAGTTATTTGCCGTTGAATATCAGATTTTGTTTGAGGACTACAAGGGTAAGCACTAGCTCGTGGGGGGATCAAATAAAACTCAGTTCTCCCAAGCCACATCATCGCCTGGAAATATTTGGCAAGTTTAGGTTGCATCTCATCAGTATAATGTCCGCGTACTTTAAGTTGGCTAAAATCATAGTTTCTGCAATTTTCCGAAAACAAATAAACAGGTTCCATTTCTAATGCTTTTATCTTTTCAAGTAATGTATCGGCTTTTGCAATATTTGCGCTGAATGTAAAACCGGATTTATCTGTTAACAAGAGATTTGCCAACCCTATATAGAGATCAACATCTTCCAACGATTTTGTCATTCCCGGTTGTGCAGTGTACTGTGTTTTAAGTGTTGGAATTTGTTGCTGAAGTTTATCAAGAATATCAGTCAACTTTGGAATGATGTAGCCAAGTTCGGCGTCTTTTAAAATCCGATCATACGAAACATGAAGCGAATGAAGAATCGCATCAGTCGAAATGAAAAGCGGTAAATCTTTGTAGAAAATATCTCTTAACGCATCGCCGAGCGTTGTGGTTTTTAACCGTTCCGTAACCATAAAACCATTTTTCTCGATCAGTGATTTTTCGTAATCCGTTAGTTGATATTTAATTGCGATGCTGTCGAGGTAAAGTGGGTTTTGAGTTTGCGCCGGAAGTTGATTGAGAAATGTTCCGGCGTTATGCATCTGCAAAAGTTCTCCGGCATCCATATTTTGATGCGTTGAAAGAAACTGCTTGTATGCTTCCACGCTAAAAGTGCTAGACTGCGGAAATGTCTGAGAAGACAAAAAAAACAAAGCAGAAACTAGAATTAATTTTTTCATGTTATTCCCTCATAATTAAAAATGTAAAGAAAACCATTTAATTTAAGTTAAAATTATTTCACTAAACTCATTTTACCGGTAACGAAATTATTTCCGACCGCAACTTTGTACAAATAAACTCCGCTTGGAACAGCTGTACCGGTTTCATTTGTTCCATTCCAACGGGTAACGTAATTACCTGCGGGAAGTTCTTTCTCGAAAAATGTTTTTATCAATTCTCCGTTAATATTGTAAATTTTTAACGAAACATTTTGGTTTGCCATTGCATCGGGAATAGTAAAACTAATTATAGTTGATGGGTTAAACGGATTAGGATAATTCTGCGCAACCAAATAATTCATTTCAGAAACGGGATTGTCTTTTCCTTCGATTGAAGTTAACAACATCGGTCCATCACCTTTTGTGTTTCCGGCGGAATCAGCTAAATAAAGATTAACAAAAGAAGGACGAAGCGCCGCAGAGTTATATGAGGCTCTCCATTCCTCATCGGTTAAGCGTAAAAAATTTGTTGAAGTGTATTCATAATAACTTAACGCGGGACCAACATAAGCGGTTGGTTGAGCATCTTGATTGTTGGTAACCCAGACACCGAGATTCATCATTCCCGTTCCAACGTGTTTAACCCAGCCGACAACATTTCCGGACTCGTCTGTTGGGGCAGTATGAACATCCGCTACAACCCGCTCATCTTCATGCGATTCTCCATAGAAGAGAGAAAAAATCCAGCCGTTGTACAATGGCTCACCGCATGCTACCCAAGGATTAAGTGTGATGGTACATTCAAGAAATTTCGTTTCTTCCGGAGATAGTTTTTGATTGTTTAATTCTTTTTCAGCAATCGTTCCAAGTGTATCGGAAATTTCATATAACCGTTGAAAATATCTAAGCATTGGTTCTTTATAATAATCTTGAGAGAAGGAGAGCGATTGAAATTTTTGCTTCGCGATATTCGAGTATTCCTTTAAGTTTTCATAAAACTGTGGAAACGGTTCAACGTATACAAAAGGAAAAGAGCAACTTGCTCCACCGGAATAAGATTGTTTTCCATACAATAAATTATCATGCCGTAATTGCGCCCACGAGGCAAGTTGGGTATTCATTTTTGATTGCCAGTAAGCTGCCGTCTGCATAAATGAAGGTAGTGTTGTTCTATCGGTAGGTGGATTTAAAGAACGGATTGCTTGCAACCACGCATTGTACATTGAACTTGTCCAAAAATCTCCTGAGTAAGCGTCAATTAAATAACGAAGTGAAGCAAGATTGGTTGAATAATGAAATTGCTCAAGTTCGGTTTGTAAAAGTTGAGCCGAAGCATCATTTCCCAAAGCGAAAAGAGCATCAAGGGAATTGGGAAGCATTCTTAAGATAAACGTGTTGTTGTACTTAATTCTGTCGTAGGTAACTTGCGAGAAGACGTATGAATCGATAATGAACCGTTGTCCGAGAAAAAGAAAAGCAGATGCGGGAACGATTGAATCAACTTCAGATGCGGCAAGTACTTGAGATAAAATTCGCTGATAGGCGAAATCGTTTTTCTTTAATTCATTTTGGAAATCTTTTACTTTGTTAGTATCAAGCAAATCACTTGGATCGTTTATTTGTAAGGCATTTTTAAGGAAGGTTATGTTATTGAAAGTAACATTATCCGATTCACCAACGAAAAATTTAATCACATCATCAATTTCCGTAAAAGCATTTTGGGCACCTGACAAGTTCAACATTTCGGAAAGCAGCAGTGCATCAATTATTTGCCGTTGAATATCGGCATCAGTTTGGCGCGGACAATTCAAAGGATCAACATTTGGTCTGATTAAATAAAATTCAGTTCTGCCAAGCCACATCATTGATTGAAAATATTTGCCAAGCTCCGGTATATGTTCATCCGTATAATGTCCACGTACTTTAAACTGACTGAAATCTATATCTTTGCAGTTTTCAGAAAATAATTTATAGCTATTGAATTGATAAGAATTTATCAAATCAAGAAGTTCTGTCTGTTTAGTTGTATTAGATGAATAATAATAACTCGAAGTGCCGTTTAATAGTTTCTGAGCAACGCCGAGATACAAATCAATATCTTCAAGCGATTTTGTCATTTCCGGTTTTGCTGCGTAACGCGTTTGAAGAACCGGTAATTGCTTATGAATTAAATCCAAAATTTCTTTTAGCTTGGGAATGATGTAACCCAATTCAACATCTTTTAAAATATTATCGTAAGACAAGTGAAGCGAGTGCAAAATTGCATCGGTTGAAATAAAGAGGGGCAGATCTTTACGAAAAATATCAATAAAAGATTCTCCAACGGAAAGCGTTTTCAACCGGTCAGAAACCATAAAACCGTTTTTCTCAATCAGCAATTTTTCATAATCAGTTAGTTGATATTTAATTGCGATGCTGTCGAGGTACAATGCGGTTTGTGTTTGAGCCGGAATTTGATTTAGAAAAGTTCCGGCATTGTGCATCTGCAAAAGTTCTCCGGCATCCATATTTTGATGCGTTGAAAGAAATTGCTTGTATGCTTCCACGCTAAAAGTGCTTGACTGCGGAAAGAGTAGAGTTGAGAAGAATATCAGCAGAGAAAAAATGATAACAGTAATTTTCTTTTTCATAAAACCTCCGATAATTTCGTCTGGAATTTAGAATATTATAACTTTAAGTGCAAGCAAAAATTTCCCCGCAAATTCAATTCAACGCACAACTTTCAACAAACAACAACCAACCAACACTTTTTCTCCATTCCACTTCTTTTTAGTATTTTGAAAGGAGAAAATTAGAAAACTTCAATAAAAATTCGAGGCGTATGTTAGAGCAGCAAAGAACTATTAAAAATGCAGTTGCCATTACCGGAATAGGGCTTCACACGGGAACAACGTGTACCATGACATTTAAACCGGCACCGGAAAATTACGGCATTCGATTTGTCCGTACAGACTTAGGCGGCAACCCGGAAATTCCCGCACTTGTTGATTACGTCGTAGATGTTTCTCGCGGAACAACCTTAGGCATTGGCGAAGCAAAAGTTCATACGGTTGAACATGTGCTTGCATCTGTCGTCGGTTTACAGATTGATAACATCATCATCGAGTTGGATGGTATAGAACCGCCGGTTGGCGATGGAAGCGCTATGCCCTATGTTGAAAAGTTACTTGAAGCCGAATTCGTTCAGCAGGAAGCACCGAAAGATTATTTGATCATAGATGAAACCGTAACGTTTCATGACGAAGAAAGACAAGTTGATATTGTTGCTCTTCCACTTGACAGCTATCGGCTTACCGTTATGGTAGATTATCAAAATCCCGCGCTCGGAAGCCAGCATACGGGACTCTTCGATCTGGAAAAAGAATTTGTTTCCGAATTTGCCCCGGCTAGAACATTCTGTTTTTTAAGTGAAGTTGAACAACTCTCCGACAGGGGATTGATCAAAGGTGGAGACATCGATAATGCCGTAGTTATTGTTGATAAGACGGTTGTTGAAGGAGAACTCGATCAATTAAGAACTAAACTGGGAATAGAAAACGAAGTTACTATTGGGGGAAACGGAATTCTTAACAATAAGATTTTGCATTTTAGAAATGAACCTGTCCGCCACAAACTGCTTGATATGATTGGCGATCTGGCACTTATCGGCGTTCCGATTAAAGCACAAATTTTAGCAGCACGCCCCGGACACAAAGCTAATGTGGAATTTGCCAAAATGATCCGCAAATTATATCAGCAGAAAAAACTCGTACGCAAATTTCAGCATGTAAAAAAAGAAGGCGTTGTTTTTGATGTTAATGCAATCATGAAAATTCTTCCGCACAGATATCCATTTCTTCTGGTTGACAAAATCACACATCTTGATATGGATAAAAAAGTAATCGGCGAAAAATGCGTCTCGATTAACGAACCGTTTTTCCAGGGGCATTTCCCGGGGCAACCGATTATGCCGGGCGTTTTAATTATTGAGTCGATGGCGCAAACCGGTGGAATTCTTCTCCTTAATTCATTACCAAACCCGGAAGAAAAACTTGTCATGTTTATGCAGATCAATAATGCGAAATTCAGAAAGCCGGTCGTTCCCGGTGATCTCTTAACGCTTGAAGTTGAACTGGTGAACAAGAAAAGTAAAATTGTATCCATGAGCGGAAAAGCTTATGTGAATGACCTTCTGGTAGCCGAGGCAGATTTTATGGCTGCTATAGTTGATAGAGATAAAAAACCACAAAATTGATAGCAAAATAAAATGACAGAAATACATCCAACCGCAATTGTTAGTCCGAAAGCCCAATTAGGAGCCAACGTCCGTGTTGACGCATACGCAATTATTAAAGACAACGTTATCATTAACGATGACACATACATTGGTCCGCATGCAGTAATTTATGACGGCGCACGTATTGGCAAGAAAGTAAAGATTTACCAGTCGGCTTCTATCGCGCACATTCCGCAGGATTTGAAATTCGATAACGACGAATCGATAGCGGAAATAGGGGATGAAACGGTCATCCACGAATTTGTTACAGTTCACCGAGGCACAAAAGAAACGCGGTTAACAAAAATCGGAAGCAATGTGCTGATGATGGCTTACTCGCATGTTGCCCACGATTGCCATGTTGGAGATAAGTGTATTTTAGCGAACGGTGTACAACTTGCCGGGCATGTATTTATTGATGATTGGACGATTATCGGTGGGATGACTCCCGTACATCAATTCTGCAAGGTTGGAAAACATTGCATGATCGGCGGCGGCTACCGGGTTACAAAGGATGTTCCCCCCTTTATTCTTGCTGCTCAAGAGCCGATACAATATGAAGGATTGAACGTCGTAGGTTTACGGCGAAGAGGATTTTCAAATGAACAAATACAATTGTTAAAAAATATATATCAATTGATTTTCCGTTCTCAACTGAATGTTACACAGGCGAAAGAAAGAATTATTGCAGAGTTCGGCAAAGAACCGCTTGCCAATGAAGTGCTCGCGTTTCTTAACGAAAGTAAAAGAGGAATCATAGGAAAGTGAAATGGCATTTTATTAATTCCGGTTTTCAAACCGGAATGTTTAATATGGAATTTGATCTTCAGCTTGCAACTACTTGCAAAGAAGATGAAGCGTACTTCCGTTTGTACCGCTGGAAACCGTATTGCATTTCACTCGGAGCCAATCAGTCATTCGAGTCGATCGATCTTGACAAAACTAAAAAAGACGTTGTTGATGTTGTGCAGCGCCCAACCGGCGGCAGAGCGATTCTTCACGCAAAAGAAATTACCTACTCGGTTGTAATTCCTTTGGGGGCAGCTCTTACACCTTCCGAGATTTACCGCGAAATAAATTATGCGTTGCTTAACGGATTGTACCTTTACGACGAGCGTTTATCAGAAGCCGAACTTGAAACACAGCAGCCCGATTTTTCTTCAATTTACAAAGAGGGAAAAGGGGTTGCCTGCTTTGCTACTTCCGCGCGAAGCGAGATAAAATATGAAGGAAAAAAATTAATCGGCAGTGCACAGCGCAAGCTTGGAAATATTATTTTACAGCACGGCTCAATTCTCTGCGGAAAATATCACCGGAAGATGTATGAATATCTTAACGGAAGTGAACAGGAAAAATTTGAAGTGAAAGATGACCTGGAAAAGAAAACCATCGAACTTGAAACGATTCTTGATAGACCAACCGATTATGACTTCCTCTGTGAATCATTAAAGAGCGGATTTGAAAATCACTTTAAAATTTCCTTCATGGAATAAGAGATTGCCTGGTTTTATGTTCATCAAAGTAATAATTTTACAGCATCATGCATCCATTCAATCATTCGCAAACGGTTTCCCGGGTTTCTTATACCAATGAATAAAATATTTCTTCTCTTTATTTCTTTTCTTTTCTTTCAGTTTGAACTTTCCGCGCAGGTTGAGTATGAATCTTTTTTTGAAGGAGCTTCGGTCAACGGGATTACTACAGACGGAAATTCGCTTTGGTTTTCAACATACGGACAAGGCATCTCGCAATATCTTTACAAAGAAAACAAATGGATTACCTATTCAACAAAAGATAATTCCTTAACAGAAGATTTGTTTTACTGTATCGCTGCAAGCAAGGATTATATTTGGGCAGGGACAACCGATGGGCTGATGATTTTCGATCGAAAACGAAAGCTCTGGCGGAAAAGAAAATTTGGAGCCGGCGGCGAATACGGCAATTGGATCCGCTCTCTCTATTATGATGAGAAAGAAAATATTTTGTGGATCGGCAGGTTTATAAATTTAACCCGTTTTGATATTGAGAAACAAAAATATGACGACTTTGATATTACGTTCGGCAAAGACTCACGAACGAATAACGTAAAAGTTATCCGGAGTGACGGGAATGAGTACATTTGGTTTGGAACCGAGGGAGGTGTCTTTCGCTATGATAAATCAAGAGTGCTGGAAGATAAATCACAACTGGTTTTTTACAACAATCAGCGGAATGCTTTCCGCGGTGTTGGTGATGCGGTTTCTGTTTCCGATATCTTATTTGAGAAGAATTATATTTGGTTTGGCACGGATGAATTTATTACAAGCGAAAATCCGGAGTTTAATGTTGGCGGACTGTTCCGCTTTAACCGGAGGGCGTTATGGGAAAGATTCGATAAAAGAAACGGCCTGCCTGCGAACGGAATTTCCGCTATGGAAAAAACGGGCAGTTTACTTTGGTTGGGCTGTTACCAGTTCGATAAGAAAAACAAAAAAGAATATGGCAGGGGGTTAGCGTTGTTCAACACGGCAACAGGAAAAATTACTCGCATAAATCCGGATGACATTAATCTTTCCTCAAATTCAATTCTTTCGCTTTACTTTGACGGGACGTGGATGTGGTTAGGAACAGAAACCGGATTAACAAAAGTTAAGATTACAAATCCGTTGGCGTTCTGGGGTGGAAAGAAAAAAGTTAAAACGAAATAAACGAAATCGTGTTTCCGTTATTTATCACCTCAGCAAAATCATCTTCTTAGTTTGAACAAAATCTCCGGCGCAGAGTTGGTAAAAATATATTCCGCTGCTTAATTCATTTCTCATGCTATTGAATGGAACTTTGTAGTTCCCGGATGATCGTACATCATTAACTAATGTAGCAACCTCGTTCCCAAGAATATCATATACCTTTAGCGTTACATGTTGAGTTCCAACAACAGAATACTCAATGTTTGTTGACGGATTAAACGGGTTAGGGTAATTTTGCTCAAGATTATAAGATGCTGGCAACGGTATTTCATAAGAATCTACGTTAGTTAAGTACTTTGAACGGGTTATTCCAAAAGTATCTTCCAATGCCTCATTCGAGACACCCTTAATGATGTAAAGGATTCTGTTCATCTCAGACCCCTCGTTGTTGTTTGATCCACCGTTTTCTGGTAATCCCCAATTTGCACTATACTTATACTTAATAATTGCTGTAGAATATTTCTGAAAGGTAATTTGATTCGAGAAAATATTGTCACCAGCGATTTTATCTCCGTGTGTTCCGTCATCGTACATCTGGACACCCAATGTACTATCACTATTCGGCCAGCCGGATTCTGGCCACTTCAGCGGGGTGTTATTTCCAAAGAGGTGGAGAGTCTTAAACGGTGTTCCTTCAGGCATCTCTTTTATTTTAGCGCCATTCGTGTTGCAAATAAATAGAACAGTACAATCGTTAGCCAACGGTCTAAACCAGTTATTAAATACAGTAGAATATTCTACGAAACTAGAATCGTAGATTTCTTGAGAAACGGCAATGAATCTATTTAACTGAGGGTAACTATAATCATCTTCCCAAGTAATTGGGGTAATGAAAAATTTGAAGCTTATGGTATCTCCAAGTTCGGCATCAACAGCAACTGTTGTTGTACAAACATCTGGGTTGTTAGGCGTTGGATGCATCCATGTATTTTGCCAATCATTAAATGTTCCTCTAACAGAGACAGAATCTGTTGCAGGATTAAATAGACCTGCCAACCGTTGCAATTCTACATTGACGCTAAAAGTTATCTGAATTGTTTTGGTTGATTTGTAAACACTCTCATCTTCCCAATAAACGGTATAAATATTTCTTCCCCAAATTGAAACAGTTAATGTTCTATTGTCAGTAGTTTCCCAAATATCATTTCCAGCATGGTTGAGGACAAACTTGAATGCAATCGATTGATCCCTTTTAAAATTGGGGAAAATCCTAGAATAAATTGAATCGCCGTCGACGTCTTTTAGTTCAAAGTCAATTCCGCTCCACCCGTTAAAATCTCCGCGCACAAATACTTTATCACCTCTTACAAATTTTCCTTCTTTCATTTGTACGCTCATGTTACATCTGAAATCGACTTCGATAGGAAAATCTGCAAGTGATACTGAATTAAACCCAATGGTATCTAAAAGAGCAGAGCCCCTATCGTAATCGGTTTGAGTTACAACATATTCTCGTATAGCAACAACTTCCCAAATATCCGGTGAATAACAGAAACTAAAACGGATGGTATCTTGAACTGATGTAAGAACCGAAACGGTTGTCTGGTAAAAATTGGAATTTGATTGTAAAACCGTCATGGTGGCTTTTTCCCATCCATTAAAATTTCCACCAACTGAAACGGTATCTGTCAGAGGATTAAATAATCCAGTCAATCTCCCCAATTCCATATTAACTGAAAAGGTTACGAGAATAGTTTTGGAAGTTAGGGTGGTGTGGTTGATTGTCTCTTCCGCAAAAGCAGATACTGGAATCGAGAGAATAGCAATTACCGTTAAAAGAATCAGATGTAACTTTTTCATAGTAAATCCCTCAAATTTGGTTAATCATTTCAAACCTTGGTGTAAACTTATAAAAAAGAATACAGAATTCAGAATAAAGGATTTGAAAATATTGCAGCACATTCTGACTACAGTATTCTGACTACAGTATTCTGACTTCTTTGCGTAAAATCAAAAAGTATGAACAAGAGCAAGAAATCAAATTAATTTTCAGAAAGAGCAACCGTTTAAAAGAGACCCCCGCGTAACTTTCCCTACAGAGATTTTCTCCTTATCTTTACAACATTAAATCACAAGTAAAAGATGGTATGGTTTCTATTTCAAAATCCCGTTTACAGAAGATCAAAAAGAATTTTAAGGGGAAAAAAATTGCGGTCATCGGCGATATGATGCTTGACTGTTATTTTTGGGGAGAAGTGAAAAGGATTTCGCCTGAAGCACCCGTTCCTGTTGTTGAAGTTGATAATGAATTTTACCGTTTCGGCGGAGCGGCAAATTGCGCTTTGAATATCACCCGGCTTGAAGGAATTCCGGTTCCGGTTGGACTAATCGGCAAAGAAAATTATGGTTCGATATTTCTTTCTTTACTTGATGAATCGGGGA
>JBAYFO010000015.1:0-67016 GCA_041667115.1 Ignavibacteriaceae bacterium | reverse complement strand
GGGAAAGATTTTCAAAAGTTTAAAGGAATTGCATTTAAATCGTGCGAAAATTGTCATAACGATATTCATCAGGGAAAGTTTGGCAAAGACTGCCAGAAGTGCCACGTAACCGGAGGATTTGCTCAAATAAAATCGGGGCAGTTCGATCACAATAAAACCAATTTCAAATTACTCGGGAAACACTTCGACGTGAAATGTGATCGTTGCCATGGAAGCAACCTGGCGTCTAAACCGAAGCATGCACTCTGTATTGATTGCCATAAAGATTATCACAAAGGTGATTTTGTAAAAAACGGAATTGTTAAGGATTGCTCAGACTGCCATACTGAAGCAGGTTTTTCTCCTTCGCAGTTTACCATTGAAAAACACAATCAAACCAAATTTAAATTGTTAGGAAGCCATTTAGCTTTGCCATGCAAAACATGTCATTTCCAGCAAGATGTATGGCATTTTACTCAACTTGGGAAGGATTGTATTGATTGTCATAAAAATATTCATGGAGAGGAAATTAAAGCAAAATTCATGGGAATGAATGAATGCAGCAACTGTCATACTCCGGAAAACTGGCAGAAAATTTCTTTCGACCACAGTAAAACTGAATTTCCGTTGTTAGGAAAACATGTTACATCGGTTTGTTCCGGTTGTCATGAAAAGAAAAAAAATAACGAAGAAGTATCGATCAAATTTGCTTCTGTTTCCATTTTATGCGAAGGGTGTCATCGTGATGTGCATAACGCGCAATTTAAAGTGTCGGGGAAAAATAATTGCGAAAGATGCCACACTTTTGATAATTGGAATCCGGTAAAATTCAATCATGAAGAAACAAAATTTCCTTTAACCGGCGGACATCAAGCAGTTGCATGTAGTGCATGCCATAAAAAAGTAATTGACGGTTCGGTAACTTTCATAAACTTTAAATTGGAAGAATTCAAATGCGCAAGCTGTCACTCTTAATTATCGTTGTTCTTTTAGCAGGAAAACTTTCTGCACAAAGTTCGCCTCACGGTGCAATTCCGTTTGATTGTTCCGACTGCCATGTATCGACAAGTTGGAAAGAGATTCCTTCGCAAAAGAAATTCAACCACAATGCTACAAGATTCGCATTAGTTGGTCAGCATAAAAGTGTTGATTGTAAACAATGTCATGCAACTTTGAAATTTTCAGAAGCGAAAGAAGAATGCGTTTCATGCCATAAAGATATTCATAAAAACACAACTTCTCAGCAATGCAGTAATTGTCATACTCCAACCACCTGGTTGATTAAAAACATAACCGATCTACATCAGCGTTCACGTTTTCCTCTCCTTGGGCAACATGCAAAAGCGGATTGTCAACAATGTCATTTACTCTTTTCTCAATTAAACTTTGAACCTTTGGGAGTTAAATGCTTCGATTGCCATAGACAAAATTATATGGCGACACAAAATCCGAATCACGCTCAATCGGGTTTCTCAACCGAATGTCAAACGTGTCATAATTTTACAGATGCCGCTTGGGGATATGCCTCATTCGCACACGATTTTTTCCCTTTACAAGGGGGACATAAAATAACCAACTGTTTTTCCTGTCATAAAGCAGGAACATTTACAGGATTATCAAAAGATTGTTACGCTTGTCATAAAAATAAATTTGAGCAGACGGTAGAACCTAATCACGTCTCTGCAGGATTTTCAACTACATGCACGTCTTGTCATAATATTAACGGGTGGAAACCTACTTCCTTTAATCACACACAATACTTTTCTTTAGTAGGAGCGCATACTCAACTTGGTTGCAATAAATGCCATAGTACGAGTTATAAAAACACTCCGACAGATTGTTACGGTTGTCATAAAAACACTTTTGAATCGACGACTAATCCAAGCCATGTTGCTTCAAAATTTCCAACAGATTGCAGCCAATGTCATACAAATACGGCATGGATTCCTTCAAGTTTCAATCATTCATCAACGAATTTTCCTTTAACAGGAATGCACACTACCGCCACTTGTATTTCTTGCCATGTGAGTGGTTATACTAATACTCCAAGTGATTGCTATTCATGTCACAAAACAAATTATGATACAACTACAGACCCGAATCATGTTACTTCGCAATTTCCCACGACATGTAACCAATGTCATTCAACTAGTGGTTGGAAGCCGGCAACGTTTGATCATGCTACAACGCAATTCCCTTTAACAGGGGCTCATCAAAGTATCGCATGTAATCAATGCCACGCAAGCGGTTACACCGGTACTCCGAAGGATTGTTATAGCTGCCATAAAACAAATTATGAAAGCACAACAGATCCGAACCATGTTGCTTCACAATTCCCAACGACATGTAACCAATGTCATTCAACTAGTGGTTGGAAGCCGGCAACGTTTGATCATGCTACGACGCAATTTCCTTTAACAGGGGCGCATCAAAGTATCGCATGTAATCAATGCCACGCAAGCGGTTACACCGGTACACCGAAGGATTGTTATAGCTGCCATAAAACAAATTATGAAAGCACAACAGATCCAAACCATGTTACTTTGCAATTTCCGACAACATGTATTCAGTGCCATTCAACTACAGCATGGAAACCATCAACCTTCAATCATGCTACAACGCAATTTCCTTTAACAGGGGCTCATCAGAGTATCGCATGTAATCAATGCCACGCAAGCGGTTACACCGGTACACCGACGGATTGTTATAGCTGCCATAAAACAAATTATGAAAGTACAACAGATCCGAACCATGTTACTTTGCAATTTCCGACAACATGTACGCAATGCCATTCAACCACAGCCTGGAAACCGGCTACGTTTGATCATGCTACGACGCAATTCCCTTTAACAGGAGCGCATCAAAGTATCGCATGTAATCAATGCCACGCAAGCGGTTACACTGGGACACCGACGGATTGTTATAGCTGCCATAAAACAAATTATGAAAGTACAACAGATCCAAACCATGTTGCTTCGCTATTTCCGACAACATGTATTCAGTGCCACTCAACCACAGCATGGAAACCCTCAACCTTCAATCATGCAACAACTCAATTCCCATTAACCGGGGCACATATTAGTGTTGATTGTGCAAAGTGTCATGCCGGTGGTTACACAAATACACCGACCGATTGTTACAACTGTCATAAAAGTAATTATGATAACACTACAAATCCGAAACATAGTACAACTGGTTTCTCGACCGCGTGTAAGGATTGTCATACTACAACAGCATGGGTTCCTGCAACTTTTGACCACAGTAAATATTTTCCTATCGCTTCCGGAAGGCATAGTGGAATAAGCTGTACCACGTGTCATACTACTTCTAATTACGTAAACTTTACTTGCTTAAGCAGCGGTTGCCATTCGAAAAGCAGTACAGATGGTGACCACGACGGTGTGAACGGGTATTCTTATCTCAGTTCGGAATGTTACCGCTGTCATCCTAGCGGGAGTAGTGGACAAATTAAAAATTTTATTAAAACTCTAGAGAAGTAGTGAAGTTAGTAACGCTTAAATATTTTATCTTTTTAGTAACAATTCTTGCAGTAGAATCTTTTTCTCAGGTACGGATTGAAAAAAAAGAAGGAGTTGTTACCTATCAGACTCCTCAGAATGTTTATGTGAAATTTGTCTCAACTGAAAATATTGGCGTGAATGACACGCTTTTTATTTCCAGATCCAATGCGTTAGTTCCTGCAATTCAAGTGAAATTTCTTTCAAGTAAATCAGTTGCCGGTGAAAGGATTGATAATGTTACGCTAATTGAAAATGAACATGTATTTGTCTTTGTAAAAGTAGTGGAAAGAAAAAGTGAGAAACTCTCGGGAGGAGAAAAGTTAGATTCTTTGTCAACCATCGCTGGAGTAGATAGAATTTCTAAAAAAGTAGCTACTCCGAAAAATTATTATGGCAGATTATCAATGCAATCGGTTTCACAGTTTGATAATATTAGTAATCGCGGTGATATGCAACGATGGAGATACTCACTCTCTTTTTCAGCTGATAAAATTTCTGATTCAAAATTCTCTGTCGCTTCCTACATAAACTTTTCCTACAATGTAAAGGACTGGCAAAAGGTAAAGAAAAATATTGGACAGGCTTTGAAAATTTATGATTTGGGAGTTTCTTATGAGTTTTCAAAACATTCGCTTCTTTGGTTTGGAAGACATTTAAACTCTCATATTTCAAATGTTGGAACGATTGACGGTGTTCAGTACGAATATACTTTTTCGAAATATTATACCGGAGCAATTTTGGGTTCGCGTCCCAATTTTTCAGATTACGGATATAATGCTAAATTATTTCAGTTCGGCGGATATGTTGGAAGGATCGATTCTCTGCATGCTTCTTCGATGGAAAATACGGTTGCGGTATTTAACCAAACCAATAACTTTAAAACGGACAGGCGTTATCTTTATTTACAACACTCAAATGATCTTTTACCTAAAACATTATTATTTGTTTCTTCTGAAGTGGATATGTTTAGAAAAGTAAACGGGAAAGATAAAAATACGGTAAGTCTTACAAGTCTTTTTTTCTCACTCCGTTATTCTCCCATCCCGCTTATTTCTGCCTCTGTAAGTTATGATGCTAGAAAGAACGTTGTCTATTATGAAACGTATAAAACGTTGCTGGAATATCTCATCGAAAACGAGATGCGACAGGGGTATTCTGCTAACATTTATGTAAGACCATTTTCCCGTCTCTACATTTCTGTTAACGCTGGGTACCGATTTCAAAAACGAGATCCAAAACCATCTCGAAATTTTGGAAGCACAATTTCTTATTCTCAAATTCCGTTTGTAAAAGTTGACGGGAGTATTTCTGTCTTAAAATTAATTTCGAGCTATTCGGAAGGAACACAGATCGCTTTACGAACAAGTAAATCTTTTTTCGATGACGATATTTCATTGTCGGGAGAAATCCGCGATGTTAGATACCGCTTTGTGAATAATCCTCTCAGCATGCATCAATTAATCGCCGGGCTGGAAATGTCGTTCCGCATCCCTTACAACATGTATGCCTCTGTTACCTACGAGGGAATTTTTGAAAAGAAGAATACGCAAGGAGGAGTCTTTTTTAATATCACCAAACGCTTTTAGAGAGTAATTTTTATTATTGAAAAATCATCATCAAAAGGAGCATTCATTTTAATTTTACTCAATTCGAAAATTAAGCTATCAAGAGTAAATGATTCAGAATGAAACCTAAGTATGAATTTCTCAAATTCATCAAGAGACATTATTGATCCATCAATTTTTTCTAATTCATAAACTCCATCACTCAGAAGAAAGAGAGTATCTCCGCTCCGCAGTTCAACTATATCGGTATCGAATTCAAAACCGGGCATTCCTCCAATAAAAAAATTTTTATTCCCGATCCTATGTACTACTGCATCGGAGAGTTCGCTCTTTCGTATTAATAAAGCAGGCGGATGACCGGCGCAGCTATAACTTAATTGTAATGTATGAATATTGAGGACACCGTACCAAATCGTAAAATATTTGTCGCCATAATGTTCCATCGGGAAAGCGTTATTCAGAGCGTACAAAACGGAAGAGGGATTTTTAAAATCAGCGTCTTTTAATGATTTGGAACGGAGAACATTTAAAACTGCTACAGAAAGCAAGGCCGCTCCGAGTCCATGCCCCGATACGTCAAGTAAGTAAAATGCAAATGTTTCTTCATCAATAAACTCATATCCGAACGAATCTCCACCTAGACGTTTTGAAGGAAGAAATTTCCAGTCAATTGGAAAAGGTTTGTCGGTAGGAAGAGGGAGGGTTGTTTTAACAAATGCCGCAGCTTCTAATAAATCATTTTCTAAATCTTTTTGAGCAGCAAGCACTCTATCTACCATCGTGTTGAAAGAGGAGGATACTGAGAGAACTTCATCCGTTCCTTTTTTAAGAGTTACACGTTCATCAATGTTTCCGCTTGAAATTTTTTCCGTCACTCTTTTTAATTCTTCCAATGGTTTTGTAATTCCTTTTGAAAAAAGGGAACCAAAGAGGACCGAAAGTAAAATAAAGATCAATGTTGAGATGCCAACATCAATGAGAATTTTTCTTTCGTGCAGTCGTAATGATTGAGTGGAAAAACCAACGAGGAGAGTCCCTTTTGTAATAGAAGAACTAAATGTACTTTTTAAGATATAATCATCTGAAAAGAAAGACGGTGGTTGTGAGAGACTGGTTCTGTCCATTTTATAA
The DNA here is from genome assembly GCA_041667115.1 of Ignavibacteriaceae bacterium. GTDB lineage: Bacteria > Bacteroidota > Ignavibacteria > Ignavibacteriales > Ignavibacteriaceae > UBA1563. Next base: position 60,820 of record JBAYFO010000015.1, on the reverse strand, counting down.
TCTTCTGGAAACTGTGCAATTATAGATGAATCTTCCGAAAGCAGAACAATAAATTTTACATAGTGCTCTCCTTTTGCCCATGAAAATATTTTTTGGAGAGCGGTATAGTTTTCTTCTTCAAGGCTTAATTCGATCCCGAATTTAATTGCATCCATTACATCGGAAGTGTTTTGTGCATAGGATGAGCGGAAAAAAGCTCCTTGAACCGACAACGTATAAACATAATATCCAGTGGATAAGAGTAAAAGAAAGAGAGTAAGAAAAGTAATTAATCTACTACGCAGGCTATGCGAAAAAATGCGTAAAAATTTTGCAAAAGAGTTTTTCATTCTTCGGTAACTTGAATGATTTTGACAGACTGAGGAAGGTTAGTCACATTTTTGATGTAACCGATCCCTCCTTCGTTTTCGTTTATGAAATTTTTAACATCTTCTTCCGCATGAACAATTTTAGGAGGAATTGATTTCCCGCTTAAAGAAACCTTTACCCAGATCATACTGACTTTTTGGGGAGACAGCATCAATGTGTTTTCGTCAAATTGTTTTCTGAGCGGAGAATCTGAGATAAAATCTACGATTTGTATTCTTCTCCCATTTTCCCACGAAACATTGTTTCCTAGAAAAATATTACGCAGCATTGATTTGGATATCTTCTCAACAGGGTTTGTTTTATTTATAATTATTGTTTGGCAAAATATCTTAGAAGGAAAGAAGAATAACACTGAAGAAGCAATTAAGAGAAGAGTATGATATTTCAAACGGATAATCATCAGAATGCTACCGCTAGACTTGATTTAAAAACAATAAAACCATTTTCGCTGTTATCCTCTTCATAGGTATGAAACTGAATCTCCGATTTCAAATAAAGATTTGCCGAAACGGCGTAGTTGAGTCCAGCATTCCACCGGTGATAAGTGTTCTCTGTGTTTTTGAAATCAGGAAGCACAGAGGTAAAGTTAAAAAATGGGGTTAAGACATCCCAAAAGGTATAAGCTACTTGCACATAATGTACCTCAGTTGTTTGTCTAACACTAGTAGGATTTGTAAAAGTTGAGAGCATCGATTCAGCTTGAAGCTGAATTGAATTATTTTCGTATTGAAAATCGATTCCAAGATTGGTTTCGTAATCATTTTCGATTCCCCCGATACCTGAAAGATTTTTATCTGCGTAATATGAAGTTCCAAATTGTAATCCATTTAAGAATGAAGGGCGGAACAAAATTCTTCCATAGACCGCTTTGTTTTGGTTGGCGTCGGTTCCGTCAGCTAAACTTCCCCTTCCGTTGGAAATGCCAAGATCATATTCGATTTGTGAACCTTGCTTATTTAGATTAAATGTTCCAAAAACCGAAACACCGGTGTTGTACTTTGAAATCAATCTCTGTGCGCGAACACCGGGAAAAAATTTGAATCGCAAATACATCAGAGGGGCGTCAACTGCGTAATAGCTCGCCGAGGCGTCATGGATCAGATTGTACAACCCAAAAGGAGAGAGCATTTTTCCGGCTCTAAAATTAAGAGCCGGATTGAGTGTATACTCAATCCACATTCTAGAAACTTTTATACCTCCGTTATAAATACTGTCGGTAGTATTTAATTCAGAACCACCTTCGTATTCAATATCGCTTAATACCCGGATGTTTTGATCAATAAAATATTCTCCAATTAAATTGATTCTTCGTTGATTAAATCCATTAATGGAATTCTTTTTATTCGAAGCTTGATATTCCACCTGCCCATATCCATAGAGATCATATTTTCGTTCCTGAGAAAAATTATCCGGGAAATAATGAAGGATGAGCAGACATGTAATTAAAGATATTTTGTAACGGTTTGTTTTCATTTTATACTAAGTTTTTGAAAAACATATTTGCAACAATTGAAATTTAAAGAACATTAGGCTTCTTGCAAAATTCATGGAACATTTAAAGATAGTTCATATAGAGACTGAGAGGATAGATGGGTTTTCGATAAATAGATTATTGACTCTAAAATCTATTTGTCCCCTCTTGGCTTTTGCAAGTAGAAGAGTACTGATAATTTTGTCAATAAGGCTATTCGCATACGAGCAACTCATCCTTTCTAAGTTCTGTCTCCTGGATCATTCTATCAATAGAAGATTGTACAACATAAGAAAATTTTCTTATTTTGCTAAAAACAAAAACTTGATTTTCGCACTAATGAAAAAAGTCTTTATTATCGTTACACTTATCCTTTTTGCACAGACTCTTTTTCCGCAGCAAAAAAAGGAAATATCTCTTCGATATCTGGCACACTGGATTCCCCAAGCCCAGTTCGCAGGCTTTATAATGGCTTATGAAAAGGGATTTTATAAAAAATATGGGCTGAATGTTGAACTGCTGACCGGTGGTCCCAACCGTTCTTCGTTAGATTGGCTTGCCGAAAAAAAAACCGATATTTGTTCAGCCTGGTTATCCTCGGCGTTACAGCTGAGAGATAAAAATGTTAAGTTAATCAATATCGGGCAGCTTATTCAGCGGTCTGCTCTTATGTTGGTGGCTAAAAAAGAGAAGGGAATTCGCACTATAAAAGATCTGGATGGAAAGAAGGTCGCGTTGTGGCAAAAAGATTTTCGTATCCAGCCATTAGCTCTTTTTAAGAAATACAACTTACATGTGGAATTATATCCGCTTTCAGAAACGCAAAATATTTTTATCCGCGATGTTGTTGATGTTACTTCGGTGATGTTGTATAACGAATTGCATCTTCTAAAAAACAGCGGATATGATGAAAAAGACCTAACAATTTTTTCCTTTCAAGACTACGGCTTAAACTTTCCTGAGGATGGAATTTATGTTCTCGAGGATTATTACAAACGAAATGAACAAGCCTGCAAAGATTTTGTCACCGCAACTTTAGCTGGCTGGCAATACGCTTTTGCGCATGAAGAAGAATCACTTCAACTGGTGATGAAATATCTTACCAAAGCAAAATACGCGGCAAATGAAATGCATCAACGCTGGATGCTCAGGCAGATGTACAGCTTACTTCAGCCTTCCGAAGGAGCAAAAATCGGTGAATTGCGAGAAAGCGATTATACTAATGTTGTTAAAACATTAATAGAAAGCGGTTATATCAAACAAAATATTTTATTCAAAGATTTTTTTAGGTCGCCGTATGGTTCGCCTTAGAAATTCTTTAGCGGTAAAATTAGTATTTTCAATACTTGCCATTAGCGGTATTATTTTTCTAATTATTTTTGGCAGCAATTTTTCCCATTCTCGTGATATTCTTCTCAAGAACGTTCGATTGAATGCCAGGCATCTTTCTCTTGCTACGGTAAATAAGATTGAAATTATTTTGACTAACGTAGAAAAAATCCCATATACGTTGGCATATCAATTAGAACATTCATCAATGACGGAAAAAGAAATGCTGACGTTACTAACCAATGTAACCGCATCAAGCAATGAAATTACCGGCGTTACCATTGCCTTCGAACCCGATTTCTTTCAAAGTATCAAGGGTGAATTTGCTCCGTATGTCTATAAAAATAACGGTAAACTTAAAACAGTCTTTCTTAGTTCACCAGAAAATAATTACCGGATTAAAGACTGGTATTTAATTCCAAAAGAACTTGGGAAAGCGATGTGGAGCGAACCATATTATAATGTAGACAACAATTCAAAAATTCTCGCAACGTTTTCAGTTCCTTTCTATCTGATCAAAAACGGAAAAAGAGTTTGTGCAGGTGTTGTTAGCGCAGAAATAGATCTTCATTGGCTTGAACAAATAGTGAAAGGAGTCAAATTATATAAGAATGGTTATGCCTTCTTAATTTCTCATGATGGAACTTTTGTAACGTATCCTAAAAAAGATTTTATTATGAATGAAACAATTTTTAGCGTTGCGGAAAAGTATAATGATCTCGATGTTAGAAAGTATGGACAAGCTGCGTTGCATGGCAAATCTGATTTTATCTTCCTCAATCGATTTCTTGATAAAAAAAATATCTGGCTTTCTTATGTCCCGCTCCTTACAAATGATTGGTCGCTTGGAGTAGTTATTCCCGATAATGAATTGATGGCAGACCTGAATGATTTAACGAAATATATTTTATTGTATAATCTGCTCGGAGCTATGCTCCTTATTATCGCAATTGTTATTCTTGCAAATCGAATTACGCGTCCGTTAAAAAAACTTGCTGCCGCGACTGATGAAATTGCCGCTGGAAATTTTGATGTGGCTATCCCCGAAATGCATTCAAAAGATGAAGTGAGCCATTTGGCAGCCTCATTTAATTTTATGAAGATATCTTTGCGGCAGTACATTAGTAATTTGATGGAAACAACTGCGGCAAAACAAAAAATGGAAAGTGAGTTGAAAATTGCTCATGAGATTCAGATGGGAATCCTCCCAAAAATCTTTCCTCCTTTTCCGGATCGTTCTGAAGTTGATCTTTACGCAGTAATTGAACCGGCAAAAGAAGTTGGTGGAGATTTTTATGATTTTTTCCTTTTAGATAATTCTTTCCTTTATTTTTCAATTGGTGATGTTTCAGGAAAGGGAGTTCCTGCTTCTTTATTTATGGCGGTCACAAAGACTTTAATTAAAGCTTCTACTTCAATCGACATTCCACTGAATGAAATAATCACCAAAGTAAATAACGATCTCTGCATGGAAAATGACTCATCTATGTTTGTTACAATTTTTATCGGAAGAATAAATTTATGCACAGGTGAAATTGATTTTGTTAATGCCGGGCATAATTTGCCGTTCGTTGTTTCTTCAAATGGAACCGTTAAGAAGATCGAAAAAACCGGGGATATTGCCGTTGGTATAATTGAGAATTATCAGTACCGGTTAGCAAAAATTATGTTGGCTGAAGATGACACACTTTTTCTCTATACAGATGGCATAACGGAAGCTCAAAATCTTTCCGATGAACTTTATTCTGAAAAACGGCTCGAGTTGTTTCTATCGTCTCAAGGATTAAGTTCTGCGAAAGAAATAGTGGTTAACTCTATCAGTGCCGTAAAATATTTCTCTGATGCGGCTCCCCAGTCGGATGATATTACTTCTTTTGCCCTTAAATGGATTAAGCCGATGGACCCCGACCAATTTAAGAACGGACGGTTGCTCAGTAGTCAAGAACTTGTTATTCATAATTCGAATGAAGAAATTACCAAGGCAATCAATGAATTGCTTATATTTTGTAAAGCGCTAAACTTTTCTCTTTCGGTCATTTATAAACTTCGTTTAGTGATGGAAGAAATATTAGTAAATGCAATTAGTTATTCTTTCCCTGATGAAAAATCGCATTACATTCAAATCAAAATAAAGAGTTATGTTGGAAACGTAGTTATGGAATTTCTTGATGACGGAGTGGAATTTAATCCTCTTGATGTGCCGGAACCAAAAGATATTCCTTTAGAGGAAAGAAAACCGGGAGGAATTGGAATTTATCTGGTGAAAACATTGATGGATAAATTTGAATACCGGAGAATTAACGGAAAAAATAAATTAACAGTCTCTAAAAAACTAACTTAATAAACAGAGGTTCAAATGGAAATATTACAACGTAAAGTAAATGATATTCTTATTCTTTCGCCAATTGGAAATCTTGATTTTAATCATGCTGCAAGTTTCCAGGAGATGGCAACTTCTTTAATTGAAGAAGGGGCGCAAAAAATAGTAATTGATTTTTCGAGCTTATTATTTATAAGCAGTGCGGGGTTGCGGATACTCATCGTTTTAACAAAATTATTGCAACAAAAAAATGGAAGACTCGCTCTTTCGTCGATGAATGAACAAATCTTAGAAGTGTTTTCTATATCCGGATTCAATAAATTATTTTCTATTTATCCTTCTGAAGAAGAAGCGTTAAAAAATCTCTAGCAAAGGAACTTTCTATGGTCGCACAAAAACCCCAAAGACTCCGTAAGGGAGATGCAATTGGAATAATTTCTCCTGCTTCATCACCGGACGATTTGGGCCGCATAAATAAAGGGGTTACGTATTTCGAAAAACTTGGCTACCGGGTAGAAGTTGGAAAAAATGTGGGGAAATATTCCGGCTATCTTGCCGGATCGGACGAAGAACGAGTTGAGGATCTGCACGCAATGTTTGCGAATAAAAAAATAAAAGGCATCGTTTGTGTCCGCGGCGGGTATGGTTCTCCAAGGCTTCTGGATAAGATTAATTATCGATTAATAAAGAAAAATCCCAAAATCTTTGTTGGCTACTCGGATGTTACAGCATTACAACTTGCGTTTTTTAGAAAGGCAAACCTTGTAACGTTCGGGGGTCCGATGCTTGCAGTTGATTTCCATTCTGAAGTAAATCCTTATACCGAAGAAAATTTTTGGAGAACAGTGACATCAACCAAAAAAATCGGGAAAGTGCGTCTTCCTGAAAATGAAACGCTGCTTCCATTAACCGGTGGAAAAGCTGAAGGGGAAATTATCGGTGGGAACCTCTCATTGGTTCTTGCACTTTTAGGAACTCCTTACTTTCCGAAGATGAAAAACAAAATCCTTTTTATTGAAGATGTTGATGAAGCTCCTTATAGAATTGACAGGATGTTGAATCATCTAGCAATTGGCGGAGTATTGGGAAAAATATCGGGCGTACTGTTGGGAGAGTTTACCGAGTGCGAAGAAAAAGACCAGGAGAAAAAATCTCTAAAGTTAGAAGAGGTACTTCAAAATTATTTGGGAGATTTAAATATTCCCATAATTAAAAATTTTCCTCACGGCCACCGCAAAGCAAACTTCACTATTCCTTTCGGAATAAGCACAAAGTTAAATGCTGAAAAAGGGTATGTCGAATTTTTGGAATCTGCGGTTATTTGATGCGTTTTTCAACCTCACGTTGGATATAGCCGGTCGCTACATAACGGTATAAATCCTCGCCTGGACAAAGTGTTTTGGCATAATCTCTATGCGCTTTAATTGTGGAGGGATCAATTTGATATTTTTTACAGCAATAAGCAGTAAGGTTAATTAAAGCCTCTAATTGTTTGTCGGTAACCTTTTGTTCTTCAAAGTTTCCGAAACAGGTAATTAGGAGATGTCCTTCCGGGTTATATTCCGTAGCGGTTTCTCCAGCCGTAAAAACGTTTCTTCCTTCGAAGATATTTCCATCAAAATCAATTAAGAAGTGATAGGGAATATCGCTCCAATTCCGGGCTTCACTCATTCCCCACGTTTGAATATTTTTTATGTGCTGTTCGCTCGATTGTTTTTTCGGATCAAATATTTCCCCTTCGTGATGTATAGTAATTTTCACTGGAACTTGAGACTTAAAAGCCTTTGGTTCGGCAGCATTCCATTCAGCGCGTGGATGAATGCTTAATGAAGGAGAACAATGCATGGAAAGAAAGATGATTGCCAGGAGCAGACCTGATATAATATATGTTTTCATAATAAATAAGTGAAATATAGTTTTGAAAAATATTGTAAAGCATTTTGGGCTGAATCAGAATCTGGAAAGATTCCAAACATTGTCGAACCACTCCCGCTCATCAACGCAAATTCCGCTTTACGTTCAAACAAATTTTGTTTAATCTCAGCTAATTGCGGGTGAACCTTAAAAGTTACGCTTTCAAAATCGTTAAGTACTTTTCCGTTAAGAGAAGAAAAATCTTGAACGACGTTAAGGCTTAAGGTTGAAAGAGAAAATAGCGGCTTCTTGGGAACGATATTTTGGTAAGCCCATTGAGTTGAAATATGAATTCCCGGATTTACCAATAAGAGCGGTTTGGTGATCTCGAATTCAATTTGAGAAAGTAATTCGCCCCTTGAAGATGCAAAGGCAGAAACCGGATGTAGAAAAAATGGAACATCCGAGCCGAGATGAATCGCAAATTCTTTTAATTTTTCTTCTTTAATCTGGAACCCGAAAAATTCATTTATAGCTAACAGGGTTTGTGCAGCGTTTGAACTTCCGCCTCCAAGACCCGCGCCAATTGGGATGTTTTTCTCCAGCCTTATAGCCACATTCAATTTCAGATGGACAAATTGTTCAATCAATCTGACGGCTTTAATAACTAAATTATTTTCATCATTATGAATGAGTTCATTATTGCAGGTAAAAGAAAATGTTTCTGCTTTTTCAAAGGTTAAAACATCATGTAGGTCAACGGGATAAAATATTGTTTCGATGTTATGGAACCCATCTTCACGTTTTGAAACGATATTAAGACCAAAATTAATTTTTGCAGGCGATTTAATTATTATTTTTTTCATCTAAAAGCTTTTTCAATTCTTTGGTATGATTGGGAGAAGAGCCGCAGCATGAACCTATGAAAACCGGATTCTTTTTTAGATACTCTTTTATTTGTGCAGCATATTGAACGGGAGAAATTCCGCATGTTATATTATCATCACTGAATTCTCCTTTTCCGCAGTTTAAATAAAATCCCCACGGTTTATCTTTGCTTATTCTCCCGGCAGCTTTATGGAACGTCTTTGGCAAAATACAATTCAAACCTATGGCAAGCGGGTTAAACTCTTCAACTTTTCGTATAACGTCAAAAAGATTTTCACCGCTCAATAATCGTATCTCATCCGTAAAGAATAAACTTATTATAAAGGGGACCGCATTATTGTTACAAAACTTCGCAATAAAAAGGATTTCATCTAAGTGACTTTGCGTTTCATTTAAAATAAAATCACACCCGGCGTTGAAAAGATATTCAATGTGTTTTGCGTGGTTTGTTTCAATTTCTATTTTGGAAATCTTTCTTCTAACTTGATAACAATCTTCAGCCGGTGGATTTGAACCGGCGATCAAAATTTCTTTTTCTCCAACCGCAGTTTTTGCAAGTCCAACACTTTTTTGCACAAATTCTTTTTCATCAATTACTGCATTTAAACTTTTAAAAGAAACTGGATTAGTACGAAAGGTGTTTGTTGTAATTATGTCTGCACCGGCTTTTATGTAAGCTTTATGCGCTTTAATCACTTCCGCCGGATGTGTAAGATTTGCCATAGACATCCAGAGTTGAGGATGAGTGCTAATCCCTTTTTGCTGAAGTAAGCTTCCCATCGCTCCGTCAAGTAGAAGGGGGCGGTGAACTTTTTTTGCAAACGAAAAAAGTAAATCCAAATTATTTTTTTGCTTTGGTATCAAAGTAGTTTACAACTTCATTTTCAATTTGTTTTAAATCGATTTGCTGAATGCACTCTAAATTATAAGGACAAGATTTTTTCCAGCACGGGGAACAGAACAACTCTTCTGGATACAGTTTTACACCCCGGTCGTACAAATCAATTTCTGTCCTGCAGCTTAGTCCAAACCATGCTATAACATATTTTTTCAAAGCTATTGCGATGTGCATACCAAAGGAATCGCCGGTAATAATTAAGTCGGCAAGGTTTTCAAAACAAACTCCACGTCTAATACCCATCGTTGACGGAGTATTAATAATCTTGTCTCCAAACGGTTTCGCAATCTCTTCATTTCGTTTTGTGTCTTCCGGACCGCCGAGCAAGAGAATTTTATATTTATTATAATTCAATAGTTTTTCAATAAGTTGAATGTGCTGGGCAACAGTCATTTTTTTATTCGGAAAAAGATTGGAACAACCGGTGTTGAATCCAACAACCAGATCATTCTCCCTTATTCCAACATCATTTTTATATTGTATTTGGAATTCTCTTTCTTCATCTGTAAAGTTAAATACGTAATCATTGCGCTCATATTCAAGATCGAGAGTTTCAGCAAGATAATCCTGCCCGGTTCGTTGATTCACTTTAAACTTTAGATGATTATCCATACCAAGTTGGTAATTATAAAATGCTCCATCGTTTAAAGGAATGATCTTTCCGTCAGCATTCAATCCAAAACCAAGTTTTTGTTTTGCAGATATTGAATTCAACAGTGCAGCGGATCGCTGAGATTTATCAATGTTATACGCATAATCAAATTCCATTTGTTGGAGGATAGAAATTGATTCAAAATCATACGTAAAGACTTGATCGACGAATGGATTGTTTGCCAGTAGCTGATCGGCAGGTTTTAAAGTGATCCAGAAAATTGAGGATTCAGGAAATTTTTTCTTTATGCTTTTCAATTGGGCGGTTGTCATTAAAACGTCTCCCATGGCATCGAGATTAATAATTAATATTTTCGTTCCAACCGGATGATTTTCTTTACATCCGTATTCCCAACAATTATAGTCAGGAAAGCATGGTTTATACCCATTAAAATTTTTGCAGGACGGTATGGGAAATAGCTTAGACATATTCTTCAACAAAAGGTTTTAGTTTGGTAATAACTTCTTCGAAGTTTAAATTTACAAAGTTCGGTTCTCTTGTTAAAACAATTTCATGTTTTGATTGGTACGGAGTCCATGGCAAATCATCCGTATTGAATTGAACATAAATTCCGAACATTGGAACTTTGAACGCCGATGCAAGATGAACGGTTGATGTATCGGGGGTGAAAAGAAAATCCAGTTTTGAGATCATCGCCGCGAATTCATCAAAAGAAGGGGAATAGAAAAACGGTTCATTTTTCGAAGTTATAAGGATGGCATGATTTAAATCCCGCGTTGTTGAAAGAAGTAAAACATTTGCATTATAATTCTGGAAAAACGAAAGCAGTCGTCTGTATCGTTCAACACCCCAAAAACGAGCTTCATCTCCGGCAGAAATATTTATTCCGATGAGGAATTTTTTTTCTTTGAATATCTTTGTTAAAAATGCCTCTGCTTTCGCAAGAGATATTTTGCTTGGTTGATACACAATGTTTATTTTTTCTTTATCATAATTCAACTTGAACAATGTTAACAGTGCAAGGTTTCTTTCAACAACGTGCGTTTGCGTAGGATCGATCTTTACTACTGTGTGCGTGTAAATCCTTGAGTTTGATTTTTTCAATCCAAACTTAAGCGGAACTTTAGCTAAAGCAATCAGGAAACTGACGGTTGTAGAAACATCATCATGCAAGTCGACAATAGCAGTGAACTTTTCGTTTTCGATGAGCTTTAATAATCGCCAGAAACTTTTTAATCCTTTATCGAACGCAATCACTTTATTAACAGCCGGACAGTCTTCAAAAACGATGTAATTTGTTTGACTTGCCAAAACAGAGATTTCCACATTCATGTTTTTCTTTATCTCGGAAAGCAAAGGAGTAACTACAAGCGCATCACCAATTCTATTTAGCCGGACAAAAAGAATTTTAGCTCCCGGTTCAATAGAATATTTTTCATTTTTCAATCTCTTCTTCCTACTGAGAAAAAGCAAAAACGAAAGGCAAATATTTTTTAAATATATCTCAACTTGTTTCATTCTAAACCGGGATATTATTTTTCAAAATGAGTTGAGCAATTTTCTCCATAATGGCTGCCACCGGTAAATTGAGAAAACACTCATGCTTACGGGGACACTGTAACAAGTTGCATCCTATGCAATCAAGTTCTTCAAGACGGATCCATGAATGTTTATTACCAAAAGGTCCCTGTAAGTTTGGGTCTGTTGGTCCGTGCAAACTCAGTGTTGGTGTTCCAACCGCGGTTGAAATGTGCATCGGACCACTATCGTTGGCTATTACCAATTTAGCCGCGAGCATTAAAGCAGCTCCTTCGCGGATTGACGTCTTCGGTGCGAGGATTGCCCCGCTTTTAATCATAGTTTGAATGGCAACCGCTTCCCGGTAGTCTTCAGGTCCCCAAAGAATTAGAAATTTTGCATGGTACTTTTCATAAACGGCATCAGCTATCTCTGCAAATTTTAAAGGATCACATTTTTTAGATTCCCAACCTCCGCTTGGACTAAGCACAACTACGAAATCTTTTGCATCAAAATGATTTTTGAAAATATTATCAGCGAAGGAAATATCCTTTTCATCCAATCCAAAATGAAGATTGCTGGATACTGTCTTTATCCCAATATTTTTTAAAAATTCAACATGAAGTTGAGCCGCATGAAATTTGTCACGCTCCGCAGGACCAAATAAATTATAAGCGTATGTTCTGCCGCGATAAGGGAAACCGGCTCGGTACTTAGCTCTGCTGAAATACGTTATTGCCGCTGTTCTTGGGTTTGAATAAAAATCTAAAACCAAATCATAGTTTTTAAAAAATACTTTCCTAATAGTTTTTAATCCCGAAAAAGATTCGTCCTTTTTATAAAGAAGTATCTCATTTAGAAAAGAAAGTTTCTCTAAAGCGGCTTTACTTGGCGGTTCGGTCAAATAATCAATTTTAGCTTCCGGAAATTCTTGTCGTAAATTGTCAAATACGACCGTTGAAAGGATAACATCTCCGATGCCGCGCAATTTGATGCAGAGGATTTTTTTTATTTTACTTTTGTCTAACTTCATTAAACTTCTTAAAAAGGGAATACTTTCTTATTTTGAACATGAACAGAAATAAATTTTGTTGCAATTTACAATTTTTCAAATTCAATTGAATAAAAAATTTGCATATGCATACCGTCCTTGAACTATTAAATTTAACTACCGGTTTCTTTGAACAAAAGGGAATTGACTCAGCTCGTTTAAACGCCGAATTACTTCTTGCTGATGTGTTGAAGTGTAAGCGGTTGGATCTTTATCTTTCATTTGATAAACCTGTTAAGGACGAGGAAGTTGACAATTACCGGCTTTTTGTGAAACGGAGGGGAAATCGCGAACCGCTGCAATATATTTTAGGGTATGTTGAATTTTACGGAATGACCTTCACTATTACTAATGATGTTTTGATTCCGCGTCAAGAAACCGAAATTCTCGTTGAAACCGCACTCCATGCAATTGATAAAGAAGTCAAAGTAAATATTTTAGACATTGGAACTGGGAGTGGTATTATTGCAATTGCCCTGGCAAAGCATCTTCCGAATGCCCAAATATTTGCCATTGATAAAAGTAAGGAAGCTCTGGCTGTTGCAAAAGTGAATGCAGAAAAACATCGAGTAGAAGATAGAATCATTTTTATACAAAGCGATATTTTAGACTCTCCATTTCCGGTTGATGAAAAGTTTGACTTCATTGTTTCCAATCCACCATATGTTTCGCACGACGAATACCATGCTCTTCAAAAAGAAATATTAGCATTTGAACCGGATTTCGCCGTGACAGATTTTGCCGACGGATTGACGTTTTATCGGAAAATTATTGAATCCTCTAAAAATTATTTAAATGAAAACGGCAAACTATTTTTTGAGATAGGGGAAGGACAATCGGGGCAAATAAAATTGATCTTTGAACAACAAAACTATTCTTCAATTAAAATCCGGAAAGATTATGCCAATATTGACCGTGTAATATATGGGGAGTTGAAATGAAAGCGTTAGTTCAAAGGGTGAGCGAAGGTTCTGTTTTAATTGAAGGTGAAAATTACTTAGCTGAAATTGGGAAAGGATTTGTAATTCTATTAGGGATAAAAACCAGCGATACCGTTGATGACGTTATTTTTATAGCAGATAAATGCTGCAACTTGCGCATCTTTGAAGACAAAAATGAAAAGATGAATCTCTCTATCAAAGAAACAAACGGGGAAATTCTACTTGTTTCTCAATTCACACTTTATGGTGATTCGCAAAAGGGGAATCGTCCAAGTTTTACTGAGGCGGCGAAACCGGAGATTGCTATTCCTCTGTATGAAAAATTTATAGAAAGATTAAAACAAAACCTGGGTGAAACGAAAATTAAAACCGGAATTTTTGGCGCAATGATGAATGTAAAAATCTTTAATGATGGTCCGGTTACGATTATGATAGAATCTAATCCGAAACAATAAGATGAAAAAATCTGATCATCATATTCTGCTTCTTTTTTTGGACGGAGTCGGGATCGGGAAGAAGAACTTTGAATGGAATCCTTTTTTCAAGTACGGATTTAAAACGTTTGAAAAAATTTTTGGTGAAATCCCCCATCTTGGAAATCAATATTTAACAAACGGGAAAATATTTCTTTCGCCGGTGGATGCTTTGATGGGGATAGAAGGACTTCCGCAGAGTGGTACCGGGCAAACATCTATTTTTTGTGGTGTAAAAGCTCCGCAAATTATCAACCAACATTTTGGTCCATTTCCATATTCAACGCTTATCCCGGTAATCAAAGAAGAAAATATTTTCAAATATTTTTTTGATAAAGGGGAAAAAGTGATTTTCGCAAATGCATATCCACAAATATTTTTCGATTACATAGATTCAGGCAAAAAAAGATTAAGCGTTACAACGTTAAGTTGTAACCTTAACGGAATGCATTTGAATGGATATGATGAGGTCATCTCCGGCAATGCGTTAACTGCGGAAATTACCAACGCTCGGTGGAACAAAAAGCTTGGATACGAGCTTCCTATCATCTCTGCAGAACAAGCCGCAGAAAATCTGTTGAATATTGCTTACAGCCATTCCTTCACAGCGTTCGAATATTTTTTGACCGACCATCTCGGACACGGGAGATATGATGAAGAAACCGAATCAACTTTTAGAACTCTTGATGATTTTTTATGCCATATTTTTACTCAGTTCGATGAGCAAAAACTTTCGATCATTCTTTGTTCCGATCATGGGAACGTTGAAGATTTATCAGTAAAAACACATACCACAAATCCGTCTTTGTTAATGACTGCTGGATATAAAGCTAAAGTCATTTCAGAAAGTATTTCCGACCTCTCCGATATCAAAGGCGCAATAATAAATAATTTATGCTAAAGCAGTATCCCTTAATCGGTATTACCATCGGTTTAATTTTAGGGATAATTTTTCAATCTGTTTTTCAACTAAGTTTTTATGTGCTTGGTTTTGCGTTTCTTATTTCAATTGTAATTTCATTTCTTCTCTTAAAGATTCTTAAAACGAAGATTGCAGATATTCCTTCTTTCGCGTATTCTTTGATTCCGGTTTTCTTTTCGGGAGCGTTGTTATTTTCTTTCCAAAATAGAAATGAGGTTCATTATCCCGTTTCACAACAATTTGTGAAAGACTTAAAAATAACCGGGCAAATCTCCAGCATCGAGATTAAAAGACAACATGATTTTACATTTAAGATCGTAACCGATTCGATTATTTATGCTGATAAAAAAATAACCGGGAAATATCTTCTTATTTGCCGTGTAAAATCAAACGATGAGAATGAGTTTAAAAATCTTTTCAATAAACTGAATCCGGGTAATATTGTAGTGGTAAAAGGTGTGTATAACAGAGGGAAGGGGAGTCGTAATCCTGGAGAATTTGATTACCGCTCATATTTGTTAAAACAAGGTGTAACAGGATTCCTTTCGGTAAAAACTCCTGATGATGTAAAGATACTACAGGCAACTGTTTTCTATTTCCCGGCATTGGTTTTTTCAATAAGAAAAAACATTGCTGAAAAAATTGATGAATTACAAAAACCGCAAGCAGTTGGACTAATAAAAGGATTACTGCTTGGAGATAAAAGTGAAATTGATAACGAAACTAAAATGGAATTTATCAATTCCGGCGTAGCGCATGTTCTTGCGGTTTCGGGTCAGCAAGTCGGTTTTATTGCAGTAATATTTATCATTCTCTTCGGAAGGGTTAATATTTATTTTCGCACGATATTAACGATAACTACACTAGTTTTCTTTTTATTAATTACAGGATTGCAGCCTGCCGTATTGCGCGCAACAATAATGGCTCTTGTAGTATTTGCTGCTTCTTTGTCAAACAGAGAAATTAATGCATGGAACACAATAGCCATAGCTGCACTAGTAATTTTATTAATGGATGTGAATCAGCTTTTTGATCCCGGGTTTCAACTTTCATTTATTGCCGTTATGGCAACCATTGGTCTCTATCCATATTTTTCGAATTGGATGAAAGAACTAAATCTGAAAAGCAAATTCATTAAAGTGATTTTAGCGATGTTCTTTATGTCGTTAACAGCACAAATCGGCGTACTTCCTGTTACAAATTATTATTTTGGAAAAATTTCAATCATTGCACTTATCTCAAATCTCTTTGTCATTCCGGGAATTTCATTAATTCTTGCCAACGGATTAGTAACGTTGTTTGTTTCAATTATTTCTTCGCATGCTGCCAACACTTTTGCAGCTGCAGGGGATGGATTAATAGCAATCCTATACCGGTTGATAAAAATTTCAGCTACTCAGGATTTCTCTTTTATCCGGGTACCAAATTTTACTCTGCAAGATGCTATAATTTTTTATTGTTGCCTCTTCTTTTTGATCTTTACCCTCCGATATATGAAACGGATGTTGACAAAGTTTCTTCTAATTTTCTTAGTATCGTGTAATGTTGTCGTTTTTTGTACACTCGATAACAAAAACATTTTACCTGACGGAAAACTATCTGTTATGATGATCGATGTTGGGCAAGGTGATGCCTTTCTTATAAAACTTCCGAACGGGAAAACAATCTTACTTGATGGGGGAAGTTCTCAATTCAATTATGATAACGGTGCACGCGTGATTATTCCATTGCTCGATTATCTTGGAATTTCAAAAATAGACTATGGAATTATTTCTCACATGGACACTGATCATTTTGGAGGCTTGGTTTCTTTAGTCTTTGAAAACCGCTTCAAAGAAATTATAAAACCGGATTTGGATTCAACAGATATAAATGATCTCTATCTTGAACAACTTCTCTCGATAAGAAAAATTCCATTAAAGTATTTCCGGAATACAATTTTAGAAGATGGGGAGGCAAAAGTTTATTTTCTTTGTGACACGCACAAACCGCCTGTCAGTAATTTTAAGATCAATGATAGAAGCGGGATAGTAAAACTTGTTTTTGGAAAAACATCGTTTCTCTTTGTTGGAGACGCACATATTCAAATGGAAAATTTTTTAACGGTTCGATGGAAAAACTTTTTAGACACGGATGTATTAAAGTTGGGACATCATGGAAGTAAAACAAGTTCCAGTGAAAATTTCCTTAATTTTGTAACACCGGATATTAGTTTGGTTAGCGTTGGTGAACAAAACAAATTCGGTCATCCGTCAGAAGTGGTGCTGGAACGATTAAAACAGCGCAACTCGAATATTTTACGCACGGATAATGAAGGTGCGGTAATATTACAATCTGACGGCGATATAATAAAAAAGCTAAATTGGAGAAACATTTAAATAAAGAATTAAAGAAATGAGGAAAGTATGAAAGCACAAAAACCAATTGTCGGAATAATAATGGGAAGTGATTCCGATTTGCCTGTTATGAAAGAAGCGGTAGATGTATTACGACAATTTAAAATTCCATTTGAAGTAAAAGTAATTTCGGCTCATCGTTCACCATACATCTTAGCAGATTTTGCTAGCGAAGCACACAAACGGGGGATGAAAATTATTATTGCCGGAGCCGGTGGGGCAGCGCATCTACCGGGTGTTGCAGCAGCTTTTACACCACTCCCTGTAATTGGTATTCCGGTAAAAGCCAAATCATTAGATGGACTGGATTCACTTCTTTCAATTGTACAAATGCCTGCGGGCGTTCCGGTCGCTACGGTTGGAATTAATCAAGCGAAAAATGCAGGATTGCTAGCAATACAGATGCTCGCGTTAAGCGATAGCAACCTCATGAAGAAAATGATTGCGTATAAAAAATCTCTAAGCGAAGAATCGCAAAAGAAAAACGAAAAACTTAATTTGTAAGAATTTCTTCTTTTAAAATTGATCCAAGCTGTAAAAGCTTTTCTTCTTCAAATTGATTTGCTAATAGCTGTAATCCTATTGGCAAATTGTTTTTATCTTTTCCAATGGGAATGTTGATTCCCGGTATTCCGGCAAGATTTGCCGAAGTAGTGAAGATATCGCTCAGATACATTTCGATTGGATCGGTTGTTTTTTCACCAAACTTAAATGCGGTCGTTGGAGTGGTTGGCGTTAGGAGAACATCAACTTGAGTAAAAACTTTATCAAAATCTTCTTTAATTTTTCTTCTTACTTGCTGCGCCTTTTTGTAGTAAGCATCATAATACCCTGAAGATAACACGTAAGTCCCCAGCATAATTCTACGTTTTACTTCGCTGCCAAATCCTTCGGAACGGGAAGCTTTATACATTTTTGCAAGAGTAGAACTTTGTTTTGAACGATACCCATATCTTGCGCCGTCAAACCGCGCAAGATTTGACGAGGCTTCCGCCGTAGTTAATATATAATACGTTGCAATTGAATACTCAGTGTGTGGAAGAGAAACTTCTTCTACAGAAAAATCCAATTCCTTTAATTTTTGAATTGCAATTTCGATTTGTTCTTTAATTTCAAGAGATAATCCTTCCGCAAAGTATTCTTTCGGAATTCCGATTTTTAATTTTTGCTTTTGATTATTGAGTATCTCCGAATAGGATTTCTTTTCCGTATTCATTGAAGTTGAATCGTTTTTATCGTGTCCCGAAAGGACTTCCAAAATAAGAGCGATATCTTCAATCGAATGTGCAAATGGACCAATCGTATCAAAAGAAGAAGCGAATGCAGTTAATCCAAACCGGGAAACAAGTCCGTACGTTGGTTTTAATCCGTAAATACCACAAAATGCCGCCGGTTGACGGATAGAGCCTCCGGTATCGGTTCCCAATGAAACATCACAAAGATTTGCAGCAACTGCAGCGGCAGAACCTCCGCTCGAACCGCCGGTAACACGGGTTTCATCAACTGGATTTTTTACCAGACCGAATGCTGAATTTTCATTCGAAGAACCCATCGCAAACTCATCACAATTTGTTTTCCCGATGATAATAGCATCTTCGTCAAGTAATTTTTGGACAGCCGTTGCGGTATAAAGAGAAGAAAAATTTTCTAAAATTTTTGAAGAGCAGGTAAGTGGTTTATCTTTAATAGCCAGAACATCTTTTACGGCGATTACCATCCCTGCTAGCTTTCCGAACGAGCCTGATGTGATTTTCTGTTCAACTTCTTTTGCTTTTTGCAGGGCTTCCTCCTTAAAAAGGAAATTGAATGCATTTAAGTTTTTTCTGGTTTCAATTCTTGCAAGGAAGTCCTGAACATTTTCAATTAAAGATAAATTACCTTCTCTTATAAGGCGTAATTTTTCGCTCTGATTTTTATAACCAATCAAAAAAATCCTCTTGCAGTTTTATAGATATAGTGTGGGCAGATTATTTCTTATCGTCAATTGAATTTTTTATTTCTTCTTCAACTTCGTTCAAAGATTTTTTGAAATCTTTAATTCCTTTTCCAACGCTTTGCATCATTTCGGGAAGTTTTTTAGGTCCGAAGAGAAGAAGAGCAACTACTGCAATTACAATTATTTCCGTAGCACCGATATTGCCAAACATAAGTTATTCTTTATTTTCTGATGACTGATTTTTGTCGGAGATTTTCTTTTCGCCTTCTTCGTCTTTCATCGCTTTTTTAAATTCTTTCATTCCTTTTCCAATACCCTGTGCAAGTTCGGGAATTTTTTTAGCGCCAAACAAAAGCACAAGCACAAACATAATAATAAGTATTTCAGGTAGGCCTATATTGCTAAACATGATTGATCCTTCTATTTAATAAAATTTTGTATTAAAGAATTAAAAATTTGCAAACCATCGGTTTTGCCTAGTTGAAGATCACTACTTCTTTCGGGATGCGGCATCATGCCGAAGACATTTCCTTCTTTGTTCATTATGCCGGCGATGTTCATCAGAGAACCGTTTGGATTGTACGCCTCAGAAAATTCCCCTGTCCCGGAAGAATATTTGAAAAGAATTTGATTGTTCTTTTCGAGTGATTTCAATGTTTCATCATCTGTAAAATAATTTCCCTCGCCATGCGCTACCGGGGTCAGCAATGTTTTTTTCTCAAGAGATTTTGTTAAGAGCGAACCTTCGTTTACCGAAGTGATATAAACATCCTTGCAGATAAACTGTAAATTTTTATTTTTAATCAATGCTCCCGGCAACAAACCGGATTCCGTTAAAATTTGAAAGCCATTACAAATGCCGAACACGATTCCGCCTTTATTCGCAAACTCAATTACCGAATTCATGATGGGAGAAAGTTTAGCAACGGCACCTGTTCTAATGTAATCTCCGTAAGAAAATCCACCTGGCAGAATAATCACATCACTATTCTGAATGTCAGTATCTTTGTGCCAGAGATAAACGGTTTCTTGATCCAAAATATGTTTTAAAACATGATAAGCATCGTGATCGCAATTAGAACCGGGAAAAACAACTACGCCGAATTTAAGCTTCATCAATTTTTTCTAAAGTAATTTCAAAATCTTCCATGGTAGGATTACTCAGGAGTTTTGTACAAAACTCGGAGACTTCTTGAGTAGCCATTGCTTCATCTGCAACGTGCACAAGGAATTCAACCTGTTTGTCAATTCTAACGTTTGTGATGTTTTTAAATCCAAGCAACACAGCACCGTGTTCGGCAGCTTTCCCTTGCGGATCTAAGATTGATTTTTTTCGTTTGATTATAACATTTGCTTTATACAATGTAAGCCTTACTCATTTTTTAAACTTCATGTAAACCGAATTAAAAATACCAAAGAGAACTATGAAAAGAAAGATTAAGAAAATTGCTTTTCCTTCTGTTAATAAAAGTGCTGCTAAACTAAGTGCAAAAAAGGAGAAATGAAATGGTTTTTCTTTTACCCCTCGTTTAGTAAAATGGGGTAACGTTTCATACCTGAACCGGCTGACCATCAGAACTGCCAACGTCAGCACGAGTGTAATTGTGTATAGGTTATATGAAGAAGGCAAATAATCGCCTGTTCCAAAGACTAAAATGTATGCAGCGACAGTTAATGCTGCGGTCGGTATGGGCAACCCAACGAAATACTCTTTCTTAAATCCAACCAACTGTGAATTGAACCTTGCAAGCCTAAATGCTCCACATAACAAAAAGATTCCGGCAATAATAATTCCGATAGTGTCTAATCTTTTTAATCCGATTTCATAAATTAAAAAGGCGGGAGCAACACCAAAACTAACAACATCGGAAAGTGAATCAAGTTCAACTCCAAACTGGCTGCTGGATTTTGTAATGCGTGCGGCAACTCCGTCAAGTGCATCAAAGATTGCTGCAGCACCGATCAACCATGCAGCTAAATCATAATTCTGCTGGGCAGTTTCTAATATTGATAAAAATCCAAAAAATATATTTAACGATGTAAACGAATTTGGAAAAATTCGTTTTGTCGGCTTCATGCTTTGTAATGTCATTTCAAACCTAGTGATGATTCAAATAAAATAGTTTCTCCGGCGAAGACTTTATCTCCTTTTTTCAATGAAGTTGAAAAAGTTTCCGGCACAATAACGTCAACTCGACTGCCAAATTTAATCATTCCAAATCTCTTTCCGGCAACAACGCTGTCCCCCAAGGTAAGTTCCGAGACAATTCTTCTAGCGACGAACCCAGCGATTTGTGTAAATAACACCTTTCCGATGTTCCCGGTAATGCCTATTTCATTTCGTTCGTTTTTTTCAGAAGCTTTGTCATCATAAGCAACTAGATATGCTCCTTTGTGATACTGTAAATATTCAACTTTCCCGGTAATCGGAATACGGTTAACATGAACGTTGAGGGGAGACATGAAGATAGAAATTTGTTTGGCTTTCCCTTTGATGAATTTTTCTTCTGTAACATTTTTAACAAAAAGGACTGTCCCGTCTGCCGGTGAGATTACAATATTTTCCCCGGTTGGAGTTGTCCGATCAGGATCGCGAAAAAAATTAAGAGTAAATACCAGTAAAAAAATAATCAGTACCGACAGGATAATTCTGACCGGGATCGAATTAATGAAAAAACTTGTCGCAGCAAGTATAAGGCAAATAATTAAAACCAAACTTATGGTTGAATATCCATATTTTGTAAACATTTAATGTTGAACGCTTTCTTGAAAAAGTTCTAAATATTTTTTAATTGATGAAGGAGTTGTAATCTCAAACTCTTTTTCCGGCGCATCTTTGAGATGAAGTTTTATCAGGTGTGGACAGAATTGACCCATCAAAACAACTTTTTCTCCACTCTTTCCGAAAGTACACCGCATTTCACTTAGGAGAAGATTTCTTCTCTCAAAAAAAGATTTAAGGATGACGTTAACCTTAGTAGCTATTCTTCCCATCATTTTAAAATCTGCTAAAGGAAGAATATTAAAAGAAATAATATGATGCTCGTTTAATTGATAATTTGAATCCGCGGTTAAATAATTTTCAAACAGTGGAACTTGAAGCGGTGCGTTTTTTTCCAGAGCAAATATTCTAGACAAATCAGTACTGCTTGTATTGAGAATTTTTATATATACCGGAAACTCAACAGTAGGTGAAAATTTTAAAGAACCATTCTCAAGAACATGCTCAAACGCCGTGGGGATATTATATCCCTTTATATAGTCATGAAAAAAAGCATTTGTCTTGGCGGAAAGTTCTCCGTAGCCTTTTATCTTTTTCCTGGTCTTTTCGTTGATAACAAAAAAATCATCAAACACTAATTCTGTAACGATTTTGTTTCTTCCTTTATTGTTTGAAATTTTGATAGTACAATATAAATGATGTTTAGGAAAAAATTATAAAAAAATAATAAAATCAAAGTATAAAAAGTCGATTGATTGTTTTATATTTGCACGAAAATTAATACAAATGCTTAAAAATAGTTCGGAGGTTCAATGAAAGGTGGAATGCAGGATATGCTTCGCCAGGTTCAAAAATTACAGGAAGAAATGCAAAAGACCCAGGCTGGGTTAGCCAACAAGACCGTTACCGCTGAAGCCGGCGGTGGAATAATTAAAGCGGTTGCAAGCGGAAGTAAGAAAATTGTCTCGATTGAGATTGACAAACAGGTTATTAATCCTGACGAGAAAGAGTTTTTAGAAGACTTGGTCGTTGCTGCTGTAAACAAAGCTTTGGAAGCCGCAGAGAAAATGTCTGAAGACGAAATGGGAAAACTGACAAAAGGTATGATCCCTCCAGGTTTAAACATCCCGGGGTTTTAGGTGAATATTTCCGAGCCATTACAGATTGCTATCGAGGAATTCAGCAAATTTCCGGGGATCGGGAAGAAAACCGCTCAGAGATTGTCTCTTTATCTTTTGAAAAAGCCAATTGGAGAAGTTGAACAATTTATTGAAGCGATTTATAACCTGAAACATAAATTAAAATTTTGTTCGATCTGTTTTAATATAACTGAATTTGATGTTTGCGAGATTTGTTCAAGCCCGAAAAGAGACAATTCAGTTATTTGTATAGTCGAAGAACCAAGCGATATCATCGCTATAGAACGAACGAACGAATTTAACGGTGTTTATCATGTCCTTTCCGGAGTGCTGTCACCGTTGAGTGGAATTGGGCCTGAGTCGCTTAAAATTAATGAACTTCTGAAGAGACTTAAAACTCAGGACGTGACTGAAATTATTTTAGCTTTAAATCCCGATACAGAAGGTGATGCCACCTCACTTTATCTTGGGAAACTACTTCAACCGCTAAATATTAAAGTGACTAGAATTGCGCGCGGTTTACCGATTGGAGGCGACTTAGAGTTTGCCGATGAAGCTACTATCGCTCGGGCTGTTTCCAATAGAGGTCTCCTTTAATGAAGTTATGGTTTGAAGAGTGGTTTGAGTCTGAAGAATATCTAACTGTTTACAAACATAGAAATGATGAAGAAGCGGAAACTTTAATTTCTTTTCTTCTCAAAAAAGTTGCTCTCGCAAGTGGGGCAAAAGTTTTAGACCTAGGCTGCGGAGCCGGTAGACACGCATTAGTATTGGCGAGTTTGGGTTTTGATGTTACCGGGGTTGATCAGAGCGCAAAACTTCTTTCGGTAGCGGAGGAGGATGCAAAAAAAAATGGTTTGCATGCAACGTTCATTAAAGCAGATATTCGCAATGTTCCTTTTCCTGAAACATTCGACTTAATCCTAAATGTATTTACAAGTTTCGGTTATTTCGATGATGATGCAGATAATTTTGCAATTTTTACTAATATCGAAAAACTTCTTTCTAGAGACGGCGTTTTTATTTTTGATTTTTTGAATGCTGAATATGTAAAAAAGAATTTAATTCCTTTTTCAAGCGATGTGATTGATGGAATGACTATTGAACAATCAAGAAAGATAACGGGAAAGAACGTAGTAAAAGAAATTGTGCTTCTCAAAAATGGAAAGAAGAATAATTTTCGTGAGTCGGTTCGGCTTTATTCTAAAACTGATTTACTAACTGCATTGGATAGAAATAATTTGTCGGTTGAAATGATATTTGGAAGTTATAGTGGAGAACCATTTGATGAGAAATCGTCATCCAGATTAATACTCTTATGCAAAAAGAAAAAGTAATATTTCTTCTCCTTATCATCATTTTTTTTGAAGGCTGTGATCTGTTCAATACCCGAACGCCGGAACAACCCGACCAACCAAGGGCAAATTATGAAGTGGCTGTTTCTCCTGAAATTCTCTTAAAAAATTTTACAAATGCTTTAGCCGAAAAAAATGTACAAAACTATTTAAATTGTTTTTCAGACTCTGCTTTTTCCGGAAAAGAATATCAATTTATTCCTTCCGCAGGTTCAAGTTCGCTTTACCCGGTCTTGCTTGACGGTTGGTCAAAGAAAAGCGAAGAACAATTTTTCAATAATTTACTTTCTCATATTGAACAAGATTTGCCAATTACTTTTACAAAGAGCAATGAGAATTCTTCCTTTTCAGGTGATAATAGTATTGTTTATACAGCCAGCTATTTTCTTGTCGTTCCTCATAATGATGAGATCCCGAAAAATTTTGAAGGAGAACTCCAGTTTAATTTGATTCGTGATTCGCGCCAGGTTTGGACGATTTATTTGTGGCGCGACATTAAAAGTTCGCAAAACGCAAGTTGGAGCGAACTAAAAGGTTTTTATTCGCCAAATTGAGATGAAAAAAATTATATCTATTTTATTTCTTGTAATCAGCATCGTTGGCTGCAAAAATCCATTTGCTCCGGCTTTAGATGAAACTGAAACAGTCGGATCGGCAGTTGGTGATCTGACAAAAATTGATGGAGTTTTTCAGAGTTTGCAGTATGCCTACACGTTTCGTGATACTACAATTTACGGACAAGTTCTTGGAGACGATTTTTTGTTCACCTACCGGGATTATGACTTAAGTTTTGATGTAAGCTGGGGAAGAGAAGAAGAGATGAAAGTGACGCACGGGCTTTTTCAAAATGCGGAAAGGCTTGACCTAATCTGGAATAATATCATCGCTTCAACCGAAGACTCTTCCGAAGCAAATATCGTCAGGGGATTCAACCTAACGATAACTTTTAATCCCACAGATATCGTTCGCATTGACGGCAGAGTAAATTTAAACTTAAAAAAACAAACTTCCTCCGGGAAATGGAAATTAATAAGATGGATAGACGAATCGAATTTCTGACATGATACCGTTTTTAATCAAAGAAGCTATCCGGTCAAACCGGAGAGCGAAATTATCATTTCTTTTTTCATTAAGTTCAACAACAGTTGGATTATTATTAATTGCTATTTCTCTTCTCTCCGTTAAAATTTCTCGTTCTATCGAAACATATTTGCAAAACCAATTTGAGATACAAGTTTATCTAAAAGAAGGGTTAACCTCGGTTCAACAAGAAAATCTAAAAAGTGATTTGAAAAAATTGAAGAATGTTCAATCAATCGAATTTGTTTCAAAAGACAAAGCCGCCGAAAAATTTGTAAAAGAAACTGGGGAAGATTTTAGAACGATCCTTGATTATAATCCATTGCCAGCAAGTTTTATTGTTAAAACCGGGGAAAGTGAAAATATAGATTATCCTTTGCTCTTAAAAAGTATCAAAAAGTTTAAAGAAGTTGATGATGCAGTTTTTCCGAATGCGATGTACGAAAAAATGCTCTTTTATTTGAAAACTTTTCAGAAATATGTTACAGGACTTGGAATCCTACTCTCGCTGATTGCTTTTTATGTTATCTTTTCGACAATCCGTTTAATTATTGAAAGCAGGAAAGAAGAAATTGAGACGATGAAATTGGTCGGTGGCTCGCTTTTTACCATTAAATTACCACTGTTATTGAACGGAGTGATTATCGGACTCGTCTCCGGTTTTCTAGCCATTTCTATTCTTTATGGATTAGAGACTTTTATTCGGATGTACTTCTTAAGTCAATTCCCTAATCTTTTAAAGAGCACATATGTTTTATTAATTCTAGGTCCGTCATTGGGTTTATTAAGCAGTCTTTTTGCCTCGTGGAAAATCTCGTTAAAATTATGATCGGTAACTTTTGTTGAGTTATAGCTATTTACTATCTTACACACAAAATTTGGGAAAATAATTGAATATGAGTGGTTATTTCTTTTACGGTGGTGCTAATTATTGGCACTCAAAAGCAAGAACCCGGTTCCCAAAATCATGAAAATCAACTTGAAACTTTTTATTCATTCCGAATCAATGAGAAATACTTTTCCAGCGAAAGATATCAAAGTAATTAATAGGAGAAATTTATTTCTTCTTTATTTTTGGGGGATGCTTCTTTTCTCACAGTTTTTTTCTTCGCAAATTCTTGCTCAAGATGAAGATAAGAATGTAATACATTCTCTTACTCAAAATACGGGTTATATCAATCCCGACTCATACCTCGTTGGACCTGGAGATAGTCTTGTTGTTTTAATTAAGGGAATGGATGAAATTGTCTGGAAAGTAAACATCAATCATGAAGGATCTATCTACATTCCAAAAGTAGGTGAAATAAATTTAAAGGAAAATTCATTATCCGAAGCCAAAAAGAAGATAGAGAATTCGATTAAAAAGTATTACAAGAATGTTGAAATCTTTGTTTCGTTAGCTGAGATTCGAAAAATTAAAGTTGGACTCTTTGGCGATGTCAAAAAGCCAAGTGTTATCTTTTTATTTGCAAATGCTACACTTAGCGATTTACTAATGAATTCAGCACTGCTAAATACTACGGCAGATCTACGAAATGTTAAGATTGTCAGTGACAACAAAGCAATCCATTATTATGATTTTATCTCCTTCATCAGGACAAATGAGAAAAATCAAAATCCTTCCCTACATGATGGAGATTTTATTTATGTTGATAAAGGAGATAAAACTATATCCATTCTTGGGAAAGTAAAATTTCCCGACAACTACAACTTTAAACCAAACGAAACGGCTTTCGATGCGATTAATCTTGCCGGAGGATTTTTAACTGATGCAAAAAAAGATTCTCTTGAAATCATTCGGTTTGCTGAGGATAATAAAACTCAAAAAAGTTTATTTTTATCTCTAGAAGAATCCCGGGGAATTATTCTTGAGAATAAAGACAAATTAATCGTACGAGGTCTCCCTGAATTTTTATTAGATGAAATAGTAATAGTTAAAGGATTTGTGAAATATCCTGGGGTTTATAAAATTAAAGATGGTGAAACTAAATTAAGTGAAATTATTCATCTCGCAGGTGATTTTCTTCCGAAAGCTTCGTTGTCCGATGCAACCTTGTTCCGTAAAACGTTGAGCGATACTACTGATGTAGAATTTGAGCGGTTAAAAATTCTGGCGCGGAAAGATATGACCGATGATGAATATGATTATCTTAAAGCAAATGCTCGTCAGCCAAAGGGAAAAGTTGTTGTTAATTTTAAGGAGATATTTGAAAGAGGGAATAAAAGCGACGACATAGTGCTTCGAAAAAATGATGTAATATATGTTCCCGAGAAAAGAGATTATATAAATTTAATTGGACAGGTTGTTGAGCCCGGGAAAATTCCTTTTGATAAAAATATGAAAGTAAAAGATTATATCGAATTAGCGGGAGGTTTTGGCTGGCGCGCTGTTGAGTCAGATGTACGCGTTGTGCGTGCAAATTCAGGCGAGTGGGTTGATGAAGACGATGTAAAAGAATTATATCCTGGAGATATAATTTGGGTCCCGGAAAATCCACCGGCTCCAAAGTTTTGGGATTTTACAAAAGATGCATTGTTTATAGTTGGACAGGTTGCAATGGTTGTAACTGCTGCGGTTGCTATAATTGTTACTTCAAGGAGGTAGCCATTGAATTTTAATGATTTATTGCGAATTGCTCTAATACATCGAAAAAAAATATTTTCTGTAACTTTAATCGGCACTTTTGTTTATGCCTTATTGTTGATTATTGTTTATCCGGTCTCTTTTTCTTCGGGGATTTCTATTTTACCTCCCGAAAAAAATAGTACAAATGGTTTATCAAGTTTACTGCAAGCTACTGAAATTGCTGGAATTCCAAATTTAAATATGTCAGGCGCAAATTCACAACTTTATGCAGAGATAGTTAAAAGTAGAACCGCAGCGGAATATGTAGTTTCAAAGTTGAAGTTACGTGAGTATTTAGGTGCAAAAACCGATGAGGAAGCTGCCTACAAATTGATGAAATTGCTTTCAATTGATGTGACCAAAGAAGGGATTATCGAGTTCTCTGTGCCGGTCTCAACATCGTTATTTGGGAGGATTTTATCGCAAACAGATTCTATCCGAAATCTTTCGGCTAGCATTACTAATACTTATGCTGAAGCACTGGACAAAATCAATCGCGAAAAACTTTCGAGCAAAGCCAAGAAAGCACGAATTTACATTGAAGAACAGTTGACTGAAATCAAAGCTCAGCTTGATAGTTCCGAAACCGCTCTGATGGAATTTCAAAAAAAGAATAAAACGATTTCTTTACCCGAACAAATGAAAGCCGGAATTGAAACTGCGGCGAAAATAAAGAGCGAAATGATTTCGACAGAAATTAATTTAGGGTTGCTCTCAAAAAATTTAAATGAAAACAATCCCTCAATTATTTCTTTACGTTCACGGCATGAACAGTTGAAAGACCAACTACAAAAATTAGCATCTTTGAACGAAGATGTACTCCTTTCTTTTTCAGATGCGCCATCATTAGCCGCTAAATTGTCAAGTCTTGTTAGAGATGTTAAAATATTTAATGAAGTTTATTTGATGCTTCAGCAACAATATTTCAAAGAAAAAATTCAGGAAAACAAGGATCTTCCAACCGTGGAAATTCTTGATGCAGCAATTCCTCCCGAGAAATCTTCTTCGCCGCAGATAGTGTTTTCAACATTACTTGCAGCAGTCTTTTTCTTTCTTTTTTCACTGTTTATTTCAGCTTTTCAATCAAAAGATATGTTCAACTATATTAAAAAAAGTATAAAAGTATGACTCAAAAAACAGCCGTTGTAACCGGTGGTGCCGGTTTTCTAGGTTCTCATCTTTGTGATAGATTGCTTTTAGAAGGAATGAAAGTTATCTGTATTGATAATTTGTTAACCGGGAATCTTAATAATATTAGCCACTTATTCGGCAATGAAAATTTTTCTTTTCTAAAACATGATATTACGAATTTTATTTTTGTCCCGGGAAATGTTGATTACATCTTACACTTTGCTTCGCCTGCAAGCCCAATTGACTACTTAAAACTTCCTATACAAACCTTAAAAGTTGGTTCATTAGGAACTCACAAAGTTTTAGGGTTAGCGAAAGAAAAAAAGGCTAGAATTCTCTTAGCGTCAACATCTGAGGTTTATGGCGATCCAGAAATTCACCCGCAAGAAGAAACCTATTGGGGAAATGTAAATCCTATTGGTCCGCGCGGGGTTTATGACGAAGCAAAACGTTTTGCGGAAGCAATAACAATGGCTTACCATCGCTATCATGGTGTAGAAACTCGAATTGTCAGAATCTTTAATACTTACGGACCACGCATGCGCCTGGATGATGGACGTGCATTGCCTGCTTTTGTGGGTCAAGCGTTACGCGGGCAAGATATAACGGTTTTTGGAGATGGTTCCCAAACCCGTAGCTTTTGTTATGTCTCCGATTTAGTTGAAGGAATTTATAGACTATTGCTTTCCGATGAAGTCGATCCTGTTAACATAGGTAATCCAAGCGAAATCACGATTAAGCAATTCGCTGAAGAAGTCTTGAAAATAATGGACTCGAAAAGTAAAATTATTTATCAACCTTTACCTCAAGATGATCCAAAAGTGCGACAACCAAATATTGAAAAAGCGAAACGGATTTTGGGATGGCAACCAAAGATTGATCGCGCAGATGGTTTGAAGATTACGATAGAGTATTTCAAGAACCTTGTGTTACCTTAATTTAAGATGCCAAAAAAATTCTTTTTAACGGTTACCGGGGCTTCATTAATTATAATTTTCTTTGGTGTACTGAATAAAATTTTCGGAATGTTTCGCGAAATTATTTTCGCCCATAGTTTTGGGCTAGGCCAGTCTTTTGAACTGTATTTGTTAAGTATTGTAATTCCAACCGTGATAAACACCTTTATTTTATATGTTGGACAAAATTTTTTCATCCCTCAGTATAATAAAACCAAAAGCCAGAGCGGAGAAGCCGGGGCGAGGATTTTCTTCAACAAAGCGATTGCCCTCTTTTTTATTTTAAGTTTATTGATCGCCTTAGGACTTTTTCTTTTCTCTGATTCTCTTATCAAACTATTCACCCATGGAGTAACCCCAGTCGATTTTTCTATCGCAAAAAATATTTTACAGATTATTCTTTTAACTGTTCCGTTAAACGGATTGATCGCTATTATATCAGCATATCTTCAGGCTGAATATAATTTTAAGAACGCAGTTATATCGCAATTATTTCTTAATCTTAGTATTATTGTCGTAGTACTTTTGTTTACCGCAAAATTTAATATTTACTCTATTCCCATCGGATTCTTTATTGGCACATTACTTCAAACCATATATCTTTTTGTTTTTGTTAGGGACAAAATCCATTTTCAAGATTTAGTTCATGGAAAGATTAGTTTTTTCAAACAATTCCCAATACAGATTTTTCTTATCACAGTATTTATTGAACTGCTCGGGCAATTATACGTTTTTATCGACCGGCTGTTTTATTCCTCTGTTCCACAAGGTGGTATTGCGGCGCTAAACTATGCAACAACAGTTTATCTTATCCCTGTCTCAATTTTATCAATGGCATTCTCCACTGCCATTTTCTCAAAATTTTCTGAAACGTTCTCTACCGGCAAAATTTATGAAACGGAAAATTCATTTTACTCTTCACTGCGGATAACCTTCTTTTTTTTCGTCCCTTCAGCTGTCGTATTTATCTTTTATGCTCAACCGGTGATTGAACTATTTTATCATCGAGGGGCTTTTAACGCTAAAGATGTGACTATGACTGCGGATGTATTGACGATATACGGTCTCAGTCTTGTTTTTCTTGCGGCTTATGGAATCATCAACAAATTATTGTTTGGAGTTGCAGCAGTGAAGTTGTTATTGTTAAGTTCGGTTTCAGTTATCGTGATTAAAATAATTGCGAGCTTACTTTTAGTTGAAAAATATCAACAAAACGGATTAGCCGCCGCATCAACAATAAGTTATTTTTTCTATTTCTTATTTGGAGGAGCAATTGTTATTAATAAATTGCATTTAAAAAAAATGAACTTAGTATCCAGTGCATTTTTACTTTCTTGTGCCAATGCCGGGTTATCGTTTACAGTAGTTGAATTACTATTTCGGTATCTCTTGCTAGGTGGAATAGCTATTTCAGTGTTGAAAATAATATTCTTCTTTATTATTTATTTGGTAAACGCTTTACTAATCAAAGACGAAACGATAGCTATTGCTAAGGACTTATTTCTCAAAGCGCGGGAGTATCTCTTCGCATGAGTCAAATAGAAATCATTCCTCTGGTAGAAAAATTTTATCCGGTCAAATTATTTGTCAAAGCATTGGTGTGGAGCTACTGTAAGATCGCAAGATTAAATATTCTTAAGAATTCAGCTGCAGATAGAGTCGTTGTGATTTCGTTGCATAGAATAGGTGATTCAATATTTACTACTTATGCAATAAAGAAAATCGTAGAGTTTTATAAAGATAAATCCATTTCAATTATTTGTTTTTCCGAAACAAAAGTGATATTTCAAATGTCATTTCCTTCAGTTGAAATCTTGGCAATTCCACATACTTTTTTCTGGCATGGTAGAATCGCTACTAGGGAAGCAAAAAGTATATTGCGTGGAGCGAATGCTGAAATAATTTATGATTTGACAGGTGCCATAACTTCTGCGACATTAATAGCATCTTCGTCTACAAAAAAAATCATCGGAATGAACTTAGAGTATTTCGAACCTCTTTATGATTATTATGCTCCAATCAGAACAAAACCTCACTTGATTGATACCTATCTAGATGTTGTAAAATTGGTTATTCCTGTCGAAAATAATTTTACTTTTGAATTTCCAATTGTAGCGAGCGAGACAAATAAAATATTGATCCATCCGCATGCCGGTTGGAAAGCAAAGGAATGGGGGATTAACAAATATTTCGAGTTAGCACAACGACTATCGTCTCAATATGAAGTTGAATTTATTACCGAGGTAAACTCGTTGTCTAAGGACGATAAAAAAGTTATTTGCGAAAATTTTAGATTGATAGAAACAAAGTCAGTTAAGGATTTAATCGAACAGACCAGAGATTGTTCTGCATTTATAGGCAACGATTCAGGACCGGTATATATCGCAAATTTGTTAGGTAAACCGACTTTCACGATTTACGGACCGACAAATTCTGAATATTCAAAACCGTTTGGGGAACATCATGCTGAAATTCATCAAGAAATTTCATGTTCTCCAATTGCTACGCAATATTGTTTTACCGATGCCGGCAGAAAATGTCCTGATTATATTTGTATGCGCAATTTGACCGTAGATGAAGTATATAATGAAATATTAGATTTTCTTAGTAAAGAAAAAATCCCAAAATGTGTAATCTAGATAGAGAAAATAAATAGGAAAAATTTTATGGCGTTCCTTCTAACATTAAAGAAATATCTGCCTGTGAAACTATGGAAATTTGGCGCCGACGTAAAAAAAAATTACTATAAATGGCAATATCTTCGAGGGAAAAGACCAAGGATTGAAGCTGAAACTTCCAAAGCATTTCAAAGAAGAGAAAAGGAAGATTTTTTCAAAAAGTATTGTATGGGAAGAGGATTAGATATTGGTTTCGGTGGAGATCTAATTACCCCTTCGGCTCAAGGATATGATTTTGAACATGGTGATGCACAACTGCTAAGCAATGTCCGGAACGAGAGCTATGATTTTGTTTATTCCTCTCATACATTAGAACATCTTGAGAATGTGGAGACAGCTCTAAAAAATTGGTTTCGAGTGGTAAAAAAAAATGGATACTTGATTCTTTATATTCCGCACCGTGATTTGTATGAAAAAAAACAAACTTTACCTTCACGATTTAATGATAACCATAAGCATTATTTCCTTCTTGAAAAGGACGAAGCCCCTGACACTCTTGGAATATTGCCTTTAATAGAACGAGCCTTAACCGGTTATGCAATTGTTTATGCAAAAGAATGTTCTGCAGGACACACGATTATTGATCCGCTGCTTCATAGCAACGGTGAGTTCTCGATTGAAGTAGTAATTATGAAAACTAAATAAAGGTTGCCAATCTAAAACATGACTTAATTATGATAATTGTATAATACGTTGCTAAGAGTCTTATTTCAATTACTATATTGTTTTCTGCATGATTAATGATTTGTAGATATTTATATCATAAACCAAGTCGTGTCCTATATTTGAATTGAGAATTTTAGATTTTAATTTGCTTCTATATATTTTAGAATATAAAATTATTTAAGAGGAATGATATTTTGAAAAATTTTGCAATCACTGGTCTTGCTGGGTACATTGCTCCAAGACATTTGCAAGCCATAAAAGAAACCGGCAATCTTCTAGTTGCTGCAATGGACACACATGATTCCGTTGGAGTGTTGGATAAATATTTTCCGAACGCAAGTTTTTTTACCGAATACGAAAGATTCGATAGACATTTGGAGAAACTAAAAAGAAGCGATGCCGGAAATAAAATTGATTACTTAAGTGTCTGTTCTCCCAATCATTTGCACGACGCCCATATCAGATTAGCGTTGCGTGTTGGAGCTGATGCTATTTGTGAAAAACCTCTTGTCTTAAATCCATGGAATTTAGATGCATTAAGTTTGTTAGAAAAAGAATATGAAAAAAAAATCTACTCTGTTTTGCAACTTAGATTGCACAATTCCTTGATCAACTTAAAAGATACAATCCTAAATCAATCAAAAAAGGAAAAGTATGATGTTGAGTTGACATATATTACTTCTAGGGGAATGTGGTATGATTATTCATGGAAGGGCAACATAGAAAAGTCGGGTGGCATTGCAACAAACATCGGAATTCATTTTTTTGATTTGTTAATATGGCTATTTGGCGGTGTAAAAAACTATGAAGTCCAACTTTCGGAAAAAAGAAGAATGGGGGGATTTATTGAATTAGAAAATGCGAACATTCGGTGGTATTTATCGATAAACTTTGAAGATTTACCGGATGCTGTCAAGACCCAAAGCAAATCTACCTTTAGATCTATAAAAGTTGATTCTAAAGAGATTGAATTCAC
The DNA here is from genome assembly GCA_041667115.1 of Ignavibacteriaceae bacterium. Lineage (GTDB taxonomy): Bacteria > Bacteroidota > Ignavibacteria > Ignavibacteriales > Ignavibacteriaceae > UBA1563. The sequence continues at coordinate 26,512 of JBAYFO010000015.1, read as the reverse complement.
CGAAGGTTTTACCGATCTTCATACTCGAACATATGACAAAATATTACATCACCAAGGATTTGGGATTGAGGATGCAAGAGATTCCATAGAATTAGTTCATAAAATCCGAAACGCCAAACTTTCTTACAAATCAGACAAAGAAATGATACATTACAACACTAAAAGATATTTAGGAGTAATTTAAAAATGAGTTTTTATAAACATGAATCGGCTTTTATTGATGAGAATGTTGAAATAGGTGAAGGGACAAAAGTTTGGCATTTTTGTCATATCCAATCCGGTGCGAAGATTGGGAAAAACTGCGTCTTTGGGCAAAACGTGAATGTTGCCAATAATGTTAAAATTGGAAATTATTGCAAAATACAGAACAATGTTTCGATCTATGAAGGGGTTGAACTTCAAGACTATGTTTTTTGCGGACCATCAATGGTCTTCACTAATATTCTTGATCCTAAATGTAAATATCCGCAGGTTGGCGCACAGTATTATATAAAAACTTTAGTTAAAGAAGGCGCATCTATAGGAGCTAACGCTACCATTGTTTGTGGACGCACCTTGGGCAGGCACTGTTTGGTAGGAGCTGGTTCGGTGATCACTAAAGATATTCCAGATTATGCACTCGTAGTTGGTAATCCCGGCAAAATAATTGGATGGGTGAGTGAAGCAGGAGTTAGATTGATCTTTGACGACAATGGATTTGCTTTATGCAGCAAAAGCAGGATAAAATATAAATTAGTAAATAACAGAGTTGTTGAAGTTGATACTAAAGCCTAAACACTAAATTGAAACTCTTTAAAATACAAAACAATTATTTTGTTCCTTGGATACTTACAGCACTCGTTTTGCTAACGCTTCAACCATTTTTAGATATCGTAGTTGCGTTGGTCTCCTTTTTCTTATTCTTTTTATTGGCAAAAAACAAAAAAGAACTTATTTTCATTTTCGTTATTATTTCGTCTTTAGTTCTTACGACCACAATTAGTCCGACGCTCCGGGTAATTATTCAAATTCTAGATTATTCGTTATTAATCTTTGTTTTTCTGAAACAATATCAATTCCAAATCCACGAGTTTCCTCGTCCACCCCGCGAGATAGTTACTTATCTCCTCTTACTTCTTTCATTAATGGTGATGTCTTCAATTCACTCATCACATATTATTTTAGGATTTGAACAAATTGGGAGGACGATATTATTTTTTTTCTTAGTCTATCTTTTGTATGCATTAATTAATGATGAGAACGAAATCAAGGTTTATTTAGTCGCCTTATTTATTGTTGCGCTAATTTATATGTTTTTTTTGATTTACGAGTTTGCGCGGTTTGATTTTAATCTTCTTGCACTTAACCTAAATGGCTTTGATGAAAGTGGAAGTGCCTATATTCATAAGAATGCACTTGGCTCATTCTTTGTGATGACGATTCTTCTTCTTTTGAGTTTTTCTTTCAACAAGGATTATGTACATATCAGGAAATGGTTCTTCCTTCTTATTTCATTTTTTATGCTTGGATTAGTAATAACGAATGCGCGAGGTGCAATAATGGCTTTATTTGCCGGGATTGTATTTCTGATCTATGTGCTAAATAAAAAATATCTAAAATATCTAGTCGGAGTATTACTAGTACTGGGAGTTCTTTTTATTCTCTTGCCTTTTCAAGAATATATCGACCTTTATTTTCGTTTTGAGAAAATTTCCACGGGAAGAGATTTTATCCTTTCATCAACATGGAATGTTATTAGAGATAATTGGATTTTCGGAACGGGACCGGCGGCAACAAGGTTTGAGATGTATAAAACCATGCCTTATATGTTTGGCAGTTCGGCAGAACTTTTTTTACGCCATCATTTTTATCAGATCGAATTTGGGCATGCCCATAATTTTTATTTATTCTTTTTTTCTGATTTGGGAATTCTAGGTTTTCTTCTTTCCTTGGTTCTGCCGGTTCTATTTTTAAAAATTTCTTTCAAAACAATTTCTATTTTGCATAACGAAAAAAAAGGACTATACTATTTGTCAATTGGAATTGCAGCATTCGGAATATCGATGTTTGTTCGTGCAACAATTGAGTGGGCCGGATTAATCAGCTATGGAACAATTGGTTATGATCTTCCGTTTTGGCTTTTGTTCAGCATTCAGCTGTTATTATATCAGAACTGTATAGGAAGAAGAAATAAATCAGTGACAATTCCTAAAACAAAATGGGAGAGTATCAAAGGATGAAAGTTCTTCTTGTCTCAGATATTAGATCATCTCATACAGTAAAATGGGCGAATACTTTATCCCAACGAGGAGTTGATGTGCGTGTATTCGGATTATTCTTAAATTCTAATTCAGAATATTTACCTAATATAAAAATAGATTCAATAGATTTACCGAATTCAGTAAATCGGAAGAAAGATGGTAATATTGAAAAATTAATTTATCTCTATGCCCTCCCTAAGCTTAAAAAAATAATTTCAAATTATCAACCCGATATTATTCATGCTCATTATGTTTCCAGCTATGGACTTCTTGCTGCATTAACAAATTTTCATCCATTTGTTGCAAGTGTTTGGGGAAATGATGTATTTGATTTCCCCAAAATATCATTTGTTCATAAAAAATTATTCAAATTTGTTTTAAAAAGAGCAGATATTATTTTGTCAACCAGTCATATTATGGCCGCCGAGACATCTAATTATACTAACAAAGTGATTGAAGTTCTTCCTTTTGGAATTGATATTAAAGAGTTTATACCAATTTCAAAAAAAGCCGATAACCATATTGCCATAGGGGCAATTAAATCGTTAGAAAATCATTATGGGTTAGACACTCTTATTGAAGCATTTAGTATAGTTAAAAGTAAATCGGGGATGTCAAAAAACATCACACTGTCTTTAATTGGCGGCGGTTCGTTGGAAGATAAATTAAAGAAATTAGTTCAAAGTTTTAGGCTGGAGGATAGCGTTAGCATAACAGGGCAGGTGCCCTATTCCGAAGTTCTAAGCTATCATCAAGGATTTGATATTGAAGTATATCTTTCAAACAAGGAAAGTTTTGGTGTTTCAATATTGGAAGCAATGGCATGCGGAAATGCTGTTATTGTTTCTGATATAGGAGGACTTCCTGAACTTGTTGAAAATTTGAAAACGGGTTTTATCGTAGCAGCTAAGAACCCCTATAAAACTGCGGAAATTATTTTGCAATTAATAGATGATCCAAATTTACGAATTCGTATCGGAAGAAATGCTCGGGAGAAGGTTGTAAGTGACTATAATTGGGACGCAAATGTGAAAAGGATGATTGCTATTTACAATAATTTATTGAAAAGGGAGTAACAATAAATGTGCGGAATATTTTGTGCTTTATCGTTGAATAGAAGATTTAATGAGAATGATTTCAGTAAATTTAAAATGTTGACAAATTTAGTTGCCTATCGTGGCCCGGACGGAGCAGGTTTTTTAGGTATCAATTCGGCAAATAGAGATATTGACCAATCTAATTTTAATATTTTTCTCGGACACAGACGATTATCAATCATTGATTTAAGTGAATCTAGCAATCAACCAATGACCATCGATGGATATACTATTATTTTTAATGGAGAAATCTTTAATTACATTGAATTGAGGAGAGAACTAAAAAGAAAAGGGGAAGTATTTTTAACTAATTCTGATACAGAAGTAATAATAAAAATTTACAAAATTTATGGTGAAAAAGGATTTACTCAGTTAAATGGAATGTGGGCGTTCATTATTGTGGATCTCGAGAATCAAAGAATCGTAATTAGTCGAGATAGATTTTCGATCAAACCGTTGTTTTATCACAAGCAGAATGAGAATTTCTATTTTGCAAGCGAGATAAAGCAACTTTTGCCGTTAATAACGGGATTGCAAGTGGATTTGGAGATGTTGAACCTTTTTTTGTTGAACGGGATTTCCGATCATACCGAGAGAACTTTTTTTAAAGATATACTAAGAGTTCTACCTAGAACAAATATTATTATCAATTTAGATAATAAAAAATTATCGTATGAAAAATATTGGGAATTTAACAGGGAAGAAATAAACGAGAAAAATATTTCCACCCAGTTTATGTATTTAATGGAAGACAGTATTAAAATAAGATTACGATCAGATGTTAAAGTTGGTTCACTCCTTAGTGGCGGATTAGATTCCTCTTTAATAACTTCATTGTCGAATAAATTGACCGGCAAGGATATTGATTCATATTCCGTTGTATCAGATTCCGTTGAGGCGAGCGAAGAGTTTTTTGTCGATTTGTTAGTGAGTAGCCAAAAGATTAGTAACAAAAAACTATCTTTTCAGTATCATGATGTTATAAAAAATATTGAAAGTGTAATTCAATTCCAGGATGAACCTTTCGGGTCACTTAGTATAATCGCACAATTTTTATTATATGAATTAATACAAACTAAGTCTGATTTAAAAGTTGTATTAAGTGGACAAGGAAGTGACGAACTCTACTTTGGTTATCTACGGCATTACTTCTTTTATTTGAAAAATTTAAAGCAGAATAAACGGTACTTAGACTTATTTATAAATATTTATTATTCGTTGATCAAAAGAACTACTATTAGTCAATTTGCGATTCGATCCGCAAAAAATTATTCAACTTCGTTGCTGAACACCGGGAAAAGTTTTTTGCAAAATAAATACAAATTTGATTATGGTTATAATACTAATGATTTTCACGACATTCATGTTAAAGACATTGAGAATTACTCCATCCCTATTTTAGCGAGATATGAGGATCGAAACTCTATGGCTCACTCCATAGAATCTAGAGTCCCATTTCTTGATCATAGATTAGTTGAATTTTCCATAAATTTGCCTATACAGTATAAAATCAAAAATGGATGGAATAAAAATATTTTAAGAGAAAGTTTTGAAGAACTTCCTGCTGAAATTCGTTGGAGAAAAGATAAAAAAGGATTCACCGTACCCGAATCTCAATGGCTAAAAGTTGAGTTGAAAGATTACATAGAAAATGTTTTTAAAAATAGTCTACTTGAAGAATTGGGATGTATTAACAAAAAATCTTTTTTAAATTATTATGCTAGTTTTCTAGGCGGAAGTAGATTTATCCATCACTTCGATATCTCTAGAATTTTGATAGCAGAATTATGGTTAAAAAAAGTTGTCTACAAATAACTATATAGTAAAAGAAATAAAAAAAGAGAATTTCTCTTCAATTTATAAAATTCACAAAGAGACTTTTGATAAGACTCATTTTCTGAGTTATCTTAAAGAAAATCTTTTAGTAAAATACTATGAAAAGCTAATTATCTATAACAAATATTGTTACATGATAGCTAACGAAAAAGAAAATGAAATTAATGGTTTTTTATTTGCCGGTTATAAAACTCATTTTGCACTGAATGAGTTTACAAAGGAAAATAAATTTAGTATTATATTCGCTTTACTATCGCATCCGAAATTTATAGTTGAAAAAATTAAACTTGTTTTAGCTAAACAATTTAATCCAAAATTAGAGCTTAAGGCTGATTTACGATTAATAATTATTGGAGTTTCAACTCAATTTAAGGGGGCGGGGATGGCACTAAAATTACTTCAGCATTTTGAAAATGAAATTGGAGTTGATGGCGCAAAACTTTATGGTCTATCTGTGAGAAAGGGAAATCAAAGAGCAATAAATTTTTATTTGAAAAATAAATTCAAAATTGAAACAACATTTATGAATTCAGTCTATTTCTATAAAGATATTAATTAATTGTTCAATAATTGGAGCCCAAAATCGTCATATCAATCGTAATTCCTTGTAGAAATGAAAAAGTGCATATAGAGGAATGTCTTCAATCCCTTCTTGTACAAGAGATACCGCAAGATGAGTATGAAATACTTGTAGTTGATGGTTTAAGTACTGACGGGACAAGAGAAATTCTCAATCTCTACACAAAAAAATATCCTTTAATTCATGTATTAGATAATGAAAAGAGGACAACTCCTTTTGCCATGAACATAGGGATCCGGAATGCTCTAGGAGAAAATATTGCTATTTGCGGATCGCACACAAAATACGATAGTAAATTTCTTTCTTCTGCTCTACAGTTACTTGAAGATCATAGTGAAGCTGGATGTGTAGGTGGACCAATTCTAAGTGTTGGAGAGAATAATTTTGCAAAAGCCGCGGCTTATGCTATGTCAAGTATAATTGGGGTGGGGAATGCAAAACATCGTTTCCCGGACTATGAAGGGTTTGCTGAAATGGCATGCTTCCCGATCTACAGAAAAACGGTTTTTGAAAAAATTGGATATTTTGATGAAAATCTTGTGAGAAATCAAGATGATGAATTTAGCTTAAGATTTCGTCTGGCAGGGGGGAAAGTATTTATTTCTCCCAAAGTGAAAAGTGTTTATTACGTCAGAAATTCCCCGATGAGATTATTTAAGCAATATTTCCAATATGGTTTTTGGCGCTGGAGGGTATTAAAGAAACACAAAATTCAAATTTCATACAGGCAAATGATCCCGTCACTTTTTATCATTTCTGTACTAATTTCTTTGTTAATCGGATTAGTATTTAAGAGTTACAGTATTCTTTTTCTAATCCCTATCAGCTATTCTGTCATCATCTTAATGTTTTCTTTACAATTAGTAAAGAAGGAATCTTTTAAAATTGGTGTTCTTTTTTTTGCGTCGGTGGTAATTCTTCACTTTTCTTACGGTGTTGGGGTAATTTATTCTTATTTAAAAGATAAATTAAATATTAATTGGAAATAGGTTCATTGTTTTCGATTGATTTTTGCTATTTTTAAACAATGAATCGGAAAAATTTAAGTTGAAATATTTATGATTAAAAATTTTATACAATTTCATCGGCCATATATAAATGAGGAAGAAATTGATGAAGTTGTTGCTACTCTAAAAGCCGGTTGGCTTAGTATGGGTCCGAGAACAATTCAGTTTGAAGAAAATTTCAAAAATTATATTGGTGCCAACTTCTCTGTTTCAGTAAATTCATGGACTGCAGGAGGTCATCTCTCTCTTGAGGCTTTCGGTATTCAGTCAGAGGATGAGGTTATCGTGCCTACAATGACATTTCCGGCAACTGCTGAAATTGTTTACTATTTTGGGGCAAAACCAGTTGTTGTTGATGTTGAAGAAGGAACCTTTAATATTTCGATTAAAGAAATTGAAAAAGCAATCACAAAAAAAACAAAAGTAATAATCCCCGTCCATTTTGCAGGTCAACCTGCCGATCTCGATGAGATCAACCAACTCGCTAAAGCATATGATATTAAAGTAATTGAGGATGCTGCGCATGCTCTCCCTTCATATTACAAAGGTAAAAAAATAGGCTCTATCAGCGATGTTACGGTATTTAGTTTTTATGCTACAAAAACACTTTGTACCGGCGAAGGTGGAATGATCTGTTCCAATAATGAAGAATTCTCTGAACGCACCCGGTTAATGAGAATGCACGGAATGAATCGCGATGCATGGAAAAGATATTCCGATGCATGTTCCTGGGATTATGAAATTGTTGGTCCGGGATTTAAATACAATTTTACCGATCTCCAAGCAGCGTTAGGTTTGGTTCAACTTCGAAAAGTTGATGAAATGCTTAGAATGCGAAAGCAAATTGCGGCTCGTTACACGGAAGAACTAAAAAACAATGAGTATATTTATTTGCCGGTCATAAAAGAAGACCGTGAAACCTCGTGGCATTTATATCCCATTCGTTTAAATCTTGAAGCCCTTACCATCGGAAGAAATGATTTTATTAATGAGTTAAAAACTTTAGGAGTTGGCACCGGAGTTCATTTTATGCCTGTTCATCAACATAAATTTTATAGAGATTCACTCTTACTCCGCAATAATGATTACCCTGTTGCTAACAATGCTTTTGAACGCTTGATTTCCATTCCAATTTATCCGGGAATGACGGATACTGAGGTAACCAAAGTTATCGAATCAATTCATCTTCTGACAAAAAAATTCAGTCGTTAATTATCTTTGAATTTCTATGGGCAATGAAGGAAGCTTTATTAAAAGATTTTCCGATATAGTAATTAGCTTTTGTGTGCTTATCGTAAGTTCTCCAATTTTATTATTGGCTATGGCGGCTATACGGATTGAATCCCCAGGTCCCGCGATCTTCATACAACAAAGAGCCGGAAAAGATGGTAAACCATTTAAAATGTTCAAACTGAGGGGAATGGTCAAGAATGCATTAGAAATTGGACCGAACTTAACTCAAGTGAACGACCCGAGACTGACAAAAACCGGCAAACTTTTTAGACGATTTAGCCTCGACGAAATCCCTCAATTTTTCAATGTTCTAAATGGAACGATGTCTATCGTAGGTCCCCGTCCTGAAATTATCGATATTACCGAAACTTATACCGAAGAACAAAAAGCAGTGTTCCGATTTAAACCGGGAATAACAGGGTATTCGCAAATTAACGGGAGGCAGCTTTTAACTCCTAAAGAAAGAACACAGATGGAAGTAAATTATTATGCAAAGGCTACTTTTTTTTCTGATCTATTGATCATCATAAAAACCCCTCTCGTCATCCTAACGAATGAAGGAAATATTTAATGAACTACAAAAACATTTGGTTTCTTTTCCTGATGTTTCCAGTTCTTGCTTTTGCTCAAAATTTGTCTGTCCGGAGTAATCATCCGGTTTATGATTTTTTAAATAATCTTCGGGTAAAAAATATTCTCCCGACTTATGATGATGTTGTTCTTCCTTTAACAAGAGGAGAGATATTTAATCAATTGAAAAAAGCAAAAGATTCTGCTGCTCTGTTATCCGACTTAGACAAAGGAAAACTAAATTTGTTCTTGAAGTACTTTCCTTCGGAAAGAAAGTCAAACAATTCTTTCTTTTGTAACGATTCTTCCTTATTGAAACAACATTTTTTTTCGAGTGAAGAAAATTATGCCTATTCCTATCAAGATTCGCTAATCACTTTTTCGGTTGCTCCTATTGTAACAACTAAGAATATTTTTTTTGATGAGGCAAATGATAAAGCTCGTTCTGCATTTTTAGTAACATACGGAGGAGCTTTTTCGCTTGAGTATAGTGACTGGTTCGCCGCATATCTTGAAGCATGGAATGGTACTCAAACAGGAGATCGGAAGGCTTCGGCTACGGATCAAAGAGTGCGGCAAAGTTTTACGTTTAATAGCACCGGACTTAATTATTTTGATCAAACTTCGGGTTATATTACTTTGAAAAAAAATATTTTCAAAGTACAGATAGGAAGAGAAAGAATTTTATGGGGCGTTGATAGATTTGATCAAAACATACTTAACGAAACTCCGCAAACTTTTGATTTTGTGAGATTCGATATTTCCTACAAACAATTTTCATATAAATTTTTACATGGCTGGCTTGTACAACCGGTAACTACCACATTCGTAGATTCTTTGCGATACAACGTTAAAACTAGAAATCCCAAATATATTGCGACGAGCCGATTTGGTTACCAACCGTTTTCGAATCTTTCTTTCGGGGTTGGGCAAACAATAATATATGCAAATCGGCCAATGGAGTTAGCGTATCTTAATCCTTTTCTACTTTGGGAATCTGCGCAACGCTCGCTAAATGATCTTGATAATTCATTTTTACAATTTGATTCCCGGTACCGCCCATATCGGGGGTTAGAGCTAAATGGTACATTTACGTTAGATGATTTAAACTTTGAATTTTTAAAACCGGGGAAATGGAATTCCGCCGGGAACAGAATCGCCTGGCAGATGGGTTTTACAGCAACTGCACCACTTTTATTTGAGCGATTGACTCTCTATGGCGACTTTGTGCAGATTAGACCATACACTTACTCGCACCCCAACGGAGGCGAAGTATTAACTTACACAAATAATGGATTTCCACTTGGCCTTGATCTTCAACCAAACAGTGCAATGGCAAGTTTGCGAGCGGTTTATGATGTAACTGCAAAAGTATCATCGTCATTTCTTTTCCGGCATACAGTACACGGAGATAATGAAGTCAATGAAAATGGGGAGCTGATCAGGAATGTCGGAGGATCAATTTTTCTAAGTACGAGATATTTTGATTCTCCGGTTGCTCTTTTTCTATATGGTGATAGAGTAACTACTAATTTTTACGAGTTGACTCTCCGATATTTGTACTCTTACAATATTAATGTTGTCTGGCTGGCGGAATATTCAACCTATACAAAGATGAAAGTGAATAATAGAACTTTCACCACATCGTTACAAATCAATTATAATTTTTATTAGTTAGAAGCGGGGAAAAGAACCCTTTTTATATGTTGTTTATTTCCCACAACTTTAGAAGTTTGAATTAAAAATAAAATCTATTTATGAAAATACTCTTCAGCCTTTTTTTGTCGAGCGTCCTCTTTGCTCAGAGTCCGAAAATATTAGAATCAACAGCCGAATCGATCACCGTTGAATTTTCCTTTGGGGGGAAGTACCTGGTAAAAGATACAACTTTGAACGGTAAAACATTTCAGAAAATTGTCGGTGGGGAACTCTCTTTCGAAGAAAACGGAAAACCGGTTTTGCCGCAGGAATTTGTTTCTCTCGGAGTTAAAAGTGGCTCTTCACTAACTTATAAAATAGTATCCGACCAAAAACAAACATTAAAAAATAAATTTCTTTTCCCTTACGCGTCAAGCGAAAGCAGTTCTCTCAACTCACCGACGGCATATTCGGAAACTATTTATCAGAGTAATCAAAATTATCCATCTTCTGCAATTTCAATCTATCCCTCGTATGTCTATCGTTTTGCTACTATCCAACCGATAGGAGTGTTCCCTTTTCAATTCAACCCGGTGACTCGTGAATTGGTTTTTCATGAAAAAATAGTTGTCCGGTTTTTTTATAAAAACAGAAATGAAAACTCTACGACAAAGCGAATTGTTGATAAAGCAACCGATGGCTTTCTAAAGAATAGTGTTCTCAACTATTCTGTTGCAAAAGATTGGACTGCTGGAAAGAACATGAATACGGCTCTTGCAAAAAAAAATGATGAATATTGGTATAACCCTCAGTTTACTTGGGTTAAACTCTATCTGAAAAATGAGGGGATATATCGTATTTCTCCGGCTGATTTAATCGCTATGGATGCCAGTTTAAATCAATTCAGCGATATTAAAAAAATAAAATTATTTAACAATGGGGAGGAAGTCCCATTAGAAATAGTTGATGACGGGGACAGTCTATTCAACAACAATGATTATATACAGTTCGTTGGGGTACCAATTGCCCCTTCACGTTATTGCAAGGATAACATCTATAACACTTCCAATATTTATTGGTTAACAATAAACAGTGATACCGATGGAAAAAGATATCAAGTGATTGATGGCTACAAAAGCGGTTGGGGAAAAACCTTTCAACAGAGTAAGCTTACTTTGCATTACGAGAAAGACTTACTTTATGAACATTTTGGTTATGCCGAAAATCTTGAACGAGATTATTGGCATTGGGGAAAAGCAAGTGGAATAAATGGTAAACAAACCGAAGCATTTTCGGCTCCGTTTGTAAGTTTTCCGAATTATTTCCCAGACTCAAACATAGTAACAGTTCGGGCAAATTTTCACGGGTTAACAAATTATGCTTCCTTCGATCCGGATCACCGGGTGAAAATAACTCTAACCGGTCAGCTTGTCGACTCTGTTGAATGGGATGGGCAGAGTTCTTATAATTTTGAAAAAAAAATTAATACGAAAAACATTAATATTTTCCCCGAAAATTATTTTCAAGTTTTTACTGATGGGCTAATTGTTGCGAATTCTACCTACCCGGACCAATCCCGTTCTGATGAAATAAGAATTAATTGGTTTGAGTTTGATTATTGGAGAGAGAATAGAGTAAATGGCAATTATTTCCACCTGACTTCCACACCTGAGATGTTCGGCAAAAATCGATTTAGCCTATGGAATTGGACGAGTGATGATATGCTTGTTTACATCCCACAACGAAAGGAAGTTATAAAAAATACTTTTTTCACTCAAAATCAGTACAGAGAAGTTTTATTTGTCGATAGTGCTTACATCCCAACCGACTATTATTGTACCAGTCTCAGCAACTTTTTAAAAATTGATTCGATGGAATTAGATACTCCCTCGGATCTTAGGAATAAGACTCAGGTGGTTGACTATCTCATCATTACTCACAAAGATTTTCTTCCAGCCGCGGAAAGATTAAAACAATTTAGAGAAACAAATTTTCCCGACACTTCAATTGTTTCACCGAGAATCCAGATTGTTAATATTAATGATATTTATGATGAATTTTCTTTCGGATTACTTGATCCGTACGCAGTACAATCGTACATCAAATATGCATTTGAAAATTATTATACGGGAACGCCTCTCTCTTATGTTGTTTTAATCGGAGACATGAGTTCTGATTATAGAGGAATTTTTCCAGACAGCCGGAAAAATTTTATTCCCTCGATGCCGTATCAGTCTTACGAATATGGATTAGCCGCGAGTGACAATATGTTTGTAGCGGTAAGTGGTAATGATGTTGCTCCTGATATTGCAATCGGAAGATTATCTTGTGAAACTTTAATCGAAGCAAACAATTTAGTTGATAAAATTATTACTTATCCAAGTGATCCGGGGAAAATATGGAAGCAAAATTCGTTGCTTGTTGCCTCCGGTCAAGATCTTAATGATGAATTGTTTTTTGCTTTTAATGATGAGAGTTTGCTGTTAGACAAAATCTATTTAGCGCCGAATGGTTTTAGTTCAAAAAAAATATTTCGTTATCCCAGCAAGCCTGAACACCTCCCGTTCAAAGGTGAAGGCGCGGATATTAGGAGGGGTATTGATAGCGGTGCGGTGCTTGTAAATTATTTTGGACATGGCGGTGGTTCTCAGTGGGATTTAGTTTTTCTAAATGACGATATTTATATGTTGAATAATGGGGGAAAACTCCCCTTCATATGTAGTGTTACCTGCTATACTGCACATTTTGATAATCAAGATGTTTTTGGCGAGAAGTTTATCAAAATTCCTGGCAAAGGAGCCATCGGTTTTTGGGGAAGCGCTGGATTGACAAGCTTTTCTATCGGTGTAGCTCTCAATTCTAGATTTTTTAATGAAGTGTTTAATAAAAAAAATTACATTGTTGGTAAAGCTATATTAAACGCAAAAAATTATAATGTTCTAACCGGTCCCTTTGCCGACCAGATTGCATTAGCGACTTTGCTTGGGGATCCGATTACCGAATTAGCATTTCCGAAAAAACCTGATTATTCCGTTTCGGAAGATTTGGTTAGTCTAACACCAGAGTTCCCAATTGTTAATAGTCCTGTTCAGGTGAAAATTTCCATTAAAAATTTTGGTTTTATAAATCCGGATGACTCTTTATTGGTCGAACTCTCGGTAATAGATAAAAATGTAAAAAATTTGATTGGATCAAAAAAAATCAAATCGTTTGGATTACTTGATTCGGTGGTCTTTGCTTGGACTCCGGCTCAAGATGGTACAAATACACTTATTGTAGATGTTAATGCAAATAAAAACGCCCTTGAAGATGATTTTTCCGATAATGAATGTATAAAATCTTTTTATGCTTTTAAAACAAGCGAGCCTAATATTATTTCCCCCGTAAACGGATTTATTTCAACTAAAAAAAATGTTGAATTTCTTATTGCCGATATTGGCGAATATGTGGATAAAAAACTTACATACCAGATTCAAATTGATACTTCGGTATCTTTTGAAAAACCGCTACTTGATATTAAAAATATTTCACCTTCAAACGGTGTTGTGAAATGGACTACTACGCTTGCCGATAGTGGGATTTATTTCTGGCGAACTCGTAGTTGGGTAGGACTTGATTCGAGCATTTGGACTAATACGTCCACCTTCAGCATAACGACTTCTGCAACTGATACGTCATCATTTTCCGGGAAACAGCTTAAGCTTCTTGAATCGGAAAACATCTATTATTCTGATTCATTAAAAGGATTGACCCTTAATGCCACCTTTTTACCAGCTAAACCAACAAACAATAAATACTTAGGAAAATTTCCCGCAATACTTCCTGATAGCATTGATGGGTGGACTGCAATAACAACTGATGGAAAATATTTGTACGCTGGTGCTATGGCTTATTACAATGGGAATAATTCTAAGATATATAAAATTGGGACAGGGAATTACGGAACTTATCCCGGTCAGAATTATGGTGCAATATCAACTGTAAGTTTTCCTATTTTTCATACAATATTTTATTATAACGATAAAATTTATGTTGCTACACAGTCATCAAAATATTTAACACAAGTTGATCTTCAGTCAGGTGACACATCATCAGTATTAATCCCGGGAAGTATGATAAATCAAGATTCCTTTGAGAAAGATGGTGGCTTTTTTCTTACTTCTGACGGAAGGTATGTGTACAATTTATCAGTGGATGATTCAACTGGTGCTAAAAAATATCGATTAAGGATTCTTGACCCACAAAATAATTGGACAAAAGTTGGTGAGGATAGAGACCTCAGTGGAACAAGTTATAATTATTTCAGTAGTTTTTTTGTAATTGATAATTATCTTTATGCAACTGAATACGGTGATGCTAACTATATGCGGCGATTTGATCTAACGACCAATCGTTTTGAGGAAGAGTGGCTTGTATATACGCCATACCAGGGTTATTTTTCTTGGACGTATGACCAAAAGGCTAACGTTCTCTACGCAAGTTCTCGTCCTGGCTATACTCCAAGAATTTCAAAATTTGTAGGAAAATATAAAAACACAGAAGGAACGGTTGAAACTTTCGCATTCGGTCCTGCTAAAAAATGGAATTCGGTTTCTTACGATATAGAGTTAAATAATCCTGGTGCTTCTGCAAATGTACAATTGCAAAAGTATAATAAAACTTTCCAACGTTGGGATCTGGTAAAAGAGAATCTTCCAAGTCCATATTTACTTGATACGCTTACGCTGCCGGTGAATTCAGTACTCCGGCTTTCGATTAATTTGAAAGATACTTCGACCGTACCCGGTAATCTTATTAAATTTCGTAAATTAGGATGGAATTATACTTCTCCGACCGAATTAGCTATTTCAAAAAATGGGCTGCACTTTGATGCTGATTCTTTGCTTCAAGGATTTCCATTGGAATTCCAACTGACGCCGGAGAACCTTAGTAGCACTCCTTCCGATACCTTCCAGGTCGCTTGTTATCTTGATGATGCAAAACTTCCTTTCTTTAGCAGCAAAACAGAGTTAAAAGGTGATTCTTCTGTTACTTATACTTCTCTTTTAGAAACCTCAAAGATCGGGGATCTTCATAAAATAAGAGTTGAATTAACACCGAACGAATCTGAAAAATTTTCATTCAATAATTTTATAGAAAAGAAATTTTTTATCAGGTATGATACATTGCGCCCGACACTTCAAGTTCTGATTGACGGTAAAGAAATTCTTGACGGTGACATCGTTTCCAAAGAACCGGAAATTGAAGTATCGTTAAAAGATAATTCACCGTTACCGATCTCAAAAAATAATTTTTCGATATCGGTCGATAATATTCCTCTAGACGTAACAAATATTAGAGACTCGATTGTTCCATACCCCAACAATCAAACAATACTTAAATGGAAAGAAGTATCTCTTAAAGAAGGAGAACATTTTCTTGATGGTTTCGCAAAAGATTCTTCAGGGAACTATTTTGATGCTTCTGTTCACCGAATAACTTTTTTTACGTATACCGTAGATGATATAAAATATGTGTACAACTACCCTAATCCGTTTATAACGCAAACTCATTTTACTTTTGAACTGCGTGGAGAACGTAAACCGGAAGAGATAACAATTAGAATATTTACCATTGCAGGAAGGTTGATAAAAGAAATTAAACCATCATCAGGCGATTTTTCGGTCGGGTTTAATAAAATCTTCTGGGATGGAAAAGATCAAGACGGTGACCCGATAGCTAACGGTTTATATCTCTATAAAGTGATCGCAAAGTTTAACGATAAAACAATAACAACAACACAAAAACTGGTAAAGATGGAGTAGCCGTCTGTTTCTTCCTAACCAAGAAAATTCTTAATTTAAGAGTACAAAATAATAAAGAGAAACACATGTGCGGCATTGTTGGGTATATCGGAACTAAAAATGCTATTCCTATTTTACTTGAAGGTCTGAAAAGATTAGAATATCGCGGATACGATTCTGCAGGATTAGGATTCTTTTCAGACGGGAAGTTACATATTATTAAAAATAAAGGAAAAGTTTCTCTCCTCGAACAAAAAATTAATCTTGAAAATCATTTCTCAAATATTGGGATTGGCCACACCAGGTGGGCAACCCATGGAATTCCGAATGAAGCAAATGCTCATCCCCATTGCAATAAAGAAAAAACGCTGCTGGTAATTCATAACGGCATTATTGAAAACTATCAATCACTTAAAAAAATTCTCATCGGCGACGGTTATCAATTCAATAGCGAAACCGACACGGAAGTGTTAGTTCATTTAATTGATAGATTTATGAAAAAAGGGTTTAAACTCTTTAGCGCTGTTCGACATGCATTAAATGAAGTTGAGGGAACGTACGGACTTGCCGTTTTGTCGAGTAACGAACCGGATAAAATTGTTGCTGCCAGAAAAGGTTCGCCCCTTGTCCTCGGTATTGGAGAAAATGAAAATTTTATCGCCTCAGATGTTTCTGCTTTAATTGCACATACTAAACAAGTTGTCTATCTGGAAGATGGTGAAATAGCAGAAATTTATAAAGACCGTTTCTGCACAAAGAATATTAAGGACGAAGAAATTCAGAAAGAAATAATTGAAGTAACCATGTCGCTTGAGGAAATAGACAAAGGTGGTTATTCCACTTTCATGTTGAAAGAAATTATGGAACAACCAGAATCGGTTATGAACTCAATGCGCGGAAGGTTGGTGCTGACCGAAGGGACTTCAAAACTTGGCGGACTTGAAAATGTTTTAAGTAGAATCGGACAATCTAAACGTTTTATCATTTCTGCCTGCGGAACTTCTTGGCATTCCGGGATGGTAGGCGAGTATATGTTTGAGCAGTATTTACGTATTCCGACCGAAGTTGAATACGCATCTGAATTTAGATACCGTAATCCGGTAATTCACACAGACGATACGATCTTTTTTATTTCACAATCGGGTGAAACAGCAGATACGTTAGCAGCAATGCACGAGGCGAAAAGGAAAGGTGCGATTGTTATCGGAATTTGTAACGCTGTAGGAAGTTCAATTGCAAGAGAAAGTGATGCCGGCGTTTATATTCATGCCGGACCGGAAATTGGAGTTGCTTCTACTAAAGCATTTACCGCACAGCTTTCAGTCTTTGCACTAATCACTTTACTGCTTGCGCGAAGAAAAGATATGAGTTTGATTGACGGGAAAAAAATGGTGGAGGAATTTCAAACTATTCCTGGAAAAATTGAAAAAATTCTTAAACTTGAAAAACAAATTGAAGTGATTGCCGAAGAATTTAAAAATGCCAAAAACTTTTTATATCTCGGTAGAGGTTACAACTTTCCGGTAGCACTTGAAGGCGCTCTTAAACTGAAAGAGATTTCCTACATTCATGCAGAAGGGTATCCGGCAGCAGAGATGAAACATGGTCCCATCGCTTTAGTTGATGAGAATATGCCTGTTGTGTTTATTGCACCGAAAGATTCAACGTACGATAAAATTATTTCCAACATCGAAGAAATTAAAGCCCGTAAAGGGAAAGTCATTGCCATCGCCACGGAAGGGGATGATGACATTGACCGCTTAGCCGATTATGTAATAAAAATTCCTGAAACCATCAGGATGTTAATGCCAATTCTGTCCGTTATTCCTCTTCAATTATTAGCGTACCACATAGCTATGAAAAAAGGTCTAAACGTTGACCAACCTAGGAATTTAGCCAAAAGCGTAACAGTAGAATAACAAAAAAAAGGATTCCTTTATGGAAAAGAAAAATGTCCTCATTATGGGTGCAGCAGGACGTGATTTTCACAATTTCAATGTCTTTTACAGAGACAACGAAGACTACAATGTGGTTGCATTTACTGCAACACAAATTCCAAACATCGACGGTCGTCTTTATCCCGCAGACCTTGCCGGAAAATTATACCCAAAAGGTATAAAGATATATGACGAGTCGGAACTGGAAAATCTGATAAAAAAATTCAATGTACATGAAGTTGTTTTTGCTTACTCGGATGTTCCGTTCAATTATGTAATGACTAAAGCGTCAATCGTTAACGCAGCCGGAGTTTCGTTTAGATTGCTCGGTGCTGAAGAAACAATGATCAAAAGTACGAAGCCGGTTATTTCAATTATTGCCGTGCGAACCGGAAGTGGAAAATCTCAAACATCAAGAAAAATTGTTACGATGTTAAGAGAAGCCGGAAAGAAAGTTGTTGCTATCCGCCATCCTATGCCTTACGGCGATTTGGTGAAGCAGAAAGTCCAGCGATTCGGTTCAATTGAAGATCTGAAATTTCATAAATGTACCATTGAAGAAATTGAAGAATACGAACCGCATATTGTGAGTGGCGGAGTAATATATTCCGGTGTTGACTATGAAGCGATCGTGCGTCAGGCAGAACAAGAAGCCGATATTATTATTTGGGACGGTGGAAATAATGATTTTCCATTCTATCATTCCGATTTAACATTTACGGTTGTTGATCCGCTACGTGCCGGAAATGAAATGAATTATTATCCGGGCAACACTTCACTTCGCCTTGCAGATGTTGTGGTGATAAATAAAATTGAATCAGCTGAACCGAAAAACATCAAATTGGTTAGTGATAATATTCGTTCGGTTAATCCGAAAGCCATTGTAATTCAAGGAGCTTCTCCGATCAAAGTGGAACATCCGGAATTGATAACCGGCAAGCGTGTGCTCGTTGTTGAAGATGGTCCAACACTTACGCACGGTGAAATGGAATACGGAGCCGGTGTGGTTGCCGCATGGAATTACGGGGCAAAGGAATTAGTTGACCCGCGTCCTTACACGGTAAACTCAATTACCGCAACGTTCAAAAAATATCCAAAAATCGGAACGCTGCTGCCGGCAATGGGGTACAGCGATCAACAAATAAAAGATTTGGAAGAAACCATTAACGCAACCGATTGCGATTCCGTAATCATCGGAACCCCAATTGACCTTGGCAGATTGTTGAAAATAAATAAACCGTCAACACGCGTTCAGTATGATTTACAGGAAATCGGGGATATCACTATAGAAAAAATTCTGAAGCAAAAAGGATACTTATGAAAAAAATTGCCGTAGTGGCACTTGGTGGAAATGCTTTGTTACGAGGGAGTCAAATAGGAACCATTAACGAGCAAGAAGATAACACATACAAAACTTGCAATTTCTTAACGGAATTGCTGAAACAATATAACCTTGTTATTACTCACGGCAACGGACCTCAAGTAGGAAATATTCTTTTGCGTAACGAAGCGGGATACGATTCATACAAAATCCCGAAGATGCCGCTTGATATTTGTGTAGCCGATTCTCAGGGAGGAATCGGTTACATGATCGAACGGCAGATACTGAATATACTTGTAGAGAAAAAAGTTAAACGGAATGTTGTTACGCTTGTTACTCAAGTCTTAGTTGATAAGGATGATTCGGCGTTTCAGAATCCGACAAAACCTGTCGGGAAGTATTTTTTAAAAGAAGAAGCCGAACTTCTCTCTAAAGCAAATAATTGGGTATTCAAAGAGGACGCGCGTAAAAGAGGCTGGCGTAGAGTTGTTGCTTCGCCTCAACCAAAAAGGATCGTGAATAAGGAAATTATTGAAGCGTTAACGAGAAAAGGAAATATTGTTATTGCTGCAGGCGGTGGTGGAATTCCGGTCATTGATGTTGATGGAAATCTTCATGGTGTTGATGCGGTGATTGATAAAGATTTGGCTTCTTCCTTACTGGCGAACGAAATTGGAGCCGATGCTTTTTTTATTTTGACCGACGTTGCGAAAGTATCGATCAATTTTCAAAAACCAAATGCAAAAGAACTCGATAAACTATCTGTACGGCAGGCAACGAAATATTTAAAAGCCGGTGAGTTTGGTTCGGGCAGCATGGGACCGAAAATTCAGGCTGCAATATCCTTTATTAAAAACGGCGGAAAGGAAGCAGTTATTACGGAATCAACACAACTGCTTAATCCTGATGCAGGAACGAGAATTGTAGCTTAGTAGAAAGTAAAAAGTAGAAAGTGGAATGATGAATAAAGTTTTATGTTTTGAAGATTTGTTGGTTTGGCAAAAAGCTAAAGAACAGGTTGTATCAATCTATAAAATATTTCGTACTTGCAAGGACTATTCTTTTCGAGATCAAATTCAACGCGCCGCAATTTCGGTGATGAATAACATTGCCGAGGGTTTTGAACGGAAAACTAATAGCGAATTCAAATATTTTTTAAATATATCAAAAGGAAGCAATGGAGAATTAAGAAGCATGCTTTATGCTGCTTTGGATTTGAATTATATTGATATGCAAAATTTTGAGACTTTAACTCCATGATCAAAAGAAATCTCAAAAATGCTTTTCGGTTTAATCAAATCATTGGATTAATACTTTCCACTTGATACTTTTAACTTGTAACTAAAAAAGGAGATTCTATGGCTGTTAACATGAAAGGTAAAAGTTTACTAACAATTCACGAACTGACACTTGAAGAAGTTTGGCAGATTTTTGAATTAAGTAAATCTTTAAAAGAGAAAAGACTTTCCAGCGAACCGCATCGTTTGCTTGAAGGAAAGAAATTGGGAATGATCTTCTCAAAACCTTCCACGAGAACGCGTGTCTCGTTTGAAGTTGGAATTTTTGAACTTGGCGGAACCGGGTTGTACTTTAACCAGAATGATTTACAATTGAAGAAGAGCGAAAATGTAAGCGATACCGCTAAAGTGCTTTCGCGCTACTTAGACGGAATTATGATCCGTACTTTCGATCATCAAGATGTAGTTGATTTGGCAACGCATGGTTCGATTCCAATTATTAATGGTTTAACCGATCTGCATCATCCGTGTCAGGTTCTTGCGGATTTATTTACTATTCTTGAAAAGAAAAGAACCCTGCAAGGATTGAAACTTGCGTATATTGGCGACGGTAATAATATGGCGCATAGTCTTCTCCATGGTTGCGCAAAAGTTGGAATGAACATATCCATCGCTTCTCCTTCAGGTTATACACCGTTAGATTCTGTTGTTGCGGAATCACAAAAAGATGCGAAGTATATGGGAAGCAAAATAGAAATTCTCAACGATCCTATTGCCGCCGTTAAAGATGCCGACATTGTTTACACCGATGTTTGGGCAAGTATGGGGCAGGAGAAAGAAGCGCAAGAACGGAAAGCAAAGTTTATGAAGTATCAAATCAATCCGGAATTAGTTAAACACGCAAAAGAAGATTACCTTTTCATGCACTGTCTTCCTGCACACCGCGGTGATGAAGTTGTTAATGAAGTTATTGATTCGACAAACTCCGTAGTATTTGATGAAGCAGAAAACCGCTTGCATGTACAAAAAGCTGTAATGGCGCTGATGATGTAGGTAGTGGAAAGTATAAAGTTAAAAGTTGAAAGTGAATTGTCGTAATGTATAAATTTTTTAAGGAGTATAAATGAAATCTATAATTATAGCCGCTGCTGGAATACTATTGTTTTCTTTTACCGGTTGTTCTTCGCTGACGCTTAGTCCTGCAAATTTTTCGTGGGCTATTGAATCTGTACTCCCGGTGAATCAACAAGGGATCGTAACAGATAAAAGATACGCAGTTTCATTTAATGCCAAGCCCTTATTCTTCGCAGAGAAAGGGGATAGTGCACTTTACACTGATGAAGAACTTCACATTATTAAAAATGAAAAAGGATATTATTTTATCACGGCGAAATCTTTTTCCGGTGTGTATGTTTTTCAGGAAACAGAGGGAGCGCTAACGATGACGAATAAAATTCTTCTTAAAAATAATCTTGTGAACCCTGCATTCAACGCTCGCTTTCCCTGGATTGAACTAGTTGATGGTTCAGAAAAATATTTACTTGATAACAAAGGTTTCAAAGGAAATTAGACATGAAAACATTATTATTTTTTGTTATGCTAAGCTTTTTAAGCGGATTAAACTTTGCTCAATCCGATTTTGAAATAAAACAAAGTTTCTTAACAAAGTATAAACAAATCGAAGTTTCAATTGAATATGCTAACGATGCAACCGAATGCACGGGTATAGCCGAACAAATTGAGAAGTTGAAAAACGAATTTTCTTCACATTCAACCATGCTTAATGATGCTTTGTATCCTGATGACTTTGCCTCAATGTTCGCAAAGTTAAATAAAAAACTTTCCATCAGGCAAACGGATGTTTCTCAAATAGGTGATTTAAAAGTGCAGGTTACTGAATTGAACGATCAACTTCTTAAACTCAACCAGGAAAACTCCGAGTTGATGTCTCAAGTGCAAACGCTAAGGAGAAGCGCCACAAAGAATGCAAAGACCATCGACTCATTAAAATATCTCGTTAAAAGATTGAGCGCTAAACTTAAAGAACGCGATGAACTGGTAATGGGCATGGTTGACAGTCTGTTCCAGCAAATTACAGTTATTCCCGCCACCGTTAATGATTACGAAAGCAACGGCGTTTTCAAAAAAATTGCCACTACGAATTTCTTTGAAAACATTAAACGCTCGGTTTATGATAATATGAAATTTATGCGGGTTACTCAATTAACAACTGAAGACTTGAGCGAGATCCGCGGGCAACAAAAAGAACTTTCTTCACGTTGGCAAAAGGTTGGACCTTCGCTTGCAAAAGTTTATCTGCAAAACAAACAACAAGCAAATGAAGTTACTCAGATTAACGAACTCTTTGATAGCTGGAAACAGGAAATTGATAGTCAAGTTTGGAACAGGGTAAATGATCTTTTTGTGAAACAAAACATTCATTTGCTTCAATTTAAATCCGGTGAAGAATTTGCTAACAGTATTACCACGTTCGTGCAGGATGAGATAAAGAATTACGGGGTTAAGGGAAAAGATGAGTCGGATAAAACCTACACCTTGTTTGTTGACTCGACCTGGTTCAAAGAAGTTGAGCCAACATGGCTTCCGTATCTTTTGAACAATAAAATGATTTCGGAGGCGAACAAAGATTCTCTTGACAGCCAAATTAAAATGTGGAAAGAGAAAGTTTCTCCTTCACAATTTCCTCTATGGATTATTTATGTTGTTGTCGGTATTATTATGGTAACGGTTTTATCAATTGTCCTTTTTAGAAAACCGATCAAGGTTGATAATGATAAGCCGGAGATTGATTCGTAGCAAAGAATAGAATAGATTCTAAACAAAAGCCCAACATTGTACAAACAAGTTGGGCTTTTTAGTTTTATGATCTTTAGCTTTCACTTAAACCGGGGATAATTGCCGGACTTTTTGTCGTAACAAATTTCAAGTTCAGAGTAAGTTAGTAAGAGGGGGTGGTGTTAAAGTTTGGCAAAGAAAATAATTCTTGACTTTGATTATTGAAACAAATTATTTTTGTGCAAGGAAATAAATAATGTTTATAAGATTAACCTTGTTTGCTTCGGGGATAAGGGGAATTAAAAAAAATTACCACTATCCACAAACTTCCACAACTTTTAATTTTAAGAACATGATCCGGAAACAAATTTAGAACGGAAAAAACTCGGACACGAATTTCACAGCTTGCCCCGCGAGGCGGGGAATTAACACGAACAGTAATTCGCGAAAATTAGTGTAATTCGTGTCAGATTTAAAGAAGGTGATTGATGGATGAAAAAATAATGTATAGAAAAGAAGCTTACGCAATTATTGGTTGTTGTATGGAAGTACACAAAGTTCTTGGGAAAGGTTTTTCGGAAATTGTTTACAAGGATGCGTTACAGCTAGAACTTATTTCCCATAATATTTCATTCGAGCGGGAAAGGGAATTTGACATTACTTACAAAGAACAGTTACTCCCACATAAATATTTTGCCGACTTTGTCGTTGAGAATAAAATTATTCTGGAAGTAAAAGCGATTGAGATTCTTACAGACGCGCATGTTAAGCAAACGTTAAATTATCTTGCTGCTTCAAAATGCAGACTAGGACTGTTGGTTAACTTTGGAGAGGACTCGCTGAAATATAAAAGAGTGGTATTGTGAAAACAGAAAAAATACAAGCAATAATTAGTGAAAATTCGTGTCATTCGTGTCAGATTTTAAGAAGGTGATAGTGGAACTCTAAATTAAAACACCAGACACGAATTGCACGAATTAACACGAATAGAATTCAACTTGATTGAGACATGGAGGATTATAATTGAAGCAGTGCGGAATGACATGGAGCATTAACGATTTGGAATGAAACATTGCAAAATAAAATGAAGCATTGGTCATTTCAACTAAAACATTAGCGGCTTTAGCTGAAACATTAAGAAATAAAATTAAGCATTGAGCGTTTTGAATTAAGCATTGCGGAATGAAATGAAACATTAACGGTTTTAGTTTAAACATAGCCCGATTTAAGCGAAACATTGTCGGTTTTTATGACAAAAAGGCAGAAATGCCGTTAATTAACAACATAATAACAAAATGCGAGGTTAAAAATGAACCAGCACGAGGAAAACAAGTTCAACATGTATAACGCAGTTGAAGCTGTTTTCAAGAGCAACGCAAGCGTTGTTGCAGAGCTCCCCGCTTTAGGGGAAGTACATACCGATCTCCAGGGTTTAGTTGTAGAGATCGAGGCAAAGAACGGTGAATTATTAAAAGCGACGGATGGGAAGACGTCTGTTAAGAGTAAGGCGATTAACGAGTTGATAAGCGCCATACTTCCGGTCGCGAACGCGGTAACGGCTTACGCAACGAGGAACAAGCTGCTGGAGCTAAAAGCTCTGGCGGATGTTACCGAAACCAGGTTGAAGCGGTTGAGTCATGCGGAGCTGCCGATAAGGGCTAAGAATATTAAGGTGGGGGCACAGGGAGTTTTGGAGGCTCTTGCCAAATACGGCATGACGCAAGCAAAACTAGACCTTGTAGATGAAAAGCTTGCCGCTATGAAAACGGCTGCTGCGAATAAGGATGTTGGGTTTACAGACCGCTCGGCGGTAAGGGAAGCTCTTTACGGATTGTTCGATAAGGCGGACGATCTACTGAACGATGAAGCTGACCGGATAGTCGGAGTGTTGAAAGAGTCCAAGCCCGATTTCTACAACCAGTACTTTGCCGCAAGGGTAATTAAAGACCTCGGCGGGAGTAGAGGAGGCGGAGAAAATCCGGAAGAACCAACTCCACCACCGGAAGAACCGAAGTAGAACAAAGGCAGTTGGCAATAAAAAAAATAGGGCGGGTGAAAGCTCGTCCTATTTGTTTTTAGAGCTTGCCAAATTGCACAAATCAGCTAAAGAATTAACATGAGAAATACTTCGTTACTTTAGCTGAAAAGGGGACTTTTAATTTTTTTAATTAGTAAATTTAGTCCCGATGACTAAGAAAATAATTAACTACTTAAATTCAAAAACGTAGTAATAAAATGAAAACAGAAATAAACGTTCTACATTTATCAGATATTCATTTCGGTTACGAAACTAAACAAGAGATTACTTTAATTGGTCAAAGGAAAAATGTATTAAATGCTCTAATTGATCGGCTTAAGCAGATTGAACCGAAGTGGAAGCCTGATATTGTAGTTATCTCAGGCGATATTGGTTGGAAGGGAATTACTGAAAACTATAAGCCCGCAAAAGAATGGATTACTTCATTATTACAGATACTAAATTTGTCATCTAGAGAATTGTTGATTTGCCCAGGGAATCATGACATTGATAGAAACAAAACTGTGGGGATGGATTATACTGATTCTCCAACGAAAGCTGATTCATGGCTAAAAATTGAAAATCTAGAACATTTTGAAAGATTATTTAATTCTTTCAATGAATTTTGTCGTGAAATAAGTCTTCCGTTGCTCAAAATTGCAGACAAAGAATCATATCTTGTGGGTGTTCGAGAATTATTAGGTTTAAGATTTGTTGTTTTAAATTCAGCTTGGTTCTGTCGAGGGGATGAAGATAAAAACAAATTATGGATTGGATTGCCGCAGCTTGAATTAATGAATGCTAAAAATCAACTACTAAATGAAACTAATTATGATAGTGAGAATATCTTATTGGCTATTACGCATCATCCAGATAGTTGGTTAAATGATAATGAAACAAACAGCTATGGTGGCCGTACTAATACATATAACTATTTGGCAGAAAGAAGCCATATAATATTGTCGGGGCATGTTCATGGTGAAATAAAAAGACCCAACCGTATGTCTAATAGAGCCTATTTATTTACTGCCGGTGCTACTTATGCTAATAAAAATTATCGAAATAATTTTTCAATCTTAAAAATTGAAACAAAAAATAGAATTTTAACCAGAAAATCTTATGAATATAATCCATCTTGTACAAATTGGAATGAAATATCTAATCCAGAAAATTACTATTTAAGAAAAGATGAATCCTCTATCAAGTCTGTTAATAGCCT
>JBAYFO010000014.1:0-68022 GCA_041667115.1 Ignavibacteriaceae bacterium | reverse complement strand
GTGACGGGAAGCAATCTTGCAGTGACGGGAAGACATCTTACATTGACGGAAAATCATCTTGCAGTGACGGGAAGCAATCTTGCAGTGATGGGAAGACATCTCACAGTGACGAAAACTCATCTCGCAGTGACGGGAAGCAATCTTGCAGTGACGGGAAGACATCTTACATTGACGGAAAATCATCTTGCAATGACGGGAAACATTCTCACAGTGGCAGAAAGTCATCTTGCAGTGACGAAAACTCATCTCGCACGTGAGAAATGTCACCTCGCAGTAAAGAAATGAAAACTCGCAGTGACGAAATGTCTGCCTACACTGACGAAATGTCAGCTTACACTGAAGAAATGAACAGTTACAGTTGAACAAAATAACATTGCACTAGGTTTTGGGGAGATTTTCACAGAGATTTTGTCTGCTTTTAGCCCAAATTAATACTTTTCACTCCCAAAATAGCCGAAAGAAGGAAACAAGGTTACAAAAACGTAGAGCAAAACTGTGTTTCGTCTATTAAATGAATCATGAACATCTTGAAACAGAGATTTGAAAAAAATAGTTTAGCGATAAAGAGAATCACCCTGCGATAGGCGGCAAAAGGGAATTCCTTCCGGTAGTTGGCTGATGACCTCCAACCAATTTTGGGATTGTTAGAATATTTTTTTAGCATTTGGTAATATCAGCAAACATTTCTAAGTTCGTTTGTCCTAAAAATTTAGAAAACAGGAGGTTCTGTTTCTTTGTTACAAACATGCTCTGAAAAACTACCAGATAGGGTAACTAATATGTTCCCTGCTTCTATATATTTTATAAGCGATGGAGATATAAAATATTTCTGTATTACTCTTTTTAAATTTCAAAATCCCACTTCCATTTTTACAGAACGACAAAACAGTGTTCCCAAATTAGAACAGCTTGTACTATTTTGCAATGATTTAGAAAAAAACATAAACCAAAGCGAAGAAAAAACAAACTTACTGCTGCAAACTGTGTTGAGAAAGGCGCTGGAAGGGAAAGATGAAAAATAAACTAATATCAAAAATATGAACATCACAAAAAAAGATTTAGAAGTCGCATACAGAAAACTGAAAAGTTTTATCTATTATGATAATACACTGCTTAATGTTCGTATTAAACTTGCTGAATTTGAAGCCGAAGGTTTAGCCAAAAATCTAGATGTGTTTTTTTCAAAACTGAAAAGTTATTATAGAAACGAAAATACTCTTGATGATTTGTTAAATAAAATCAGTTTTTCGTTGTCTCCGAAGCAATTTGAAGAAGTAAAAGAGTCTGGTAATTGTTATACTAATCAGATGACAAGTGAAGATTATATTATTAAAAGAATATCAGTTTTTATTGATTGTTCGATAGAGATTTATCTAATCTCTATCCTCTGGATAATGAAAGTGGGGTATTTTCTTGATAAAAAAATCGGTTCCCTATGTTATGCTAATCGTGTTGACCCAAATGATGATTATGAAACTTGGCAATTTAGTTCAAAATTATTCAATATATATTTTTATAAATATTCTGAATGGCGTGATAATGCAATTGGTAAAGCCAAGGAACTACATTTAGATAATGATTGTGTTCTTATCACTCTTGACATAAAAGATTATTTCAATTCAATTGATTTTAAAATAAATGATATTTCACCACACGTTGAATTTGAATGGTTAAATAAACTATTAAGCACTATCCATCAGAATTATGCACAAAAATTATTGAATAAAAAACTCATTAAATCAGAAAGAAACATTTTACCTATTGGCCTGATGTCTTCATATATTCTCGCAAATTATTATTTGAGCGAGTATGATGAGTATCTCTCAAAAGAATTTAGACCAGCTTATTATGGACGTTATGTTGATGACATAATCATAGTATTTAATCATTTAAGTCCAGAACCAGCAGACTCTGAAAAATATCTTAAAGAATATTTATTCGATGCAGGTAAATGGTATAGTGAAAATGTCACTACGGACTTTAGTGTAACAGAAGGTAATAATTCTGAAAAAATAACAGAATATCAAATAATCATTAATCAGAACAAACTTATTATTCAAGATGAAAAAGTAAAGGTATTCTATTTTAGTAAAAATCATTCCATTAATCTTCTTAATGAATTTGAGAAAGAGATCAAAAAAAATAGTAGTGAATTTAGATTAGAACCTGTTGAGGAAAATGTATTCTCCAATTTTGAAACTTCTTCTTACCGTATATCCTATTCAGACACAATTAATAAATTACGATCAATTAACGGGTTCAGCACAAACAAGTTGGGTGCATCAAAACACTTATCTAAAATAATTGAAGTAGCTAAATATGCTAAGGATATAGACCCAAAGAAAATTGATTCAATGAATGATCAGATTGCAGATTATTTCAGTGGTATCAGGAGTTTAGAATTTAGTTCACTATGGGAAAAAATTCTAACATTCTTCATTCTTAGTAAAAGTGAAAACTACCTTATCGATTTTGCACGAGAACAGTTAAAAGGAATTGACAAGATAAAGTTGAGTGAAGATATCGTCCCCGATAGTGTATTATTGAGCGAATATACTGATAATATTCATTCAAGATTAGTACAGCAATTGTTGTTCAGTTTTTCTATGGCTGTTTCATTAAACGTAGCATTTTTCAATAGAAGAGTAGTAAAGAAAATCCAAATCACTTTTAGAGACAATTTAGATAATTACTTAAATATTTCTGTTTTCCCACAAATTATTAAACATGCTAAAGATTTAATTCAGTCAAACTTATTAAGACATCAATATTGTTTCTTTCCATTATTAAATTATTGTAAGCAGCCACAGTCATTTTCATTTATTAATGAAAAAATAGCAAAACTTACTGGTTTTGATATTGATAAAGATAAACTAAAGTATTCGCCACGTTTTATCCCATTGCATGAATTTATTCAGTTTCATTATCTTAAAGCATGGCATACAAGCAGACGTGGTTCTTTTTTAACTACGGATCCACTTGCCTATTGTATTAAAGAATTCAATAAATTTACATCGAAATACTATTCAAGGGAGTATAAATCAGATTTAAAAATTGAAAAGAGGGGGAAAAAATTTCAAACAATTATTGTTGATTCAATGCACCCGATTAATCCACTGAAAATAGGCTTAGTCAATATTGAAATCAACAAAGAAAATTCAATTGCATCATTTAAGAATAAGCCAAACTTGTCATTTGAAAGACTAAACGACATAAATAAAATTCTTAATTTTGGACTAAGAACCGGATGTGATTTGATAATATTTCCGGAAATGTCCATTCCATTACAATGGTTGGATAACTTATTACGTTATAGTCGTATTAATCAAAAAGGTATCGTTTGTGGTTTGGAACATTTCTCAAATGCAAAAAAAGATGTGTTTAATTATATAGCTACTATCTTACCATTTGAAAAGAAAATCAACGAAAAACATATTTATAAAAATGCCTTATTGGATTTACGGCTTAAAAAGGATTATTCTCCCGAAGAAAAATCAAGTATAAAAAAAGCTGAATATCAAATCCCGTCATTTCTTAAAAAAGAGTATCTTCGATTATACAACTGGCGGAGCTCCTTTTTTAGTTCACTCAATTGTTTCGAATTAACGGATTTAGATAAAAGAATACTCTTTAAAGGTAAAGTAGATTTTTTAACCGTCATAGAATATAACCAGGATACTAATTATTTTTCTAGTATAATTGAAAGTATTGCAAGAGATATACATGCCTATATCGTACAAGTAAATTCCTCTAATTATGGGGATAGTCGTATTACATTACCTGCAGAAACTTACCATAGGGACCAGGCCAAGATAAAGGGCGGTAAAGATGTGACTATTATTACTGGTATTATAGACATAAAAGCGTTAAGAGAATTTCAATTAAATCCTGAAAAGACTAAAATTAAAGTTGAAGAAAAGGCAAAAGATAAAAATAAAATTATGTTTAAAGCATTGCCAGCTAATTTCGTTATCTCTACGCAGCGAAAAAAATAACTTAAATATTGGGAGATAAAGGGTCAGAAATGAATCACAAAAAGGAAATCTTTTTATCAGAAGATGATGGTTTATTCATTCCAGAAATTGGTTCTTGGGGTGAAAGTAAATATCAGATAATCTATGATTATAATGTACTTTTTTCATCGGGGATGAGACATAACTGGGATAATCGAATTTATATTGATTTATATTCAGGAAGTGGTAAAGCAAGAGTACGTAGTACAAAAAAGATTTTAAATTCTTCTGCACTTCTGGCTTTGAAGGTACCCGACCCGTACGACAAATATATATTTTGCGATATTGACGAAATAAATATTGCCTCATTAGAGGCGCGTGTCCAAAAAGATTTTCCAACTTCAAATGTTCGATATATTATTGGCGATTGCAACAAAAAGATTGAGCCCATTATAAATGAGATACCTAAATATTCTTCAAAAAACACAGTTTTGACTTTCTGTTTAATTGATCCATTTTCTTTGGATATTAAATTTGATACTATTAGAAAGTTAGGCGAAAGTAGACTTGTTGACTTTCTAATTCTATTCGCTTTTGGTATGGATGGGAAAAGGAATATTAATCTTTATCTTCAAGAAAATAATTCCAGAATAGATAATTTCTTGGGGTTGTCAGATTGGAGAGAGCGATGGAAAATTCAGGAGAAAAAAGGAATAAATTTAGTTACATTTCTTGCAAATGAATTTACCAAGAAAATGGTAAGTCTTAATTACAGAAAAGAAACAATTAATAATTATATTTCAATTCGTTCAGATGAAAAAAATCTACCATTATATCATTTAATGTTTTTTTCAAAACACCCACGTGGTTATGATTTTTGGGAAAAAGTTAGAAAAAGAAACATAGAACCGGAGTTAGAATTTTAAATGGCACTTAAATCATCTATAGAATGGACAGAATCAACCTGGAATCCGATTACAGGCTGCACTAAAATTAGTCCCGGTTGTAAATTCTGTTATGCAGAACGCATGGCAAAAAGACTTAAAGCAATGGGTTCTGCAAATTATGAGAATGGTTTTAAACTAACCTTACAAGATCATGTTGTGGAATTACCCTTAACCTGGAAAAAGCCTCAAACAATCTTCGTTAACTCGATGAGTGATCTTTTTCATAAAAATGTTCCGTTTGAATTTATTCAAAGAATATTTGAAGTAATGAATAAAGCTTATTGGCACAAATTCCAAGTTTTAACAAAGCGGTCGGATATTCTTTTAAAATATAATTCCAAACTTAACTGGACGGAAAACATCTGGATGGGAGTAAGTGTTGAAAATGATGATTATACTTATCGAATTAATGATTTAAGAAACACTGATGCCAAAACAAAATTCTTATCCATCGAACCACTAATAGGTCCAATAAACATATTGGATTTAACTAATATTGATTGGGTTATTGTTGGGGGTGAATCCGGTCCAGGTGCAAGACCGGTAAAAGAGGAATGGGTAATAGATATAAAAGACAAATGTATTGATCAGAATGTTCCATTCTTCTTCAAACAGTGGGGAGGCGTACAGAAAAAGAAAGCCGGAAGGTTACTTCAAGGGAAAACATGGAGTCAAATGCCGGAGTATAGAAAAGCCGGTTGAAAAAATAATTTACCCTTAGTACTCAAAACATTTTTGTTAAAAATTATTTAATGCACCACCGTTACATCGCCATAATTAATAACTTCAATTCCTTTGTCAGTTCTGAATAGAAGCTGACCGGTTTCATCGACATCATCAAAAACACCGTACTTCAATTTCCCGTTTTGATTTAGACAAATTTTCTCGCCTATCATGTTGCATTTTTCACGCCAATTTTGCATTACTAAATTCGGTTTGTTTTTTACTTTCCAAAGAAGTTCTTCAAAATTGTTTAAAAATTCCGCTAAAACTTTTTCTCGTTCAATGGTTTGGCTCAGTTCAAGTCTAAGGGAGGTTGGAGGAAGATTAAATTCACCAAGGAACTGGGTTTGATTCACGTTTATTCCAATGCCGATAGCAGCTTTATTAATATGAGCACCGAATGAAACCGTTTGGATGAGAATTCCGGCTATTTTTTTCTTCTTTATCAAAATATCATTTGGCCATTTAACCTCAACTTGTACCTGGAAGAGATTTTCAAGGGTAGCTGCAAGAATTTGAGAAGTTCCCAAATTCAGGATGTTCAGTTTATCTTTTATGTGTTTATCAATATTGAGCAAGATAGAAAAAGTAAGATTTTGTCCCTTTGCGCTCTCCCAAACATTTTGAAATCTTCCTCTTCCCGCATTTTGTTTTTCGGCAAAAACAACTGTTCCGCTTTGATCTTGGTTTGTCTTGTCCAACAAAAAGGCATTTGTAGAATCTAATTCCGTGAAGTAAAGGAAATTTCTTCCTATCGTTTCGGTTTCTAATTTAATATCGAATTGAGTAAAATTAAAGTTTGGCTGTATTTCCATTTTGATCGCTTAGTTATGAAAAAATGACTGATAATCTGACAAAAATGCCGGTGAATTGTTAAATATGGCAATAGTCATGACAAAAATTCAGTTCTCTAAAATTTATCCATTTATACCGTAATCCATTACATTATAATATGTTACAAGCAAAACAGACATTTGGCACAATGGTTGTTATAAGTTAATCAAAAGTTAAACAAAAGAAGGAAAAATAAAATGACACTTATAAAATTTGAACCTGTCAGAGATTTAGAATTATTGAACACTAATATAAGAAGATTTTTCGACGATTTCCCGACAATTTCTAAGGAATTTAGTCCTGTATATCAACCCAAAATTGATATTTATGAAGATGACAAGAAAATTTACTTTGAGGCGGAAGTTCCCGGAATGAGCAAGAAAGATCTTAATATTTCTGTTCATGAAAATGTTTTAACTATCACCGGAGAGAAGAAAAAATCCGTCGAAAGCGGAGAGGAAAAAGGAAAGAACTTCTTTAGAAGTGAAAGAGTCTATGGTTCTTTTACCAGAAGTTTCACATTACCGGATGAAGTAAACACAGAAAAGATAGAAGCGAAATTCAATGATGGTATCTTGAAAATTGAAATTGAAAAATCGGTTCCGAAAAAACCGGAAGAACGAGTAATTTCAATCAATTAATTACAAGGGAAAGAAAATCTTTCCCTTACTTTATTTAAACCTTAGGAGAAAAAATGAGCAAAATAATTGGAATCGATTTAGGAACAACAAACTCTTGCGTATCGGTGATGGAAGGTAACGATCCGGTTGTAATACCAAATTCTGAAGGGGGAAGAACAACTCCTTCGGTAGTTGCATTTTCAAAAAATGGAGAACGCTTAGTCGGTCAGCCTGCAAAACGCCAGGCAATTACAAATCCAAAACAAACTATCTTTTCAATTAAACGGTTTATGGGAAGAAACGTTAATGAAGTTACCGAGGAAATGAAAAAAGTTCCTTATCAAGTTTTGGGCGGCGAGAACGGCTCTGCACGTGTAAAAATTAATGATAATCTTTATTCGCCACCGGAAATATCCGCTATGGTACTTCAGAAAATGAAAAAAACTGCCGAAGAATATTTGGGACAGGAAGTAACCGAAGCCGTTATTACGGTTCCTGCATATTTTAACGATTCACAACGCCAGGCAACAAAAGATGCCGGTGAAATTGCCGGATTAAAAGTTAGAAGAATAATCAACGAACCAACCGCAGCAGCACTAGCTTACGGTTTAGACAAAAAACATAAAGAACAACTTGTAGCTGTTTACGATTTGGGCGGCGGAACATTTGATATTTCTATTCTGCAAATTGGTGAAGGCGTTTTTGAAGTTAAATCATCTAACGGTGACGGGCATCTTGGCGGCGATGATTTTGACCAGCGCTTAATCGATTATCTTGCCGATGAATTCAAAAAGCAAGAAGGTATTGATCTACGCAACGATGCTATGGCATTACAGCGTTTGAAAGAAGCTGCCGAGAAAGCAAAAATTGAGCTTTCCTCTTCAGCACAAACGGATGTGAATCTTCCCTTCATTACTGCAACCCAGGATGGTCCAAAACATTTGAACATCAATATTGCCCGCGCAAAGTTTGAGCAATTGGTAGACGATTTAGTTGAACGGACGAAAACTCCCTGCGAAAAAGCAATTAAAGATGCGGGTGTTACCGCTTCACAAATTGATGAAGTAATCTTAGTCGGCGGTTCAACAAGAATTCCGATGGTTCAAGAATTAGTAAAAAATCTTTTTGGGAAAGAACCTCACAAAGGGGTTAACCCGGACGAAGTTGTCGCAGTCGGTGCAGCAATTCAAGGTGCAGTTTTATCAGGCGAAGTAAAAGATGTTCTGTTGCTTGATGTTACACCGCTATCGTTGGGAATTGAAACGCTTGGCGGAGTTATGACAACATTAATACAGGCGAATACAACTATTCCTACAAGAAAGAGCGAAGTATTTTCTACAGCAAGCGATAACCAGCCTTCGGTTGAGATTCATATTCTGCAAGGTGAAAGACCGATGGCAACAGACAATAGAACTCTCGGAAGATTTCATTTAGATGGTATTCCGCCTGCGCCAAGAGGGATTCCACAGGTTGAAGTTTCTTTTGACATTGATGCTAACGGAATTCTTCATGTTGCGGCTAAGGATAAGGCTACCAACAAAGAGCAAAGCATAAAGATCACTTCATCAAGCGGTTTAAGCAAGGACGAAGTTGAGAAAATGAGACGTGATGCTCAGGAACATGCAGCCGAAGATAAAAAGAAGAAAGAAGCGATTGAAGTAAAAAATCAAGCGGATAGTTTAGTCTTCCAAACCAAGAAACAAATTGAGGAATTGAAAGACAAAATAACTCCTGATGCAAAAGAAAAACTTGAATCTGAAATTAAAAAAGTTGAAGATGCTATTGCAACGAACAATTCCGACACCATAAAAGCTGCAACCGAAGCTTTAAATAAAGTTTGGAACGAAATTGCTTCCACACTTTATTCGCAAGCAAATGCAGGGCAGCAACAACCTGGCGGTGGATTTAATCCTCAGGATTTTGCAAATATGGGTGGACAACCCGACGAACCTCATCAAGAACAGAAGAAAGATGAGAAAGAAGTTCAAGATGCTTCGTATGAAGAAGTTGATGATAAAGATAAAAAGTAAAAAGAACTAGTCATTGGTCAGTAGTCATTAAATAAAATGTGACTACTGATTACTGACGACTGGAAACTGATAACTAAAAAAAGGAAGGAGGACATATGTCCGATAACAAAGATCTCGTAAAAGTAGAAGTTAAAAACGAGGAAAATTGGGAACAAACATTTGAGCAAGAATGCTTGTGTGCTCCTCAAGTTGATATTTACGAAATAGAGGATGAATTTGTTATGTCGGTTAATTTGCCCGGTGTTTCGAAAGAAAAGATCAGGATAAAGATTGAGGACAGTCATCTCATTATTATGGCGAAGAACGACATCGGTGATATCCAGAAGAGGAACTATATTCTTTCGGAAAGCACTATTGGCAATTACTTCCGCAAGTTCAAAGTATCCGACTCGATAAATCTCGACAAAATCGTGGCAAAATATACCAACGGTCAATTAGTAATTAATTTACCTAAACAGGAATTTGCTAAACCCAGAACGATAGAAATAAAGTAAAAACCTTAAAAGCCCCACATTGTGGGGCTTTTTTATTTCCCGCCAGCAGTTTTCCCATAAAAATTTTTCAATAGCAGGGTAATTTTCATTATATTTGCAAGTCAAAATTGAAAAGGGTTTATGGTAAGCTTAAAATCTTTGAATTCCGAACAAAAAAAAGCTGTTGAATATGACGGCGGATCATCATTAATTGTAGCAGGGGCAGGCTCGGGGAAGACCCGTGTACTTACTTATAAGATTGCCTACCTGATTGATAAAGGATACGAGCCGGAATCTATTCTTGCGCTTACGTTTACGAATAAAGCGGCAAGTGAGATGAAAGAGCGTATAAAAGAATTGATCGGAACAAAAGCACAATATTTATGGATGGGAACCTTCCACTCTCTATTCGCAAAAATTCTCCGGATTGAATCCGAAGCGATTGACTTTTCTGTTAATTTCTCTATTTATGATACCGAAGATTCGTTATCACTTGTGCAAAACACAATGAGTGAGATGAACATCTCTTCGGATACCGTAAATCCTAATGCAGTTCGTCATCGCATTAGCTTTTTGAAAAATCATATGATTACTCCTGCAGTGTTTAGAAAAAAAATGATGACTTCATTTATCGACGAAAAAATTGCGGATGTTTATGAACAATATCAAAAGAGAATTCAAGAACATAACGCAATGGACTTTGACGATCTCTTACTAAAACCAATAGAATTATTCACAAAGAATCCGAAAATTCATCAAAAATATAAAAAGAAATTTCAATACATCCTGGTAGATGAATTTCAAGATACCAACAAAGCGCAATACGAATTGCTTAAAATGTTGGTAAACAAGGATGAGAAAATTTGCGTTGTGGGAGATGATGCACAGAGTATTTATAGCTGGCGGGGCGCCGATCTTACGAATATGCTTAATTATGAAAAAGATTATCACAAAGCAAAAGTTTTTCGTCTTGAACAAAATTACCGTTCGACAAAAACTATTCTTGCCGCTGCCGATAGTGTTATAAAAAACAATAAAGATCAAATTAAAAAAACACTCTGGACGGATAATCAAGAAGGTGAGTTAGTCGGCTTAATAAAATGTTCCGACGAAAAAGATGAAGCGTATCATATTACAAGAATTATCAAAGACGAAATTTATAATTACAAGCGCAGCATGAATGACTTCGCTGTTCTCTACCGCACGAATGCGCAATCGCGCGTGCTGGAAGATGTTTTCCGCCGGGAGAAAATTCCTTATCTAATTATCGGTGGAGTTGAATTTTATAAACGGAAAGAAGTGAAAGACATTGTCGCTTATTTACGGGTTATTGCAAATCAAAATGATGAAGAAAGTCTCCTTCGCATTATGAATTTTCCTCAACGCGGAATAGGCATGACAACCATCAAACGAATGACTGCGTTTGCAAGAAGACATGACATTTCATTATTCGATACAATGCAAAGAGTCTTTGAGGTTATCGATATAAAAGAGCGTATCCAAAAAAATGTAAAAGGATTTAGACTTCTTCTAGATAAATATATTACGCTGAGCGATCGTCTTTCCGTTGGTGAATTAACCAGGTCTCTTATTGACGAACTCGGCGTCGTTAAATTATTTAAAGAAGAAAGTTCATATGAATCGTTACAGCGGTTGGATAACGTGCAAGAATTGCTCTCGGCAATTACGGATTATTCCGCCGAGCATCCCAACGTAAAAATTAATGATTACTTGCAGGATGTTTCTCTTGCGTCAGATCTGGATCTGTTGGATGAAGAAAAACAACATGTTAATTTGATGACGGTACACAGCGCAAAAGGTTTGGAGTTCCCAATTGTTTTTATCTCCGGATGCGAAGAAGACATTTTCCCATTGTCAAACCGCTTTAGCACCGATGCTTCAATGGATGAGGAGAGAAGACTATTCTACGTTGCCATGACTAGAGCCGAACAAAAAGTTTTTGTTTCGCACGCAAGATCACGCTACAGATTTGGTGAAGTTGCTTACCAAAACAGATCGAGATTTATAGATGAGATCAGTTCCGACACAATTACCGAAGTTACAAGCGGCTCCGGCAGAAAAGCAAATCGAAAATCTAAAAAAGAGATTTACTACGAATATTTTGAAAATGTTGATTATGCTGATTTCACACAAGATAAATCAAACCATATAAAAGTCGGCAGTAGAGTTATGCACGATAAATTCGGATTAGGCAAAGTACTTCAGGTTATCGGTGCTGGCGATACACAAAAAGTTAGCGTTGCCTTTGAAGGGAATAATCTCAAACAATTAATGTTAAAGTTTGCAAAATTAAAAATATTAAATTGATTTTAATTTGGTTGAATCAGACCCGGCAATTAAATTTGAAATTAGAATGACAAGATACAAGTTACAAGTACAATCTACTTTTAACTTTCCACAAAAAAAATTGGAGTTAATGAAATGATAGCACCTAAAAAATTAGCAATATTAGTTGCCGGTGGACCGGCACCCGGGATTAACAGCGTTATCGGAGCAGCTACTATCCGTGCTGCTGTCGAAGGGATTGATGTTCTTGGAATGAAAGACGGTTTCCGGTGGATAATGGAAGGGGATATTACTCACGTTAAGCAGCTAAATATTCATAACGTCAGCCGGATTCACTTTACCGGCGGTTCGTTCATTGGTATCTCAAGAAGCAATCCTACAAAAGATAAAAAACTTTTAGAAAACACCGTAACATCTTTATTGAGATTGAATGTTGATAAACTTATTACTATTGGTGGTGATGATACCGCATACAGCGCGATGAAAGTTGAAGAAATGGCGGCCGGAAGAATTCGCGTTCTCCACGTTCCCAAAACTATCGATAATGATCTCGACCTTCCACACGGAATTCCTACTTTTGGATTTCAAACTGCGCGGCACCTTGGAGTTGAGATCGTTAAAAGTTTGATGGTTGATGCTCAAACAACTTCTAGATGGTACTTTGTTGTAACAATGGGAAGAAAAGCTGGACACCTTGCTCTTGGCATTGGTAAAGCTACCGGTGCTACAATGACTTTGATCCCTGAAGAATTTCCGAATAAAGTAATTAAGCTTAAACATATTGTTGATATTATAGTCGGCGCTATTATAAAAAGATTAAGCTACGGAAAGAGCGACGGTGTTGCCATTCTTGCCGAAGGATTAGTAGAACATTTAGACCCGAACGATTTGAATGCGTTGGTTGAAGTTGAGCGTGACGCACATAATAATATTAGGATTGCTGAAATTAACTTTGGTGAAATTCTGAAATCAAAAGTTCAAGAAAGACTTCGTGATTTTGGAATTAAAGAAACAATTGTAGCGAAGAATATCGGTTATGAATTACGATGCGCCGATCCGATCCCTTTCGATATTGAATACACACGCGATCTTGGTTTCTCTGCCGCGCAATTTATGTTAGATGGCGGAAACGCCGCGATGGTCTCCATTCAGAACGGTCATTTTGTTCCTCTGTATTTCAAAGATATTCTTGATCCGGTAACGAATAAGACAAGAGTGAGAATGGTGGATCCGGCTTCCGAATCATTCTTAATTGCAAGGCGATATATGCTTCGTTTGAATAAAGGTGATTTTGAAGATCCGAACGAACTTGCTAAATTTGCGGCTACCTGCGGTTTATCTATGGAAGAATTCCGCAAACAATTTTATTACATTATTGAGAATGACCGGCTTTACAGTAATGCTAAAGAAGGTAAAACCAAAATTGCTTCATCTGAAAGCAATTTGGTCCATGATATCAAAAATAAAAATTTGTAAATTATAAGTTCAAGTCCCTTTTTTACCAATAAAGAAGCCTCGGGAATTAATCATTCTCGAGGCTTTTTGCTTTTAAAGATTTTATAATTTCTTTGCTTATTCTATCATATCAAAAATAGCTTCGATTCTACCGAGTGGTGCAGAAATTTGGACTCCATCTGCAAAAGTTTTTACGTGTTCAAAAGTTTCTCTTGCAATTTTAACACCTTCGTTAAATCCATCTTCTTTTGTTGTCATCTTTTTCATTCGTTCAAGAATTTCTTGTGGAACGGAAGCGCCCGGAACTTCATTATTCATGAACTCCGCATTACGGAAAGAAACCAAAGGCCATATTCCACAAATTAACGGGAGTTTAAGATGCTCGATCCGTTTCATGAAATTTTCAAGAAGCCTTATATCGAAGACCGGTTGCGTAATCATAAACTCAGCTCCCGCCTCTATTTTCCAGTCTAATCTCTTTAATTCTTCGTCAAGATTAATTGCACCGGGGTTAACGCCGACTCCTGCACAAAAACCTGTCGGATCACCAATAGGATTGCCTGCGATATCCAGCCCATGATTTAAGCGATTGATAATATTAGTCAACCCGATTGCATCAACATCAAATACGGCAGTGGCATCCGGATAATTGCCAAGTTTAGGCGGATCGCCGGTAATCGCTAAAATATTCCGCAAACCTAAAGCCCATGCGCCAAGTAAATCAGACTGCATACCGATAACATTTCTATCTCGGCAGGCGATGTGAAGTACAGTCTCAATTCCAACTTCTTTCTGAATAATTGAAGCAAGAGCGAGAGCGGACATTCTTGCCGAAGCTCTTGGACCATCAGGGATATTAATTGCATCTATTCCGGAGTGATAAAGTTTACGTGCTTTATCAACTTCTTTTGAAGGGGAGACCCCCTTAGGAGAAACAAGTTCAACTAATTTTACAAATTCTTTTTTTAACAGTTTATTTGAGAGACGTGATTTTTCATTCTTCTCGTAGATTTTTATTTCAGATGGTTTTTCAACATGCAAATCAGTGATTTTAATATCCATTTTTTTTGCCGGTTGAAGAGCCTGAACAGCTTTTCGCATTGCTCTAATGTGGGTAGGATTTGTCCCGCAGCAACCACCAACAATAGCTGCACCGGTTTGAATGAACCTTTTGGCATATTCCGCCATATACTCCGGCGAGGTCATATAAATATTTCTGCCGCTTATATTTTGCGGCAAACCCGCATTTGGCTGAACAGAGAGAGGGATATCGGTAAGTGATCGTAAATTTTCTAACGCATCAAGCATTGCTTTGGGACCAACTGAACAATTTATACCGATTGCATCAACAGGGTAATCTTTTAGCTTTTCAATAAATCTTTCCAGTGGAGCTCCGCTAAGCAGTGTGCCGCTTTCATTAATCGTTACTTGCGCAACAATCGGAATATCAGCGCTGAGTTCTCTTACGGCTTTTATTGCCTGGATCATTTCCTTTACAAGAGCAAAGGTTTCTAAAATAATTAAATCAACACCGCCGTCTAGTAATCCCTTAATCTGTTCTTTGAAAGCATCTTTTGCTTCGTCAAATGAAAGCTTGCCAAGAGGTTCTATTTGAACGCCAAGCGGTCCAACGGCTCCAGCAACAAGTGTGGATTCTTTCGCAACAGTTTTAGCAAGTTGTGCCCCGCGTAAATTTATTTCATAGACTTTATCGCCCAGACCATGAGGAGTAAGTTTAAAGATGTTAGCACCGTAGGTGTTAGTTTCAATTATATCAGCTCCTGCATTAACATAATCACGGTGAACTTCCGTAACCAAATCGGGATTTATTAAATTTAATTCATCGAAGCAGCGGTTAATATATACACCTTTTTCATAGAGATATGTGCCGGTTCCGCCGTCAAATAAAATTATTTCATTCCCTAATCTTTCACGAAAGCTTTTCATTTATAATTTCCATTTTTTGTTTCCTAAAAAAAATATTCGAATTAACTGTTAGCCGTTAGCATGTATAATAATTTTTAATTTCATTTTTAATTTAATTAGATATAAAAAGAGTAAAAAATAAAAATTGTAATTGTGGGAAAAGAAAATGAAATATTTGTGGGCTTTAACTTGAACACGATATCTAGCGAAATCGGCTACCTTTCGCTGACCCTTTAAAAAAAGAACAAAAGGAGGGAGACTTTTTAAAAGATACAAGCCCTAAAAAGGGAAAAATTGTAACAGGTCAAAATTCATTTTAACTGCTAAATTTTGCAATAAAACATTTTAAGATTAACTTTGCAGTGAACAAATTAATTAACTAATTAAGTTAATTGAAAAGCTGAAATTCACTCTGCATAAAACATTGACCAGAATGGTAAAGATATTCTTTTACGGTAAATGATTTTTGGAAAACTTTGAATTTGAGCTAAAAACTAACTTGCCCCGTGGTGTAACTGGCAACACGTCTGACTCTGGATCAGAAGAGTTCAGGTTCGACCCCTGACGGGGCAGCTAAAATATGGTTACGGGGAGATGATTGACGTAAAAAAATCTTTTTCATCTTCAAAAATCCAGAATTTGTCTGGAGAGATTCAGGGGGATTGTTTTTTTTATATTGGCGCGTTCGTCTAGTGGCTTAGGACGCCGCCCTCTCAAGGCGGAGACCACCGGTTCGAATCCGGTACGCGCTACTGCTTAATGCAAATAGCAAAAAACAATATCCAAATTGCAATTCTCAAATTCACAAAAACTAAAAAAGAATAGTGAATAACGAGTATCGACTGTAGATTTGAGAAATAGAAAAAACCTTCGACATTCATCATTCGATCTTCATTTCATGATATAAGACTTTTCCCAAATGTAAAAAATTTTTGAAAGAATCTTATATTTGTATCGAGAAAATTTTAGAAGTGAATATGAAACGATTTGAAAAACATATTTTTGTCTGTACCAACCAAAGAGAAGAAGGACATCCTCGTGGTTGTTGTGCTGAT
Organism: Ignavibacteriaceae bacterium; assembly: GCA_041667115.1. Taxonomy (GTDB): domain Bacteria; phylum Bacteroidota; class Ignavibacteria; order Ignavibacteriales; family Ignavibacteriaceae; genus UBA1563. The sequence goes on along the minus strand of JBAYFO010000014.1, from coordinate 51,699 downwards.
AAAAATTCTGTTGAACTGGCAGAAAAATTAAAATCAAGAATAAAAACGCTTGGATTGAATTCGGAAATTCGAGTAAATAAAAGCGGCTGTCTCGACGCATGCGAATTTGGACCCGTAGTAGTTGTTTACCCGGAACAAATTTGGTATGGTGGCGTTACCGCAAATGATGTTGAAGAGATAATCCAAAATCATATTATTGGGAACAAACCGGTTGATCGGTTAATGATAAAAGATAAAAAGTTTAATAAAGACTAATATCAATTAGGAATTTGGAATTAGGAATTAGGTATGGAAGTAAAAAAGTATCCAGTCCTCCAGAAATATGCTTGGAGAAAGATAAATTAAAGAAACTTGGTGATGGAATGAACCTAAATGATGAGAAAGAAAGAGCGAAAAAGATTTTTTCTATTCTAAAAAAAGAATATTCAACGGCTAAAATTGCTTTGGACTTTGAGAATCCGTTTCAACTTCTCATTGCCACAATTCTTTCTGCACAATGTACAGACGCCAGAGTAAACATCGTTACGAAAATTCTTTTTAAGAAATTTAGAAATGCGGCTGATTTTATTTCTGTTCCGCAAGAAGTACTTGAAAAGGAAATTTTTTCTACTGGGTTTTATAAACAGAAAGCAAAAAGTATTCAAAGCTGTTGTAAGTCGTTAGTCGAAAATCATAACGGTGAAGTCCCAAAAGATTTTGATGCACTTACCAGTCTTGCAGGTGTTGGAAGAAAAACCGCTTCAGTTGTGCTTGGGAATGCATTTGGAATTCCCGCTGTTGCTGTTGATACCCATGTTAAACGGCTTTCAAATTTGCTTGGATTTATCAAATCCGACGACCCGGAAAAAATTGAATTCAGAATAAAAGAACTTTTACCGGAAAAAGATTGGACAATCTCCGGACATTTGCTAATGAATCACGGAAGAAAAATTTGTGTGGCAAGAAGACCAAAATGTTCAGAATGCAAATTAGCTGATCTCTGTCCAAGTGTAGTTTTTGATTTAAAACAAAAAGGGAAATGATGGAAGATATTTCGCGAAATAGGGAGGCCTGTTTATCAATTTTAAAAGAATTCACGCAAAACGAAAGTTTGCTAAAACATGCGTTCGCCGTTGAAACATGTGTTCGAGCTTATGCGCAAAAGTTAAATGAAGATGTTGAGTATTGGGGGAATGTAGCGCTCCTTCACGATTTTGATTATGAAAAATATCCCACCGCAGAGGAACATCCTTTTGAAGGAGAAAAAATTTTGCGTGAGCGTGGATTCGATGAAAATTTTACAAAAGCAATTTTATCCCATGCTGATTATTCAGGTGAACCGAGAGATACATTATTGAAAAAAGTTTTATTCGCATGTGATGAAGTAGCGGGATTTATCACCGCAGTCGCGTACGTTCGTCCAAGCAGAACGGTGGATGAGGTAGAGGTGAAATCAGTTTTAAAAAAACTAAAAGATAAAGCTTTTGCGCGACAAGTGAACAGAGAAGATATCAAAAATGGCGCTGAAGCATTAAACATTCCTCTTGAAGAACATATTCAATTTTGTATAGAGGCTATGAGGATTAACAAAATTGTGCTTGGGCTCTAAACGGTGTTCACAAAAAAAATTATGAATTGCCTTGACAATTAGCCCTATCATTGCCTATTTTTGAACTAAATTTTAGGAGAAATACATTTTCGAGATATTTGCTACTTTAGTGTTAAATTGAAACTTTCAATTAGGATTAATTTTGATTAGAAATCTTAGCAGAATCTCGCTAATGTTATTTCTTTTATACTCTCAACTTTTTCCCCAAGAAGATATAAAAGTAATTTCATCAACGTCGTCGTCGATTGTTATTGAGTTTACTCCTCAATATCAGCCGATTGAGAAAATCTCAGCCAATGCTACCGAATTTTCAAAGGTTTCTTTCTCAGGAGCTTCAGTCGAGAATCCCATGAATTATGGAGAACCTGAGATTTTAGTAAAAAGAATAAGTATTGGTGTCCCCTCCGAAACCGGAAATACCATTCAAGTCTTAGATTATACCTTTGAAGAGAAAAGCGGGCAACTTTTGCCTGTTCCTTTTCCTACTAAGGATAACGGGATAGCAGGTTATTCTTATTCAACTAGTCAGAATTATTATCAAGCAAGAAGTGAAGATCTAGCTTCTTTTGGTGATTTTGGTTTTGTTAGAGATTTTCCTACGCAGACAGTATTGATTAAACCTGTTCAATTTATCACACAGGAAAATAAGTTCAGATTATACAAGTCAATTCGCGTCAAAATATCATTTGCCCCTTCTTCGTCTAGCACTAGAAAAAGTGTTGACCCTTTTATGAAGGATTGTTTACTCAATTATGATGTCGCAAAAATATGGACAAAGGGAACTTCATCATTAAAAAAGGTCAATGCTAACCCTTCTATTCTTTCATCGGGGAAATGGACACGGTTTGAAACTCCTTCCGAAGGGATGTATAAGATAACCCGCGCAATGTTAAGCTCATTTGGAATTGATGCAATGACGGTTGATCCTCGAACAATAAAAATTTATAATAACGGCGGGACAACTCTTCCGGAAAATCCTGAAGCTAAGCGTCCGGAAGATTTAGTCGAAAATGCCATTACAGTTTACGGGGAAGCCGATGGAAAATTTGATGATGCGGACTATATCTTATTTTATGGGAGAGGAACTGACTTTTGGAATTTCAACGCAAATAGTAATAAAGTTATCCGTTCCTACAATCCTTATTCAAAACAAAATTATTATTGGATAACCTCCGGTGGTACGACCGGAAAACGAATTGCTTTACAGCCAAGTTTACAAAGCAGTACTAAAATCAATCAGACGTCAACGCAGGCTTATATTTTTTATGAAGACGATAAAATTAATATAGGAAAAACGGGCAGATATTTTGTCGGCGATGAATTTACTGAATCTATTAAAAGCAGAAACTATGCTTTAAAACTAGATGGATTGCTACCGAATTCAACCATCAATTATAATATCCAATTTATAAATAATGCCACGGTAAATGTTCCTTTTAAAATTGAAGAAAATGGTACTACGCTTTTAAATAAAAATTTGTCTAGTCATGGGGACTATTCATACGGCACACTTGACAACAGCAGTTTTATTTTTAACGGAACACTTCCGGAAAATAGAAGTCTTTTGAAATTTACCTATTCACCTCCTGACTTTGCATCAACGGGATATTTAGATTATTACGAAATCAATTATACTAGAGATCTAAAATATTCTGCGGAGAAATTAATTTTCTATTCTAACAGAGTAGATGGAATAGTCGAATACCAGCTTTCAAATTTTAGTTCATCATATATCAGGGTCTTTGATATTAGCGATAATGCTAACGTAAAGGAAATTAGTTCGCCGCTTTTGTTAAACGGCGGAGAATTTAGATTCCAAGCAAACGAAACTTCTCTTAAAACTTCAAAATATATTGCGTGTGTCGAAACAGACATTAAAACACCTTTAAATCCTGTGGAAATGACAAATCAAAATCTTCACGGAACAGAAGGGAAATCAAAATTTATTATTATTACTGCAAAGGATTTTAAAGATCAGGCAAACCGCCTTAAAAATTACCGGGAGAATGAAAGTAAAGTAAAAATCTCAACGACCGTAATAGATGTTGACGATATCTTTAATGAGTTTTCTTGCGGGATGAAGGATCCTTCAGCAATCCGTGATTTCCTTCGCTACGCCTATGATAATTGGAGTGTTAAGCCGGAGTATGTTTTGCTTTTTGGTGATGGCGATTATGATTACAAGAACATTGAAGGTGGAAACGGCAATTTTATTATTCCTTTTGAAACGAGTGAATTTCTTGACGAAATTTATTCGTATGCTTCTGATGATTTCTATTCTGCTATCATAGGAAATGATAAAAAACCCGATCTTGCAATCGGGCGTTTACCTGTTAGAAGTTCTGGAGATGCTAAAAATATTATCGATAAAGTTATTGATTATGAAACTAACACAGAACGCGGATCATGGCGGAATTTAATTACTCTTGTCGCTGATGATGGAAAAACATCAAAGGGGGATAATGGTAGTGAACATACAGGGCATTCGGAAGATCTTGCGAATTATTACATTCCCAATTCATTCGATTTAAAGAAAATCTATCTGGCTGCTTATCCTACCGTGATTACCGGGTTAGGAAGACGCAAACCAGATGTGAATCAAGCGATAATTGATGCAATAAATAGTGGTACCGTTCTGTTAAATTTTGTTGGGCACGGAAGCCCCGAACTTTGGACAGATGAACACGTTTTTGTTCAGAGTGTTACTATTCCACAACTAGTAAATAAAGATTATTTTTTCTTAACAGCTGCAACCTGTGATTTCGGTTATTGGGACAAGACCGGTGGGCAAAGTTCAGCTGAAGATTTAGTATTGAAAGAAAGTGCCGCTGCAATTGGTGCTTTTTCATCTGTACGACCGGTTTATTCAGATAATAATGCAGCGTTGAATCAAGCATTTTATGCAAATATGTTATTGAGTAGAAGAGACACAATGAATCTTCCTATCCCAATAGGAAAAGCGTACTTCTTAACAAAGAGTAAAGATAATTTTTATGATGCTAATTCATTAAAGTTCCATCTTTTTGCTGATCCGGTAATGAGATTACAGATACCCCAAGAAAATGCTTCGGTGGATTCTATTAATCATGCTTCAACCTCTACAGTTCCTCAATTAAAAGCTTTGGGGAAAGTAAATCTTTCCGGGGCAATTCGTGATCAAAACAATTCAGTTAAAAGTGATTTTAATGGTGAAGGGATTTTAACGATTTTCGATTCTCAGAGGTTTGTAACCTATGATGATTTTGGTCCTACGTTCAAAGTCGTTCAACCCGGAGGAATTATCTTTAAAGGAAGAGTGAGTGTTGCTAACGGTGTGTTTAACACAAATTTTATTGTTCCTAAAGATATTTCCTACGAAAATAAAAACGGCAAAATTGTATTTTATTTTTATAATAATGAAAGTGACGGAGTTGCGGTAACTTCAAATGTAATAGTTGGAGGAACTGATTCGTCTGTTGTTAATGATGGGAAAGGTCCCGAGATAGAAATACGGTTCGACGATTTGCAGAATGAAAGCGGATATTTAGTCAATCCAAATTCTTCATTATTGGTAAAACTATCTGACGAAACCGGATTAAACACTACCGGTTCCGGAATTGGACATAAGCTGGAAGCAGTTTTAAACGATAACGAATCCAACATGATTGACCTCTCGAATTATTTTACCGGTGATCTCGATGCTGAAGGCAAATCAGGTGAGGTAAAATATAAGTTCAACAACCTGGATAAAGGTGAGAATAAAATCCTTGTGAAAGCCTGGGATGTGTTTAACAACTTTTCTTCGCAAGTAGCGTTCTTCAAAGTTGTTGACAACAGCGGATCGACAATTGATTATGTAATGAATTATCCTAATCCTTCTCGAGGTGCTACCACGTTTACGTTTCAACACAATATTGAAAAACCGATCTCGGTGAAAATAAAAATTTATTCTGTTGCCGGAAGAACCATTGCGGAAATTGAAAAAACAAACGTTACAAGTGACCGGTTCGTTAGAGTTGAATGGAACGGAAGAGACAACGACGGAAACGAAGTTGCAAACGGAGTTTATCTCTATAAGATTATGGTTAAATCGGTCGATGGCTCGGTTAATCAAAATGTGATCGGGAAAATGGCTATAGTCAAATAGATTTGATTTGCGGATTTTGTAACGAAGAGTTCTTTTAATATTTTAAATTTTGAAAATGTATTTACTAACTAATAATAAATCTAACTCCTATGGAGGAAAACGAATGAAAATGCTCTCAAGAATGTTAATGCTCAGCTTGATCATGATAAGTTTTACAAAAATTATGTACGGACAAGGTGAAGCGGCGGTTCCGTTCTTACTCCTGGCTCCTGATTCACGTGCCGGTGCTATGGGTGAAAGCGGGACAGGGTTGGCTGATAATTCGGCAGCAATTTTTTGGAACCCCGCCGGTATCGCCTTCTTAACCGGGCAAGAAGTAAGTATAACACATAGTAACTGGTTACCGCAGTTCAAACTTGATTTGTTCTACGATTATGTCACTTACAGAAATTATATTGAAAGTATTCAAGGAAGTATAACTTCCAGCATTACCTATATGAATTATGGTGAATTTGTAAGAACGGGTCCAGACTCTCCCGATCCGCTCGGAACATTTCGGTCATTTGATGCTGCACTTACGCTTGGCTACTCTACAAAACTTTCAAGTGATTGGGGACTCGGGCTAAACTTCCGCCTTATTCACAGTAATCTTTCTGATAAACCGACTGCCCAAGAAACCGGCTCGGGAGTAGCTACCAGCGTTAGTTTTGATGTTGGCGCAATGTGGCGTCCAACTTCATTTATCATTCCTTTAATTGATGAAGATTTGAGTAATCGCTTTAGTATCGGAATGAATTTAAGTAATGTTGGTCCAAAGATTTTTTACATTGATAAAGCTCAAGCCGATCCTATCCCAACAAATTTGCGCTTAGGTTTTGCTACGGTTCTTATGAAAGATGAATTCAACTCGTTGACATGGACTTTGGATTTCAGTAAGCTTTTAGTAAACAAACTTACAAAAGAAGAAATTATTGGCACCGATACAGTTAATGTAACTACGGTTGATCCTGTTTACCGTGCGCTGTTCTCTTCATGGACAAACAAACCATTTAAAGAAGAAATACGGGACATCGTTTCCTCAATCGGATTGGAATATTGGTACGGAAATATGCGCGACGGTTTTATGTTTGCTGTTCGAGGCGGTTTCTTTTATGAAGACCCTTCTTATGGAAATAGAAAATTTATGACTCTGGGTTCCGGTATTAGATACGATATTTACGGTTTCGATTTCAGTTACATTTCTACAAGCATCTTTAAAAATGGTGAGAATCATCCACTCGATAACACACTCAGATTTACATTATCTATTGGGTGGGATTCAATTGCCGAACAATCAACAGGTTTACCACGGGGAATTTAATCTGAATGAAAATTCTAAAAAATTATTTCTTTCTAGTTGTAGTTTTTAGCTTGGGCAGTCTTTCTGCCCAAACTTTTATTGGAAAAGTAAATCCTTTTCCAGAACGGGCTGTTGAAAACCGCAATTCGGTTGACACGGTAAAAATACTTGCCGTAATGGTAGAGTTTCAAAAAGATACCGACGATAATACTGCCGGAGATGGAACTTTTAACTCTATTTATGCAAAAGAGTATGGCGACAAAATTATTGATCCGCTGCCGCATGATGTAAACTATTTTTCAAATCATCTTGATTTTGCAAAAAACTATTTTGAAAAAGTCTCGAACGGAAAAACGAACGTTGTCTATCAATTGCTTCCTCAGGTAATTACCGTTTCTAAAACGATGAGAAATTATTCGCCTCCGGTAAATTCAACTGATTTTACTGCAATGGCGGAGTTTATGCAGGAAGTTTGGACGCTCACCGCCACTCAGAATCCCAATTTTAATTTTAGTGATTTTAATCTGTTCGCCATCTTCCATGCAGGCGTTGGCAGAGATATTTCACTCCCCGGAAGTCTGGGAAATGATAAAGACTTGCCGTCCGTTTATCTTGGGTTAAACGCGCTTCAAAAATATTTTGGAGCTTCATTTAGCGGCATCCAGGTTGGTAATTCAAATTTCAAAATCATCAACAGTATGATCCTTCCTCAAGCAGAGAATAGGGAAGTAACTTCTTTTGGACAAACAAGTTTATTCCAGGTTTCTATCAACGGGTTGATCGCTGCGAACATTGCGAGTTATTTGGGTTTGCCGGACCTCTTCGATACGAATACCGGCTTAAGCGCAATCGGTAAATTCGGATTGATGGATGGTCAATCTATTTTTGCCAACCGTGGACTTTTTCCCCCGGAACCTTCTGCCTGGGAAAAGATTTTTCTTGGTTGGGAAACACCGGTTAACGTTGAAGTAAAAGCAGGCAATTCGACTTTTTCAATTGCTCCGAGCTTAGTTGCGTCACACAAGATTTATAAAGTCCCTATCAATGCAAGCGAGTATTATTTAGTAGAAAACCGTCAACGCGATGTTAATAAAGATGGATTAAATATTTCTCTTAAACAAAATGGTAGTGATATAACAAAATCTTTTGCTATAAAAGATTATGATTACTTTGAAGCTATCCCCGAAACTTTACTTGCCGGTGTTACAACAAGCGTTGATGAATATGACTATTCATTGCCCGGCAGCGGGATTCTTATCTGGCACATTGATGAAAAAGTAATTAATGAGAAGATCGCGGAAAATAAAATTAATAGTGATAAAACGCTCCGCGGTGTTGATCTTGAAGAAGCTGACGGAGTGCAGGATATTGGTGAGCAGTTCACTACAATTTTTGGCGATAAAGTTGTTGGTGAGGGTTCGGAATTTGATCTCTGGTATAAATCAAACACGGCAAAACTTTATCAGAATAAATTCTCAAGCGATACTCGTCCCAACACAAACGCCAACGACGGCGCGAACAGTCTAATTACATTCCAAAATTTTTCTGATTTAACCGATCCTACGCAAATGACATTCGATGTACAATTTGGCGGCGATGTGGTTAAACCGATATTTAAAAAAGCGGTTGCATTACCTTCAACGGATAATCAACTTACGTCAGTTAATTTTAACGGAAAGAATTACTTTTTTGTTTTATCGAATTCTAACCTCTATCAATTTGATGAAAAAGGGAATTTAGTTGATTCTGTTTTGAATTTTTCGGCTTTTAAGCCATTAGGTTTTGTTTCGTCTGATACGGTTTACATTGTTGGAGTTATTAATATTCCAAACCTCTCTTCTACATTGGATGTTAACGTTTTATCTTACACAATAACCGGGAAAAAGTATTATTCCAAAAGAATCCCAACTACCTCTTCGACACCAATGGTAAATTTTCAAGGAACTACTTGTTGGTTTGGTAATAACAATGGGCAATTAGAATCAGTTTCAATACAAGCTGATTCAATTTCTTATCTTGGTAAAGTTGAAGTAGGTGAGGTTAATTCAGCTATAAAAAAGATTGCGGGGGAGTCAAATCCTTCTTTCATTACCGAAAGGAATTATTTCGATCCTAATTCTGGTAATAATTTGCATTTCCCTGATAAACTATTAGATCTAGCTGTTACAACAACAACTAAAATTAATAAAACTATTTCAATTATTCTTTCAGAGAAGAAATTTTATGTTGTGGATGAAGCGGCAAAAATTTTCTCTGAGTTTAACATTAATAGTTCTCCTACTTCTTTCTCACTTGCAGATTTAAAACTAGACGGTAGTAACTACATTATCTACACAAATGGGAATAATTTAGAAGCTTATAATTTATCCGGCGCATGCGCAGATAATTTTCCCTTTAAAGATCCGATGGGAATTGGTTTTACCGGAACTCCGCTTACAGCAGATATACTCAATACTGGCAGGGCTCAAATCATTGGGGTGACAACTGATGGAAGAATTTACGCAGTAGATGGTTTTAGTGGAAAAGTTGTAGATGGGTTCCCCATTTCTACGGGGAAAAGTTTAACATCAACACCAATATTGTTTATGGAGGATGGGAGAATATGTCTTGCAGTTTTGAACGAAAATACTTTTTCTGCGATTAACATAAGCGCTTTGCCCGGAGGAACTTTCTGGGCAGAAGAAAATGGGAATTCGCATAATAGTTCTTTTGTTGGTATTGCTTCATATATAAATCTAAATTCTGAATTCTTCCCAAAAGCTAAAGCATACAACTGGCCCAACCCGGTATATAACGGGCAAACGTTTATCCGTTATTATGTTTCGGAAGATTCAAAGATCAATATTAAAATATTCGATTTAGCCGGAGACTTTGTCGCCGAGCTCAATAACACGGCAACCGGAGGAATGGATAACGAAACTACCTGGAATGTTGGCAGTATCCAGAGTGGAATTTATTTCGCACGCATAGAAGCTACTGGAAACAGCGGCAAAACTGAATCTACAATAATTAAAATAGCAATCGTTAAATAAATTAGGAATTACGAATTAGGAATTAGGAATTTGATTCGATCGTGTCACCTTGCGAAAATCTTTTCTGGTTTTTCATTTAAAATTACTTTATGAAAAAATTTATTCTTGTTTTCTTTACTCTCTTCGCAACAGCATTTCCTCAATTCACGGAATTTCATCCTGAATTAAATTGGTATTCTCTTAAGGGAGAACATTGCGTTGTGCATTATCACGAAGGGGCGGAACGGACTGCTAAAGTTATTGCAAAAATACTGGATGAAGTCTGGCAGCCGATCACTTCGCTTTATGAGTATGAGCCCGAGACCGTTCACTTTGTAATAAAAGATCTGGATGATTACTCGAACGGCGCAACCTATTTCTTCGATAACAAAATTGAGATTTGGGCAAGCGCACTGGATTTTGATCTGCGCGGCACTCACAATTGGTTACGCAATGTTATCTCGCACGAGTTCACTCACATGGTGCAAATTCAAGCATCGATGAAAGCTACGCGTAGAATTCCTGCAGTTTATTTACAGATGCTGAACTACGAAGATGAACGGCGTCCCGATATTCTTTACGGATTTCCGAATGTGATAGTTTCGTATCCTGTTGCCGGAATTAATATGCCCGCCTGGTTTGCCGAAGGAACGGCGCAATATATGCGGAAGGAATTTAATTACGATAACTGGGATAGTCACCGCGATATGATCTTGCGCAGTTACGCACTTGACGGGAACATGCTTACCTGGAATCAAATGGGAGTTTTTGAAAAGACGAGTCTTGGGAATGAATCTGTCTACAATTCCGGTTTTGCATTAACCCGTTATCTTGCTCAAAAGTATGGAGAAGATAAATTGCGTAAGGTCTCAAAAGCGTTGGGAAAGCTGAAGAACTTCACAATCGATGCTGCTTTTGAAGATGTGCTTGGCAAAGACGGGGATGAAATTTATAACGAATGGAAAACATTTGTAACGAATGATTATAAAGACCGGACAAAAAAGATTTCTGAAAATCTTGTTACCGGAACAATGCTTGATTCGCTCGGCTTTGGAAATTTTTATGCTACATTCTCTACCTACGGAAAGAAAATCTATTACATCTCAAATCAGTCCTCGGATTACTTTAGTCCCTCTTCAATTTACGAATTCAATCTTGAAACCAAAGAGAAAAAAGAAATAGCTGAAGGCATTCGCTCTACATTTAGCTTTGTTCACGGGACAAACAAAATTATTTACGCCAAACTTTCTGAAGACAACCCCAACTGGTATAATGTGCATGATTTATATGTATATGATATTGGTGCTGATAAAGAAACCCGCTTAACTTTTGATATGCGGGCAAACCAACCTTCCGTTTCAAATGACGGCAAGAGTATTGTTTTCCTTTTTCAGAAAGACGGGACTTCCAATCTCGGTATGGTTGATATCGACGGAAAGAATTTTCATCAATTAACATTTTTACAAAATGGGGAACAGGTATATAATCCTAAATTTTCTCCCGATGATTCATTCGTCGTTTTTGATTATTCCTATCTCAACGGACGCGATATTGCAACAGTAAACAGAGACGGCAGCAAATTTTCCTATCTCTTAAAAACAGAAAACGACGAAAGAAATCCCGTTTTAGATAAGCACAATAATTTGATTTATGCATCGGATAAAACCGGCATTTATAATCTTTACCAACTTGACCTGAATACAAAAGTAGAAAAACAGCTTACGAATGTTACCGGCGGCGCTTTTATGCCTGCCGTTGATGAGCAGGGGAATATTACTTACAGCGGTTATACTTCAAGCGGATACAAGATATTTCTTCTTAAAAAAGAGGAACAAAAAAATATTCTTGCCGACCAGGCGTATGTTAGAAAGAATAATCCGCCGATCGGTGAAGACAAACCGAACGGTGATTTCGCAAAATTTGATTTGAATAGGTTGAAAAATTTTAATGACTATGATATTCCCGATTATAAATCCGAGAAATATTCCGGCGCTTTTTCTAAGTTGACGTTCTTCCCGTTTGTCCGTTACGATAATTACAACACGTCAAACAAGTTTATGGAAAAAATAAAACCGGGTGTGTACGTAACATCCAGCGATATGCTCAACCGTTACTCGCTGTTTGCGGGAGGGTCTATCAATTCACGTTTGGAACGCGATCTCTTTTTAACATTTGAATATAGGAATAAACTTCCCATTCTCTATTCACTTGGACTAACGCCGGAAATGTCTCTCGAACTTTTTAACATCAGCCGTAAAGCCAATGTTGATATAAATATCGAAGATTTAGCATCAATAAAAACGGATGTAACCTATAGTTTGTTTGAGGTTGATCTTGCCGCCAAGCATAGAATTTTTACACGTGCGCATATGCTGGAATTCCGATATGCCTACAGCCGTTACACGGCAACTATCGGAGGTTTTATCTTCCCGGGAACGACCGATCTTTATCCGACTAATTACGATACGTATCTCATTGGTAGTAACTTCCAGGTGAAATATAATTTCGACGCGAAGAAAGTATATATCGACAGCGATATTAATCCTATTGGGGCTGATGCAGAGTTAAAATACAATTATGAAATAAACCGCTTTAATCCCGATGGCAATTATCAAGTTGAAGACGGTGTACTGAAACCATTATATAGAAAATTTGATTACCATAAACTCGAACTGAATACACAAAGTCATGTGCCGCTTTTTAAGAATCATACAATTTCATTAAAGGTGAGAGCCGGTTCTATTTTGGGTCCAAGTGTTCCCGATTTCTTCGATTTCTATCTCGGCGGATTAGTTGGAATGAAAGCGTATCCGTTTTATGCCGTGAGCGGTAATGAGATCTTATGGCTTAGCCTTTCGTATCGATTCCCGCTTTGGCGCAATATTGATGCGCGGATAGGGCACCTGTATGTAGATAAAATGTTCGTGTCGGTCTATGGTGATATCGGAGATGCTTGGACTGGAAAAATTCCTGCCGGGAAAACCTTTAAGAAAGGTGCCGGAGCCGAGTTACGAATTGCATTGAATTCATTTTATCTTTTCCCGACGAGTGTATTCTTTAACGCCAATTATGGCTTTGATAAATTTACGAAGGATGTCCGCTCGGAAACTATAAAGTATGGCGGCGAGTGGAGATTCTACGGCGGAATTCTTTTCGGGTTTGATTTTTAGTAGGCTCCGCCTTTGGCGGCAGTAGGCAGTAGGCAGTAGGCAGTAAAAAAGTAGTTAGCAAAATGGATTTTTTTATTCTTACTTCTGTATTCTTAATTCTTAAACATTAATATGTGAAATGAAAAAACTCTCTTTATTCATGGTTGGTATATTCTTAATAGGTAGCATTGCTTCTTTTGCACAATTAAAACCGGGCGAGCAACTTATCCTCTCCGGTAATCTTCATGCAGATTCGAGACTATTATTTAATAACACTGAATTGCCGCAGCAGAATATGTCGTTTCCATCTCCTAATAAAAAATCACCGATGCTTGCCGGGCTCTTCTCTATTGTTCTTCCCGGCGCTGGAGAATTCTACACGGGAAATTATTTAAAGGCAGCAGTCTTTGCCGCTGTTGAAGCGGGTGCAATTGTTCTGGCTGTTTCGTATAATAAAAAAGGGGATAACCAGACAAACTATTTCCAAAATTACGCAGATGGACATTGGTCGATTAAACGCTATGCAGAGTGGACAATTAATAATGCGGCTTACATTAATTCATCAATTGACGTTTCGCAGTACTCGGTAATAAGCAGCGACGGCACGGTGAATCATGCGGAGTTAAACAGACTTGAACGTGATCTCGGTTCGGGATATTCTCACGCGCTACCGCCTCATGGTGAGCAGCAGTATTATGAATTGATTGGGAAGTATCCGCAATATAGTCATGGTTGGGATGATGCGATCCAGAGCGAAACTGATTTCCATATTCTCTCTCCTAATTTTCTCGATTACTCCAAGATGCGCGGTAAAGCAAATGATTACTATAATGTTTCTGATAAAGCTGTGATTGGATTATATGTAAATCATCTTCTCTCAGGCTTGGATGCCATCTGGTCTGCAATCTCATTTAATCAAGACGTAGCAGTAAATGTTAGAGTAAATCAACTTAACACGGGCGGCGATGTAACGTTCTATCCAACGCTAAATGTGAAGTATAGTTTTTAAAGTTCAAAAGTCAAATATCAAAACTCAAAAGGCAGAAGGAACGATTGAATAAACAATCTAACGATTCAATCTTGTAATCTTTTCATCTTTACTTTCTCTCAATAAATTTCTATTTTCATCTAAAAGATTTTAACCATTAACTTATAAGGGTAACGTTATGGAAATAAATGAGGCTGAACTTGAAAAAGAGATAGAAGAAGACCTTCGTACTAATCCCAAATATCAAGCTTACTTTGAACAATACGAAAAAACAAGTATTGATCGGTTTGTTGAATATTACAAGAAGGAGAAAGCGTCATGGTTTAAATATGGCGAGCTTTATTTAAAAATTGAACGCGATAGGGTACTGAAATACATTGATATTGCAGAGAAAAAACTTTGGGAAATTCAGCAGGCAAAACTTTTTGATCTGCAATGTTTATGGCGCGCTGAGCAAATTAACATCCCCGAAATAAAAACTAGTTACGATTTTGATTATTGGGAAAAAGCAATTGAAAATTGTCCCTTTATCCCTCCGATTACCCAAGAAGAATTTGATCTTTACAGAGAATATATCATTACCGAAAATGCCGATCTAAGTGTTGTTCCATATCAGTTTACTTTTTTTGACTGGCAGGATTATGATAAATATAAAAGGGCTGTTGAAGATGATGAGGATGAAGGCGAAATGCCCGAATGGTATCTCTTTTATAATAACAGGCGGGGTGGAAACCCATACTTGCGTCTTCCGGATATCCGGAATGAGAAAGAATATTATTATCGCACATTGAATCATCTTTACGAAGAAGCAACTACCGAGCCGCAACAACCTAGTACGGAAATAGACACACGCCCTTCTTTCGATTATTATAACGACGAAAATCTTCTCGATTTTGTTACGCGGTTTGAAGATGCGAAAATAATTGAATATGCTAAATGCATGCATTTTTCCGGTGAAGATGAGGATGATGAAGAATTGAATGATGCTTTGGAAACATTGAAATATGCAGAAGAAAAAATTCAACTTGATTCATCTAATGATGAATGGAGAAGAGCCATAATTACTACAGCTAACCTTTACCTTAAAAGGAAAGTTTATCTTGCTCTTGAGCTTGCTTATAAGAATTATCTACGCAGACTAAAAGTTGGGATTGCATTTGAAATCCATGAGAGTGATAAAAATATTAAATGGACTCGAAGAATGATAGAGATTGTTAATAAAGAAATTCTCACGGGCAGGAAACTTAACAACGAACCTGAGGATTTTAATTTTTAAGCAGTTATGAGTAATCAACTTTCAAACACAATACATCGAAATATAAACTTACTTCTTGTTTTTGTTAAACATATAAGTACACTCATTAATTTACCGGGAGGTTAGTAATGTTCGAAAAAGAAAAAGCTATGGCGGATGAAATTGAAATTGAACTCCGCACGAATCCGAAGTATAAAACTTTCTTTGAACAGTACAGCAAATCTAGTATTGATTTTTTCATTGGTTCTTACAAACACATGAAAGCCGGTTGGGTAACTCACGGTGAAAGGTATCTTAAGTACGAACAAGACAGAATCCTGAAATTCAATGAAATTGC
Organism: Ignavibacteriaceae bacterium; assembly: GCA_041667115.1. Classification (GTDB taxonomy): domain Bacteria; phylum Bacteroidota; class Ignavibacteria; order Ignavibacteriales; family Ignavibacteriaceae; genus UBA1563. The sequence continues at coordinate 35,966 of JBAYFO010000014.1, read as the reverse complement.
AGAGCATAAACTTTGGGAAATTCAACATGTAAAATTATTTAATCTTCAATGTTTATGGCGCGCAGAACAGATCACTATTCCTGAAATAAAAATAAGTTGTGACTTTGAATATTGGGATAATTTGATCGAGAATTGTCCCTTCCTCCCACCAATATCCGAGGATGAATTTAACCTGTACCGCGAATATATACTTACCGAAGACGCTGACTTGAGTTTGGAACCTTGCAATGGATTGATTCGTTCATGGCAGAACTATGACGAAATAAAAGATTCTTACGAAAACCAGGATGCTTCCGGAATTAACTTCCCCGGCTGGTATTTGTTTTACTATAAACATCTTGGTCGTAATCCATATTCATTCCTTCCGAATATTCGAGGGGACAAAGAGGAGTTTTATAAGAATCTCTACTACGACCAACCGATGGAGAAAGTAGTAAGCTCTCAACCGCAAATTCAGCGAGATGAACGTCCTATTTTTTCATATTATGGACTTAAAAATCTCGAGGATTTTATGAACAAATTTGAAAAACAGAAGGTGATTCAATACGCTAAAGCAATTGAAGATAACCGAAAACTCAATAGCGATTGGAAATTAGATGATGCTTTAGACACACTAAAACATGCAAACGAAAAAGTGTCTGTTGCCTCATTTGACGACGATTGGAGAACCGCAATCATCAAAACTGCTGATAGTTATATTAAAAAGAAAGTTCATACTGCGCTTGAACACGTTTATGATAATTATCTCCACCGGTTAAAACTCGGTATCGCCTTCAAGTATCATCAGTCCGAGTCCAATATTGACTTTGCCAAAGAAGAGTCCGAGTTCTATCAGGAATGCATACTTACCGGCAGAAAACTTAATAACGAACCGGAAGATTTTAATTTTTAGACTGTCGGTATGTAGTAACCGGGAATTAGTAGGCAGTAAATAATCGGCAGTCGGCAGAATGCAGAATACAGAATGCAGAATACAGAATGTAGCTTCTAATTATTCCGCTTGCAATCTTTCAATCTTATAATCTTCCCATTTTTTCCCCTTTACTTTATTTAAATTAATTTCTATCTTTTATCAAAAGAATTCAATTCATTAAGTATCAGGAGGATGTGATGCCGGACCTTGAGAATGAAATTGAACATGATCTTCGTACTAATCCTAAGTACTTATCTTTCTTTGCTCAATACAGCAAAAGCAGTATTGATATTTTTATCGACTTCTACAAAAAGAAAAAAGCCGACTGGTTAACCTACGGCAAAACCTATCTTGAGAAAGAACAGTATAGAGTTCTGAAGTACAGTGAAATAGCCGAGCAAAAATTGTGGGAGATTCAACAGGTGAAATTGTTTGATGCCCAATGTTTATGGCGCGCAGAGCAAATCACTCTCCCCGAAATTAAAACAAGCTATGATTTTTTATACTGGGAAAGGGTAATTGAAAATTGTCCCTTCCTTTCTCCCATTTCCGAAGATGAATTTAACTTGTATCGGGAATATATTCTTACGGAAGATTCCAACTTAGACGCCGACCCTTTTCAACAGACTATTGATGGATGGCAGCAATATAATATTTATAAATCAAGCTATCAAAGCGATGATGATGATTCCGATCTTGATTCGCCGGAGTGGTATCTCTTTTATAACAATATGCGCCCCGGGAACCCCTGCTTACAACTTCCCGATATTAGGGGAGAAAAGGAAACGTTTTACCGCAAACTCTATTATAACAGACCTGAAGCCAAAGTTAACAAAGCTCAATCTCAACAGGCAATAGACCGGCGCCCTTATTTTTATTATGATCAGGGGAGGAATTTCTTGGATTTCATAACCAGGTTTGAAGAGCGGAAGGTGGTTGAATACGCTAAAATTATGAATTATGCCGATGGACTTGATAATGATGATGAACTAAACGAAGCTTTAGCAACTTTAAAAAATACCGAAGAAAGAGTAGAGATTGAATCATTAAATGACGACTGGAGAAGTGCCGTAATTAAAACTGCCAATCTTTACGTAAAGCGGAAAGTTTATGTTGCACTTGAAAATGTGTATAGCAATTATCTCCGGTGGTTAAAACTGGGCATTGCATTTAAGACCCATCAAAATGAAAATAGAATTATTGAAGTGAAAGACATGGTTGACGCTATAAACAATACTATTATAAAAGGAAGAGCCTTGAACAATGAGCCGGAGGATTTTAATTTTTAGAGAGTTAGTCATCTTACACGCCTGTTGATGTAAGTTCGCTAAAATTATGATAGTGAACTTACTCTTGATTTTTTTTAGATAGAAAGCTTAGAGCAAGACATTACTTATTGATTCTGCATAACGTGACTTAATAATAAAGAGGATGAAATGAAATTAGCTGTTGGAATAGTTCTACTTGTTTTGTTAGCTGCCGGTTATAGTTTTAGCGGTGAACTCCACGTTTCTAAGAAAGGGAATGATTCAAATCCCGGAACGGTAGCCGCACCGTTGCTTACAATTCAGCGCGCGGCAGACCTTGCGCAGCCCGGTACAATTATCATAGTGCATAAAGGTATTTACCGAGAACGTATTAATCCTAAGTGTGGAGGGGAGTCGGATGCAAAAAGGATTATCTACGAAGCAGCTCCCGGAGAAAAAGTTGCAATTAAAGGTTCAGAAGTTATTAAGAACTGGGTGAAAGAGAAGGGGGATGTTTGGAAAGTAACAATTCCTAATTCGTTCTTCGGGGGATTCAATCCTTACAGCGATCTTATTCATGGCGACTGGTTTAATGCCGAAGGGAGAGAGCATCATACGGGCGCAGTATATCTTAACAGCAACTGGCTTACTGAAGCGGCTAATCTTAATGAGGTACTGAAATCCGCTGGAACCAATACTCTCTGGTTCGGAAAAGTAGATAAAGACAGTACCACAATTTGGGCGCAGTTCAAACAAATTAATCCTAATAAAAAATTGGTGGAGATCAACGTTCGTCAGACGGTATTCTATCCCGAAAAGAGTGGGATCAACTACATTACCGTGCGCGGTTTTAATCTGGCGGATGCAGCAACCCCCTGGGCGCCGCCAACCGCCGAGCAGATAGGATTAATAGGAACAAACTGGAGTAAAGGATGGATTATTGAGAACAATGCAGTTAACTATTCCATTTGCTCCGGTATCTCACTCGGAAAATACGGCGATCAATGGGATAACACTTCCGAAAATTCTGCAGAAGGTTATGTAAAAACCATCGAACGAGCTTATGCTAACGGCTGGACGAAGGAGAACATCGGACATCATCTTGTACGCAACAATAGTATCTCTCACTGCGAGCAAGCGGGTATTGTAGGAAGTCTTGGCGCTGCATTCAGTACGGTTACGGGGAATACCATCCATGATATCCGGGTACTAAAATGGTTTGCAGGGGCGGAACTGGCAGCCATCAAGTTTCATGCAGCACTTGACGTTACTATCAGCCGGAACCACATCTACAGAACCATCCGCGGGCTCTGGCTTGATTGGATGGCACAAGGGACGCGCGTCTCGGAGAATCTCTTTCACGATAACGGCGAAGATATTTTTGTTGAAGTTAATCACGGACCATTTCTGATGGACAACAATCTTTTTCTTTCACCAATGTCGCTAATTACGCAATCGCAGGGAGGCGCTTATGTACATAATTTATTTGCAGGAGCCGTTACGCTGCTTCCTTATGATACCCGTTTAACTCCATTCTTAAAGGCGCACTCAACCGGGCATGCAGGGTTTAGCGATAACCCCTTGGGAGACGACCGCTTTTATAACAATATATTTGTGAAACGTTTTGATTTGAGTAGTTACGATAGTGTTCAACTACCGGTATGGATGGAGGGCAATGTGTTTCTAAACGGAGCCAGGTCTTCTAAGTTTGAAAAGAATCCTCTTATCAAACAGAACTTTGATCCCGCTATTAAACTGGTTGAGAAGCCGGATGCTTTTTATCTGGAAATTAAATTTGAGAAAGCCTGGACGAAAGAACGAAAACGCAAATTAATTTCTACGGAGATACTTGGGAATGCTGTTATTCCTCATCTTCCGTTTGAGAATCCGGACGGTTCACCGATTACAATTACTACCGACTATTTTAACAAGCGGCGGAATGAAACGAATCCTACACCGGGACCTTTTGAAAATCCCGGAGACGGTTTACTGTATTTAAAAGTTTGGTGATAAAAAGGAAATTGATAACGTGGAGTAAAGATGGGTGTGACATAGCATGGCAAGTCGCAAGTTGAAAGTTGAAAGTTGAAAGTTGCAAGTAGAAAGAATGAAGAATAAAGAAGACACATACCAATATTTTAGTAACGAAAGATGATAGTTAGGCTGCGGATGATGGCTCCCTAATTAAGTGAGTTGACCCTTGAGTTGCGGACTGGCAGGATGGCAAGAATATTAAACGGTTAAAAAAGTATAACTGTATGGATGAATGGAAATGAATGGATGAATGTTTTTCATTCAATCATTCAAAGTAACAATTTGGTTCCGGCTTTGCCGGTTTAGGAATTAGAAAAAGTAACAGGAAAAGCAAAGGTGTGGGATTTTTGATAAAGCCTGATAAACCATTTATTTCTTTTTAAGGAAATACCCTCTTGAGAGAATAACCCGGTCGCCCCTGCCCAAATACGAACCGGTTGCAAAGGTGTTATAACAGAGTGTGGATCAGCGTCACTGTATCTCTGCGTGTAATACAAAATATCTATACAAACTGATCAGATGTAAGCTAACTTGACAAATCAAAACTTAATGCTGCACCGGTGGCATAAAATCTTTTATGGACTTCTATCTCTTAAACCTTTGCACTATTAAAAAAATAGTTATAGTTTTGAAATACAAAATGAGGTTGTTATGTATAATCTAAAGTTATTTCCGCCATTAGTGCTGTTACTTTCGAACTTATGCTTCGCTCAAACCACCAACCAAATATCCCTTACCCCGGAACATTTAGGAACCGCATGCAAAGCTGTCTGCGGAACTTATTACAATGGAAGCACGTGGATATTTTTTGATGATTATCATTTGAACACATCGATGTTAAATTACCTCCATTATATAAAAGCTAAAGCAAACGGCATTGACATTGAACTGGTAAAAGATGAAACCACTTCAAAATCAATTTATGATTTTAATTTTAAAGATCGATTTTATTCAAGCATACAACCTGCATGCGCCGTTTTTAACGGGATGCTTTTTCTCTTTGTTACTAAAGGGGACGATAAAGTCTGGTACACTTATTACGACGGGGCAACGTGGGTAGAACCGATACAACTAATGTATAGCTTTGGAACTACTTCAGGCAACGTAACCACTGTCGCAAGTGTAGCAGCAACAACACTTAACGGTAAGCTTTATCTCTTTTTTCAGTTGGACACACCAAGAAGAGAAATCTATTATGTTACAACTCCTGACGGTATAAATTGGAATACCCTAGCAGCGGTCCCGCTTGGAACATACACAAGCAGACCTGAAGGAAATTTATCCGCTACAACTTTTTCTTCATTAAAAGATACTAAAGAACATCTAATGATCGCATTTCCGTTTACGGATAATGTGTGTAAAACAATGTGCTTTGACGATATACAAGGCTGGTATTTGCAGAATACCCTGACGGGTTCACTGGTTTGGGGGAGCGGGTTATTGCAGGGATCGAGAAGTGCATTAAATGGAACTGCTTCCAGTTCACCGGTTCAAATAGTTACCCTGGGTGATAATAAGATCTACGGGAGCAATGAATTTTATTCTGAGACAGAACTTTGGGGAACCTGGCATACGATAGATAGTTTTTCAGTTGCCGATAGTAAAAAAAGTTTTCCTTCTCTTCTTTCCGGGTTTAAGACAGTTGATAATTCACTGCAGAAAGAACTATGGTTCACCAACATCGATTATAGCGCAATCAATGGTTTATTCTTGAGGCTGTGGCGTATTGATTCAGACAAGTTTACACCGGTGGAAACCATCTCGGAAGCTTTTAACGATCCGGCGTATATTAAATATTGGAAGATGTTCGGAGTTATTGAAGGACCTCCGCCATTCGCTTTAAATGCTAATTCATTCAGCGAAGCGGTCTATAACAATACGTATGGTCCATCAGTATTTACGTATGTTGAAGAAAATAGTACTGAAGCCACCTATTCAACTTCATGGGCGGTAAAGACTTCTTTATCTTTATCAGGGACTTTGGGGATACTGGGCGCAGGAGCAGATCTAAGCGCAGCATTAACAAATACAAAAACTAAGGACACAACATTTGAGTTTAAGAGTTCGCAGTCTGTAAGGGCAAACCAATCTTCATTAGGATATTATTGCTTCTACAAACCAACAATAACCCGGACTAAATATTCACTACAAAGTTTTAGTGGGAACGATGTCGGGTTAGCTCAATATATTTTTAATGTTACCGACGCACAAATTATTTTGAAAGATTTCGATCTTACAACGCTAGCGCCGAACAATTTTAATACCTCGAACATCTGGACCTATTATAATAGACCCACTTCGGGATATCAATTATATCCAACACTTAAGAAAGCCAGTTTAGGGTTTAGTTGGACCCAGGGGCTTACAGTTGAGAATTCAAAAACTTTTTCAAGTTCAACTACACTTTCAAATAACAGTTCGGTAGCAATTTCTTTATCTGCCGGTATCCCGGACATCTTTAATGTTACCGCGGGGTTTGAGATTGCTATAGAGGAGGAGCATAAAACAACTTTTGGTCAGCAGATATCGGTATTGGTTAATTGTCCCGATCCGAGACCCGGTTATTTAAATGATGTAAAATATTTTGCAGGAGAAATGTTCTGGTTGGAATCTCCGCAGGATGGGAATGCTTACTGGATTCCTCAAAACTATAACGGTGTTGATTACAGAAAGGATAAACCGTGGTTAGTTACTTACACGGTTTACAACGTAGAAACCGTTGGTGGAACAGATGTAGAGAAGATGGATAGCCAGATACCGGATAAGTTTTCACTTGAACAGAATTATCCGAATCCGTTTAACCCGGCAACAGTAATAAAGTATATGTTACCCTTTGATTCAAAAGTAGAAATAAAAATATTTAATCTGCTCGGGCAAAAAGTAAATTTGTTAAAAGATGAAATAAAAACTGCGGGAATTTATGAAGTGCAATTTAATTCTGAGAGCCTGCCAAGCGGGATTTATATTTATAGGTTAAGTGCGGAATCGGTGGACGGGAAGCAGAAGTTTTCGGCGATGAAGAAGATGATACTTCTCAAATAGTTTTCAATTCGCCGCAGCGGTTGGTGGTGAAAAGTCTTACCACATGGTTCACAAAGAGAAAAACACAAAGGGCACAAAATTCAATTGTGATCTTTGTGAAAAACTTTGTGTTCGTTGTGGTTAAGTTTTTTGTTCGCCGCAAAAAAGTATTTGACATTTATTTTTATTTGCCTTAAGATTACAGCGGTTATTTAAAACCATGGGAACGGGGTTCTTCACTCGAACTTACTTTTCCTTAGAAGGTTGTAAAAAAAATAATCTGTTTGCACAAATAATTATGAGGTATTCTTGTGTGGAGAGATGACTTCAGATTGCTTTGGTTTGTTTAACTCTTACATAAAAGGATGATTTGGAACTGAAATCAAAGTCAAAAAAACTATAAATAATTTCTTTAGGACTATGTAATATCTATGAAAAAGATTGTTTATGTCTTCGCACTATTTTCTTCATTGTTATCAATTAATTGTAAATTTTCTAACCCTACTGCATCCCCCTATAGTAAAATTGAAATCTTCCCCTTAAATCTTAATAACAGTTGGAATTACACATGCCTGCATTATAGTCTCAATTCTGATAACTCAATAAAAGGATTGATTGATTCTTCCGAAATAATAATGGAAGTAGTAAAAACTGATTCCATGGATTCATTTAAAGGATATTATGTTAAAAACTTAATTGTAAACACCTTTCCCGCATTAAAGATGTTATTAAAAAATGAAAATGATGGACTGTATATAGCTAGTGTTGACGAGTTACTAACTACTTCACCACGACACGCAAAAGTTGAAAGAGTTTTAAAGTATCCAACTGCTGACAATGACAGCAGCACATTTGCAGGGTATACAATAAAAACAAAATCTTCTTCTGAGAAAATAACAATTAATAATAGAACATATGCTTGTGTTTTGTATGATGTTTACCAAAGTTCTGGAATAGTTGCTCAATTTTGGATGATTCCAAACATTGGAATAGTAAAGACCTGGCAGTATTTCGGTTATACAATGTATGAATTCAAGTTAAATAGTTATACTTTAAATTAGGCAGCATATACCCGGTTTTGAATTTATTCTTTTACAACGGTTCCTTTTTTAGCACAAGTTGAAGTAGAGGGGAAGAGGGGGAATTGTTGATTTGTTGAAAAGTAGAGTTGTTGAATGGTTGACTTTGGATACATGAATTAGCGCCAGAATCTTTCTGCAACAAAACCGGTTCGATATGAATTATTAGGACTTTTTGGAGAATCACTTAACATTTAAATAATTTTTTTCTCAAAACACATATTGATCGGATTAACTTTGAAAAAAACTTTCTTCCTTCTTATATGCTTTTTAAGCACAACTTTTGCTCAGAAATATGAGATCACCGGGTCTATACTTGATCGGGAAACTAACAAACCTCTTGGTTATGCAAGTATCCGCATTGACGAAACAACTAACGGAACTACCACCAATGTTGATGGGCTATTCATTTTAAAATTAAATGCAGGGAGTTATAAATTAATTTTTTCTTACGTTGGTTATAAAACCGATACGATTTCCGTATCACTTCCCGGAACAAAAAACATAAATATAAATCTACAACCGGAAGTGTTGAAATTTGGGGAAGTAGTTGTTTATGCGAACGACAATATCGCTTATAGAGTGATCCGTGAAGCGATTAAGAGAAAAAAAGAGAATAGAAAAGGTTTAGTAAATTTTGAATACAACGCTTACGCAAAAAAAATAATTAAATCTTCTGGAGAAGTTGCGGCGATTGAGGAAACTTTTATTAAGGGATATAACAAGGTTGGTTCCTGGGAAAAGGAGTTTATTTTATCCACCCATAAAACGGAGAATCAAAAGAAGGAAACGCATTCGATGGATTTTAATATTTCGGATAGTTATTACATCGATTTTTCCAAAGACACGTTAACGTTGATCCTAAACAAAATTTATCTGCCGCTTGCCGATAATGCATTTGATTATTATGATTACAAATTGGTGGATATATCAGAATCTGAATCCGGTGACGTTTACCGTATAAAAGTAATTCCCCGTTCAAGTATTCAACCTTTACTTAAGGGAGAAATTACTATTGAGAGCGGAATGTATGCAGTGAACAGCGTTAACCTTGAGATAAATGAAGGAGTGCGGTTTCCTTTTGTGAATGATCTTTCTGTAAAATTTGTTCAGCAATTTGGAAAGTACAACGGCTACTGGTTCCCTAATTACATTGAAACCAAATCGGGATTTGAGTTTAGTTTTCAAGGACTGCTTGCGTTAGATAAAATGCAGTGGGAAGAGGTAAGCAATATTACGGAATACAAAATTAACAGTTCAATTCCAGACTCAATAGAACATGCAGTGAATTCAAAGTACGGCGGTTTTACTGCAGACACTTCGGGCAAAGGAGCAAAACCGTATGAACTATCCCGGGAGGAAATTAAAGCGCTGCAACCCATTCCCTTAACTAAAAGTGAGACTGAAGCTTATGCAACTTTGGACAGCACCAAAACTTTGGAGAAGATTATTAAAATAAAAGGAGCACTTTCATCACTCATTCCGGATGAAGACGGAGATACTACTAAAAGTATTTTATCATCTGTGTCCGGATTTGTTTTTAACCATATCACTTTAGGGAATAACCGCGTTACGGGCATATTGCTGGGACCGAAAATCAATACATCTTTTTTTCAAAAAATTCTTTCGATCGATCTTTTCGGTGGTTATACTTTTCGAAGGAAAAAAGTTGAAGGTAAATTGTCGCTTCGTTTTGAACCAAAAGATTTTTACATCAGTGCATTTGAAGTTAATGTTTTTAATAAATCAAAGCAGTTGGATGAATACACACCTTACCCGGATATCCTAAACGGAATAGCCGTAACTCTTGGTTTCAACGATCATTTCAATTATTTTTTAGCCCAAGGAATAAGTTTAGGGATGACGAAAAATTTCAGTAAAGGTTTTTCTGCTAAATTTGATTTTGTTTCGGAAAAAGAAAGTTCTTTGCCTGCGATGAAGTATCAAAGTATTTTTAAAGCGAACAGGATTCCGGAAGAAAATCCGAATATAGTTGAAGGGAGCGACAGAAAAGTTTCGTTAGAAGTTCTTTTGGGAAAGGACCCGATGGAAATTCAATTTATACCGGAGAATGGAATCCGCGCGAAAGTAGATCTTTCCAATCCAAAATTTGCAAGTGATTTCAATTATAAAAGATTCAGAGTTACAGGATTGTTTAAAACAAAAACCATTTACAAGGAATTGTTTATTGCTCCGTATTTAGAAATGATTGTTGACGCAGGAATAGTTACCGGAAAATATGGACCGCAGCATTTATTTAATCCGAATACGGCGTTGGATTTCTTTTCACCGCCGGGAGCGTTTAAAGGATTAAAGCCCTATTACTATACCGGGAGTGAAATGGCAGCTTTACACGTTGAACATAACTGGCGTTCGATTCCATTTCAGGCGCTCGGGTTGAATTTTATTTCCAATCTGTATCTCGATTTTATTACCGGCGGCAGCGTGTTAAAAACATGGAATCGTTCCGGATATTTACCCGGGGGTTCAATGAATAAACCGTATTGGGAAATGTATGCGGGGATTTCAAGAATATTCGGACTAATTAGAATTGATGTGAGTTATAATGCCTTTAAGGATATTTCTGTTACTTCTGCAATCGGCGTTGTGTTATAACTATTTCTGCAGTTAGAGTATTCTTCAGATGAATATTTGTATTTCATAAAAGGTATTTGACATTTATTTGCAATTGCCGGAAGTATTAAACTGAATTAAAGTAGTATTATTAATTGTTATCCGATTTAGGTAAAAGGTGTAGTATGAAAAAAATAATTCCGGTGTTGTTAGCGCTTCTCTTTTTTTCATGCAAGGATTCAAATGTAAACGAGCAAATCCAAAGTAACAGCAGTATTATCTTCGAGGTTGAATATCTAAATTATGCATGGGGAATAGAATATCACGGCGTAATGATTGATACGGACGGAAAAGAATATTCGTACAATCCCGCAAAAGACAGCGTTCCCTTCTTGTTCCATGCTGATGGCTTATACACTGATCAAGAACTCCAGTCAAAGTATCAGCATGTTAAAACCTACATCAAAACCATTCCTAACGATACTCTCATTTGGAGTCACAATCTTGTTAACCAGGTAACAACAACAAATTATTCAGACACAACTTATGTTGGGATGGATGGAGGGAGTACTACTTATTCTATTTACATCTTTCGTCCGGAGATCAATAAATATCAACAAATAGTTCTTAAGATAGAAGGAGATATAGCTTTCAATAACAAGTCGCAAAGCGCTGTTACCTTGGCTGCATGGTTAAAATCATATTAGCGAGAAGAGTTAAAAGATAGTGTGCATGCGGTTTTAATTTCAACTTATTTGTCTTTGAATAAGGCAAAAATAAATTTATTTTGCACAAAAAAGTGAGAGAAAAATGTTAACTACTAAAAGAAAACATTTCATCGTTGATGAAAATGGAAAACCTCAATCAATCATACTGGATATTGAAACATATAACCACATGCTTGAATTGATTGAAGACAACGAAGATGTTAAAGAATATAAAAAAGCGAAGCCTAAAGTTGATGCGGCTATAAAAGTCGGTGAATTTGTTACTTTAAAGGAATTTCAAAAACATTTTTAATGGCTCTCATAGAAAAGAATTTATAAAAAATTGTAATGAGTTAGTTTGTGGCAGATAAAAAAGCCGAAAGACGGCTAAACGGAATGATGAGATAAGCAACGGCATGATGCGGAAGAGAAGAAACTTATTGAAATGTGGATAAAAGTACTGTCCACTACTGGGCTATTAGCCAATTTGGAGAAGACACCGATGAGTACGAACGGCTTGGCGGAATAAGAAAATCCAACCGGAAGAAACCGGTAAGAAAACCGAAAGGTTGATATGAATTTCTGTTGGAGAAAAAATAAAATCTGCGGTCTAACACTTCTTAATATCTGGAGAGTTAGGCTGCAAGAAAAGTAGAAAATGAAATGAGAAGACAGTATTTAGTTAAATATAACATTCCCGCTGGCGGAATATTATATCGCAATTTGGCAGTATCAGTAATAGTTATATCGTATTCACTATACATATTAAATAAATGATGCAGTTTCTAAAAGTAATCTTATTTGTATTATTTCTTATACCTAATAATCATTATTACTGTATTTCGTTCTCAGAATTTTATAAAGGGACACTTATCATCATAGTTCCTTGCGATGAAGGTATTTTAGTATGTGCAGATAAACGAATATACAGATCAAGTAGGGGGAACGATGATAATTTTAATAAAATTATCAGAATTGACAATTATAATGGTTTTGCGATTTGTGGTGCGCCGATTGTGTCTAGAAATAATGTAGAAATATTTAATGTTTTTGATATATTAAACAAAAAACTTGAAAAAGAAAAAATTTCTGACAACATAGAATATTGGAATCATTTATGCGATTCGATTCGTTCTGCGTTCATTAGTACAGCCTTGAATGCACCTTATATCGATTGGCCCGAAAGTCAATTCCCTCAGAATAACTATATATTATTTCAAATAATATTTTTCCATTTTAATGTTCATAACGATCCTAAAATGTTTTTACTTCAATTTCGTTATATAAAACAAATCAATCCTATTATTGAAGTGAATGTATACGATTTATCAGTTATAGGTTCATTTTCTTCTTTTGGTTCAAGTCATGTTATTTTAGAACTACAAAACGGTAATAAACCTGAATTTGATTATTTAAGGAATGATCCCAAACTAAGTATGATCCTTAAAAACAAAGTAACTTCTAAGGAGCTAAATTTAAAAGATGCAATTAATTTTTGCTCTCAAATGATTATAGCAAGTAACAAAATGTATAGTCTTGTTTCTAAGATTGATGGGCATATTGGTCCAACATTTGATTTACTTCTATTAAGTAAAAATGGTTTGAAATTTTTAAATAAATAATGACCGGTATAACTAGCGGGTCAACATTGACCGCGTTTTCATTGGGGCATTTGAGTACTTATTGGGTTATCTACACAATGTATTGTAAATAGTAATAGTTGTTCTAATAAAATAAATTAGTTAAAAATTATTGGCAGTAGTTTTTCAGTTCGTTATTGCTGTTATGGGCGGACGGGTGAAAGGCGACACCGTTATAAGCTTTAAGAAATCATAAAAAATAAATTGAAATTCTGCAACTGTAATTCTCAAAAAATTGATAATTTGAATAACTTAAAAAAGTAATCGCATTATTAAATTTAAAAAAAGGTATCATTATGAAAGCATCAATTCTTGTATTTTTTTTAGTAATCATAAGTGCACAATTGTTATCTGCACAAAATTCTACTGCCGAGCAAGAAATCATTAATCTCTCCAAATCAAAATGGCAATGGATGGCAGACAAAAATGTAGATACGCTGGACAATCTCTTTCACGATAAAGCTGTATTTGTCCACATGGGAGGCTCTTGGGGAAAAGAACAGGAACTCAATGTTATTAAAAGTGGAGGAATTTGGTACAAGAAAACAGATATCCATGAAGTATCTGTGAATATAATTGGTTCAACAGCAATCCTGTTAAACAGAATTACTCTGTTAGCCGTTGTCGGAGGAAACGAAGTAGTTAATCCTTTTATGGTTACAGAGGTTTATGTGCAACAAAATGATATGTGGAAGCTGGCATCTCTTTCGTTCACCAGGCTCCTCGGTCAGTAATTACAATGTTAACGGTAGAAAAAGGTCGTTAATTAAAAGCGGTTATTTTCTGTACAAATACAGCTATCATCTTTAATCTGCTGGAGACGAACGGCTTACCGGCAGTAGTTTAATAAGTAAAAAGTCCCGCAAGGCGGGATAAACATGAGAAAAATAAATATCGCTGACATTACATCACTGTGGATGTTGAGATAAAATGGAATTGTAAATAATTAATACGGCAGTGTTGCATTTTAACATAACACGCCGTTATACCGTTAGTGAAATATGAAGAAACCAGATAAAATAGAAGTTAGGCATCTGTTCCCTGAATTGTATTCAGAACTAATAGAATTGTTGCAAAAATTATCTCCTGATGAATGGAATTATCCGACATCAAATTATAAATGGAATATAAAAGATATTGTTTCTCATTTGATTGACACTGATCTAAGAAGAATATCCTATCAACGAGATCATATGATTCCACCAACGCCAGATAAGGAAATTGAAAACACAACGCAGCTTGTAGAATATCTTAATCACTTAAATAATTCTTGGATAGTTGCAGCAAAGAGATTAAGTCCAAATACATTAATTGATTTGCTCAAATATATAAAAGTGGAAATACCAAAACTATTAAGTTCTTTAGATATGGATAGTAAAGCACTTTTCCCGGTTTGGTGGGCTGGTGAAGAAGAATCAAAATGTTGGTTTGACATTGCTCGTGAATACACCGAAAAATGGTATCACCAACAACAAATAAGAGAAGCTATTGGTAAACCGCTTTTAGTTGAACAGAAGTGGATTCACCCATTAATAGATACTTTTGTCAGAGGGGTAGTCCCAACTATTTATCAGAAAATTTATCCGGACAAAAATAATATATCAATACTTTTGGAAGTTGAAGATATTTTAGAGGGTAAATGGATTTTGAAAAAGAATAATTCTTGGGAATTGTTTGTTGGAGAAGAATTAGAATATACTTCAAAAGTTGTAATGACTGCTGATACAACCTGGAGAATGTTCACAAAGAATATATCTAAAGAAGTGGCGAAAAATAGAATTACTATTTATGGGGATGTTGATTTAGGTCAAATAATATTAGAATTGACAACAGTTATGAAATAACGGTATAACCCGCAACTAAAAGCTACTGCTTTAAACGTTGCGGTATTTTTCAAATTATTGGCGTTCGTTATAAATGTTACTTACTCTTTGAATATAGTGTATAAAATAAATTTATAAATAATCTTCGGCAGTTGTTTTTTAAGCGGCATCGTTATTCTTGGGCGCCGCTTATTGGCGACGCTGTTATGTACAATAAAGAGGTAAAAAAATGAAAGCATATTATTTAATTTTTTGTCTTCTTCTTTTATCATCTATTGGTTGTAAAGATGACGTAATTATTCCCACAGAAGATTCTTCTTTTGGTATTTATCTATTAAAAGATCGTACATTAAATATTCGAGACATTCAAAATGTTAACATTAATGAATTAGACCTTGAAAGTGAACCTTGGTTAGCTTCAACTGATATTGACTTCTATGACTACTCGTCTCATTGCCTATATTTGAAAAAAATTAAAAGCGAACTATTTGCAAAAGAGGTGAATATTAAAATGGATGATCAACCATTTATTCTAATTGCAAATAATATGAGATGTTATATAGGGAGTTTCCACGGTGGTGCGTTATCAATAGCTCCAACAAAACCATATATGGATGAATTAGATATACAATTTTTTCCTGCAGATGTTTTGCATATTTCAAAGGCTTGGGGAGACGAAACTGATATAAGAAATAATACAAATATTGAATATGATTTGACCACAGAAAACAAATTGCATAAAGGTTTGTCGCTATCTATAGAGGATGTACATATAACTTCTAATTTAGATACTGCTTCGGTTCAATACACATATATAATAACAAATAATGACAAAGATAATTTGTACGTTCTCGACCCGGACAAAATGGGAAGTGAACTCTTTCACTACTTCACCAATGGTGTAAGTTTTTGGAGTAGTGATAAATACATTTTTTCAAAATATAAAAAGGTAATACAACCAGAACCATTTGATAGTTGGAACCCAGAATGGTTTACAAAAATTAAAAGTGCTTCAACGCTTGAAAGGACAGTTCTTTTAAAAGGTTATCCTCATATACCAAGCGGAACATATAAATGCACTTTTAATTTCTCTAATCCAAATAAAATAGAAAAAATAGATAGAGAAATGCCTGATGGAAGATATTGGTTAGGTAATATTCAAACAGAAACTAATAAAAATGTAGGTGGTTAGCACCTAACCCGTTCTTTAAGCCGACCGCTATCTTCGATACGGTCATATTCAGTCGCATTGAGTACAAAGATCAGAATCAAAATTATATTGAACCCCTACGGGGTTCTGATTAGGTAAGCGCTTATTTCTACAAATATATAACTCCTACGGAGTTAAGAAAATTTTATGCATTAAAACATCGTAGATGTTTAATATTTGTAGAAAAGAATTAAACCAATAAAAATGATCCTCATAGAGCCTGCCCGGCTCAGACGGGGATCAATAAACAGAGTAGCAAAAGGAAAATATTTAATAATTAATTCGGCAGTGTTGGATTTTAACAACTTGTAATTCAAAGTGTTATAAAGAACTTGGAGATGTCTTAAAATTTATGGTTGAAAGAAATTATACAAATGATTTGCCTATTATCATTAGAAATTCGGAGTTACTACTAAAATTCTTTGATGAAAATTATAATAGGAGATTTGAATATTCTGAAGATGATCATTACTCTTTTATGATTTTATGTTTTCTTTTCAAGCAAAGGGAGCATCTAAGTTCAGTTTTAAGTCTAATAAATGTAGCGTCATTCTCAGATGCAATGATCATTGCTAGAAATATGCTCGAAGGAGTAGGAATTGTTTTATGGGTTTCTGAAAATTTGCAAAAAAGGGCGTTACAGTGGCGAAAATATAGTGTTATCACTGACTATCGATTAAATCTTAAGCAAGCTAAATGAGATAAATTAAAGATTGATAAAAAAGTATTAAAGCGAAGTATTGAGGAAGGATATGAGTATCTAAAAGAGTGTTACAAAAGGCCGAAAATTCAAATTAAAAATCTTCCACCAGATCCGTTTAAGAGTACTTGGCTATTTGACGATTCTGGTGAAGAAGTAAAAATCTACAAATTTTTTGGAAGTGATAATAAAGATTTATATGATAGTTATAGTGAGATGAGTGATTGGGCTCATTGGAATGTTAGCAGAGTTGGGACACGAATTGATCGAAATAAATCTGAAGTTAGCTTTTTCTCTAGTCCAATTAAAGACGGATGTTTTGCATTATCATCAGCTTTTGTTTCAATGCATTATTTCTATGAAGTTATAAACAAACATTTGAAACTTGGGTTAGATGATAAAATAAAAAGTTTAAGTGATAATTATCTTAAAGAATTAGGTATTGGTAATTAACTTTATTCAAGTTCCGTACGTGGACGAGTTTGTTAAGAAGCCACCTGAGAGTGTGGCAAGCAAGAGAAAAATAAATTTCACTGACATTCAGTAACAATGGGTGTTGAGATAAAATGGAATTGTAAATATTTAAATAATTAATCCGGCAATGTTGCCTTTTCTCGCAAAGCGTGATAACACCTCGCTATACTTAAAAAGGGAGTTTATGAAAGTAAATAAAAGATGGGCGGCAGCCCAGGAATATGAAAAAGAATGGTGGGATAAAAGAAGTAATTCAGTAGATTTTGAATTTTACAATAACTTCGCCGAAGAACTCCTGGAATTTGGGAAAGAGTATCTTAAAATAACGAAGGATATTGTTATTTTAGAAATCGGAAGCGGCGCTGGCGGAATTTTAACCTATCTAACAGAAAGTAAATATAGATACGCTATTGATCCGTTAGAAAATTTTTATTCAACGGTTCCCAAGTTTGTAAACCAAAGAGATAAAGAAGTAAAATATCTTGCGGCAAAGGGGGAAGATGTGCCGTTTGAGGATAATATGTTTGATCTTATAATTATGGATAATGTGTTAGATCATTGTGATAATCCCGATGAGGTTATGAAAGAAGTAAAAAGAGTAATAAAAAATAAAGGTATAATCTATTTTAAGCAGAATACTTATCATGTCTGGGGAAAAACCATAAGATACATAATGGAAAGATTTCTAATTGATAAAGGTCATCCATTTACTTTTTCAAAGAAAGATTTGTTTAAAATAATTAGTTTGAATGAATTAAAGCTGATAAAAGCAAAAAGAATTGGATACTATCCAACATGGAAAAAGGAACTCTTGTCAAATGGTTTGAAGAATAAGATGAAAGCAATCCTATTTACTACCAGAGATAAAGTTTCCTATTTATTACAGAAAGTATAACCGGCAGTTGTTAAACAGAAACAATCTAGTAAATTCCGGGTGCTTCGGAAGTAATGTAATTACCCTTCTCCAAACATTTTAAATTGCTCGTACATAGTGATCGCAGCTTCAAGATCAAATCTTGTACGGATGAGAAAAGCTTCATCCCGCTTGGATGAAGGTGGTTCTATTTCCCACTCGAGATTAGAGTTTAAGACTTTGTTATTCTTTGTATCTTCAATTATCCAAACGCCCACCCCGTTCTTCCGGGATTTCATCTCAAGGAAAATCAATCCGCTGAGTTGGAATTTTACGCTTCTATCAAACCATTTTATTTTATCATCATCTGTCATAAATAAATCCGAAGTATTTTAGTTTACTATCGAGTAAAAGTTTGTTTACTTGAGTGACAAAGATAACATTCTAAATGTGCCGGAAAGGAATATTTTAATCTATTTGAAGGAACTTCTTTCCAGATCAAGCAGCCATTTTTTTCTCCAGATTCCGCCGCCGTAACCGGTAGGACTCCCGTCTTCACCAATTACTCTGTGGCAAGGAATGATGATCGCAATTCTGTTCATACCGTTTGCGTTTGCCACCGCACGAACTGCCGCCGGCTTACCAAGCGCGGTTGCTTGTTGCAAATAAGAACGAGTCGAGCCATAAGGAATATTTTGTAATTCTTTCCAAACAGATTGCTGAAATTCCGTTCCCGCAGTAAACAAAGGAACGGTGAACTCTTTTCTCTTTCCTTCAAAATATTCTTCAAGCTGCTGTTTCAAGAAATCGAAATGGCGGTTAGCGCCTTGAATAATATTTGCGTTTAAAAGTTTGGCTAATGACTTCAACTCTGTTTCCAACATTTTGCGGTCGGTAAATTCTAATAGACAAATTCCTTCTTCAACTGCTCCGGCGAACATTGTTCCCAACGGAGTTTCAAGTCGTGCAATATTTATGATTCGTTTGTCTTTGCTATTGGAAGGCGACACGCCGAAAATAGATTTAAATGAATCGTTGAAACCACTTAACGATTCGTATCCAGCATCAAACGCAACGGAAGTAACCGGCTCTCCGTTCTGTATTTTTTTGAACGCGGAATTAATACGAAACATTCTTTGGTAAGCGTGAAAAGTGATGCCATGATTTTTCAAAAACCACCTTCTCACTTTGCTTGGTTCAATTCTCTTTTGTGTTAAATCCCAATCTTTCATTTTGATGGAAGGATTCGCGTTTAACTTTTCCAGAATGTCTTTAATGTAGCCGGGAGTCTCGCCAAGTTTTTCTAAGGGATTACAAACCTTGCACGGTCTGTAACCTTTAAGTATGGCTTCCTTTGTAGTTCTAAAGAATTCCACATTTTCTTCTTTCGGTTTTCTTGCAGTGCACGTTGGGCGGCAGAAAATGCCGGTTGTTCTAATTGCTGCAATGAACGTTCCTTCGTAAGAAACATCTTTGTTTACCAGCGCCTTGTACATAATTGAATTTGTAAGCATAATTTTTTTTAATGCAAAATTAATTCTATCCGAAGCAGTTCACAACCGAAAAATTGACAAGGAATTTTAGGATGACGCCGTTTAAAATTTATTTATAAGGTCTGTGTTGTTCACGGTTAAATTCTTACTTAGTGGATGAAAATTATTTATGCACTTCAAGAAAAAGTTTGTTTCTCTTCATTACCTGCTGAGTCAATATTGATTACCGGTATAAATAATACTTTTTAGAAAGTTTCCTAAAAGCGTCCACGTCTTTCATCAAATAAGATTGAACATCTTCGTACTTCATTCGCTTGGTAAACAATTCTCTGATTTTGGACGTTCCGCAGACTTTATCGAACATTTTCAAACGCGAGGTATCGCATCCTGTAAAAGGATTCTTCTCCGGATACATTTCGTTGTGCACTTCTAAAAATAAAAACTGCAGACTCATCAAATTAACTTTTGCATAATCTGTTATGTGCAATTGTACGCCGTGAACCGTTGTGTCTTTCCCTTTTCCATAGTAAGGTTTAAAAGTTGTTGGACGAAATACTACACCTTTCAAATTTAGTGCATTCATTTTTTGAGCAAGCTGCTCGCCGTTAATCCATTCAGCGGCATACGTTTGAAAAGGAATAGTATAACCGATACCGATGTGAATATATCCGAGTTCTCCTAAAATTCCGGTTGCAACGTAATACTCCGGAGTTTCTTTGTAAGGAATATGGGGAGAAGAGGGAACCCACTGCAAACCGGTTGCGGCAAAATTCATTTTTCTTTTCCATCCCCGCATCGGAATAACGGTTAGGTTACATTTAATTTTTTCAATCCGAAGTGAATCTTTATATAACATTCCTTCTTCATTAATCATCTTTGCAAATTCGCCAAGCGTTAATCCATGCACATAAGGAATTTTATATTGGCTGACGAACGAAATAAAACCATCTTCAACAAGATTGCCTTCAATTTTAATTCCGCCTAAAGGATTCGGGCGGTCTAACACAACAAAAGGAATATTGTTTTCCGCGGCGGCTTCCATCGCCAAGCCAAGCGTGCTGATAAAGGTGTAAGAACGGCAACCGATATCTTGAATGTCGTAAACAAGCACGTCAATATCTTTTAACATTTCCTTTGTTGGTTTTCGTGTTTTTCCATAAATGGAATAGACGGGGAGATTAGTTTTTGAATCAGTATAAAAATCTATTTCCGTTCCGGCGGAAAAATCTCCGCGTACGCCATGTTCGGGTCCGTAAAGCGCGGTTAATTTGCATTCTTTCGATTCAAACAAAATATCGATTGTGGATTTGAGATTTTGATCTACACCGGTTGGATTGGTAATTAATCCAACACGCTTTCCTTTCAGCGCATCAAAATTTCTTTCTTTCAAAATGTCAATCCCAAGTTTTATTTTCGACTGAGGTAAAAGAATTATTGACGGAAAAAGAAAAAGTAAAGTGAAAAATACAATTGTAGATTTTTTCATGGCAGCACGCTTGTGATTAACTAATTATTTTTTCACTGCAAAGGCGCTAAGGATTTTCTTTGCGCCTCTGCGGTTTCTATTTTGGATTTATTAATTAAACCGTTCTCATCTTTTTGATAACTGAAGAAATTATGAATTCAGCTCTCTCTTTCACTTCAGTGTATTTCATTTCTTCACGGATGAGAATTTCATTCGCAATGGTTTGGTTTGAAAGCGACGAACAATTTATCGCGATGTTTAAAAAAGCTCCTTCAACCGCAGTTTTGGTGAGCGAAACTGCAACACCGGCATCGGATAATGAATTTTGATTTCCTTTTGCAACAATAGTTTCCAACAAAGGAAGTATTTCTTTCCCGGCAGATACAACTTCTGCGGGAATGAGCGCAGCTTCAATCGTTGCAGATTCAATTGCTTTTGCGCGCTCTGTTTTTTGTTCTTCAGTTTCCTTCGGCATTTTAAAAGCAAGCATTACTTTATCGAACGCTTCATTATCTTTTTTGGCGAGTTGTCGGAAATTCTGTTTGAACAAACCAAGTTTGTTTTTTATGACGGTGAGTTCGTTTTCAACGTCTGCATATTTCTTCTTACCGATAGTTAAATTGCAGACCATTATTCCGAGCGATGAGGCAAGCACTCCGCACAACGCCGAAACATTTCCACCACCGGGAGTAGGGGAGTTTGAAGAGAGTTCTTCTAAATAATTTTCTAATGTTTTTGATAATTCCATTTTATCTCCTTAAAATTTTTGTATTGTTTATCTGTATGTCCATAAATTATTGCGCTTCATTTATTTCATAGGGTTACGCCCTATGCTAAAGTATTTCGCCCTTTCAGGGCTATCAAACATTAACAAGATCATCGAAATGTTCTTAACTACTGACGATTGACTAATGACCATCTCTCAAATCATATAATCAATTATTTTCTCTTTCGGGTGAAAATCGTTTAAGCTACTCAATCCTAATTTATCTGTTGCAAGATTTACAAATTCTTCTTCACTTAAAGATTTTCCTTCCGAATAAAATATACCGGCTTGCAGAAGAGCTTCAAGCGGAACCAAACCAACTATTTCGCTTCCGGTAACTTCAACGCCCAAACGATTTGCTTCTTTCTTTACTTCCTCAAACGCAAGGTGCATCGGCGTAACGTTGTAGTTTGTTAAATTTATAGAAACTTGAGTGAGATTATATTTCTCCAGACTTACGCCCATCCCTTTGAAACATTTTAAGCGCCCCGGTTCTTTAATTGTTTTTCCGTCAATCTTAATAACGGTTCCGTCGGCATTGCGTTTTGGTCTGCCGGACTCGCGCAAAATTTCCGCAATCTCTTTTACAAATTTTACATCGGTTGATTTTATGTTTACGTTATAAGCGATAAGAAAAAATCTTGCGCCGGTTACAATTGCGCCAAGCTGCGAATTAAATTCATTCGTTCCGAAATCGGGAAACCATTCCGGATTTTTTAATTTTTCTTCCAGTCCTTCGTATTCGCCTTTGCGAATATCGGAAAGATTTTTTCTTTCTGCTTTGCGGGCGGCGTCTTCATATAAGTAAACTGGAACATTCAATTCTTTTGAAATAATTTCGCCATACTTTTCCGATAGAGTTACACATTCTTCCATTGAAACATTTTTTACGGGAATAAAAGGAACGACATCAATAGCGCCAAGCCGCGGATGTTCGCCTTTGTGATTTCGCATATCAATATATTTTGCCGCCGCTTTTGAAACTGCAACCGCGCCGTTTACAATTCCATCTTCATTGCCGATTAATGTAACGACAACGCGGTTGTAATCTTTGTCCGGCTCAAGGCTGAGCAGTTTTACGTTTTCGATCGGAGTTAAAGCATTTTTAATTGCCTCAAATGTTTCGGTATTTGCACCTTCGCTAAAATTTGGAACGCATTCAATAATTTTCATAAGAGGATTCCGGATTAACTTTCTTTAAAACTTATTTATCATATGATTAAACGACGACAATAATTTGAGTTAGATTTTCATATCAAAGAATGGATGAATGATTGTAGGTTGAATGAAAAACAAAAAAGATTTAATTCATTCAATCAATCATTCATCCATTCATCCAAACTTGTTTTTATAAATCACATCACCATTTTTTATTGTCAGTTCATTTAAATTATTTCCAACATTATAAACAATATCTGCGTAATCGTTGGTATTGAAAATCGCAAGGTCCGCTTTCTTCCCGATTTCTAAACTTCCGACTTCATCACTCATCTTAAGAGCCTTTGCTGCGTTGATAGTTACGGCGGAAATGGTTTCTTCAATTGACATTTTCATTTTGATTGCCGCAAGACTCATAACAAAATTTAATTGAGCAATGTTTGAGGAACCGGGATTATAATCTGTTGAAAGTGCAACAATTGCGTCCGCATCAATTAATTCTCTTGCCGGGGCATAATCGTAATTTAAAAAGAAAGAAACGCCAGGCAATAAAACTGCAACCATATCTGACTGTGCAACTTTGGAAATATCTTCTTCTTTAATAACTTCAAGATGGTCAATGCTGACGGCATTATGTTTTAATGCAACATCAAGTCCGCCGATAGAATTAAACTGTTCCGTATGCAATTTCAAATCTAATCCGAGAGATTTTGCGTGGGAAAAAATCAAATCAATTTCATCAGCTGAAAATGCGGTTGTCTCACAAAATCCATCACAAAATTTTGCCAAAGAATTTTCCGCAATGAATGGAAGCATTTTCTGAATTATTTCATTTACGTATAACTCGCGTTTGCCTTTCATTTCATTTGGGAAAGTGTGCGCACCGAGAAAAGTTGGAACGATTGTGATCGGAAATATTTTTTGTAGATGGTGAATAACACGAAGCAGTTTAATTTCATTTTCAAAATCGAGACCGTAACCGCTCTTTATTTCAAGCGAAGTAATTCCTTGCGTGATAAAATAATTGATGTGTGGAGAAATGAGTTGCACTAATTCATTAAAAGACGAATTGCGAACGGCGGTAACGGTTGTATTTATTCCACCGCCGAGATTTGCAATTTCTTCGTAAGATTTTCCAGCAAGTTTTAAACGAAATTCTTTTGCCCGCGATCCGGCGAATGCCGTGTGCGTGTGGCATTCAACCAAACCGGGGAGAACAACTTTGTCTTTTACATCAATAATTTTATAATCTGATTCATTTGTAATTGAAGCATTCGGAATCAAATCTTTTATCGTATCATTTTCAAAAATTACCGAATGATTTTCGAGAACAGAAATTTCATTTAACTCTTTCCCGCGTTTATAATTTTTCCTATTAGTTGTAACAGTAACAATCTGAGCGGGATGTTTGAGGAGAGTTTTCATTTTTATTTTTGGAGATTAACGGTATCAGCAACAACCTGCGTGGGAGAAAATCCGAGTTGGTTTAATTTAAACGCAAGGTTATTTGCGCCGGAATGGGTTTCATAATCCCCGACTTTAACTTTGTAGAGAGGAGGTTGAAAAGAAATATAGATGTCATTCTTATTCGTTTTGAAATAAACATCCGAACGCATTTGTTGCGCTTCCATCAGATCATCGGTTGCTAAAACTTGAACGCGGAATCCCGGTTGCCTTACTGTTACTTTTTTCGAATTATCTATTTTAGGATAATTCCGCCATAAACTATCTTGAGGTTGAGTAGATGTAAAACCTACTGCCTTCGATTTTTCGATTGTCATGAGGTAAGGAGTAAAATCGAAATCTTCAATTAAAGTTGAAACCGGTCTTTCTTTTGTGACAATTTTTTCTTCATCAGTAGTATGCTTGTAACGGTTATCAGTCGAATCAATCGATGAACCGCACGAAGCAATTAATAAAGCTGCTGTTAGATAAAAAATTATTAAAGTAAATTTTCTCATAAACTTTCTTAAAAAGGTAAAGAAATATAAAAATATTTCTTCGGAAGATAATCTTTTTTAATTAGATGGTTAGAAATTAAACAGTCCGCAGATTGCGAGTTGTCTGACCGAATAAATGAATGGGCGGCTGGCAGAATGGATGAATGATAATTCACTTCAAAATTTTTGATCAGGTGGCGATAGGTTAATTGGATTCAACTTCATATGGTGCAAATACATCTGTTTAGGAAAAAATGTGATAATTTGTTATTTTTGCACTACATAAAACGCAGGATCCAATGACATCTTCAAAAAGATTGAAAATTCTTTTCGTAACTTCAGAACTTTTTCCTTTCATGAAAACCGGTGGGTTAGCTGATGTTTCGGCAGCTCTTCCGCAAATGCTGACCGAATTAGGGCATGAAGTAAGAATATTAGTCCCCAAATATGGCGCTATCGACAGCAGAAAGTACAAAATCCACGAAGTTGTACGGTTAAAAGATATTTCCGTTAAAATTGGAGAGAAAGATGTAATATTTTCACTCCGCTCTTCATTTTTACCATCGCAGCGCGTTCGTGTGCAAATCTATTTTTTAGATAATCAGGAATATTTTGGAAGCAGAAAAAGTCTTTACACCGACCCAATGTCGGGTTTAGATTATAAAGATAACGATGAACGCTTCATTTTATTAGCGAAATCAGTATTTCAGTTGATAAAATTATTGGGCTGGGTTCCGGATATTATTCACAGTAATGATTGGCAGTGCGGATTAGTTCCGGCTTATCATAAAAATATGTTCGCTAACGAAAGTCCGTTTGACGCGATTAAAAATATCTTTACGATCCATAACTTATCCTACCAGGGAATCTTTCCCGAATCAACTTTTGAAAAAACCGAATTGCCGAAAACCCTGGCGAATGACAAACATTCTTTTCTAAATGGAAAGTTTAATTTCTTGAAAAACGGCATTCTTTATGCTGATTATCTTACTACGGTCAGTGAAGGATACGCAAAAGAAATTGTCGCTAAAAAAGAAGTGGGAATGGACCTACAACCTTGTTTGGCAAAAAGAAAAAATACTCTTACCGGAATTATAAACGGAATTGACACTTCGGTCTGGAATCCTCAAACCGATAAATTTATTCCGCATAAATTTTCTCTAGAAACTATTGCAAAGAAACTTGATAATAAAAAAATCTTAGTTGAACGATTCGGACTTCATTTTGATGAGACTATTCCGGTGATCGGAATAATTTCTAGATTGTATGATTTTAAAGGGATTGACTTAATTGTTGAAGCATTTGAAGAATTAATGAAAATGAAAGTTCAAATAGTACTGCTCGGAACAGGAGATAAAAAATTTAATACTATTTTTGAAAAACTTACTAAAAAACATTCCGATAAATTCGCGTCATATCTTGGTTTCAATGATGATTTAGCCCACCTAATTGAAGCTGGTTCCGACATGCTTCTTATGCCGTCGCAGTTTGAGCCTTGTGGATTGAACCAAATGTACAGCCTGGTTTACGGAACAATTCCAATTGTTCGGGAAACCGGTGGTTTGGGCGATACTGTTTTTGCATTTGACGAAAAAACCGGTGAAGGAAATGGATTTGTTTTCCAGAAATATGAATCCGCCGCTTTACTAAAAGAAGTAAAAAGAGCGGTCAAACTTTTCCAGGAACAAAAATTATGGGCGAAGATTATTAAAAACGGAATGAAATCCGATTTCAGCTGGAAATCTTCCGCTAAAAAATATATTGAATTATACAAAACGGTTCTATCTATTTAAAATATGAACATTGCTGTTTTTCTTGATCGAGATGGAACCCTAAACGAAGACCCGGGTTACCTTGGAGACCCGTCTAAAGTTAAACTTTATGATGATGTGGGTAATGCGTTAGCAACTTTAAAAAATGAATTTCATTTTAAATTGCTTGTTGTCTCTAACCAATCCGGAATTGCCCGCGGACTTATCACTGAAGATGCAGTAACCGCTGTGAATAATAAAATTAATGAATTGCTTCTTCCGTTTAAGGTTCAGATCGATAAGTTTTATTATTGTCCGTCTCATCCCGATTTTTCTTCCGCAGAAGATTGCAGTTACAGAAAACCTTCTCCCAAAATGCTCTTTGAAGCCGCAGAGGAATTTTCAATTGATCTTTCTAAGTCCTATCTCATCGGCGATTCAAAAACCGATATTGAATGTGCAATGCAAGCCGGGGTGAAATCCATTCTTGTTAAAACCGGTTATGGCAATGACCATCTTTCTCTCTTGTTTCAAGAAAAGAAAATCCCCAACTTTGCTGCCGAAAATTTCCGGGAAGCTGTTGACTTCCTTATTCACGATTTTAATGGAGATATATAGTTGAATTATCTGAAAAAATTTTTTCTTATGTGCCAGAAGCTCTTCAGTCTTTGGCAGCTTTTAGTTCTTTTACCGTTTTTCTTTATTGCTTGCAGCGAGGATCCCTCATCTTTAGGGAAAGATTTATTAGGTCAAGATGATATTATCGTTTCTAAATTAGATTCTTATGCGGATACGCTTAATCAAAAATTTGAACCGCATCATGCAAAACTTTCGCTTGGCGCTTCCGATGTTCTTCTTGTTGGAAAAGATGCAAATGTTGAATCACAAATACTCCTTGCATTTTCATTGGCTGTTACCGATAAATATTTAACAAACTTTGATTCCCTTACATTTATTTCCGCTGATATTTCTCTTACCAGAAATTATTACTTCGGAGATACGCTGCAGCCGTTTAATGTGGGCATCCATCAAATAACTTCATCATGGAATTCACTTTTTACAGCTGATTCACTTTCCAAACTAACATACGATCAAGCGTCGGTAGTTCAATCAACTAACATTTCAAGTAATGCTTACTCTTTTTCAGTTAATCCGAATTTGGCGAAGGAATGGTTTAAAGCTGCAAAAGATACTTCATCTGCAAAGAATTATGGAGTTTTATTTAAACCAACCGGGTTAAGCAGATTTACCGGATTTGCCGCTTCAACTTCACTTAATTCCGATGTGCCTACAATTAAAATTGTTGTTAAGAAAGCTACTGCTTACGAATCGTATCAAGACACCTTAACTTATAATGGATCCGTTGATGTTCACATTATTCAAGGAACGTTTCCGGAAGCGAATAATAAAACGCTTACCATTCAAAGCGGAGCGGGAGTTCAAGGAACGCTTTGGTTTGATCTTTCAAAGCTTCCTGCTGATGCAGTTGTAAATACTGCTAAACTAACGTTAAGCATAGATACGCTAAATATGAAAGTCGGATCCTCCTATTCAGACGGACTGGTAGCTTATCAAATTGCGGATTCAGTTAGCGATTCAACTACTGCAAGTTTTGTGATTTCACTGCCACGTTCCGGAAATACTTATTCCGGCGATGTTGCGCGAATTATTAATAACGCCATTCTAACAAAAAATAATTATGGAATGTTGATCACTTCTCCCTACCAGGTACATGGAATTGAGAATTTCGCATTGTTTAACAGTACCGCAGCCAATAACGAATTAAAACCACGATTGGTCATCACTTATTCACAGAAAAAGAAATAAGAAATTTTATGAAATATTTAAAAACGATAATATTGTTTTGTGCTTTAGGTTTACCGCTTTTTGCACAGGTTAATTCTCCATATTCACGTTACGGAATCGGAGAACTTGAATTTTCCTACTCCGCCCGAAGAGCCGGTATGGGCGGGCTTGGTGTTGCCGTTGACGATAATGCTTTTATTTCGATGCTCAATCCTGCGGCATGGCATTCAATCAATTTATCACGAGTTGAATTTGCAACTTACTTCAACGGAAATTTTGTAAAAGATCAAAATCAAAAAAGTTTTTATTCCGGCGGATATTTTTCCGGTTTTTCTTTTGCCATCCCGGTTAGTAAAGATAATGGAATCGCAATATCGCTTGGGCTAATTCCACTTTCTAAAATTGCGTATGAAACTAAAGTGAAAGTTATCAATCCTACCACACAAACTGAAGATTATGCGTTTACTTATTCCGGTGACGGCGGACTTTCAAAAGTTTATCTCGGTACTTCTTACACTCTTCCGTTTGATGTGAGCGTTGGCGCTACATTGGATTATAATTTCGGAACGTTCGGGTATCATTCTAAATTGGATTTCCCGGACAATAGTACGGCAAATTCTTCTTTTAAATCTGAATATAAAGTTAAAGGTCTCGGCGGAACGTTCGGATTGATTTCTCAAAATTTAAATGAAAGTCTTTTTAAGAGCGATAAAATTCAGGACATTAGACTTGGAGCATCTGTTTCGTTTATATCACAAATGGATGCCGATACTTCGTTTACGAAAGTTGGAAGTTATGTAAACGATACGTTATCTCAAGGATTAACGACTATAAAAATTCCACCGAGATTTACTCTCGGTGCCTCAGCAAAGCTTGGTGCGCGAACACAGATTTATGCCGATTATCTTTTCCAAAATTGGGCTGACTATTCTGTTTCGGGAATTACGGATAGAAATTTGCAAAATCTTTCCAAAGTTAGTTTAGGAATTGAATTCAAAAACAGCGCGCAGGCTTATACACTTTCCGATTTAATTGTTTGGCGCGGCGGTTTCAGCTACGGCAGTACGCCTTATAAAATCAACGGGAAAAGCATTAACGAGTTTTCCATCAGCACCGGCGTTTCTTTACCGTTCAGCAGAGAAAATTATTTAGACCTTTCATTGCAATATATTTCCAGAGGAACAACCGACGCAGGACTGCTAAAGGAAAACATCTTCAAACTCGGCGCTTCGTTAAGTCTTGGCGAGCTTTGGTTTGTTAGACAAGATTATTAAAAACAAGTAAAAGATAGAAAATGAATTTCTTAAAAAATGATCCTGAAATTTTTAACGCTCTTCAATTAGAGTTAGACAGGCAGCAATTCAATTTGGAATTGATCGCTTCCGAAAATTTTGTTAGTCCGGCAGTGCTTGAAGCAGCCGGTTCTATTTTAACAAATAAATATGCCGAAGGATATCCCGGCAAGCGCTATTACGGCGGTTGTGAGTTTGTTGATTTAGCCGAAGACCTTGCCCGCGAAAGATTAAAAAAATTGTATGGCGCCGAATATGTTAACGTTCAGCCACACAGCGGTTCGCAGGCAAACATGGCTGTCTTTTTTTCGATACTTAAACCGGGCGATAAATTTTTAGGATTAAGTCTTGCACACGGCGGACATTTAACGCACGGCTCACCTGTAAACTTTTCCGGAATTTTGTACCAAGCTTCGGGTTACACGCTTTCAAAAGAAACCGGGATTCTTGATTATAATTTGATTGAAGACATTGCAAAAAAAGAGAGACCGAAATTAATTATCACCGGCGCCAGCGCTTATTCACGCGATTGGGATTATGAAAAGTTTCGACAGATCGCTGATTCAATCGGCGCATTTTTGTTTTGCGATATGGCTCATCCCGCCGGATTAATTGCAAAAGGTTTGCTGAATAATCCTTTGCAGCATTGCCATTTTGTTACTTCAACCACGCATAAAACTTTGCGCGGACCAAGAGGCGGAATCATTTTAATGGGAAAAGATTTTGAAAATCCGATGGGAATTAAAACTCTCAAAGGAGATCGCACAAAAATGATGTCCGAGATTTTGGATTCAACCGTTATGCCGGGAATTCAAGGCGGACCTTTGATGCACATCATCATGGCAAAAGCCGTTGCGTTTGGTGAAGCTTTGCAAGAGCCATTTAAACTTTACGCTGAACAAATTATTAAAAATGCAAAAACTCTTTCCAATAAATTAATGCAATATGATTTTGACATTATTTCCAACGGAACCGACAATCATTTAATGCTTGTTGATTTGACGAAGAAAAATGTTACCGGCAAAGTTGCAGAAATTGCACTTGGCAAAGCCGGAATTACAGTTAATAAAAATATGATTCCGTTTGATCAGAAGAGTCCTTTTGTAACCAGTGGAATCCGCATTGGAACGCCTGCAATGACTACGAGAGGAATGAAAGAACCAGAAATGGAAGTGATTGCGAGTTTGATCAACCGCGCAATACAAAATACGGAAAACGAAGCGGAGCTTGGAAAAATTAAAAATGAAGTGAGAACTTTCTGCAAAAATTTCCCTTTATATTCTGAATTAAATTAATCGAAGAAATATTAAGTGGAAGATACTCCGAATAAAACAATTGAGAATGGGGAACACGAAGTTGAAATGACTTTTCTTGATCATCTTGAAGAACTTCGTTGGCGGATAATTTATTCTTTGATCGGAATTATTGTTGGAGCGGTTGTTTGCGGCGTTTTTATTGATTTTCTTATTGATGTGGTGCTGCTAAATCCTGCACGAAAAGTTGGAGCGGATCTTCAAAATTTAAAACCATTCGGGCAAGTATTTCTCTATTTTCAAGTTGCCATTGCCGGCGGACTTATTTTAAGTATCCCCAATCTCTTTTATCAATTATGGCGGTTTATTTCTCCCGCCCTTAAAAAACGTGAAAAAAAATATATTCTCTCGATCGTTATTTTTTCTTCGTTTTGTTTTTTAATGGGTATTGCGTTTGCCTATTTTGTGATGTTGCCGTTGACCCTTAATTTTGCGGCTCATTTCGGTTCAACGACTATAAAAAATCAATTTGCAATTGACGAGTATATGTCGATTATTTTCAGTGTAATGCTTGGCGCGGCATTAATATTCGAACTTCCCATGATTTCATTTTTCTTATCTAAACTTGGAATTTTAAAACCATCTTATATGAGAAAATACAGGCGACATGCAATCATCATTATAATGGTTTTAGCAGCTGTGTTATCTCCCGGAACTGATCCGGTCTCACAAGTTGTATTAGCAGTTCCGCTGCTGATTCTTTATGAAGTCAGTATCATTATTTCAAAATATTCGGTGAAAAAGAATTGAACAACGTTTCTCTGTCGGAAATAAGTAAACCAATAAAAAAAGAACTCTCGGAATTCTCTCAAGTTTTCGGCGAATCGATGAAGTCGAAAGTTGGTTTAGTTGATTTAGTGACAAAATATATTTTAAAACAAAAGGGGAAAAAGATTCGTCCTCTTTTAGTATTGCTTTCTTCCAAAATTTCCGGCACAATAAACGAAAGAACTTACCGCGGCGCCGTTTTAGTTGAATTGCTGCACACGGCAACTTTGGTGCATGATGATGTTGTTGACAACGCGGATAAGCGAAGAGGATTCCCTTCAATTAACGCGATATGGAAAAATAAAATTGCCGTACTAATGGGAGATTATTTACTCTCACGAGGATTAATGATTGCAGTTGAAGGAAACGATTTTGACTTTCTAAAAATTATGACGGGCACAGTAAAACGGATGTCGGAGGGGGAGTTGCTGCAAATTCAAAAAACACGCAAGCTCGATATCAATGAAGAAACCTATTTTAAAATTATTGCGGATAAAACCGCTTCACTCTTTGAAACGTGCTGTGAAATCGGGGCAAGAAGCTCATCCGATAATCCCGAATTCCATATTGCTATGCGGAAGTATGGAGAGTATCTAGGCATCGCTTTTCAAATAAAAGATGATATTCTTGATTACGAAGGCTCTGCTAAACTTTTCGGCAAACCTATCGGCGGCGATATCAAAGAGAAGAAAATTACTCTACCGTTGATCCATTCGTTAGCCCAAGCTTCAAAAGAGGAAGCGGCAAAAATAAAAAAACTTATTAAAACCGGAAGTAAAAAAGATTCGGTAAACAGGGTTATCAATTTTGTTCATAGCAAAAACGGAATTGCTTACGCAGAAAAAATAGCCAGAGATTATGCTGATAAAGCCAAGAAATGTCTCGAAGGTTTCCCGGAAAATCCTTCCAAAGAAGCTCTATCTACTTTAATTGATTTTGTAATAGAAAGAAAACAGTAAAAACGGTTAATTTGTCATAAAATTCATATTACAGATTTGTTGATTATCAATACCTCTATAGTTATATTTGGCAAGTTTTTTACGCATCCTTTTGTAAAATGATACTTAAAATAGCAAATCTTGGTGAAGGAATTCACGAACTGTTCTTTGACGGAAAACCTGGAGAAATCGGACTTCCGGAACCGTTTCTAAATTCATTTAAAATTCAATTGAAGTTGGATAAACGCCATAATCAAATTGTTCTTGATGCGGTTTTATCTCTTGAAGCAAAATTTGAATGCGATAGGTGCATTACCGAATTTATTCAGCCAATTGAAACCAGTTTTAAACACGTATATCTCTTCGGGAACGAAATACCTGAGAATGATGAAGATGAGTCAGTGACGTATCTATCATACGAAGCTGATAAAGTG
This sequence comes from Ignavibacteriaceae bacterium, assembly GCA_041667115.1. Classification (GTDB taxonomy): domain Bacteria; phylum Bacteroidota; class Ignavibacteria; order Ignavibacteriales; family Ignavibacteriaceae; genus UBA1563. The sequence goes on along the minus strand of JBAYFO010000014.1, from coordinate 2,567 downwards.
GATATCTCGCAAGAGATTTATGATTATGCCGAGATAGCCATTCCGTTAAAGAAAATTTGCCAAATAGATTGCAAAGGATTATGTTCCCATTGCGGAACAAATTTAAATGTAAAAACGTGTGACTGTAAGAATGAAGAAATTGACGACCGGTGGTTGCCATTACAACAATTAAAAAACATCCCCCCTGTAGGGGAAATAAATAACTAAAGTGAAATAGGGAAGCAAATGCCAAATCCTAAAAGAAAAATGTCTAAGACTAGACGTGATAAAAGAAGAACTCACTATAAAGCTGAAGCTCCGGCTTTAAGTGCATGTTCAAACTGCGGTGAAATGAAATTAGCTCATCACGCATGCCCAAGCTGCGGCTATTATAACGGCCGTTCTATGTTAATTCCGAAAAATTAGTTCCAATATAAATGTCTTTACCTCCTTCTGAATTTCCCAAATGCAGAATACTTGTTGATGCGATGGGGGGCGATTTCGCCCCTCAGCATGAAGTCATCGGTGCTCTTTCTGCTTTTAGCGAAAACAAATCTTTTCATTTGATCCTCGTTGGCGACAAAGAAAAAATAAAAGCAGTTGCGAAGGAAAATAATTTATCGCTCGATGATGTGGAGATTATTCATTCGGAAGAAATAATTACGATGAATGATTCTCCTACCACAGCGCTTAAGACAAAACAAAAATCTTCGTTGGTTATCGGGGCAAAGTTAGTTGCTTCCGGCGAAGCTGATGCTTTTGTAAGCGCCGGGAATACCGGTGCCGTTGCCGCAGCCGGTACTTTGTTGATCGGCAGATTAGCCGGTGTTGAGAGACCGACTATCGGAACATACATCCCAAACTTAACCGGAATTACTACTGTTTTTGATGTCGGCGCTTTTGTTGATTCAAAACCGCAGCATCTTGTTGGTTACGCTAAATTAGCAAATGTGTATGTGCGGGAAATGTACGGAATACAAAATCCGACTATCGGGTTGCTTTCCGTTGGTGAAGAAAATGAAAAAGGAAACAAGGTAACAAAAGAAACCTTTGAATTACTGAAAAGTTCAAAACTAAATTTTTTCGGTAATGTTGAAGGCAGAGATATTTTAACCGGGAAAGTGAACATCGTTATTTGCGATGGATTTGTCGGTAATATCATCCTAAAATTCGGCGAATCATTTCTAAAAATTTTGAAACCGATGCTCAAGAGAACTGCCGATGCTAATTTCTTCGACAAAATTAAAATTGCGCTTTCAAGAAATGCAATTAGAAAAACGTTTAAAGTATTCGATCCAAATGAATATGGAGGAATTCCACTTCTCGGAGTTAAAGCCATCACTATAATCGGGCATGGTTCAAGTTCTGCGTATGGAATAAAAAATATGGTTTTGAAGGCAAAAGAGATGCACGATAAAAAATTAATTGCCAAACTTGCCCAAGAAATGAACAAATAAAACAGCCTGCACTACGCGGGTTAATCTTTTAAAATGGAATAATTGAGAATGTCTAATAATAAAAAAATAAATGCTACAATAACCGGCGTTGGAATGTATGTACCGGATAAAGTTTTAGATAATAAATATTTCGAATCTATCGTTAACACTTCAAGTGAATGGATTGTTACGAGAACAGGAATTAGAGAACGAAGGATAATTGAAAACGGCGCTACAAGCGATTTGGCAACCGGCGCGCTTAAAGATTTGATGGAGAAACATAATTTAAATGCGGATGAAATTGATGTAATTATTGTTGCTACTGTTACACCCGATATGTTCTTTCCCGCTACCGCCTGCATTGTTCAAGATAATGTTAAAGCAAAAAACGCTTGGGGATTTGATCTCTCTGCCGCATGTTCTGGATTCCTTTTCGCTTTTCAAACAGGATGTTCATTAATTGAAAGCGGAAGATATAAAAAAGTAGTTGTTATCGGCGCAGATAAAATGAGCGCAATATCAGATTACACAGATAGAAACACCTGTATTTTATTTGGTGATGCTGCCTCTGCGGTGCTACTTGAACCGACTGAAGACACTTCGATTGGTTTCATAGATTCATTATTGCATTGCGATGGTCAAGGTAAAAATTATTTATACATGAAAGGCGGCGGAAGCTTAAATCCCGCAACCCATGAAACCGTTGACAAAAAAATGCATTACATCTTTCAAGACGGTAAGCCTGTCTTCAAAGCCGCAGTTGTTGGGATGGCTGATATTTCATTTGAAGTTATGGAAAAAAATAATTTAACCGGTGATGATGTAGCGTATCTTGTCCCTCATCAAGCTAATTTAAGAATTATCGACGCTACGGCAGAGCGTATGGGAATCGGTAAAGAAAAAGTTATGATCAATATTGATAAATACGGAAACACGACGGCTGCAACTATTCCTTTATGTTTAACTGAATATTACAGAGCGGGAAAGTTAAAAAAAGGAGACAATCTAATTTTATCCGCTTTCGGCGCCGGTTATACTTGGGGTGCAATTTATCTTGTTTGGGGAATTGATTAATGAGCAAACGCGCATTTCTCTTTCCAGGTCAAGGCGCTCAGTATGTCGGCATGGCAAAAGACCTTTTTGAAAATTCGG
>JBAYFO010000013.1:0-73206 GCA_041667115.1 Ignavibacteriaceae bacterium | reverse complement strand
AGAAATTCCTGGAGTTTCAAACACAACTCTTTTAAAAAATGCGTTGAACTCAATCCGCAAATACCGCGGTGAAGAAGAACTAGACGCGATGGAATTTCTTACTCTCGTAAAAAAGAAAATGTCGCTCGTTGAATTGTCTGAAGATCTGTTGAGACGCTCGGTGAACGAAGGTTTTTCCGGCGGCGAGAAAAAACGAAATGAAATTTTTCAAATGGCTGTCTTGCAGCCAAAACTTGCGATACTTGACGAGACTGATTCAGGGTTGGACATTGACGCGCTCCGAATTGTAGCAAACGGAGTTACAAAATTGAAATCGCCTGAGAATGCAACCATTGTGGTTACACACTATCAGCGACTTTTAAATTATATCGTTCCCGATTTTGTACACGTACTTTACAACGGAAAAATTATTAAATCGGGCGATAAATCACTTGCGTTAGAGCTTGAAGATAAAGGCTACGATTGGGTAATTGAAGAAGCCGCGGAGTTGGTGTAGCATGAATTCCTCCACTGAATTGAAGGAATTGTTCATCAAACAATTTCAATCGTTTGAAAATACTCTGAACGGTGAAAAGGAACTTCCTTTTCATCAAATCAGAAAAGATGCGATAAAGAAATTTTCCGCATTGAACTTCCCTTCCGTAAAAGATGAAGAATGGAAATACACAAACATTAATCCATTGTTAAGCAAAGAATTCAAGCCGGCAGATTCTATTCCCGAAGTTGATCCGCAGTTTATCAACAAATATCTTTTCGATAAAAAAGAATTTATCACGCTGGTTTTTATCAACGGTTATTTTTCAAAAGAATTTTCCGATGTTGAGGCGCTTCCGAAAGGTTTAGTTATTGAAACGATTTGTCAGGCAATAAAAAATCATCCCGATTTAGTGCTCCGCTATTTTTCCAAAACTACTTCTTCCGGCAACAACATCTTCTCCGAATTAAACACAGCCTTTGCTAATCACGGAACGTTCGTGCATGTTGAAGAAAATGCGATAATTGAAAAGCCTATCCAAATTTTATACGTTACCAAAGCAGATGATATTTTTATCTCACCGAGAAATTTATTCTTAGTAAACCAAAATGCTCAAGTAAAAATAATTGAGACCTACGCGGGATTTGGAGAGAGAACTTATTTCACTAATCAAGTAACAGAGTTTATCGTCAATGATAACGCGGTTGTTGAGCACGTCCGCATACAAGACGAGCAGCTAAACGCTTTTCATATTTCAACCTTATCCGTCGAGCTGGAAAAATCAAGTAATTTTTCTTCTTACAATATCAACTTCGGCGGTTCGCTTGTTAGAAATAATGTGAACACCAAATTTAACGGTGGATTTGCCGAATGCAGATTAAACGGATTATACGTTACGCAAGGTTCTCAGTTTGTTGATAACCACACTTCGATTGACCACGCAAAGCCGAACTGTTTAAGCAACGAATTGTATAAAGGCATTTTAAATGATACATCGCGTGGAGTTTTTAACGGAAAAGTTTTTGTAAGGCAAGACGCGCAAAAAACCAATGCATATCAACAGAACAAAAATATTTTACTCTCTCCCGATGCTTTGGTAAACACCAAACCGCAGTTAGAAATTTTTGCCGATGATGTAAAATGTTCACACGGCGCTACGGTTGGGCAGTTGGACAAAGATCAGTTATTCTATTTAAAAGCGCGAGGCATCCAGGAGAAAGAAGCAAAAGCAATTCTTATTTATGCTTTTGCGAGCGATGTGGTGCATTCAATTTCAATGCTGCAAGTACGCGATCATCTGGAAGCGCTGCTTGCCAAAAAATTATTATAACAAAGAATTATTGCAATGCTTACAGATGTAAAAACACTCGATGTTCAAAAAATCAGAAAAGATTTTCCGATCTTAAACACGTTGGTTCACGGAAAGCCTTTGGTCTATTTTGATAACGCTGCCACAACGCAAAAGCCGTTATGCGTTATTCAAAAAGAAGAAGAGTATTACAAAACATTGAATTCAAACATTCACCGCGGTGTTCATTCACTTAGTCAAAAGGCAACTACGGCTTACGAGCAAGCGCGTGAAAAAGTTTTGCGTTTTATTAATGCTTCACGATTGTCTGAGATAGTTATAACCAAAGGAACAACCGACTCGATCAATCTTGTCGCTTCTTCTTTCGGCAAAAAATTTATTAAAGAAGGAGATGAAATTATTATCTCCCATCTTGAACATCACTCCAACATTGTTCCGTGGCAATTACTTTGCGAAGAAAAAGGTGCGAAGTTAAAAGTTATTCCGATAAATGATAAAGGCGAAATCATTTTTGAAGCATTTGAAAAATTGATCTCCGATAAAACGAAATTCATTTCGGTGGTTTATGTTTCCAACTCGTTAGGAACCGTTAATCCGGTAAAAGAAATTATTCAACTAGCGCACAGCAAAAACATTCCAGTCTTGATTGATGCCGCGCAGGCTATTCAGCATTTTAAAATTGATGTACAGGAACTTGACTGCGATTTTCTCGCCTTCTCCGGGCACAAACTTTACGCTCCAACGGGAGTTGGAATTCTTTACGGCAAAGAAAAATATTTAGAAGAAATGCCTCCCTATCAGGGCGGCGGCGATATGATCGCATCCGTTACGTTTGAAAAAACCACATACAATTCCTTGCCCTATAAGTTTGAAGCCGGAACACCAAATATTGCCGGCGTTATCGGAATGGGAACGGCAATAGATTATTTGAATGAGACCGGAATGGATTTAATCTCTTCGTACGAAAAGGATCTCTTCGAATATGCAAACACAAAGTTATCTTCTGTCGAAAAATTAACGCCGATCGGCACGGCAGAAAACAAACTCAGCGTTTTTTCATTTGCACTTGAAGGTATTCATCCGCATGACATTGGAACCATTTTGGATTTTGACGGCATCGCAATAAGAACCGGACATCATTGCACGCAGCCGGTGATGCAGCGATTTGGAATTCCTGCAACGGCAAGAATCTCACTTTCTTTTTATAACACGAAAGAGGAAATTGATTTTACTGCCGATGCGCTAAAAAAAGTATTTGAGGTATTTGGCTAATGGATAGTGAATTACGAGAACTGTATCAGCAAGTGATACTAGATCATAACAAGAGTCCGAGAAACTTTAAAAAACTCGACGATGCAAATCATCATGCTGAAGGGCATAATCCTTTGTGCGGCGACCATCTGGATATTTATTTGCAGCTTGAACATGATGTGGTGAAAGATATTTCCTTTATCGGGAACGGCTGTGCTATCTCCAAATCTTCCGCATCGCTGATGACCGCAATTGTAAAGGGCAAAACAAAAGAGGAAGCCGAGCATTTGTTTGAAAAGTTTCATAATCTGGTAACCGGAAAATTAAAAGACGCTGACGAAATTGAAGCGTTGGGAAAACTTGCGGTCTTTCAAGGTGTACATGAATTTCCGGCGCGTGTAAAATGTGCCAGTCTTGCGTGGCATACTCTGCACGTAGCGCTTAATAATACAGAAGAAAAAATTTCAACCGAGTAAACATGGAAGTAGAAACACAAAAATCAGAAGTAATTGAGATGCAGGAAAAAGTTATTCGAGCGTTAAAGACCTGCTACGACCCTGAAATTCCCGTTGATATTTGGGAACTCGGACTCATCTACGAATTAAACTTTGATCTCGAAAAGAACTTGCAAGTAAACATGACACTTACTTCGCCGATGTGTCCGGTGGCAGAATCGCTTCCGCCTGAAGTTCAGCAGAAATTACAAGCTGTTCCGGGAATCGGAAAAGTTAGAGTTGAGATTGTTTGGAATCCGCCATGGGATAAAGATATGATGAGCGATGTTGCAAAAGTTGAATTAGGATTTTATTAAAAATAGAAAGAAAGCTAATATGTTCACAATAACAAGACCACCGATGTATGATGAAACTGCTGTTCAACCGATGCGCGATGAATTGATCGCCGTTGGATTTGAAGAATTGCGCACAAAGGAAGCAGTTGAAAATACTCTTCAAGTAAATAATGATAAAACTATTTTGGTAGTAATTAATTCTGTTTGCGGATGCGCCGCAGGCGGTGCCAGACCTGCAGTTTCTGCAGCGCTTCAGCATTCTATTATTCCCGATAAACTTACAACCGTTTTTGCAGGGCAGGATAGAGATGCAGTTGATAAAGTTCGCGAGTTAATTGTTGGTGAAGCCCCCTCTTCACCCAGCATGGCAATTTTCAAAAACGGAAAAGTCATTTTCTTTCTTCCGCGATTTGAAATTGAAGGCTATTCACCGGATCAAATTGCAAAAAAACTAACCGACGCGTTTGATGAATTCTGTACCCGCCAGGGACCTTCAGTATCAAAAGAGCAATACGAAGCTGTTCAATATGCTAAAACGTGCGGATCAAAAATCCCGTTGAATCAAAACAACTAATTATTTACAATGAAATTCAATTCACAAGAAGAATATGGTTTGCGCTGTCTGCTGCGAATAGCTTACAGCACATCCCAAAACGGACTTACGATTCCCGAAATCAGTAGTGCGGAAAAACTTACGCAGGCAAACGCTGCAAAGATTTTGCGCCTGCTGCGCATCGGGGGATTTATCGAAAGTGCACGTGGTCAAGCCGGTGGATACAAACTCTCGCGTCCGCCGGAACAGATTATTGTTGCGGACGTGCTTAATGCACTTGGCGGAAAATTATTTGAAGCCTCTTTTTGCAGTGATTATTCCGGAGTTGATATCGTTTGTACCCATACCATCGATTGCTCCATCCGTTCGCTTTGGAGGGCGGTTCAAACCGCTATCGACGGGGTTGTAACGAAGACCTCATTAAAAGATTTAATGGCAAAAGAATCCTCGGTTGGAGATTTTGTAAATAATCTTGTTGAAGAATCGCCTTCCTTTAAAATTTCCTAGACGTTCTAATTGTAATGCAGTTGTATTTCTTCTACTAAACTGCAAACGCCCCAATAATTGAAATATTTTTCAATACAAGTAACTTTTTTCTTGACAGACTGACTCACTTTATCGTATATTTACGATAAACGATTGAGGAAATTATATGCCAACTGCAAAAACACAAAACTTTACCGACGATGAAATCCTTCTGGCAGATTTCGCAAAAGCGCTTTCGCATCCGGCGAGGATAAAAATCATGAAAATACTTTCTGAAATTAACGCTTGCATGTGTGGTGAGTTGGTTACTCTTCTACCGCTTGCACAGGCAACGGTTTCGCAGCATCTTAAAGAGTTAAAACGCGTTGGGTTAATTTCGGGAGATATCGATGGACCGAAGGTTTGTTATTGCGTAAATGTTACAGCGCTACAAAAGGTAACAAAAGATTTTCAAAACTATTTTACTAAACTTAACGAAGGAGATAACCTTTCATGCAAAACGAAAAAGAAATAAAAGAAATTGTGAAAGAGAAATATGGAGAGATTGCAAAGCAATCAACTTCATGCTGTGGACCAACTTCATGCTGCGGAACCACCGACAATAAAATTGTTGGTTACACAATTATGCAGGACGAATACGACCAGCTTGAAGGTTACGTCGCAGATGCAGACCTTGGCTTAGGCTGCGGACTTCCCACTGAATTCGCCGCAATCAAAAAAGGCGATGTTGTGGTTGACCTTGGCAGCGGCGCCGGGAACGATGTTTTTGTTGCACGCGCTATAACGGGTGAAGAAGGAAAAGTCATTGGCATTGATATGACAAAAGAAATGATCAATAAAGCAAACGCAAACAATGCAAAACTTGGTTATACGAATGTTGAATTTCGATTAGGCGAAATTGAGTCGATGCCTCTAGATGATTCTCTTGCAGATGTTGTTGTGAGCAATTGTGTTTTGAATCTTGTTCCAGTCAAACAAAAAGCATTTGCAGAAATTTACAGAATTCTAAAACCCGGTGGACATTTTTGCGTTTCCGATATTGTTATTAAAGGAGAATTGCCGGAGAATCTTAAAGCATCGGCTGAAATGTATGCCGGGTGTGTGGCAGGTGCTATTCAACAAGATGATTATTTGAAAATTATTGAACAGACCGGTTTCAAAAACATTGAAGTTAAAAAGACCAAAGTAATTGATCTTCCGGATGATATCTTAAAAGAATATTTATCCGAAGCAGAACTTACCGGATACCGTCATAGCGGTGTTGGAATCTTTAGCATTACGGTAACTGCAGATAAAAAGATCTAATAAAACGGAATAGTTTTGGGTTGCAGCTTGTAAATGTCAGAACATGAAATTCCTTACCTGATAACAAGATTTGCTCAGTTCTCGTTATATTTGCAGAGTCTTATTTAATTGTAAATCAAACTTGAGCTTCTCAAATCCAAATGGAAAATAATTTTCAAAATGAAATTCTTCATTCACTGGCAGAAGGCGTATTCTCGGTAGATGAAGAATTCAGAATAAAATTTTTTAATGAAGCGGCTGAAAGAATTACCGGATTGCACCGCGATGATGTAATCGGGAAATACTGTAAAAATGTTTTCAAATCGAAATACTGCGATAACCGATGCCCTATCGTTCGGGTGTTAGAATCCGGAAAGACGATCTACGATTTTGATTCTAAAATTCATTGCAAAGATCAGATTAAATCAATAAGACTAAATGCTGTACTCTTAAAAAATAACGCAACACAAACTGTGGGCGGGGTCATCACTTTTAGAGAAATCGAGCAACAGCAAAACGTTGAAAAATATCTTATAAAAAACACTCACTTCTACGGGATAGTTGGATTTAGCCGCGAGATGGAAGACATCTTTGAGCTAATCCTTGAGATTGCCGGTTGTAATGCAAGTATCCTCATCACCGGAGAAACGGGAACCGGAAAGGAATTGATCGCCGACGCAATTCAGGCAACCAGCCTGCGAAAAGACAAACCGTATGTAAAAGTTAATTGTGCAGTCTTACCTCCTAATCTCCTGGCAAGCGAACTCTTCGGACATGTAAAAGGAGCGTTTACAGATGCTTTAAAAGATAGAACCGGAAGATTTGAACTTGCAAATAACGGAACAATTTTTTTGGATGAGATTGGTGAAATGCCTCCTCAAATGCAGATGCAATTACTCCGGGTTATTCAAGACGGCACCTTTGAAAAAGTCGGCGAGTCGGTTACCCGCAAGGTTGATGTAAGAATTATAGCCGCGACCAATGTGAATATCGAAAAGGCTATTCAAGAAGGAAAATTTAGAGAAGATCTCTTTTTCCGGTTAAATGTTATTCCTATCCATTTGCCCCCGCTTAGAGAGAGAAAAGAAGATGTGCTGTTTTTGGCTAACCATTTCTTAAAAAAGTTTTCAATGATCTATCATAAAGAGATTTTGGAATTTACCGATGATGCGCTTGATGCTCTCTCGAATTATTCGTGGCCCGGAAATGTAAGAGAATTAGAAAATGCAATCGAATATGCTTTCGTAAGATCAAAAGCCGGTATTCCGGTAGAAGTCTGTAAACTTCCTCAATCAATTAGATTAAGTAAAACGTGTCCCGATACGGGAAAACAGTTTACTAAAGAAAAATTGCAAGCCGGCAACGTTATTAAAACACTTGAAAAACATAAATGGAACAAGAGCAACGCTGCTAAAGAGTTAGAAATAAATAGGTCTACCCTCTGGAGGTATCTTAAAACACTCGGCATCGAAGAATAGACCGTTGCAGTGCAACAAATTGTTGCAACGGTTCCCGCTTTATTGAAACACTCCCCCCTCAAAAAGCACTAAAAAAATCTTTTTCCCCTATAAAATCAGACTGGCATTTCAATTGAAATGAATACTCATTATGGAAAAAATGCTTGCAAATCAATATTTTATGATGCGGAAATACAACTTAGCCGCAAAGGAGTTAGAACAATCGCTTCAATTAACCCCCAATAAAAGATTGACCAAAAAGTTAATTATCTGTTATACGCTGATTAACAAACCACGCGAGGCACTTGATTTATTTCTCTCCTTAATTTCCACCGACATTGAAGTTATAACGAACACAGACCCCCAGGCAGACGATTGCCCCTGCCCGGGGCTTATCACCGACATAGCAACCGGTGTTGTTACCTATGAGAATGAGTTTACTAAATTTTATGTGCTTGGGTTATTATCACTTTATTGCAACATTACCGAATCTCTAAACTATTTTGAAAAAGCCAAACAAAAGAATCCATCCGAACCGAAAATTGATTTGATCATAGCACATCTAAAAAGGAATTTATTCCAAACAATACATACATCAACACAAAAGGAGTTAACATGAGAGAGAACCTGACCAGAAAAGATTTCTTGGTAAATGCATCAAAAGCAGCTGTAGGCGCTACGGCAATTGCTAGTTTTGCAAGCCTTGCAACAACTGCTACTTTAAAAGCTAGCACAAAAACTACTCCCTATCCCTGGCCTTATACAACCCTCGACCCTGAAGTGGTAAGATTAAAAGCTCATCATTTTTATTATGCCGGACAGGCTTGTTGTGCGGGAGTTTTTGGAGCGCTTGTTGAGGCTTTAGCAGAGAAAACACCTGACCCTTGGGCTAGCTTGCCTATGGAAATAATGTTATACGGCGGAGGCGGTGGAAATAGCTGGGGAACCTTATGCGGAACATTAAATGGTGCGGCAGCGCTTATTAGTCTTGTCGTTCCTAAAGCGGATTACGGAAAAATAATAAATGAAGTTTGGGGTTGGGCAATCTCGGAAAAATCCCCCTCCGATGCTGCTAATCAAGCTTCAATTGACGGCAAATATGTTGACGCAAAATATGCCGGTGCACTTCCGCAGGACATCTCCGGCAATCCTTTATGCCATGCTGCTGTTACCCAATGGTGTATTGCCTCGGGAAAGAATGTTGGTAGCACTGAAAGAAAAGAGCGATGCGCCCGTGTAGCCGGCGATCTAGCAGCAAAAACAGCGGAAATGCTTAACGCATATTTTGCACAGACATTTACTTCAACGTTTGTAACTGACCCGACGGTTGCTCAATGCCAGACTTGCCACGGATCAACTTTGTTGAATAACGTAATGACACAAATGAATTGTACCCCGTGCCATGGTGACCCGCATAACCCAAATGAAGTTGTTAAACAAGTCTCAACTACACCAAAAGAATATCAGCTTGCGCAAAATTATCCAAATCCGTTTAATCCAAATACTACGATCCGTTTCTCAATTCCAAAATCAGAGAAGGTCTATCTTGCCGTTTATGATATTCAGGGAACGTTAGTTAAAACGTTAGTAAACTATGAAGAGTATAACGCCGGATCATTCCAAACTTCATGGGATACGGTAAACGAATTCGGAAACAAAGTATCAAGCGGAATTTATTTCGTAAGAATTAAAGCCGGAAACTATATGCAATCAATAAAAATGAATCTCGTTAAATAAAATTTTATTTTTCGACCTTCTCTTTCAGAAGCCGCTTTCGGGCGGCTTTTTTGTTAGTTGTTTGTTGATAGTGGTTCGCCGTATAGGAAACTGAGATTAAAAAAACTTCCGTTATTTTACAAGCACCGGAAGTTTTTATCAATTCATTCTTACTTCTGTATTCTCATTTACCACTTCGCAGCATCAAACCAATAACTTACTTTTATAAGAAAAATGTTGTTCGGGGGCGCATCCATTAAAGATGAGAAATCTTTGTTTAGCTGAAGAACACCGGGATCTCTAAAATCCTGTTTGTCGTGAGTCCAAACAAAATACATCGTAGAACCGGAATTGAATTCCCAGCGCAAAACCATGTTCACTTTAAATGATTTGTAATTAAAGTTTGGATTACTGATATAAAACGGAGCTTCGGAAACGGATGGAGTAATTTCATATTCATCATCAGTAGAAAGATACTTGATTGTTGAACCATTTTTCCCGTACACATCAAAATCCAATGTTCCCGCTTTATGCAGTTGCTTAAACGATTCATACTTTCCCGTTGAAAATAAAGGCTGAGCAAACAATTGTAAACTTAAAACGGGAGTGAAAGTCCAGTTAACGCGGATATTTGCAGCTACAGTTTTTTGAGACAATTCGGCAAAAATATATCTGCTTCCGTAAGTAGGAGCATATCCTTGGTCATCAGTTTTAGTTACCCATTGAATTTTTTCTAAACCGAAGGAGACATAAGGTCCGATTGAAAAAGTAAGATTTGAGCCAACTTTTACGTTCATCGTGCCGCTATAACCGATATATTTTCCTCCTAAATCATCACTTGAAAAATCAGTTGAATAGGAAAGCGTTAAGGCTTTACGGCTATCAGTATACCCGTAAAAATATGCTGAATATCCCGCCGGAGACTTAGAGCTTGGACCTCCGCGGGTTAAGCGTGAAGAAAAAGTCTGTGGAAAATAAAAGGCTTGTAATTCAAATCCGTAATAATTTTCTAGTTCAAGATTTACAAAGCTGCCGTAGCCGTCTCCGTCGCAGTTTCCTTCAAAATCGAAATTTTTAAACGCAAACGCGTAAACCCCTTTGCTTCGAAATACTCCATCAGTCTCATACCAGCGATAACCAAGGACGGTATGCCCATTCAGCGCGTTTGTCTTCCCTTGAAAACCCAGATCATTATATTCAAATCCGGGAGTAATAAAACCGAAGGCAGTATTTAAATAAAAATTTCCCTTTTGTTTATTCAGCATAAATCTTCCCATCGAACCGGTAAGAGAAGTTCTGCTGCTATCAAGTCTTGCGTATGTTGCATCCGGGCGTTGAAAATAACGGTATGACTTTTCCTGTAAATTGCTAAGTGCATCTTTTGAACCATTCACAAATGAACCTGCTACATACCCATTAACAGCATAAGTTTTATCTTCATCTAAATAGGTCCAACCATCAATTCCACCAACAAAACTATTTTTAGGAAGAACTGATACAAGATTTTTATCATGCAAATCTCTATCAACAGCAGTGGCAAGAAATCCAAGTCCTTGATTCCCTTTATTAAATTCTTTCAAGCCACGAAATACGGAATAGCTTGTAAGTGGTTCAACTTCCTGTTGAGAAGTGTTTCCGTTATCATCGATACTTGCAGACATCCGTTGTGTAATTGCGGTCAATCCGTAAAAAGAAAAATCTGTTGCCGGCTTTCCGGTAATTTTTGCGGCGCCGAGAATTCGCGTTTCATTCGGTTGATCAACGAACCCGTCAACATCGGGATAATATTGGGGGGAGCGACCGATCCTTCTTGAGTAGACAAAATTCGGCGAACTGAAATTAAAATTCCAGTTATTATTCACTCCACCGTATCCAAAATTGAGGAGATTATTCCCTTCAATAAAGAATGGTCTTTTTTCATCAAAATAGGTTTCAAATGCTGAGAGATTTACGACCGCGGGGTCAACTTCAACTTGACCAAAATCGGGATTTATTGTTGCATCAAGTGAGAGGTTGCTGCCTAACCCGATTTTAATATCTCCTCCGATGGTTGTTTTATATCTATTGTTTTTATAAAATGGATCGTTCGGATCGTGTACAAGAGATTGTGCTTTTTGTACGAAGTATGGAAGTATTTCAATTCGGGGTTTATCTTTAATTCCCTCTAATCCGTCGAGATCGGCAAAGTGAGAGACGAATCCCCCTTCCTTTTTGGGAACCATAATTGTATAATCTTCTTCTTTTCTTCTTTCAATTTGTCTAAGAAAATTAATCCCCCATTTCATTGAATCTGAAGCGTTAAAACGAAGTTGAGAAAAAGGAATTTTCATTTCGGCGCTCCAGCCATCACTGTTAATTGACGCGGCATAATCCCAGATACCGTTCCAAGAGTTGTCGCTCCAGCTATCATTATACAACGTTCCATCGGAGATAGCCCCCGAAGGATTAATTTCAAAAAAATAACCGGTTTGTTTGTCATAATAGGGATCAATCCCAACACCAAACTCATCAGAGCTCGGGAAGTTATCTCTTCTCCCCAATAAACTTATAATTGAATCGGGATGAGCGTCGTACATTTTTGCGCAGAAATAGACCGCGTCGTCATCGTAAAAAACCCACACGTCTGTTTTCTCTGATGCAGGCTGACCTTCGTTCGGATTTCTTTGAATAAATCTGTTAATGGAAACTGGAGATTGATATGCACTTTCCGTCAGCTTCCCGTCAATGGAAATGGTTGAAGTTAATTTTATCGCTCTTATTTTTATTCCATTTGAAAGCGTATCAATTTTAGTAGCATATGTTGAGAAAAGGGAAGCAAAAAGGAAAATAAGAGTAAGCGCTTTTTTCATATCCATCCGGAGAAACTTTAAGAAATATTTTTTGTGTACAAATTAATTTGTCACATGTCATTTAGACCATATTATTAGATAAAGGTTGTACCATCGATGATTACCGGTAAAAATAGTTGATTAACTTCGCTCGCTCTCCAGGTTTATTCCAATGTATAAATTGAAAAAGATTTTCCGGGAAGCTCAATTGAGAAGGGATTGTTCTTCGTTTCAATTTTTTCCTTCGTTAATAAATCATAAAGCTGCGGAGTTTTTATCTCGAAGGAAAATTTTTGTTCTTTTTCGTTCAGGTTGAAAAGGATGAGCAGCTTTTCATTTTCAAACGTACGGGTGAAGGCAAAAATATTTTTCTCGTTATTCTGCAAAACAAATTTCACATCGCCATAGCGAAGCGCTTTTGAAGTATTATGAACGTTCGTCATCTTTTTGTAAAAATCCAGCAGATCGTTGTTCACATCAACTTTATAGGCTCCAAATCCGGTTTTAAATCCCGAAGAAGCATCTATAACCTCGTCATCATAACTTAACTCTTGCCAGACCATCGGTTTCCGGTCGTGCGGATCATCAGCGCCCCACATCCCGGCTTCGTCGCCGTAGTAAATCATCGGGGCACCGCGGTAGGTAAGTTGAAATGCCGCAATTAGTTTCTGTAAATTATATTCATCAGCATTTGGTTTTCTTGGGCTGTAGTTTGGATTCTGCCCATTATTATCGCGGTCATATTGACGGTCGGGATTTATAATCATTGAAGCAAGTCTGTCAACATCGTGTGAATCCATTAAATTCTGCAACAGAAATAAATTTTCTTCAGGATATGCTTTGTCAATTTCTTCCAGTTTTTGAATGAACTCTGAAACCGGAATTTTCTTCTCTTTGTTAATAAACAAATCACAAACCGCATAAGCGAAATTGTAATTCATCAGTCCGTCAAAAACTCCGTTCTCAGAAATATATTCTTTTGAGATTTGCCACAGTTCACCAAGAATAATCGCTTGCGGATTGAGCGATTTTACTTCTGCATTCCAATCGCGCCAAAAACCTATAGGAACTTCGTTGGCAACATCCAAGCGCCATCCGTCAATTCCATCCTCCGGATTTCCATCTCCGTTTGGGTCCATCCATCTTTTTGTTGCATCGAAAATATATTTTTTTACAGCGGGGAATAAATCGGTTTCACTTCTATTAAATTCCGGCAGCGATTTTGTTCCCCACCAACCTTTATAATCAAATTCATTCTCTTCTGTTTTGGGATCATCAAAACTTTTTATTTTGTACCAATCTTTATACTTCGAGTTTTGTTGCTTTTTCACAACGTCCCGGAACGCCCAAAACTGTTCACCGGTATGATTAAATACCCCATCAAGAATGATGCGCATTCCGCGTGCATGCACTTCTTTAATTAGTTGGAAAAATAATTTATCAGCAGACGTTACTTTCCATGTTGCCGGATCATCCGGTGTTTCAGAGTTCATTAATTTTTTATCCCATGCAGGATCGAGACCAAATGAATGATCAATATGATGATAGGTGGAGCCGTCGTATTTATGCATGGATACTGCATCAAACATAGGATTAAGATAAATTGCTCCAACGCCAAGTTCTTTCAAATAATCCAACTTGTTGATGATCCCCTGAATATCTCCGCCGTACCGCCGTGAAGTAAAACTGCCATGACCGTGATTCCCAAGTTTCTTTTCCCACCCCGCTTGTGCAAACCAATTGGAAGTCCATTTTGTAACTTTCCAATCTTCGGGAATTCTTTTTTGATTTACAAAGATATCTTCCGCGGTTGGATCATTGCTTGAATTACCGTTGGCAAAACGTTCCGGGAAAATTTGGTACCAGATAATTCCTTTTGCCCAATCAGGGAATTTTTTTTGTGCGAAAACATCTATTGTTGAGAAGAAAAGAAGAAAACAGGAAAGGAGGAAAATTAGAGGTGTTAATTTCAGTTTCATAAGTTTAATTCCTTTTTCATTTTTTCAAATGATTCTTCAATGCTGTGCGGTTTGAATCCGAATTCCGATTCCGACTTAATCGTTATCAGCCCCGATTTTAGCGGTCGAGGAGCCGGTTGATTTAATTCTTGAGTAAAGATCGGTGTAATAAACGATTTATCTAAATTGAAATAATCAGCTATCCGCATCGTGAAATCGTACCGCGAAAGAAATTCTCTTCCGCCGATATGATAAAGTCCGAATTTTTTCTTTTCAATCACTCCTCGAATCGCTGAAGCGAGATCATCCAAAAATGTTGGGTTATTAATTTGATCGGTTACAATGCGGATCGGTTTTTCGTTTCTAATCGAATCCACAACCCAGCGAACAAAATCAGCTCTGCCGGTTTTAATAATTCCGTACAAAACATTTGTGCGCAAAATGGTAAACGGCGTTCCACCGATCTTTAAAGCATTTTCACTGGCAAGTTTTGTGCGGGCATAATACCCAAACGGATTCGGTGTATCTATTTCGCTGTAGGGACCTCTGAAGCCGTCAAAGACATAGTCGGTTGAAATGTGAATGATATGACAGTCAACCACGCGCGCAGCTTCCGTGATGAACTCCAATCCTTTCACATTTACTTTCCAGCAAAGTTCGCGGTCGGTTTCGGCTTTGTCAACATTAGTATAAGCGGCGGCGTTAATGATAACGTCGGGATAAAAATTGAGAATTACATTTTTCACTTCATCACGCTGAGTAAAATCAACTTGTTTATAATCTATCCCGGGAATAAACGGTTCCGGTTCGCTCGATGAAGCAAGGATTTCATAATTCCCGGTTTGCGAAAAAAGATGAATAGTCCGTTGTCCGAGCATTCCGTTAGAGCCAAAAATTAAAACTCTTTTTTTAAGAAAATCTTGAGAGAACATCGTGTCGTAAATCTTTCATTTTTTTTATTTCAGAATAAGAAGCAATACATCCACCCGCAATATTTGCAATGGCAAAAGCCTTTTCCATATTTTTATCTTTAATATAGGAAGAAAAGAAAGCCGCACCAAAAACATCTCCGCACCCAACTTTATTTTTCGTTTCAACTTGAATTGCCGGAAGTGTCATTGAAAAAATTTCTTCTTTTTTCATTGCATAGATCGTTGCCCCGTGTTCTCCTTTGGTAACGAGAATGATTTTTACTCCGACTTGTAAAAGTTCTTCAACAATTTCAGTTTCCGTTTTTTTTTCGCTTAACGTAAAGAGTTCATGATCGTTTGCCTGCACAATATCAATTGAGGAAAGCCATTTATCAATTTCAGGAATTTTGCGGAAGTCACGGCGGTAATTCTCATCAATACCACGAGCAAGCGAATGAATATCAAGGTAGATGAGTCCCTCATAATTTTTTCTGATCTGTTGGATATCTTCAATGTTGATATCAAAACCGGTAATTATGTTGATAAAGATTCCGTCAAATTTATTCAAAGCTTCAATAGGAACAGTAAGTTTGTCGGTGATATTTTCGTACCGTTCGTGGCGTTCTTTCTTTTCGAAAACATTGAGATGAATAACCGGAATTTTTTTTGCATACGAAAAATATTCTTTATTAAAGTTGTCATAAACCGGAGCAAACAATCCGTAATTTTCCTTTTGAATTGAAGTGCAAAGAAAAATTTCATCTTCGGCGTCATTAAGAAAATGAAATCCGGAGGCTGAATAAAAAATTCCCCCCGGTTTTACTTCCTGTTTTTCACGTTGAAAAATAATATGGTCTTCTACCGTATGCCCGATGATAAGGATCTTCATAATAGATCAATTTCTATAATGTAAAACGTTGGGAGATTTTCATGCAACACGGTGTGAAATTTTTTTGCATGATGTAAAACTCTGTAGCCCGGTGAATAAACGGAATCTTGCAGATATGTTTCAAAATTTTCACTTGAGCTGTGGAAACTGATCCGCAAACCCGCTTCTCCATTTTTCAACAAATATTTATTTGGTTCTACTTTTTCAATTTCAACATCCGGATGGAGATGCAAATGAGAAACAATCTTATGTTTTGTCCCTCCAAGAAATTCATCTTTAATTTTAATTTTCTTTTTCTCTTTGAGAAAATAAAATCCTCTTTTACTAATCACAGGATCAGCAAGCCTGACGTATGCGAAATGCTGGGCAATCAAAATATCTTCTTCATTATCTGTTTGCCATTCTATTATTTTCGGTTTTGTTAAATCTTCTTTTATGTTAAATAATCCGTTAAAATCGGCAAGCTGTGTATTATCAATTGAAAACGTATTGTGAGAAAAAACCGAACGAAGTTTGTTCCGCAAATCTTTGTCGGCATAAAAAGAATACGTACCGGAATCAACAAAAAACAATTTATGCTGATAGCAAAGTTCAAAAGTGAAGGTATCGTTATGCCCGGGGGCGCCAAAGCCGGAACGCCCTATTTCCGCTGCCCGGATGAACAAATCTGTTTCTTTCGTCCGGAAAAAATAATGTCCACCTACCGTTAACCCAACAGATGAGGACCGGCTCATATCGTTTTTTAAGGAGTGAAATGCAGTAACAGCATTTGCGCCAAAAAGAAAAAGAAGATATGTCGCAGATCCTTGAGCAGGTAAGATTAATTTCTTTCCATCAAAGAGATATGCCCCGACGGAAAGCAATTCACTAATATATTTCGACTGGTTCCACGAACAAAAATCAAGAATTGAAGAAGTGAAGGCATCTCCAATGTTCGGGAGCGAGCTTTCTTCACTGTTATGCGAAACAGGTCTCCGATACAGACTTAAAGCGACAAACATTTCATGCAGACGCCGGTTGTATCCATCCGAAACCTTTTTCCCTTTTCTTTCTAAAAAATATTTTGCGAGTAAAAACAATTCGGTATTAAGGGGATGAAGTTGCACCGACTGTTCAAAACTTACACCGTCTTCAGAAACTTGACGACGTATTTCTTGTTCAAAGTGAGAAGCGGAAAAGTGGAAAAGCCTTTCTGCATAAGCTTTATTCTGAACGAACATGCTCGCACACAAAAGCCCAAGGTGCACAAGAACAAAACGGTGGTCTCGCACTTCCGAATGTTCAAGAGCATGTTCTAAGTATAAAGTGTGAAGCAATACGGCTTCCTGAATTTTAAGAAAACGTTGTTCGTTTAGCGATGGGGATTCGAGAAAGAAACCAAATCCCAAAATAATATTGAGTAAACGAATTGCAACTTCGGGCGGACTGGTCCATTGTACACCGGAGAAATTAGCCGTAGAGGTTATAAAATCATTAACCATGGAAAAATATTTTTCGGAATATTTTTCATCATTAGTTAAAAGGAACGCTGCTCCAAGTACTGAAAGTTGGTGCATCCTTCCCAACTCCCACGCGGTTTGTACATCCACATCTTTCGGGAATTCTTCAACATTAAGATTCCAATAGGGCTCGTTTGGAAATGTAAACGACGAGAGATAATCGAAGTTCCAATCGATTTTTTTACCCAGCATTTTTTCTTCAATACCGAAAAAAGCGAACCGGTGTTGTAGAATTTTCTCGGCTTCGGTTAAGACATTTCCGGCAATTTCATGATTCTCTAAAAATTCCTTTATGGAAACTTTTTCACTCTCCGATGAAATAACTATGAAGGGAAAGGAATTTTTAATGGCTGAGATTTGTTGTTGATTATATAGAGGAAGAGGAGGCAGTTTTATTTGCTTCCCACCGCGTAAAGCTTTTTCAACTTCGCGGCGAAATAGTTTCTTTTTGGTTCCCGCGTTAAATGCGAGAAATTTGTTGAGAAGACTCATATTTGATCGATCATTTTAAATGATTGGATGATTCGGAAACGATTAGCTAATGTAACCGACTTTTACATAACGCTTTTCAATTGAAATTGCCATAGTTTAAAATAAAAATAATAATTAATTTTCTTTTAGTGATGGTCAGAATTACTTTCCCAAAGGGACAAACGGTTTTACTATGAAAATTGGAATTACATGCTACCCAACTTACGGCGGCAGCGGAGTTATTGCTACTGAACTCGGCAAAGAACTCGCATTAAAAGGTCATGAAGTTCATTTTGTATCGTATGCGCTCCCTTTCCGGCTAACGCATTTTGTTGAAAATATTTTTTTTCACGAGGTTGAGACCAGCACTTACCCGTTGTTTGAATTTTCGTTGTACACCCTAGCGCTTGCAAGTAAAATGGTTGAGGTTATCCGTTACGAAAATCTCGATTTATTCCACGTGCATTACGCCATTCCGCACGCAACAAGCGCTTACCTCGCAAAACAAATTGTCAAAGAAAAAAGTGATATTAAAATAATCACAACGTTGCATGGAACCGATATTTCATTGGTTGGATTGGAACCCTCTTTTTCTCATCTTGTTAAATTCAGCATTGAGCAGAGCGATGGAGTTACAGCCGTATCAAATCATTTGAAAAGCCAAACGCTAACTAATTATAAGATCGAAAAAGACATCCGCGTCATTCCCAATTTTGTTGATACGGAAGTCTATTCTCCCCAGGTACCGGGACAGTTAAAAAAACATTGTGCACCAAATGGTGAAAAGATACTCATCCACACGTCAAACTTTCGACCGGTAAAAAGAGTTTCGGACACACTTAAAATTTTAAAAATCGTTGCAAAAGAAATTCCGTGTAAACTTGTGCTGGTTGGCGACGGACCGGATCGCTCCGAATGCGAGCGGCTATGCCGCGAACTTGATCTTTGCGATAAAGTTATCTTCCTCGGCAAGCAGGATGGGCTAGCAGATATTCTCAATTGCGGGGATGTATTTTTAATCCCTTCACAATCAGAGAGTTTTGGTTTGGCTGCTTTGGAGGCGATGTCATGCGGTCTTCCCGTTATCAGTTCAAGCGTTGGCGGTTTGCCGGAATTAATGTCCCACAACGAAACCGGCTACATCGCAGAATTCGGAGATGTTGAACGGATGGCGAAATATGCAATTGAATTATTAACCAACGAAAAGAAATATCAGATGTTTTCTGCCAACGCGAGAGCAAGGGCGGTAGAATATTTTGACAAATCTATGATCGTCCCGCAATATGAAGAGTATTATAAGAAAATTTTGGGAGTATGATTCTAGAAATATTTAATGGAAAAAATCGTTTATGAACCATAAAAAATTTTTTTTAGTGATAATCAAAGTTAGCGTGCTGCTCTTGATTGTTTGCATCAGTATATTTAGTACTTCAAACTCACAAGACACTAGTATAAATAAACAAAAGGAACACAAATTTCCGTCATTTGATGATTTCCCGATCTTAGATACATTTAAAGGAATTCCAGCAAAAGTAGATTTATCAAGCAACCCTTATGCGAAAAAATTTAGAACTGTCTTAAGAGAAGGAGCAAAAATAGGACCTAACTTTGCGGGGCATTTTAGGTTGGTTGAGTGGGGATGTGGCTCATCGTGTCAAAGCCATGCCATTGTTGATGCAAAAAATGGCAAAGTGTTTTTCCCCTTTAACTTAGTTACAACGGCTGGGATCGATTTTAGATTAAGTAGCAGTTTAGTAATAACAGATCCGATAGATACACTTAGCTTAGAAACGATCCCTGTTTTATATTCATATTACTACAATTGGGATGGAAAGAAATTGATTTTAATCGATTCATTAAAAATTCAATAAAAGTCTCACGCAATAACTTGCAACATTTTTAGGAGAAGAATATTCAAATAATAGAATTTATCGGTTACGCGGCTTCTGGCTTGGTAGCCGTTTCGCTTATGATGAGCGGAATTGTCAAACTTAGAATTATCAATTTAATCGGAGCGATAATTTTTGCAACATACGGATTGCTAATAAACGCTCTCCCGGTTGCCATCGTAAACGGGTTTATCTGCTTGGTTGATCTTTATTATTTATACGATATTTTTAAAGCGAAGGAATATTTCAAAGTATTGGAAGTTATGCATAACTCCGAATACGTCAACTATTTTTTAGCATTCCACGATCAAGAGATTAAAAAATATATGCCTTCTTTTTCTTTTAAAGGCGATGAAGATTCGGTAGTCTTTTTCATTCTCCGAAACTCAATTCCCGCTGGACTTATCTGTGCAACGAAGAAAAACGATGATAGCCTTTTTATCGAACTTGATTTTGTTATTCCGGGATATAGGGATTTGAAGATAGGTAAATACGTGTACCAGAATATTTTCACCAAAAAGAAGATCAAAAAGCTTTATAGCAATCCCGGAAACGCAAAACACGATTCCTACTTACAAAAAATGGGATTCGTAAAAACTGTTTTAAACGAAAATCCCATCTTCTGTTTAGAAATTGAATAAATTTTTTGCGCTTTACGCTTTTACAATTTTTTCATCTACAATACCGTTCCTACCGAAAGCGTTCCGCGTATCAATAATAAGCGATGCTTGTCCTGCGATCAGTTTATAATCATAATTTGTATGATCGGTACTGAGTAACAGCACATCATACTTTTTTATATTCTCTTTCGTAAGCGGAACCGACTCCATATCATAATCATATTTTCTTGTCTTCGGAAGTTTGGGGACGTAAGGATCATTATAATCAACAATACAGCCGCGATCCCGTAATATCTCAATTAACTTAAGAGATGGAGATTCGCGCATATCGTCAATATCTTTTTTATACGAAGCACCTAGGATCAAGATTTTAGATCCGTTAAGCGATTTTTTATGCTTGTTCAATGCGTCTGCTGTTTTTTCAACAACGTAATATGGCATGCTTGTATTTATCTCACCTGCTAATTCAATAAATTTTGTATTGATATCATACTCTCTTGCTTTCCAGGTTAAGTAGAAAGGATCAATCGGAATGCAATGTCCGCCAAGACCGGGTCCCGGATAGAACGCATGAAAACCGAACGGTTTTGTTTTTGCCGCTTCAATAACTTCCCAGACATCAATTCCCATTCTATCAAAGACTAATTTCAATTCATTAACCAACGCGATATTGATTGAACGATAAATGTTTTCTAACAATTTTGTTGCTTCAGCTGTTTTTGGCGAGGAGACTGCTACCGTTTTAACAATTACCTGATTATATAAGGCTTGCGTTACGGTCAAACAATTCTGAGTCATTCCACCAATCACTTTTGGAATCGTCGCGGTAGAATAGTTCGGATTATTCGGGTCTTCTCTTTCAGGCGAAAACGCTAAGTAAAAATCTTTACCAACTATTAGTTTTTCTTTATTCGTTTGCGAATCTTCCAGTAAGGGAAGAAGAATTTCTTCGGTCGTTCCCGGATACGTAGAGGATTCAAGTACTACAAGTTGACCTTTTCTAAAATATTGGGCAACCGTTTTAGCCGAATTCACGATAAAGCTCATATCCGGTTCGCGGTGTTCATCTAAGGGAGTTGGAACGCAAATGATTATTGCGTCAACCAGCGGTAGCTGTGCAAAATCGGTTGTTGCTGAAAATTTTCCTGTAGCAACAACTTCGGCAATTCTTTCAGAAGCTATATGCTTTATGTATGATTTTCCTTCGGCAATGAATTTTGATTTCCTTTCATCAAGGTCAAAGCCGATCACTTGAAATTCTTTTTTTGCAAATTCAAGTGCTAACGGTAAACCGACATATCCCAATCCGATAACGCCGACAACGGCAGTTTTGTTTTCAATTTTTGTTAAGAGTGCCAAATCGTCTACCCTTCAGATATTAATGAATTTTCGTACTGAAAAATAAGAAAAGAAACCGGAAGTTTTGTATGCGGATTCATCATCAAGGCTAATAATCATTTAAGAGAATAGGATCCATAGCTCATTCGTACGATCATTCCACTTATCGGCGGCGGCGAGGGTGCTAATTTAAGTCGAGCGTGAAGAAAATTGATGTGCGACCATGCTTCCTTAAACCTCTTTTTCATTTTTTAAAGTAGGAAAAGAAAATTTGATTCGTTTGATAATCACCCGGGAACATCATTTAGTAGGAGGTTCCCTACTGTTTAGTAGGAGGTTCCCTACTGTTTTGTAGGGGGTTCCCTACTGTTTTGTAGGGGGTTCCCTACTAATTTGTAGGGGGTTCCCTACTGTTTTTTCTAGATGCTTTTATCTAAGTTAATTTTGTGAAATTACTTTTATAAACGGAAGACTTTTTTGATAAATCAATGCTTTTTCCAGTTGAAGTAATTGGTTACTGCTTCCCGTTTATTTAATGATCACGGTGATTTGATTTAAAGATCCCCATTTTAAGTGGTTTTAATTTTATAGGTCTATATTATTTGAGGAACAGATGGAAGAATCAATATTTACTAAAAAAGAAGGGTTAAAAGACTTTTTTCCGGAATGCCAACTAAAAGAAGTAGCAAACGGCAAAATTTATCAGTGTCTTGTCGAAAATCCCACTTGTACCCATTATTTTCATTTTGGATCGGTAATGTTTTGCAAGCATCCCTTACGAAATCAATTTACTCCAAAGAATGTCGAGAAACCCAGTGCTTCCATGTTTGCAAAACTCGATTTAGGTTCAGAAAACAATTAAAGCTTAACTTCTCGTCGATTAAATGTCAGGTTCTAAAACCAAACCAACAAAAATACTACTGTGCCGGATTGAATTTTTTAAATAAAATTAATTAAGTTTCAAACAATCCTTTAAATATTTCTTAACAAAAATAGGACGGGAATCATGGCTAGATTTAGAAAATTTTTTATTCTCTTCACTTTTCTTCTCTCACAAATCATCTGGGCTCAAACCGAAAAGTTACCCGTAAATCCGGATGTAACCATCGGAACATTGAAGAACGGAATCCGCTATTACATTTTACAAAACAAAAAACCGGAAAAACGGGCTGAACTGCGATTAGTCGTAAATGCCGGAAGCGTTTTAGAAAATGACGATCAAAAAGGACTCGCGCATTTCGTTGAGCACATGGCATTTAACGGAACAAAACATTTTAAGAAAAATGAATTGATCAACTATTTAGAATCTATCGGCGTAAAGTTCGGTCCCGAATTAAATGCTTTTACAAGTTTTGATGAAACGGTTTATATGTTGCAAGTACCAACAGATAGCCAGGCAATTATGCGAAAAGCATTTTTAGTTTTGGAAGATTGGGCGCATGGATTGGCATTCGATTCAACCGAAATCGATAAAGAACGTGGTGTAATTACTGAAGAATGGCGGCTTGGACGAGGGGCACAAATGCGTATGCTCGATAAACAACTTCCTATTATTTTTAAAGATTCAAAATATGCCGACCGGTTAACCATCGGCGATATTAACATCATAAAATCCTTCGCACATCCAACTCTTACAAATTTTTATAAAGATTGGTACCGCCCCGATCTTATGGCAGTTGTTGCGGTAGGCGATTTTGATAAAACGGAAATTGAAACACTGATCAAAGACCACTTTGAAAATATTGAAGCCCCAACAAACGAACGCAAAAGAGAACTCTTTCCGGTTCCACCGCAGAAAGGCACACAGTTCGCTATAGCTTCGGATAAAGAAGCCATGTATTCAACTGTTTCACTTTATTATAAACAACAACCTGAAACCGTTACAACTATTGATGATTATCGCAAGACACTTACCTATCAGTTATTTGGAGGTATGTTTAACGAAAGATTAAGAGAATTAACACAACTTGCCGATCCCCCATTTGCTTTCGCTGCTGCCGGTAAAGGAAGAATGGTCCGCACTGCCGATGTAAATTTTTTACAAGCGATGGTAAAAGATAACGGAATAGAACGTGGATTAGAGGTGCTGCTTCGCGAAGCAGAACGAACTCGCAAATATGGATTCACGCAATCAGAACTTGACCGCCACAAAAAAAATCTTCTTCGCCAAATTGAAAAACAAAAAGATGAAAAAGACAAAACGGAATCATCCGTTCTTATCTGGCAGTTTGTAAGCAATTATTTAGAAGGAGAACCAATCCCCGGTATTGAAAATGAATTTGCTTTGACAACTAAACTTCTTCCCGGAATTACACTGGATGATGTAAACAAACTTTCAAGCGAACTGATCAAGACTGATAACCGTGTGGTTCTCGTAAATGTTCCTGAAAAAGCAGGGAGTAAAATTCCAACAGAAGCTGACTTAACCGCAGTTCTGGAAAAAGTTGGCAAAGAAAATATCGAAGCGTATAAGGACAAAACACTTGAACAACCATTAGTAAAAAACTTGGCTTCCGCTTCTCCAATTATAAAAGAAACAAAATTAGAGAAACTTGGAATTGTTGAATGGACACTTGGTAATGGAGTAAAAGTAATTGTAAAGCCAACAGATTTCAAAAACGATGAGATCACTTTTTCAGCTTTCAGCCTTGGCGGATCTTCTTTAATTGACGACCAAACATATAAAGCGACAAGTAGCGCTGTAAGCATTCTAAGTGAAGCCGGGCTTGGAGAATTTTCTGTGAACGAATTGCAAAAAGCTTTAGCCGGAAAAGTGGCTTCTGCAAATCCTTATATCGGTAGTTATTCCGAAGGATTAAACGGCAATTGCAGCCCTAAAGATGCCGAAACGATGTTTCAATTAATTTATTTAAACTTCACCTCTCCGAGGCTTGATTCAACCGCCTTCCAGTCTTATAAAGCAAAAATGAAAGCATATTTAGAAAATTACAGTAATGAACCCCGCGTTGCTTTCAACGATACCATGATGGTTACTATGGCAAATTATCACCCGCGCGTTCAAACGTGGAGTTTAAAACGGTTGGACGAAATGGATTTAACAAAATCATTTAATTTTTATAAAGACCGTTTCGCCGATGCAAGTGATTTTACTTTTGTCTTCGCGGGAAATATTGATTTGTCCTCCTTTAAACCTTTTGTTGAAAAATACCTGGGTTCACTTCCTTCTCTTAAAAGAAATGAAACCTGGCGCAACCTTAAGATGACAACTCCCGATACAAAAATCGAGAAAGTTGTTAAAAAAGGAATCGAGCAGAAAAGTACTGTCGGTATTGTTTTTCCGTCTTCATTTACATGGAGCAGGGCAAACGAGTATTTGATGGAATCTTTGATGGACGTTCTCAATATCCGTTTGCGTGAAGTAATACGTGAAGATAAAGGAGGAACCTACGGAGTGAGTGTTTATCATCAGTTTGATAGAATACCGACTGTAAAAGTTACGGTGAATATTAATTTTGGCTGCGACCCTAAAAGAGTTGAGGAATTAACAAACTCGGTTTTCAGTGTTATCGATAGCCTTAAAAATTTCGGAACTACTCCGGAAACACTTGCAAAAGTAAAAGAAACTCAAAAGCGCCAGCGCGAAGTTAAATTAAAACAAAATAGATTTTGGGTTGGAGTTCTTTCAAACTATTTCATGTATAAGGAAGATCCGCTACAGATGCTGAATTATGATACATGGGTTGAAAAACTTACAAATGATGATATTAAAGCTTATGCAAATAAATATCTCGATACGGATAAGTTTGTAAAAGTTGTGCTGTACCCCGAAAAGTAATCATGTTTTCTTTGCGACTCTGCGGTAAATCTTTTAACCGCAGAGTTGCAAATATTAATACCTGAAGTGTTTTATCTTCTCCCCTTTTTTCCCTATCTCCGTCATGGCTTCAATTCCAATTTCCAAATGAAGAGTAGAGAATTTGTCGGTAACCATTTTATCGGAAGCTTCAGTCTTTACACCTTCGGGAATCATAGGAACATCTGAGACAAGCAACAAAGCTCCGCGCGGAATCTCGTTAGCAAAACCAACCACAAAGATGGTTGCCGTTTCCATATCTATTCCAATGGTAGAAAGTTTCTTCAAATATTTTTTAAATTTTTCATCCCATTCCCACAAACGGCGGTTGGTTGTATAAATTACGCCGGTACGGTATTCCATTTTTCTTTGCACAATCTTGTCGGAAACAAATTTGTGCAATTTAAATGAAGGAAGCGCAGGTACTTCAGGCGGAAGATAATCATTGCTGGTTCCGTCGCCACGGATTGCCGCAGTTGGAAGAATAAAATATCCAATCTCTGTCGAACGTTTTAAACCTCCGCACTTACCAAGAAACAGCACCCCTTTCGGTTTACGGGCGACAAGTAAATCCATAATTGTTGCGGCGTTGGCAGAACCGATCCCAAAATTGACTATTGTCAATCCACCACTGTTGGTTGCCGTCTGCATCGGTCTTCCAACTCCTCTTACCTCGCAATTAAATTTATCTGCAAATTTAGTAACGTAGTTATGAAAGTTTGTTAGCAGAAGATAATCTCCAAAATCATCGATCTCTGTTCCGGTGTAACGGGGAAGCCAGTTTTTTGCTATTTCTAATTTTGTTTTCATTCATTATTCCATTTTAGTTGTAAAAATAAACAAACTTTTTATTTATCCAGATAACTCACGTTATGCAAATGCGTAGGTCGAAACTCTGTTTCGACCAATAAACGAACGAAACAACATAAAACACATGGGCGATTCAGAGAATCGCCCTACGGTTCCAACTTTTTGCGTAATGTGACATGATAACTCTTCATCTTCAAAACATTTCTCAACCAGTTAATTATTAGGTAATTTTGAATTGAAATTTTTTTTATTTGAGAAACGAATGATTAAGAAAATAAGTAAACACCCTATCCTGGATTATTTTTTTATGGCGATTGGCGCTGCGATAATGGCTATCGGGATTGGTGTTTTTTTAGTTGATGCGCAGGTTGTCCCCGGCGGTGTTACCGGGCTTTCAATGGCTATTCACTACCTGTCAAACTATACTATTCCTGTCGGCTTAATGATCTGGGTTCTGAATGTCCCCCTATATTTGTGGGGCGTAAAAGAATTAGGAAAAACTTTCGGTGTACGGACGTTTTACGCCTTCACACTCAATTCAATTTTCATCGATTTGTTCCGCGGAGACATTCCCGGTTTTGCTTTTTTGAAATTACAGAAATCGCAAACCGTAATTGATTTATACAAACATGATTTTTTCTTTTTGATCTTGATCGGCGCCGTGTTACTTGGACTTGGTTTAGGAATTGTTTTTAAATTTAGAGGAACAACCGGCGGCTCGGATATCGTTGCGTCAATAATGCAGAAACGCTATGGTATTCGCCCCGGGCAGGCAATTTTCATGATCGATATTTTCGTAATCCTTTTTGCCGGATTAATTATTGAAATCAAACATCTTTCCCCTGTCCGCCCTGCTTTATCGCTTACATTTTACGCTATTTTTCTTTTGTTCGTCTCAAGCAAAATTGTTGATGTAATTATTGAGGGTTTTGACTATGCACGGGCTGCATATATTATTTCCGACAAGCAGGATGAAATTGCAAAAGTAATTCTTAACCAATTCGGAAGAGGAGCTACTTCCCTGCACGCAACCGGACTTTATACGAAACAAAATAAAAATGTTCTTTTCACTATTCTTCCTTTAAAAAAAATAACAGAACTTGTAACAGATTAAAGAAATTGATCCCGACGCTTTTGTTATTCTCACGAATGTTCACGAAGTTTTGGGTGAAGGTTTCCGTAGAAGAATCTAAATTAATTACGAATTAGGAATGAGGAATTGGGAATGGATAAAAAGAAATATAAAGGTACAATGGTAAGTTTTGGTCAAAATTATTTCGTAATTCGTAATTCCTAATTTTTATGAGTTGGATAGTACTTTTTATCGCCGGACTTTTTGAGGTTGCATGGGCAATCGGGTTGAAATATTCGGAAGGATTTACAAAACCGGTCGCATCCGTTTTTACTATTGTAACTATGGTTATCAGCATGGCTCTGCTTTCCTATTCTGTAAAAACTTTGCCGGTTGGAACAGCTTACGCCGTTTGGACGGGCATTGGTGCGGTCGGAACAGCTATTCTTGGTATTTTCCTTTTCAACGAATCGCGGGAATTTATGAGGATTTTTTTTATCTTCCTTATCATCGTTGGACTTGTCGGTTTACGGTTTTATTCGAAGTAAAAAAATAGGACGCCGATTTTTTATGATCGTTTATGATCTGCGCTGATCATAACAAATCTTAATAAATCTGCGTCCCATTGCACTTTTAATCTCTCATAGTCAGCGAAATTCTTCCGCGCTCTTTATCGATGCTTAGAATGCTCACGTCAATAATGTCGCCAACATGCACATGCTCAATTGGATTTTGTATAAACTTATTCGCTATTTGTGATACGTGAAGCAATCCATCCTGCTTAACACCGATATCCACAAACGCTCCAAAATCAACCACATTGCGGACGGTTCCTTTTAATTTCATTCCCGGTTGTAAATCTTCAATTTTAAGGACGTCACTTCGCAACATTGGCTTCGGTAATTCTTCGCGCGGATCGCGTCCCGGTTTTTTCAAGTTGTCGATAATATCTTTTAGCGTTGGCTCCCCGATGTTTAACTCGTCGGCAACTTTTTTCATCCCTTTTTTCTCGATAAAAAAATCCAAGAGCGAACCGGATTCTTTTATTTTATCTTTTGAGATTTTAAACATCCCAAGAAGATTTTCCGCCGCTTGATATGATTCGGGATGAATAAATGTATTGTCAAACTGATTTTCGCCTTCGGATATTTTCAAAAATCCGGCAGCCTGTTCAAAAACTTTTTCTCCCATTCCGGTAACTTCCAGCAATTCTTCGCGCTTGTTAAATCTTCCTTTTTTCTCGCGGAATTTTACAATGTTTTCAGCAAGCCGTTTGTTTAAACCGGAAACGTAATTCAACAAAGAAGTTGAAGCGGTATTAAGGTCAACGCCAACATAGTTTACGCTGCTTTCAACTACATCATCGAGTTTTTTTGCGAGGAATTTCTGATCAACATCGTGCTGGTATAAACCAACACCAATTGATTTCGGATCAATTTTTACAAGCTCGGCAAGAGGATCGAGCAAACGGCGAGCGATGGAAATATTTCCCCGCTGACTCGCTTCCAGTTCCGGGAATTCCTTTTTGGCAATTGCTGAAGCGGAATAAACCGAAGCTCCCGCTTCATTTACAATAATGTAATGGCAGTTGAGCGAATTTGTTTTAATCAACTCGGCAACAACAAATTCAGTTTCTCGGCTTGCTGTTCCGTTGCCGATTGCAATAACTTCAACAGAATATTTTTTTATGAAATTGAGAAGAATTTTTTTAGCTTCTTCAATTTTATTTTGAGGAGGATGCGGATACATGGTAGCGCCTTCGAGATATTTTCCCGTCGCGTCGATCACCGCAATTTTACTGCCGGAATAAAAACCGGGATCAATGCCCAGAATTATTTTGCCCGCGATTGGCGGCTGCAGCAATAGCTGGCGCAGGTTGGAAGCGAAAATTTCAATCGCGTGCAAATCGGCAGCTTCTGTTAAATAATTTCGCACTTCACGTTCGAGTGAAGGAAAGATCAACCGCTTAAATGAATCGGCAATTGTTTCTTCCAAAATTTCCATAAAGAAAGATTCGTAATAAGCTAGAAATGTTCTTTTTATTTGATTATGAATTTCAATTTCATCGTGCACAAGTGCAATCTTCAAAAGCTTTTCCCGTTCGCCACGGTTGAGCGCAAGAATTTGATACGGTTTAATTTTTTTAATATCAATTTGAAAATCATAATAAATCTGATAGACTTCTTTCCGTTCCTTTTCTTTCAACTTTTCGTTTGCGGTATCGGCGGTTGCGTTTTCTTTTGTTTTTTCCGATTTAATCACAACGCTTTCCAGCAGAATCTCCCTGACAACTTTCCTCACTTCGGCGTGTTCAGAGACCATTTCGGCAATGATATCTTTTGCCCCTTGCAACGCTTCGAAGATTGTTTTTACGCCAAGTTCTTCATTGATAAATTCGGCAAGTTTAGTGTCAAAATCGCCGTTAAAAAGGGGGTTATCAAGAATAAAAAGGGCAAGCGGTTCAAGACCTTTTGCTTTTGCAATCGTTCCGCGGGTTTTCCGTTTCGGTTTGTAGGGGAGATATAAATCTTCCAATTCCTGAAGCTTTGTACATGCAATAATTTTCACTTTTAGTTCATCGGTAAGTTTTCCCTGTTCTTCAATGCTTTTTAAAATCGCTTCTTTCCGTTCTTCGAGGAGTGTTAAATAATTTAATCTCTCTTCAATTTGGCGAAGAAAATCTTCATCAAGTCCGCCGGTTTTTTCTTTTCGGTACCGGGCGATAAAAGGGATTGTCGCCCCTTCTTTTAATAATTCGATAACGGTTTCAACTTGCCGGGAGGAAATGGTTAATTCTTTTGCGATAACTTCCGGAATGTGCATACGAGGTCCTTAATCAATTTGTAAAAGAGAAATTTATCTAACCATAAAGAAAGGAGAAAAATAGTTATTTATCAACTTGAAAAAGAGAAAAGTTTTTCTATACCCTCCTAAAAGTGAAAAGATTTTCTATGCCATCGGGAAATAATTGCTAATTCTTCTCATTGGTGGGAGCTTTTCTCTAAATAGATAACTTCAAAGGAGATTTTATCATTTTTATAAAAAAATACGCTTCTCATGAAAAATTTTTCAGGCATTATTTTTGTTATAGATAGCAAATTCTAAAAAAAATGGAGAAAAAATGGTAATTAGTGAAGAATGCATAAGTTGTAATGCGTGTATAGATGAATGTCCGAATAATGCAATTTATTATCCGGGAGCAGAATATGAATTGGACGGGAAATCAAATCCGGCTTTATCTGAAGATCATCCCTATATCGTGCAAGAGTTATGTGATAATTGCAAAAACTGCGCTGACGTTTGCCCGGTTGAATCGATAACAGAATAAACGATTTAAAATGAAAAGAGGCTGATGAAACAGCCTCTTTTCTTAAAAAAGTGCGGGGTGATAAAATTACTTAATCGTATTTATCTTGCTAATGTCGTCAAGTCTTACAAATTTTTCGTTGAATTTGAACGTTCCCTTATCAGTCTTTACAGATTTAATAACTTTAACATTCACCGTTGGGTCTTTTTTCTTGCCTTTAGCTTTATCACCAAAGCTCTGTACTTTTGCCATTTTTACTTCTCCTAATGTTTAGTGCAAAAATATCAATTTTCTAAATAAATTCCAATCTCCAAAAAAACAAAAGACAAGCAAATTTCGCATTCAACTACTCAAATTTCAAAGGAATAGGCTAATCCTTTCTCTTTTCAATTGGCATATCGAGTTTTGAGCGTTATTCGGGATTTGTTTTTTTGCTGTTTGGGACTTCTTTTTCACGTTAAATCTGCAAATTCCGCTTCCGTCATTTTCTGTAAATCAAGCGGGGAAAGGCGAATTTGCATTCCCCTGACTCCGGCGCTAACGAAGATCGTTTCAAAAAGCTGGGCGGTTTCATCAAGAAAAGTTGGGAATTTTTTCTTCATCCCGACAGGTGAGCATCCGCCGCGAATATATCCGGTTAGCGTGAGCAATTCTTTTACGTGAATGAGTGCAATAGATTTGCTCCCCGAAGCTCTTGCAGCTTTTTTCAGATTAAGTTCCATAGTAACGGGAATACAAAAGACACAGACTTCGTTCACTTCATTTCTGGCAACTAATGTTTTGAAAACCGCATCAGCTTCGGCATTAATTTTTTTTGCTGCCGTTTCACCGGAAAGATCGTTTTCGTCAACTTCATATTCAAATGTTGAGAACAAAATTTCCGCAGCTTCCAACATTCTCACTGCATTTGTTTTAGTCATAAAATTCTAAATTCCAAAGTTCCATTCCCAAATCTCAGAAAAGCATGTTTTCCTTTGCACCGTTCGCTGATAATTTGAAAGTTCTCTTTTGTAAATTGTTTTTTGCTATTTGTTATTTGTTTATTTCTAATTGAGTTTATTCATCAAAAAATATTTATTAAGTTAGCTAATAAAATTCTGAGAGATAAAATAATGAAAATATCTTTTGTACAATACAACCCAGTTTGGGAAAACAAGGAAGAGAATCAGAAAAAATTGTTCAGAATATTGAAAGAACAATACACCGATTCCGATTTATTGATTTTCCCGGAGATGACGCTGACCGGCTTTTCTATGGATGCCGCGAAACTATGCGAGGCTATCGACGGTGATACGGTTTCCTTCTTTAAAAAATTTGCACTTGTTTATCAAACTGATATTATCGGTGGATTTATTCAAGAAGAGAACAAAAAATTCTATAATTCACTCGTGCATATCGATTATTTTGGAGAGACGGTTAAAGAGTACAATAAAATTCATCCGTTCTCTTTAGCGGGTGAAAACAAATTTTATTCTGCCGGTGATTCTCCCGAGATTACAAATTTGCACGATTGGAAAATCGGTTTGTCTATTTGTTACGATCTTCGTTTTCCCGAATTATTCAGAAAGTACGCGAAAGAAAAAGTTGACCTCATCGTCAACATCGCGAACTGGCCTGATACCCGCATTGAACATTGGCGCACGTTATTAAAAGCCCGTGCGATAGAAAATCAATGTTATGTGATTGGCGTGAACCGGGTTGGCTCCGATCCAAAAGCAAATTACAATGGCTTCAGCAGCTTGTTCGATCCAATGGGTGAAGAATTGCTGGCGATTGAAAATGCCGAAGGATTTTATTCGGCTGAAATTGAACTCGGTACAGTCGAAAAAACGAGAACCCACTTCCCGTTTCTCTATGATATAAAATTAATCTAAAGCGGTTTATTGATGCAGAAAAAAATTGTTGTAACCGGCGGCGCCGGATTTATCGGCAGCCACATTGTTGAATATTGGTCAAAACAAAATGCCAAAGTTTTTGTTCTTGATAATCTGAGAAGCGGGTTTGAAAAAAATTTGAACGGTTTTGAAAATGTTACTTTTATTAATGGAAGTATTACGGATAAAGAAACTGTTTTCTCCGTTTTAGAAAATGCCGATTATGTCCATCATTTAGCTGCGATGATATCGGTTCCGGAATCGGTTGAAAATCCTTTTGCATGTGTTTCCATCAATGTAAATGGACTGCTCAACGTTCTTGAAGCAGCAGCAAAACATAAGATAAAAAAGATCGTGCATAGCAGTTCTGCAGCTGTCTATGGTGATAATCCTGATTCTCCAAAAACCATTGCAATGAAACCGGCACCAAAATCTCCATACGGAATTACGAAACTTGACGGAGAATATTACTTGCAATCCTATTTTGAAAATTTTGGATTGGAGACAATTTCTCTCCGCTATTTTAATGTTTTTGGTCCGCGGCAAGATCCGAAAAGTCAATACGCGGCAGCGATTCCAATTTTCGTTAACAATGCTTTGCAAAACAAAGAAATAATTATTTATGGGGATGGGGAGCAAACGAGAGATTTCATTTTTGTGAAAGATGTTGTAACTGCAAATATTTTAGCCGCAACCACCGAACATGTAACCGGAACATATAATGTTGCATGCGGAACAGCAATTTCCATCAACCAACTTGTTCAACTTGTTTTGGAACTAACAAACAGTAAAAGTAAAATTCGTTATGAGAAAGAACGTCCCGGCGACATTAAGCATAGTCTCGCGTCAATTGAAGAAACAAAACAGCAACTCGGTTTCCACACTCAACATAATTTACTTGAAGGCTTAAAAGAGACGATCCATTATTTTATTGAACTATTTCAAAATAATAATTGATTTGAGGAATTTATGAAGATAAAATATTTGACTCTTGTATCAATGCTGTTCCTTTTTTGTCTGATACCCAATGCTCAAACAACCGGGAAATATGTTTTAGTAATTCACGGCGGAGCCGGTGGTATGGATGAAAATATGCCTGAGGCATTAAAACAAGATTATCTGTCATCACTTGATAAAGCTTTGGAAATTGGAAAGCAAATTCTTTCAAACGGTGGAACCAGCGTCGATGCCGTCGAAAAAGTGATCAACTATCTTGAAGATAATCCTTTATTCAACGCGGGAAAAGGAGCTGTCTTAACTTCCGAAGGAAAAGCTGAATTAGATGCGGCAATTATGAGCGGGAAAGATTTATCATGCGGATCGGTTACCGGAGTGAAAACTATTAAAAATCCGGTTACACTTGCACGAGCGGTTATGGAAAAATCTAAACATGTTTTTCTTGCCGGCACAGGAGCCGAAAAATTCGCTGATGAAGTAGGGATCAAACGAGTCGATCCGAAATATTTTATTGAAGAAAGCCGGTATGGGAAATGGTTGAAAGAACGAAACGAAATTAAGGAGAAGAAAAAGGGAACCGTTGGCGCAGTCGCATTAGATAAAGAGGGAAACCTTGCAGCCGCAACTTCTACCGGTGGAATGTCGATGAAAAAACCGGGGCGTGTTGGCGATGCGCCGATCATAGGTGCCGGAACGTATGCCAACAATAAAACATGCGCGATTTCGTGCACCGGATGGGGAGAAAAATTTATCAAAAATACGGTAGCCTTTAATGTTTCAGCAATGATGGAATATAAAAATATAAGTTTAAGCGATGCCGCAAATGAGATGATCCACAACCGCTTAAGCGCTGATGACGGCGGTTTAATTGCAGTTGATAAGGATGGGAATTTCACGTTGCAGTACAACACAAAAAGTATGCTGCGTGGATTTGTAACCTCCGAGGGCAAAAAAGATGTAAAAATTTGGGAAAAGTAATTTAATTGAAAGGAATATTCTAAAATGCAAAAACCGGAAGCAACCGAATACGCACCGTATTATCAACGTTATATTGATTTAATAAATGCTGACGACATTTTTTCTTTCTTCAAACTTCAAGCGGAAGAAATTGTTTCTCTATTTAAAAATATCAGCGAAGAAGAAGCCGCTTTCCGGTACGCCGAAGGAAAATGGATGATGAAAGAAGTGCTTTCGCATATTGTTGATAGTGAAAGAATTTTCGGATACAGAGTGTTGGCAATTTCGCGTGGAGAAAAAAATCCACTCCCCGGCTTTTCAGCGGATGATTATGTTGCTAACGGAAAATATCAAAATAGAAATCTACAAAGTTTGCTTAATGAATATGCCCACTTAAGTTCGGCTAATCTGGAATTGTTCAAAACGTTAGATGATGAAATGCTTTCGCAGAAAGGAATAGCCAGCGGAAAGGAAATTACAGCAAGAGCAATAATTTTTGTTACAATCGGGCACGAAAAACATCATTTAGATATTATCAAAACTCGTTATTTAAAAGAAGAATAATTTTCATTCTGTTCTTCATTTCAAATTACTTTGTACATTTCTTCCAGAATTTTTTCTGTTGCTCCGAGATTGCTTTGCACGTACTCCCTGGAGATTCTACCTTTAGCTTTCCGGATATCATCCTTATCCGTCAACAATCTCAACGAACGATATGCTTCTTTTTTATTTTTAATAATCATCCCACCGCCAAGCTCGACAAGTTTAATCGCTTCCTGCGAATTAATGATTTTCGGACCGGAGATTACAGGAACCCCGTAAACAGCCGCTTCAAGAACATTGTGAATGTTGCTTTTAAAACTTCCACCGACAAATGCAATATCAGCGTAATAATAAAGTGTGAGCAAAATACCGATTGAATCTATCAAAATAATTTTTTCATCCGTATAATTATTTAAAGCTGAAAAACGGATTGTTTTTATTTTCCCGGCGCATTCATTTTCCAACTTTTCAAGATGAATCAGGGTCGGTTCGTGTGGAGCAATAATAAGTAAAACGTTTTCATCGTATTCGGTTAACTTCATAAACGCCGGAAGGAGCACCTCTTCATCTTCATACCAGGTGCTGCCTGCAACAATCACTTTTTTATTCTGTAATATTTCGCTGCGAATTAAATTTTTTTCTTTGGCAACTAAACTTCGTTGATATACGCGGTCAAACCGTGTATCGCCGACAGAATTTATTTCATCTGCCGGAAGATCGAACGCAATAAAATTAATTGCATCTGTTTCCGAGACAGTTAAAATTTTGGATAACTTTCCGTAAAGATGTTTGTGGAAATATTTAGCGAAAAGATTTTTCCTGGCGGAATCACTCCGCATCGTCGCATCAACAAGAAAGACCGGAATATTTCGCTTCGCGAGTTCGTAAATATGGTTAGGCCACAGGTCATATCTCATCAATACGAGTAAGGAGGGATTTACAAGTGAGATAAATCTTTCCGCATTTGCGGCTGTATCAATCGGAAGATATGAAACCAGGTCTGCATGTGGATATTTTCTTGAGTTTTCTAATCCTGAAGGAGAAAAAAATGTTACAAGAATATTGACGTCCGACGATTGTTTTAATTTTTCAATAATCGGTTTTGCCTGCTCAAATTCTCCGAGAGACGACGAATGAAACCAGATTAGTTTTTTTTTTCTATCAAGAGAAGAACTATTTACAATTAATTCTTCAAACAGCCGCTTTCTGCCTGTAACACCAAGTTTCACTTTTTTGTTGAACCAGGGCGCGATCTTCATTGCAAAGAGCAAGAGAGGAACAATTAGAATAT
The DNA here is from genome assembly GCA_041667115.1 of Ignavibacteriaceae bacterium. Lineage (GTDB taxonomy): Bacteria > Bacteroidota > Ignavibacteria > Ignavibacteriales > Ignavibacteriaceae > UBA1563. Next base: position 36,857 of record JBAYFO010000013.1, on the reverse strand, counting down.
TATAAGCGGATTTCCAGAAAAGGTCCATTATTGTTTCAGTACTTTAATTATTGATTCAAATGCCTGTTGTGGTGTTAGTTCCAGCATACAGCGGAAATGTTTTTGCGGACATTTTTTTCTTCCGATGTGAGAACAGGGTCTGCAAGTTAAAGAATTATTTTCTAAAATGATATTTTCACAGCCAAATGGAGTAAAACCAAATTCCTTAACGGTTGATCCATAAATAGCTATAACCGGCGTCTTCACCGCACACGCGGCATGCATTAATCCGGAATCATTGCAAACGATAGCTTTGCACTGCTGCATGTCTTTTGCAAGTTGTAAAATATCATCATCAGTTGAAAGATCGAGGCTGCCGGAAATTTCTTTTGAAATTTCCATACAAACTTCTTTATCGCTTTTTCCGCCTAAGAGTGCAACGGCAAATCCCTTTTCAATCAAAAGTTTCCCAAGTTGAACAAAGCGTTCTTCGGGCCACCGCTTTGTAAAATGACGCGCACCGGGACATAGCCCAATGATATTTTGTCCACCTGCAATTCTTGCTGTGCTTTCAGGTAGGAACAGTTCAAGCCCTTCATTATCAAGCTGAAACGATGGAATTGTTTCTGCATAACGGATGGGAATCGGTTGGGCATTTTTCAATAAATTTATTTTCATGTGCACCAACAATACTTTTTCAAATCTTTTTTTGTTGAACGAGAAACTTTCGGCGGAAAGACTAGTAAGAAAAAGTTTTGAGCGAAGGTTGTTCTGCAGATCAATAGCGCAATCATATTTCATTTCCATCATCTTTATTTTTAGATTTTTGTTTTCTTGATCGTTCCGGCTAAAAAGAAAGAGAGATGAAATATGAGGATTGAACTTTAAAAGATCGACATACTCCGAACGGACTAAAAAATCGATTTGCATAGCTGGATTCTGCTTTTTCAGGCTGCGGATCATCGGAGTTGTCAGCAGAATATCGCCCAAAGAGCTAAGCCGAACGATTAAAATATGTTTACAGTTGTTGATATTCAAAATATGGGTAAAGCTTTTTACAAATTTAGAAAAAGAATTGCAATTGTAGATTAACTGCGTTGTGATTATTTTAAGGAAAAAGAAATAGGAAATTATTTAATGTCAACTTTACCTTCTCCGGCGACAAAAGAATTTGCCGCTTCAACCATTGAAAAACAAGTTTATACTCTAACCGAAAGCTTGAAGGAATACCTTCCGATAGCAAACGACCGGAACCGGCTAGGATATTCTTTATATAAGTTTATGACCGGCCAGGGGGATGAACCTCTTATCTCCGTTAAAAGCGCAAAACTTAAAATCGTCGGTATTTCCGATGTTGAGTTAGCTAAAAAAATTGAAACCGGTTTAAAAGAGATCCCTAAAAGCTAATAAGCAATTCTTAGACAAAACAGCTATAGTTCTTTACGTATTGTAAACGAATACGTATTATTTTAAAAACATCATCTTTTTTGTCTCCCTAAATGATCCGGCCGTTAAGGAATAGTAGTATACTCCGCTTGGTATTGTGTTAGTGGTTAGTTGGTGGTGGATAGTTGTATCAAACTTTACGGAATATTTCCCCGCCGGTTTTTCTTCGTTTATTAATGTCGCTACTTCATTTCCCAAAACATTATAAATTTTAAGTGTTACAAAATTGTTCGTTGGTAATTGAAATCCGATTTCTGTTTCCGGATTAAACGGATTTGGAAAGTTGTTTTGGAGTTTGAATTGTCCTGGAACAATATTCCCTTCATCTTCATCCGTGGAAGCCGGAACTTCTTGATACACGCGAACATAATCAACGTACATTTTTTGTGGAAAGACAGTAGTTGTATCCGGATTGCCCGGCCATTTACCCCCAACCGCAAGATTAAGAATGATAAAATTATTTTTTTGAAATGCCTGCAAACTCGATGAAGTAATATCTATAGTACAATATTTCGAACCATCTACATACCATTGAATTGATTTTGAGTTCCACACAATTGTAAAAACATGGTAATCATCTGCAAAAATTCCTGAGCTAAGAGAATAATTTCCTCCGTATTGAACGTGTCCGTTATTATTCCAATGAGCGGTTCCGTAAACTTTTTTATCATTAACACCGCCTCCGATCAATTCCATAATATCAATTTCGCCACATGCAGGCCAACCGACTGTAGAAATATTTTCTCCAAGCATCCAGAAAGCGGGCCAAATTCCTTTTCCGTAAGGGAGTTTTATTCTTGCCTCAATTTTTCCGTATGTAAAAAATTTCTTTCCCTTCGTTATCATTCTGGCGGAAGTATAACTTTTCCCGCCGTAACTTTCCTGCTTTGCTTCGATAACCAAACTACTGTCTTGTATATAAGAATTTACGTTACGATTTGTGTAATATTCTAATTCATTGTTTCCCCAACCGTTGTTATTGCCGATCTCATACGTCCAATTGGAGGTGTTAATGGTTGGGCTTGAGAACTCATCAGACCAAACTAATTGATAATTCTGCGCCCGTGCTGACGCGGTGATTATAACGAATAGAGTAAGAAGTAGTTTTTTTATCATGACTTTCTTTAGATTTTTATTTCTCTTACATAAAAGAATGAGGATTCTTTTTGCGTGTTATTAACTCTTACAAATATAATAAAAAATATCTGGCTTGTTAAAAACATCAGCAGCAAACAATATTCTAATACAAAAAAAATGAGGAGGATAAGCGATACACTTTATCTCATTGCAATTGATAGCACAAGATGGTACAACGAATTCACGATCTATCTCGAAATTATGATGGTGCTACACAGTGTAAAATTTTGGAAATTTTATTCTTACACTTTCAGCGATAATTTCAGCAACTTCATCAATTGAAAAGTAGCCGGTATTAATAATAACATGATACAGCAAGGGATCTTCCGGGTTTTTGTTAAAAAGATCTTTAATGAACGCGTTGCGTTTAGCATCTTCTTTTTTAACAAAATCAATCGCTTGAGCTTTCGTATTTCCATAAAACTCCTGGACGTTCTTAATCCTATATTGAATTGGAGCAATCAACCGGACGTGATACACATTTTTTAACGAAGCCGTAATAATATTAGCGCCGCGCCCAATGATAACGCAGTTTCCAATATGTGCAAGGTGAAGAATCGTTTCAGTTTTTTTGTGGTAGAGTTTTAACAATGGGGGGTGAATACCAAGAAGTTCATTCATCGTTTGAGTAAAAAACGATCTTTTCTCTTCGCTTAAAAATTTTCCTATCTGTTGGGGGAGATGATGGTCTTCTAATACTTTTTCAATTAAATTTTTGTCGAAGACCGCCCAGGGGGTATCGGGATTCTTGCTTAAGGGCTTTAATAGTTGGATAAGTTTTTCCGCGATGAGTCCCGAACCGGAACCTGCTTCCCGCGATATAGTAATACACGGGCCTACCGTTTCTTTTTTTTGTGCATCACTATCATGCAAGTGAGATTCAACATATTGCTTTGCTTTTATAAAAGCGCTACTTTCAGACATAAGACCTCCGTCTTAATAAATGGTCAATCCTCATCCCAAAATTAGAAAATTAAATAATAAGAAAGAAGAATCTTTTTCACGTAAGGTATCAGCGAGCACAGAAAAGATTTACACAAAAATTTGTATTTGTTATAATCCACAACAATAAACATGGGATTATAACTGTTGCACTTTATTTTGCTGACTATATATTTTTACTCCATCACATCACTTAATAAAGTAAACTTATAACCTTTCTTTTGTAAAACAATAATTAATTCATCAAGCTTGTTATAAAACTTATCGGGTCGCCTTGGATCCGTGCCCGGATGAGTTAACAAGATAAAACCGTTTAATCCGTTCGGATCTTTCTGCTCATACTCCAATATTCTTTGAAAGATAGTATCGCTGCTTAGATATTGTTTACCCAAATCGGGATACGTCCAATCTGCATTGGAATAAGTCCCGGGAGTAAAGTTTACCAGCGTTAATCCTATCTCATTGCACCAATTGCTGATGTCATTATTGTACCACTCAAATGGCGGCAGAAAATATTTTGCATCGTTTTTAGTAATGCCGAACTTCTTCATCTCTTCATAATTTGCTTTTAAATCATTTATGAATTCTTCTTTTGTTACAAACGTTGAATCTCTGTCCGTCCATGAAGCGTATAACAGGTGCTTATCGGAATGAGCGCCTAGATAATTTCCATCCTTCTTCAATTTTTCAATTTCACTTTTGAATTCCGGAGTTCTGTAAAAATCACCGGTAAAGAAAAACGCTCCCTTAATATGATGCTTCTTTAAAACTTGTCGAACCTTCTCAATCCCGTCCGCAAAGCCATGTCCGGTAAACACAAGATGAATTTCTTTTTTAGTCGTATCGGTTCTAATTATTCCACCACGTATGTATTCAAAATTTTTTTTATACGAAGAACTCATTCCTTCTTTCTGCAAAGCTGAGAAATAATAAGTCAAACTAGCCGTTCCATCCATCGTCGGTTCGTCCGTTGAATAATCACCGTAATCATCATGATAAACCGCTACGTTAGATTGGAATTCTTTAAAAGCATCTTCCTTAAAAAGTTTTAGTCCTGCAAGTTTATTATAAATAGTTGTATAGACCGGACCATCAACTAAACCGCCGGGAATTTTAATTTTACCAACAACCGTGAAAGAAGAATGGGGATCTTTTGGAGATACCCTTCCTTCCGGAAAATCAATTATCATACTTGTTCCCCAAATGTTGCAGCCTAAAAGCCAGTCTCTTAGAGAGGCTTCCATCGGAAGATAAGTCGGATCTTTCGTCAATTCAAAATAAAGATGACATTGAGTAACAATAGCAGATACTAGATTATTCGAACACCAGATAAACGGAACACCAATTAAAAAAGGATTTGATTTACCGCGCTGATAAATACTGTCAATTCCTTCTTTTAAATATTTTATAAATTGCTTATCATTTTTTTTATTGGAAGCATCTGAAAGATAATAATGACCCAAATTAATGAAAGGATACCATGCGTAATGGCTGGCAGTATCCGCCCCCATCCAGGGAGTAACGGGTTCCTGTTTTCCGTAGTCCACAGCATCATACAAATATTTTTGATCTTTCGTCAAAACGCTTAATTGCACCGCTGCCAATTCCATATCATCAACCCAGTTTGATTCTTCATAATAATAAGGCGACTTGGCAGGTGCGGTTTGACATACTCCCGGATTCTCTTTTCCAAATGCATAAGCGTCAATCGCTTTTTGCCGTATCTCTTCAGCAAACTCAGGATAATATTTTTTTAGTATTTGCGAACCAAGTGCAAATGCTGAAGCAAACTTACCTGCAGTCGAAGCAACTCCTGTAGTTTGATTTTTATATTTGAAAAGTCCTTGCGGTTTGCCGTTACAAAAATAAACCGGACGTTCCAGATCAATTCCGTAATTAACCGAATCTTTATTGGGAAGTCGAAAACCTGCGTGGTCGCGATCATCGGCAATCTGGTTGAACATCACATTTTTTTTAGGATTCATTTTTACCAGCCAGTTCAACCCCCATTTTGCTTCATCCAAAATATCGGCAATACCGTTCGCCCCGGGATCACCATTGGCGTTATATTTATCTTCAAACGATTTTGGATTTTGTTGGTAAGCAAAAAGCATCTGAAAGACGGCATTGGCGGAAGTAGTAACATATTGAAGGTAATCTGTCGCGTCGTGCCAGCCACCCACAACATCAATAAATGTTGAATCATGTGGTGGATCATAAATGATAAAACCATCGTGAGTATGACACGAATCTTTTAGAACCGGGTTATACCCGCACTGTTGTTCGCGCATATACTTTAAGAGAACGTCGGCTGTTCCGTTGTATACATCATTTGCTATTCTAAAGCTTGGAGATTTTACGTCCGCTGCTTTAATAAAGTAAGCACCTTCTTTAGTAAAGTTGGAAAAGTCCAGGCGAAAAGAAGTTTTAAAAGGCCCGTAAGCACCGTAAGATTTTACACTACCGAATTTCCAAACTGTGTCCCCGGTAAGCGCATCGCATAATTCAAATTGCTTGACAGAAATATTTTCTTTGCTTCCAAGTACTGCAACTTTAAACGACTTTTGCAGATAGCCAAGCTGGTTGATTCTAATCCAACTTTGTGCCGACAGTTTAACGGAAAATAAAAGTTGTATGATTGCAGCCGTATAAATAATAAAAATTAATTTTTTCATTGTGGTATTATTTCTCTTTTAATATTTTTTTTGCCAATCTAAAATCTGGTAAATCAGAACCACTAATGGGTTGCATTCATACTTTTGACTGTTGATCCACCAGTAAAAAATTTTTTCAAAAAGTACACTCCGGCTTGCTACATGTTATTCATTACCAACCGGAATAAATCCCCAGCGAAAAGAATCCGCACCAATGCTTCAGCGAGAAAACTGCGGTCAAACCCATGCTCGTTGTCTTAACCGGTAACACTTTTTCCGTAAATGTGTCGGAATACTTAAACAGTTGTCCTTTCACCGGATGGAACATATCGGCAATTGTCATCAATCCAAATACAATTGAATATCTTCCGCACCAGACAGGCATCTGTTTTTTATTTTCATCATCCGGCCATAGTTCCATTTTCAGTTTATTTAAATTTTCTAAATTAATTTCACCGGTTAAATTTTCTTTAATTATCCTTCGATCATTTTCCGTAGCTGTTTGATGAGCCTGCTCATCCGTTCCAAAAGGTGAATTATTGAAATCTTCTCCGTAATGATCTCCGTCATTCGAAATTAAAAAGAAGATATCTTTCCCGGATTCAAGGTTCTTTTCCTTTACATAGTCTAAAATTATCTGAGAAAGTTTTTTGCTAACCTCTTCCATCCTTTCAAAAGACATTTGCGTTATCATTATTGGAGTTATTTTGACATCGCGGTTGTAGTATTGCAGAAAGGGAATTAAAGCTTCAATAGAATGTTCGATGCAGTGGGCTTTGTTGCTTACCGAAAAATCTTCCTTCGGCAATTTTTCTTTTATCAATTCACGCAATGGCGATATTGCAACGGTTCCATACGGTCCCTGCCATTTATCATACTCATCCAAGATCAAGACATTTTTAGGATCATTCATTTCTTTACGGACAGTGCCATGAGTAACACCGAAAATAATTACTTCTTTTGTTCTTATCTTACTAAACAATGGGAAATACACATTACCTGCATAGAGATAATCATCATGCACCGAAATACCTCCAATTAAATTACCCGGAGAATCTTCCGGAGAAGGTTTTGTTTGTTTAGCTAGATACTCAATAAATGAATTCATTTCATCAGCATTCCAGCAGAAACCAACATCATCCCGTATGGGACGAATACTTTGAGGATGAAGAGTGTATAATGAGATTGTAAGTAATAAAATCACAAATATATTTTTCATATCAAATATTTCCATATTTATAATATTAATTTATAAACTATCGAACAGTTCATCAAATAATGTTATAAGGCTATCGTGATACATCAAACATACAGAGAGACTTTAACTTAACAGGCACAACTATGCCAGAGGGCTAAATTAAAGTGAGATACCCACCTGTGCAGCAATTAAAATTCGCGCTTTCTTTTTTAAAGGGAAAAAGGGAGCAAGTTCCAACCCCGCATTAATCGTTTTACTCAAGTCGATTCCTACCATTCGCGTCATCTCGGCAACATTAAAGAGTAATGATAAAGCAAATCCGCCACGACCGGCATTAACATCTATAGGAGAATTAACTCCATACGTTCCTATTCCAAAATTAACTGGAAACCGATGCCCGGTTAATTCGTCCACATAATAAAATCTTATCATCGCACTATAGTTTCCATACTGTATCGTATCTTTTGCTCTCGAGTCGTACAAAACTTTTGGTATCCCAAGAGCGAGCCCTATTTCAATCTTTGGACCTCTTACGTGGAAATACCGGGTGTATGAGTTAGAGCGGTCGTAACCTCCAATTTTTATGGTGTAGTCGGGTTCGATATTTATTTTGACAATAGCCCAATCTGGAAGTGTGTCCACATTTATTTGTACTTGTGTAAATTCCTCAGGTCGAATTGCTGCGTATGGGCCATAAGCTCTGCGGTATTGAACCAACATAGCATAGTCACGTTCCGGATCCTTGTCACTCCGAAAGGTTAAAACACGTCGTTCAAAAGTCTGTGCCGTAATTCCATCCCGCAATAGTACTGTCGTTCTAATTGTAACGAACTGCGGTCCCATCCCCTCTCCAATGCTATCGCGCTGAAATATCACTCGTAGATTTCGAATCTGACTTCGATCGAGCGTTACAGGGGATTTCTGATCTACACCACCGGAGTCTGGTTCAATGTGGACATACTTACTTATCTGTTCAATAACCTGGTGTTCTTCTACATTTACAATGCAATCTGTCGCATAAACATAACGCCGGTTTTGAGCATCCGTAACTCTTAGGCGTACTCGATATTGCCCCGGTGCGCATGCTTGAGGGATTGTAGCGCTATATATATTTCGGGCAATGGATTTTAGTGTTGTCTCTTCCATAATTAAAACTGGAATTGCAGAAGAAGTTGCAGAACTGTCATTTCGTAAAATTTTGAAAATGACCGTGTCACCCGGAAAATAAACAGGTTTATCAATAGAGAGAATTAAAATTTCATTCTCGAGTGATGAACGAATAAGAGTAGGAAATCTCAACTGAGCTTGCAAATTCCATGTTAGTAAAATGCTGAAAATAATAGGATAGAATAATTTGAATTTTTGCATTTTCTTTTTAGAATTTTGTTATAGTACTTATTAAAAGATCAATTGCTGTTAATCTTTTTTTGTGAATAAATCATTTAGTGTTTCTCCAACAACATCCATATCATGATTAAATCCTCTTTTGAATTCTTCCCATTGATCTTTTCCTTCATACTTATATCCACTTATTTTTTTCTTCAGTTCGATGTTTTTTTGTTCTAACACAACAACTTCTTTCTCATATTTAGCTTTGAATTTCCCACTTGCTGTTTTAATCTCCGCTTTGAATTCGTCAATTCTATTTTCGTTTGTGCGAATTCTAAATTCGGCATCGCTCTTGAATTGCTGCCATTCCTTATCATATTGAGCCTGAGCTTCTTTCAGATCTTGATTTGCTTGTTGAACATTTTCTTTAGCGTCCGCAACTTTTTTTTCTCGATCAATGTTACAGCTTGTTAATACTGCTCCCGCTAGGAAGCCTATGATCGTGAAGATGATATATTTGTTTTTCATGATTCTCCTTGTATGTTATTTAATGGTCTTCAATTACTTTAATCTCTTGAAACAGAAAATCGCACGGCATGGTATAGGAAATCGCACTGCTGACTAACCGTTATAATTTCGAAATTATTTTGCGTAATTCTTTTTTTGTTTTTCCAAGTTTATTCTGCAGTCTTCCAATTAATTCTTCTTCTTTCCCTTCTTTTAAAAGTAAATCATCATCAGTCAGATCTGCAAATTGTTGTTTAAGCTTACCAGCCGTTTCATTCCAATTTCCCTTAATTGTTAGCCAATTCATTTCGTACTCCTTTATAATTTTAAGTGATCTATTTCATTTGAAAGTTTTTGATCTCGATAAGATAATATGAAGAAATAGAAGTTTGTTCAATAGGGCGGAAGGATGAAAAAAGAATTAACTCTTTTGGACGAAGCGGGAGACTACCCGTCGATCAACAAAATTTTGTTTACTTCTTTTGTTAAGAGAGAATATTTCTCTATTTGTCAAAACCTTTCTTTGCGCTTCTCACGTCGACTCTTAAAAATTAGTTACTGAAGATGTGTCGCTTAACGCACTCCATTTTTTACTGCAAGACATACCGGGGAAAATAGCATCTGAGTGTTTTCCTTTGAAGACCAGGAAAACAGTGTTTAATAAAATTTGTAGATCAACCGAAAGCGAAGTCTGTTCATAGTAGTGAAGATCAAGCGCGATCAAATTTTCTATTCCTTCGTTTCTATCGCCGAAGACTTGCCACATCCCAGTAATTCCCGGCTTCAGGGTAATTAGGTTCCGAGTCCGGTAATGCTGAGGATATTTATTCTTCAACACGTCAAGGTCGCTAATGGTTAAAGGGCGGGGACCGACTAAACTCATTTCGCCTTTGAGAACGTTGTAAATCTGAGGAAGTTCATCAAGACCGGTTCTTCTAAGCCATCGGCAAAAAGCAGGCACGTATTGAGATAAATCGGGTTTGAAAAGAATGTTTTCCCTATTTATTTGATTATAGGGATTGATCTTTATTGTTCTAAACTTGTAAAGGTCGAACACATGATTGTCCCCCGTTATGCCGCGCTTTTGAATTATCAGCGGGAATGATTTCAAAATTACCGTTAAGAGAATAGCTATCAACAACATGAAAGGAAACGCGGCTATTAAGATAACCGCGCTCAAGATAAAGTCGATCCTCTTTTTTGCTTTGAAATATTTTTTACCATTCATCGCGTGATAGTCAAATTTTTTACTATAAAACCGTAATGCCAAGTTTTATGTTTTGACACTACTTTAATGATTTAAAGAGCCGCTGTTAGCTCGTTACAAATGCACATCAAGACAGAGACGCACTAAGGCAAGTTAGTACTACCTCAACAAAATCATTTTCCTAACTTCATTTTTCTCATTTGTCTGAAGCTTATAATAATAAATACCGCTTGCCAGGTTGTCACCGCTAAGTGTTACGTTGTAAATTTGTCCCGCTATGGCGTTGCCGTTAAACAACGTTGAAACCTTTACACCAAGAACGTTGAATACCGTTAATGTTGCATAAGTATTTTTACTTACACCAAACTGTATCTGTGTTGAAGGATTAAACGGGTTAGGATAATTTTGATTAAGCAAAAAGCCGTTTGGTATTTGTCCCGCTGCATTAACTTCTATAACGTCGCTGTACGTATGCTTGCCGTCGTTATCAAGTTGTTTTAATCGGTAAGCATAGCTGCCGTAAGAAGCTGGTTTATCAACAAAAGAATAATTCTTTGGAGAGTTGCTATTGCCAGCGCCATTTACGAAACCAACCTTTGCCCAATTATAATTTTGCGTTTCACTTCTCTGCACTTCAAAGCCGTAATTATTTACTTCCGTAGCTGTGTTCCAATTTAATTCTACCGCATTGTTATTTAAAGCTGCTGTAAAAGATGTTAGTTCCACAGGCAGCACTGAAGTGCCTCCTAATGTAACAGCGGTTAAAGCTAATGATCTACCGTCTATTGTTGCGCTAGCGTTAGTTACCGTAATGTATGATTGAGCCAGAATGTTTCCCTTAAAGTCTCCAGCAATTTCTGCGGCACTGCCGACTTGCCAATAGACATTAGACGCCAACGCCGTACCACCCATGGTAACTATGCAAGCTGTTCCCGTGATGAGAGTGGTTGTCGTCTGGAAGATAAAGATGTCACTCGCTACGCCAGTTAATGTAAGAGTCCCATTTATCCCAAAAGTTCCGGAAGAATAGATCCCTCGTCCTAAGGTTGTTCCTCCGAGTTCTACAGCCGGTGTGGCATCAGGCGTTCGTGCAGCGAGAAGTCCCTTCACTGTCGTTAGATCGTTTATAGCTGTTGTTACGGCACTATTATTTATGTCGGTAGTTCCGGTTACTGTTCCGTTATTCGTTACTGCAACACCTCCAACATTTCCAGTAACTGTGCAACCAACGGCAATATTTAGCGTAGATCCAGATAGAGCTCTATAATTACCAGCCGTTAAAAGATCAACTGCTGCCGGGTTGGGATATACGGTTTGTGAAAGTGCAATGCCTGGCATCATCAAAGATGCCAGCATTCCTGCAAATAGCGGGACGCCAATGAAGCGCGAGCACCGATTCAAGACAAAAGGTAAAAAGGTATTAGTTTTCATAAGTATCTCCTTAAGATATTTGTTTGTTAAAACCGGAATAAATGTATAGAGAATGGATGTTGAATTTCAATAGCCCAATGGAATGAAAAAGGGACTAATCCTTTCGGGTGAGAAAATTTTTGCATAGTGTCGTATTTTTTCAAGAAAGTTAAGAGTGACAAAAAAACATTTTTATTTCTAAAAAACCAGTAACAATTTATATTCATTACTTGGAAAAATATTTTCTTCATAACACATCACAAGTGCCGTGAATGGAGAGTGATATGACTCTACAAAAGGGTGTAACCGCTAGACTTCAATGTTTTGTCTTTTATTTTTCATTGTTGTTGGAACAATAAATTCATCAGATCTTTCTGATCCGAGCAACACAGCAATCCATCTTGTACTTTCATTACTTTCAAATGCAAACTTCAGTGTCATGGTAAGAGGTATGGAAAGAATCGCACCGATAAACCCGAGCAGGCTGCCCCAAAAAATTAGCGAGATAAAAACTACTAATGTAGAGAGTCCAAATTTTCTTCCCATCAAACGTGGTTCAATCACATTACCGATTATGAATCCAACGAGAATATTACCGACAATTACAAGTGTGGCGCTGCCTATTCCGAATTGAACAAATGCGAGAAGCGCCGCAGGAATGGCGGAGATAATCGCACCGATGTTGGGTATATAATGAAGGAGAAATGCGAGAAATCCCCATAAGACCGGGAATTGTACGCCAAGTATGTACATCCATACCGTAATTAAGATTCCGGCAACCAGGTTGATTATAGTTTTGATTACCATATAGCGTTTCATATCAACGACGAATTCCGTGAACCGGGGGAATACTTGTTTAGGATCGCCTAGAATAGCACGGAGTTTTACGGGAAAGCTTGAGACTTCAAGCAGGATAAAAGTTACGGTGAGAAGGATCAGGACAAGATCTGAAAGGACAGAACTCAATCCCGTTAGCAAGCCGGCAGTAAGTCCCATAATTGCTTCCGGGTTGAAATATTCTAGAAAAAACTTTTCAGTACCTACAATACCTTTGCTTGTCAACAATACGCTAAAGTCTAAGACTTGCTCTCGAATCCGCGTTTGCAATAAAGGTAATTCATTTGAAAAGCCGCTCACTGAGGTACCAATTTGTGCACCAATCAAAAGGAGAATACTGATCAGAATAGCCATAACAATCATTACAGCAAATCCGGAGGGAATGCGTTTTGCCTTTAACCAGAGCACCGGCGGGGCTCCGAGTAGAGCAAGAAAAAAAGCAATAAGAAACAAAACAACAACCGATTGGGCAACGTTTATCCCTGCAATTATAATTACGAGACCCGCCGCATTAACGATATAGTTTTTTCCGCTTAGCGAACTATTTTTTTTATCCATGTATCACCTGCAATTGTAGGTTAAAGGGCACGCCGTCCATTGATAACTCTTACCAAAATCATAATAACTGCAATCACAAGAAGAACGTGAATAAAACTTCCCATAACCGGAAATGCGACCAGTCCAAGAAGCCACAAAACAATCAGAACGACCGCGATAGTGAATAACATGTAAGTATCCTTTCAGTTTAACTTTTAATGTTTTAAATACGATGTTAACCTAGTAAGAGTGATGAAGTAATTCAATCGGGCAAAGGGATGAAAAAGGAACTACATCTTTGGGGTGAGCCTGAAGATTTTACTAACAAATGCAGATAAAAGAAAAGAAGGAAGGGAAATGTGCGAACAAAAAACTAAAGAGAAGACAAGGTTTCAGTTCTATAATAAAGTCACTATGGCAGCAACACCTGAGATAATAATTAAAATACCTGCAATTTTGTTAACCCATCTTAGTCCAATAACGTCCAATTTTTTTCTAAAAAGTGTTGCACCGGAACTAAGCGAAAAAAACCATAGAAACGAACCCGCAAAAACTCCGGCAACAAGAGTAGATGAAGAAAAAAGACTAAGTCCATTCCCCAAACCGAGCGCTGCAAAGACAGCAATAAAAGCAAAAATAGTTAATGGATTTGTAAGGGTGAGAAAAACAGTTGTAAAATATGATCTAAGCTGTCCAGCGTTTTGAATTTGAAATTTAGGATCGGGCGGATGTGCCAGAAAGGTTCGTACTCCAAGGAAGAGAAGTAACGCTCCTCCGATAAGCCGGATCCAAATCCGTTGAGTAAGAAGTGTATTCGAGATGACCGTAAGTCCAAAGGCTGCAACAGAGCCGTAAAGCAAATCTGCGGTTGCCGCTCCAAGACCGATTATCAGACCGTGCATACGTCCTTCAGTAAGTGTTTTACGAATACACATTATTCCGATAGGTCCAATCGGGACGGCCATCGCAAAACCGATAATTATTCCTTTAAGAAAAAGCATTAGCTCAATATTTATCATTTTTAATTAGCTTCTGGTGCTAAACCTTTTGCGTCCTTCATCCCGCGATGCTAAAATTCAACAGGCTTTAACATTCCCAGAAAATTATAATTTTCGTCATATTGAATTTAATTAAATTTACCATTTTCTGCAGCATTTTTAAGTTTTTCATTTGCAAAAACAGCTATTTCAACTCTTCTATTCATCCGTTTTCCATCTACTGAATCATTTGACGCTACAGGATTTGTTTCACCGAATCCGACAACCGAAAATCTCGAAGAAGAAACTCCTTGCATTTGGGCATAATCCGCAACTGATTTGGCTCGTTTTTCGGATAAGGTTTGGTTGTACTCCTCTGTGCCATCAGAATCCGTATAGCCGGTAACAAGGATATTGGTATCCGGATATTTGTTTAGTATTGCAGCAAATTTTTGGATATTCGTTTTAGCTTGAGATTCAAGTGTAGAGGAATTAGTGGCAAATAAAATTCCTGAATCAAAAGTAAGTTTTATCCCTTCACCAACTCTTTCTACTGTTGCTCCCGAAATATCATTTTTCATTTCCGCGGCTTGCTTATCCATATGATTTCCAATTAAAACTCCTGCGGTTCCACCAACAGCCGCACCTAATATCGCACCGAGAGCAGTGTTCCCGGCATAATGACCAATTACTCCGCCGACCACACCACCGCTCGCTCCGCCTATAACGCCACCTTTAACGGCATTGCTTGCACCACAGCCATAGATAAAAATTGACACGGCTAATGTTGAAATTATAAATAGAACTTTTATTTTTTTCACTTTGTTTCTCCAAAACTCATTTAGAACATTTATTTGTTTTAATATCTTTAATAACAAAGAGAAGCGGCTTTAACTAAACCGCTTCTCTCATTAATTTTTATTCCCCTAAAACTATTTTATACCTTTTGAGAGTAATTTTATCTCAACTCTTCTATTCATAGATCTTCCTTCAAGCGTTTCATTAGTGGCAATTGGATTATCTTTACCATATCCAACGATGGTTAGATTATTCCTTTTAACACCTTTTCTTACCAAGTAGTCTACTATTGCCTGAGCTCTTTGTTTTGAAAGTTTTTTATTATAACTAACCGAACCGATTCCATCAGTATATCCGCCAATTTCCCATTTGTATTTTGGATGTTCTTTCATCGTTTTTACGATCCCTTCTAGAGCGGTGTACGCATTAGGTAGAAGTTTGGATTTATTAAATTCAAAATTTGTGTCGCCGCTAAGAACTAAAGTTTCTACTTCTCCCGGCTGCATAATAACTACAGTTTCTTTCTCTTTCTTTATAGGGCATCCTTCAGCATTTACCTGAGTTCCTTTTGGTGTGTTAGGACATTTATCGAGATAGTCTGCAACTCCATCACCATCGGAATCAAGCGGACAACCGCTCGCATCTACTTTAGCTCCGCTAGGAGTGTTAGCACATTTATCAAGATAATCAGGAACACCGTCACCGTCGGAATCAAGCGGACAGCCGTTTGCATCTACTTTAGCGCCGGCAGGTGTGTTTGTGCATTTATCAAGATAATCAGGGACTCCGTCACCATCGGTATCAAGTGGACAACCCGTTGCACCTACTGCAACTCCGGAAGGTGTGCCAGGGCATTTATCGAGATAATCGGGAACGCCGTCACTATCAGTATCAATCGGACAGCCGAACTCATTAACTGCGACCCCTATGGGAGTCCCGGGACATGCGTCCTCGTTATCAGGAACACCATCACGATCGGAATCTTGGTCTCTTCCAAAGTAATAAGATAATCCGGCAGTAAGCGTATACAACATATCATTGTTAGGCCCGGATTTTGCACCATCCAAAAGATCCCTTGTCCCTATAATTACTCCACCAGTAAGATTAATACTTACCCCTTTTGATACCATCATACGTATGCCGGCATCGCCAACATAGGCTAACATACTTGTATTGTAATTTCCGACACCGTAACCAGGTAATTTATTTCCATTGCCGTCTTTTGGCGAAAACCAAAGGTTGCCAGCACCGACAGCCACCCAGGGGTAAATCGCGTCACCAAGAGCGACTGTGTAAAGTGCTTGCCCGCCTAAAGTTTGCATGTATGTAGAAAATGTATTTGTTGGATTTCCCCAAATTGATTGAGCTCCTGTACCGGAAAGATATCCCGCTTGGCCGAAAAGTCTAAATCCAACATTTCCTGCCCCTGTTGAAGCCATAAAGTATTCCAGCGCACCTTTAGCAATATAATTCATTTTAATATCTTTATAATCAGTAAACCCTATTGTAATACCGGCGTCACCGGTAATTGCCCAAACATTAGACATGGCATTTGCCCTTGGCATATCCATATTTTGTTCATCTAATTTTTGCGCCAGATTAAACTGGGTAAACCCCAGAATCAGTAACGTTACGAATGTAAGTAGTTTCATTTTAGAATCCTTTTTTAATAAATAATAAACTATGCACAATTATTTTTTCTTATTGAAAGAAATATCTTATTCCCAGTCCGGCATCAATTCCAAATCCGGTAGAAGGGGTTAGTTGAAAAACCGGCACTAACTCAAGAAAGACATCAATAGGAGTCGCACGGGGAAACCATACTATCCCAAAAACACCTCTAATGCCGAATGATGCGTCATAATTTCCACCGGTATTGAACCGACCTCCGATTCCGTAATAGAGAGGAAATCTTTCGGTAGAACTTATCGCATTGAATGAGTGCCAGAGATAATCCATGTGAAAATGGACGCGTCCGCCGTTATCGTAGTTGCCATTATATGAAATACGATCTCCGCCCAGGCCAACACCAAGACCGAAATCAAAAGCATTTACTTTTGACGTCCAGAGTTTTGCACTTAACCCCGTTGGTTCACCCAAAACAAGCCCCAATCCAAATCCACGATCTTGAGCTGCGATTGGTTTTATGAAGATTATCATCATTCCTAAAACCATCGCGAATAAAATACTTTTTTTCATGACATAACTCCTCTTAATAATTGTAAAATAAAATTTTTCATTTTCAGATTCTCCTATATTTATTTAGTACTTAACTTTTTATGAACACACTTCAAGCTATATGAAGTGGACAATTCTATCAATCGGGCGAGAGGATGAAAAAGGAACTAATCCTTTTGGTGGAGTACAATTTGTTTTTTGTAGAAAACGTATACCTACTTTATAATTTGTTCATTTTTGCGGAAGTTCTCTCAACACCTTTTTACACAGTTTTAAACAAGAACATAGGTTAACGATTAATTTGATAGACGAACCGTTAACCTTTGAAAATTTAATTTGTTACAACTTCGCGATCAGATCGTGTATTTGTTCTTTGGTTTTCCCAAGTTTCTGCTGAAGCCTTCCCAACAGTTCTTCTTCTTTCCCCTCTTTGAAGAGTAAATCATCGTCGGTCAGTTCGGCAAATTTTTGTTTAAGTTTGCCGGCAAGTTCGTTCCAGTTACCTTTAATATTAAGCTTATCCATTTGTACTTCCTTTAAGTTATTTTGTTATCTCTTTAAAAACTTTAAGCGTGATCTTAATAATCGTTATGCTTAAAGTTTATTTTTTATGTTTCCCTTGTCCGCCATTTTTCTTGTTGTCACTTTTATTACCGCGGTTTTCCCCTCTATCTTTTCCATTATTTTGCTTTTGCTGCTTGACCCAATTATTATGTTCCGGGTGATTTTTATTTACAAAATATTTTGAATCCCGGCTATCTCGTATTGGTTGCTGATCGTGACGACCTTTAAATGATGCATATTTTTCATGGTAGATTTTGTGATGCCGCCATGGTTCACGCTCATTCACTACTACTTTGTAACCATTGTATAAGTTATAATTTGCATAACGCGGTGGTAATGATGAGCTATAAATCCAGCTTCTTCCGTTATAAAAGTAAAAACGATGTTGGGGAACATAGTAGTAAGTGTCTATATCAGGCAGATAGTAATATTGCACTTCGTCATATCCCACTGGTCCCCAAACAGGTTGGCTGCCAATGTTAAAATTCAGGCTCAAACTAACTTGCGCTTTAAGAGGCGCTCCGAGAGCAAGAAAAATTCCAGTTAGTAAAATTGTTAAATATATTTTTCGCATTTTGATTTCTCCTTAGAGACTTAGTGATAAGTAATGGGTAGATAAAATAAATTATTTTGAATTTAGATTGTCTCAACCGGTCTCTTCGGGTTAAAACAAAATCCCATTACTCTTAAATTTGAGACTTGACGTGTCAAGCCTCATTAAATAATTAATCAGCGATACCGTCTTTATTCGCGTCGCGGAATGCCTTTTTAAATGAATCTTTTATGTTGTTGTCAATATCATTCTGGTTGTCGATGTTATTGGGATCAAGAACAACGGTATCTTTATAAAACCAAGAATTAACATCAACCGAAAGCGTAACATTTGTCTTCACTTCGGCAGTTAAGTTTACATAGTTTTTCAAATTTACTTCTTGAGTTGCCGTTTTTGTTGACTTGTAAATAAACGGTACGCCATTGTATGTTCCTTTAACGATGACGGAATATCTTAACTCACCGCTTGAACCGGCGATAAATTCCGGATCAGAAATTATATCACCAGCTTCTGGTTTATGCAACCGGAATTTGATCTTATCATAATTTCCCGCTATTACAATACCGGCGGCAAATTCTGTTGGCGTTCCGTTCAAATTTAAATGAACTACCATAGGACCGACTTTTACATTTGATGAATCTCCCGTAGCCTGTCGGAATTTAATGTCCTTCAACAAAATTTTTACTGTGTCAAGAACAATTGGATCACTTGCAACTTTATTTAGTCCTTGATCCATTGCTAATGAGACCGTAACATTGTCTCCGGCTTGAGTATTATTCGTACTATCCTTGCAGCTTGTTATGAAGAATAGTGATGTAAATAAAGAAGTGAGATAAATATATTCTCGGATCTTCATAAGAACCTTTCTTTTAAAATAATTGTACCCTTATCCATGTTGATCTTTAGTTCCCACGAAAGTCCCTGCAATTTTAAGTTGCAGGGACTTAATTCATTGGTTTAATAAAATTAGTTACCTAACAATTTTGAAGACGATTCTTCTATTCATTGTTCTGCCTTCTTCGGTATCATTATTTGCAACCGGATTTCCTTTTCCAAAACCGACAGTTGTAAGTCTGCTTTCAGCTATCCCTTTAGATACAAGGTAATCTTTTACTGTTACTGCTCTTTGCACTGAAAGTTCCTGGTTGTATTCATCAGTGCCGATATAATCTGTGTATCCTTGAATCTCTACATTTGCTTTGAATCTTTCATTCAATAAAACTACTGCTTTATCAAGTACAGGATAAGATTCAGGTAAAAGGTCCGATTTATCAAACGCGAAGTTTACACCAACCAGCACCAATCTATCTTCTGAAATTGCTGCGATATATCTATCAACTGCAACTTCTTTAATAACTTCTTTAGGGATATGCTTCTTGATCATATCTTCAATTTTGCCATAGTCCGTCATGTCCTTCATTTCCATTGTCATTCCCTGGCAAGGCTCACATTGCGGTGATGGTTTACCTTTACTAAAGAAGTAATTGAGGCCCGCGCTCAACGTCATGTAAGAATCATGCCCATTCACTTCTTTCGAGACATCCGGGATAATAGAACCGTCGAGTTCTGAATTGCCTGTAAGGTGATAACCGAACTCAGCAACAAAACTCCAGCTAGGATTAAATTTAAATTCAGCGCCAAGACCGGCATTTAATTCCGATCCATACTTGTAATTATCCGCAAGAGCTGTTTGATTGTTAGTTATCGATTTATAACTGCCGCCAATTCCGGCAAACAGATATGGTGAAACCGGTGCACAGGGAACAAGATAATAGAGCATATCAAGATCGCCTGTTATAAGGTTTGTAGTTTCCTTAATTTGGTTAAGGGATGCGTCAGTCCACTGTCCTGCAAGGTGAGAATACCCACCTTTCAATCTTAATCCAACATGTTCAGAAAAATTTCGTTGGATGGAAAGATATGCGCCGTAATCAGTATTTAAAGCGTCTACGTTTACTGAATAATATCTGGGATAGCTTAACCCGAAGCCGAACGCCCAGCTATCGGTTACTGTTTGTGCTTGAGATACACCAATGTTAACAAGTAACATCAATGCAAGCGTGATTAAAAAATTTTTCATTTCATGTTTCCTTTATTTTTTTTGAATTTCTGTTTACTCAATGTTATTAACTTTATTTCCGATCTCTTCTCCAAAACGTTCAAGTTCTTCAGTAAGCTCATTTTGAAAAAGAAAGGTGAGGAGTTCAAATTAAATCTCCTCACCCTTAAGCCTTATGGCCGCTTATCTACAGTATTAGCGTCCAATGTAACTGCTGCAATCCTTGTCAACGCTCTACCGCGCAATGTTGCACCGGTAGTAAGTGTTATTGATTGATCAGCAAGAATATTTCCATAAAAGATAGAGGTCGTACCAAGTGTTGCTGAAGTGCCGACCGACCAATAGATGTTTTGCCATTGTGCGCCACCGGCAAGAACTACACTGGTTCCAGCATCGGTGATTAACGTTGAGCTCATTTTGAAAACCCAGACAGCATTCACATCGCCTTTAGCGTCAAGAGTTAAAATCCCTTGTGGTCCCGTTCCTGAAATACCACTTGATGATCCGTTCACATAGAGACCAGGGGTAAGGGTCAATCCGCCAATTTGCCCTGGCAATGAGATTGCATTTAATGATCTTCCTTGAGCTTCGTTATAAGCGGTAGTCAAAGCGCCTTTTGCAGTACCTACTAAAGGATCAGCCGCTGTATAAAGCGTTCCAACTACAACTCCCGGAGGGAATCCATTAATAGTGGCTGTAGGAAATGCTCCAACATCACCATAAACGGTAGTTGGACCAGTGTTAGAGACACCAGAACCAGCTAGAATAGCAAAATCACCAGCAGACCCAAGATCTATTCCTGCCATACCTAAGACAAAGTTGGCAACTATAGTTGTGTCTCCGGTTATGGTAAACGTCATACTAGCATTTGTCGATACAATATTTCCGGTTGCTTTCTCTGTCAAGTTAACAAATTGGTATCCAGATTTTGATGATGTACTTACCGTTACTACATCGCCAAGATTAAATGTACCGGCTCCGTATAAATTTCCGGCACCTACTGGATTTGATTCTAATACTACTTTATACCCTGTTGTAAGAGTAAAGTTTGCAACTAATGTTCTATTGCTGCTTATAGTGAACTGATAATCCGGAAGTATCGATACTACATTTCCATTTTCTGTCCAGGTATTAAATGTATATCCGGCATTTGCACTTGCAGTTACAGTTACGGAAGAGCCCGCATTAAATGTGCCGATTCCACTTATAAATCCGACCCCACCTAAAGTACCACCCAACAGTGGATTAGACTGTAACGTTACTGTATATGGGATAACGGTTGTGAAGGTCCATACATGGTTGCTTGCCAGAGCAATACCTGCAGTATCCTTAGCTCCGGTAGTAATCGTGGCTGTATAGGTTGTATTCGCCGTGAGGTTGCTTACCGGTGCAAATGTTGCCTTCGTGCCGGAGTAAGAGACAAAGCCTTGAACTGGCGTTGAACCTTGCATTAAGGTAAATGTTGATGTGCTAATAGTTGAAGCATCCATCGTCTTGCTAAACGTTGCTGTGATTTGTTTGTTTAAAGCCACACCTGTTGCAAGATTAAGAGGATCTGTGAGAGTTACTGTTGGTGGAACAATAACAACTGCAGCCTCTGTAGTAAATGTCCAGACATAATTACTTGCAAGAGCATTACCTGCCAGGTCTTTAGCCCCGGTTGTAATCGTGGCTGTATAGGTAGTAAGCGGTGCAAGATTAGTTGTCGGTGCAAAAGTCGCTTTTGTACCGGAGTAGGAAACAAATCCTTGAATTGGAGTTGAACCTTGCATTAAAGTAAATGTTGACGTGCTAATAGTTGAAGCATCCATAGCCCAACTAAAAGTTGCGCTGATTTGTTTGTTCAAAACCACACCTATAGCCCCTGGAAGAGGGTCTGTAAAAAGTACCGTTGGTAGAGTGACGACCACTCCCGCGCCGGTTGTAAATGTCCATACATAATTGCTTGCCATAGAATTACCTGCCAGGTCTTTAGCCCCGGTTGTAATTGTGGCAGTATAAGTAGTAAGTGGTGCAAGATTAGTTGATGGATTATAAGTTGCTATCTTACCGGCATAGCTTAAAGTTCCAGATACAAATGTTGTACCCTGCATTAAGGTAAATGTCGCCGTTGTAATCGTTGAAGCATCCATTATCGTACTAAAAGTTGCGGTGATGTTCTGGTTCAACGCTACACCCGTTGCAAGATCTAGAGGGTCTGTAAGAGTTACGGTTGGTGGAATGATGACGACTGCACTACCAGTTGTAAAGGTCCATACATAGTCACTTGCCAAAGCATTACTTGCCAAATCCATAGCCCCAGTTGTAACCGTGGCAGTATAGAGTGTATTTGGCGAGAGATTAGCTGAAGGTGCAAAAATTGCGGTTGAGCCTGAGTATGAGACAAATCCTGAAACCGGTGTTGTACCTTGCATCAAGATAAATGTTGAGGCAGTAATTGTTGAAGCATCCATTGGTGTACTAAAATTTGCGGCTATTTTCTGATTCAAAGCCACACCTATATCACCATTAGCAGGAGCTGTAGAAAGTACGGTCGGTGGAATAACAAGTACTCCGGCGCCTGTTGTAAAGCTCCACACATAATTGGTTGCAAGAGCGTTGCCTGCCAGGTCTTTAGCCCCGGTTGTAACCGTGGCCGTATAAGTAGTAAGTGGGGCAAGATTAGTCGATGGATTATAAGTTGCTATCTTACCAACATAGCTTAAAGTCCCGGATACAAATGTTGTACCCTGCATTAAGGTAAATGTCGCCGTTGTAATCGTTGAAGCATCCATTATCGTACTAAAAGTTGCGGTGATGTTCTGGTTCAACGCTACACCCGTTGCAAGATTCACGGGTTCTGTAAGAGTTACGGTTGGTGGAGTGACGATTACCGCTGCACCCGTTGTAAATGTCCATCCATAGTTGCTTGCCAAAGCATTACCTGCCAAATCCTTAGCCCCAGTTGTAATCGTGGCTGTATAGAGTGTGTTTGGCGAAAGATTGGCTGACGGTGCAAAAATTGCGGTTGAGCCTGAGTATGAGACAAATCCTGAAACCGGTGTTGTCCCTTGTTTTAAAGTAAATGTTGATGCTGTAATCGTTGAAGCATCCATTGTTGTACTAAAATTTGCGGCTATTTTCTGGTTCAAAGCCACCCCTAAATCACCATTAGCAGGAATTGTTGAAAGTACTGTCGGTGGAGTGATGATCACTCCTGCACCTGTTGTAAAACTCCATACATAATTGTTAACAAGAGCAATACCTGCAAGATCCTTAGCTCCGGTTGTTATCATGGCAGTATATGCAGTGTTTGGTGTAAGATTACTTGAAGGTGCAAAAATTGCAGTTATGCCAGAGTAGGAGACAAATCCTGGGACCGGCGTTATCCCTTGCAGCAAGGTAAATGTTGCTGCTGTAATCGTTGAAGCATCCATAGCCACACTGAAAGATGCGGCAATTTTCTGATTGATAGGCACTCCTGTGTCGGCATTATTGGGAGCTGTCGAACTTACTGTTGGTGGAGTAACCGTTGCAGCTGCACCCGTCGTAAAGCTCCAAACATAATTGTTCGCCAATCCGCTGCCTACAAGATTTTTAGCCATGGTTGTTATCGTGGCGATGTAGAGAGTGTTTGGTGATAGAAAACTTGACGGGGCAAATGTTGCCGTTGTACCTATATAAGATACAGCTCCGGATACAAATGATGATCCTTGCATCAGGGTAAATGTTGCAGTGGTAATCGTTGCAGAATCCATCACTTCACTAAAAGTTGCGGTGATTTTATTATTGAACGCTACACCGGTTGAGAGATCAACAGGATTTGTTGAACTCACTGTTGGTTTTGTTAAGTCCGGTGGAGAAGTCAATCCGACTCTTTCATCGCAGCCAACCATAACCATGATCAGCAACAGTGGAATTAACCACATTTTAAAATTATTTTTCATTTTGTTCATAATAAATTATCTCCTTTGATAAATTAGTTTTGGTATTTACTTGATACCAACTTACATAGATAGAATGCCTATGTAAATCGGTCTAAAGGATGAAAAAGGAACTACACCATTTGGATTAGACAACCTTGAAGTGAAGCGGTTATTTCTTAACGAAATTGGTTGTAGCTTAAACATTTACTTTCCTTTATCACTTTTTTTTCGAACTCCATAAGAGAGAGAATCAGTGACAATCTATTCTTCTTCCCTTTTTCCAATTATTGATTGGCTTGCAGCGGCAGAAGAATATCTGAACGAATTACAATTCTCTTTTGAGTATTTTTTTCTTCAAAGAACGGTATCGAACTACACCCTATGCTATCATTCTGAGAAAGCGTGTGGGTTGTTGTAAAACGTTTTCACTATTTTATGTTTTCATAAATACGTCCGATAGGATTCGCAAAAATGAAAGACACTAGTTTTGTTTCTTCAAATAAATTTTGTTGAAACAAATAGAGACATTACCCGGGGCTACTTCATTAGGATCATTTTCTTTGTCGAGACGAAAGACCCGGTTTCCAAACGGTAGAAGTAAACACCGCTTGAGAGATTGAGTGATCCGTTGTTTGCACTGAACGGGACATTGTAACTACCTGCATCCTGACGGCTGTTTACAAGAGTTGCAACCTCAAGACCAAGTACATTATAAACTTTAAGCGAAACTTGAGCGGTCTTCTCAAGACTATATTGAATCCTTGTGGAAGGATTAAAAGGATTAGGATAATTCTGTAAGAGTGCGAAAGCTTTAGGAGCTAACTCATTTTTAACAGAGGTAACCAACGGATTTACAACGGCATTCGCATCTAATGTTACTGCGGTCTGTGCCAGAGCTCTGCCAGTCAGTGTTGCACCGGTATTCATTGCAACTGCCGTTTGACACAAGATAATTCCCTTCATGGCAGCCGTCGTTCCAAGAGTAACTTGCCCGGCGACCTGCCAGAATATGTTGGAAGCCAGCGCACCGCCGCTAAGAGTTACAATGGCACCATTGGCTAATTCTAGATTCTGTGCTATTTGAAATATCCATACATCAGTTGCACTTCCGGAGATAGTAACGCCACCAGCAGAAACCACAACCGCGGTACTCCACTTATAGAGACCAGGGATTAGGGTCTTTCCGGTAAGATCTCCGGTATACAGTTCAGAAAAATCGGGAGATACCCGCCCGGCGGCGTTAGTGTAAGCGGTTTCCATATCACCTATAGCCGTAGTCATCTTAGTTGGGGTTGGGTCGGTATAGTCAGCAGCATAAATCTTTCCGGTGACTAAAGATGATGTTGAAAAAGTATTCGAGGGATCTGCAATTAACCCGAATCCAGTTATGAAACTCGCCGCAGCGGGACTAATCCCAAGATCTCCAGTAATTTGTGTAGTACCCGTAACTGAGATTCCTGTTTTTGCTAGGATCACAAAATCACCGGCTGTACCAAGATTGACAGAAGCGGGTGATGATTGGGACATAGCTATAGTAGGTAACATAATAGTAATTAAGAGGAACGTTTTGAGAAATTGTGTCCACCTGCTTAAACTAGTTGTTGGAGCTTTTGTTTTAGTATTCATTTTGTTCATGATAAAATAATTCCTTTGTTAAGTTAGTTTTCGTTATTTACTTGTTGCCAAGTTAAATAGATGTTGCGTGCGTGTAAATCGAGCGAAGGGATGAAAAAGGGACTACACCTTTTGGTTTAGAGAACCATTTGATGTTACGAGGATGAGAAGAATAAAATTAGTAGCATTCTTTAAGTAAAGAATAATTGGCGTCTCCCAAACGCCTATGTAACGCCAGCTTATTCTTATTACCTTAACACCGTTATTGATCGACGCGTAGTGATGGTGGTCTACCCGTACTTATAATAATAGTATAATTAGTATTTTTTGCGGCAAGGAATGATATTGATTCATTCTGAATAACTGCCGTCGCAGTAATATTGCCAATAGCGGCTGTTTGATATGATGTAGTTTGTCCAGGTTTAATATCGTTGATAGTTAAGTTACTACCTGTCGCTGTTTGTATTTTTACATTTACTTTTTCCGACTGTTTGTTCGTAATGCGAAACTGAGGGTCTGTATTACGCGAACAGCCGTTGATAAGAACAAAGAATATTATGCCAAGAATACCGATGAGTATCTTTTTCATGTTTTCTCCTTATTAAATTATTTGTTAACCACCGAAATACTGGTAGTGGTTGTGTTAAGATTCCGGTCGTTAATAATAGTATTTATCCATAGATTAAATTGTGAATAGTAGAGAGGGATAACAATAGACCAAAGGGATGAAAAAGGAACTACATCCCCGGACGCATCAATTAATGAAATTCTTACGCTTACTAAAAGCAATTGCTAATGAAGTAGGATTTTCAATTTCAAGATTTTAAAAACCCCACAACAGCCAGCTCTTCCTTGCTTTCTCCAAAAGTATTTTCAACCCGGCGGAGCTTTCTCTTAAATTGACAAAAGTAGAATCCCAGTTTTGATCGAAACTGATCTTCGCGTCATCCATAAGATTTTTTAATCCTGCCGAACCTTCTTTTAGATTAACGATCGCAGAATCGAAATTTTTAGCTAACGATTGATCCATCAATAATCTTCCTATTGTTCCTTTTCCGGTTTGAATGTCGGTGGTGATCATCGAAAGATCTTTTGTGATTTGAGAGGTATTATCAATAGTTGTTTTTAGGGAGAGGAGAACTTCATCCAGATTAATGGGTTGAGCTGTTTTAATAATATCGTTGTTTTGAATTTCCTTCTCTTTCCCAGGTCCCGGATTAATAATTAAAATTTTATTTCCCATTAGTCCTTCGGAGCCAATACTTGCAATCGCATCCTTTTTAATAAACTTTCGGGTGCTTTCATCAACAACTATTTCTACTCTCACGGAAGTATCACTTACGATGTCAATATTTTCTATATTCCCTACCGTTATTCCGGAGAATCGAACGTTACTTCCGGCTTGAAGCCCGGCAACATCTCTAAATACTCCGCTTATATGAAAAGTACTTCTAAATAATTGCTGCCTTTCACCAATAAAATATATAGCTACAATAAGTATTGCTATTCCAAAGGAAACAAATATTCCCAGTCTGATTTTATTCGTTGTGTTCTGTTTCATTTTATCTGCTCAAATAGTTTGTCTAATTTTTCTTATTCAAAAAATGACCGTACCCAAGGGTCGTCTGATTTTTCAAGCTCAGCGTAAGAACCTTCTGCTGCGCATACTCCGTCTTTAATTACGATTACCCGGTTTGCTGTTAGTTTAGCGCATTCTCTATCGTGTGTAATTATGATAGAAGAAGTATGATAGTTCTTTTGGACTTCCAGGATGAGGTTGCTTATTTCTTTTGACGTTATTGGATCAAGCCCGGTAGACGGTTCATCATACAGCATTATTTCAGGTTTTAAGATTAACGTTCGTGCCAGACCCAATCTTTTACGCATACCTCCGGAAAGCTCTGAAGGTGTCATATCAATAGTGTCGGAGAGTCCAACATTCTCCAACGCTTCTTTTACAAGTTCATCCATTTCTTTTTTAGAGACTTTAGTCACTTGTCTTCTTAACGGGAATTCGAGATTCTCTCGCACCGTCATCGAATCGTAAAGAGCGCCGCTTTGAAAAAGAAAACCAATCTTTCTGTGTAGTTCAGTTAACTCTTTAGCCTTGAGTTCAGAAATATCTTGCCCAAATAATAAGAGTTTTCCATCATCAATTTCCATCAAACCAACGATACATTTTATTAGTACGGATTTTCCGGTTCCCGATTTTCCAAGGATGACGAGGTTTTCTCCTTTGTTCATTACCAAATTAATATCGAGCAACACTTCCTTATCTCCGAAAGATTTCTTCAAATGTTGCATCTCAACTACAACAAGCCCGGTCTGCTTGGTATCGTCTTTTGTTTCTATGGTGGATGTTTCAGTTGTCATTCTTTTAATTGCTCAGTTTAATTCTGGATCAAACTTGTAATTTGTACGGCTATCATATCAATGATAAAAACCATCAATGATGCGAAGACGACTGCTGAGTTTGCTGCTTTACCAACACCTTCCGTTCCCTTATTTGAATTATACCCTTTGTAACATCCTATAAGCCCGATTGCGAATCCGAAGAAAAAAGTTTTGATGAGAGCCGGGAAGAGATCTTTAAATTCGAGGCTTTGAAATATTTGTGAAAAAAATAAATAATAACTTACATTCCCTTTCAGGTTAACGGCAATATATGATCCGAATAAACCAACGGCATCGGAAAAGACTACCAATACCGGCAGCATTATTGTGGCGGAGAGAACTCTTGTAACAACAAGATATTTAAATGGGTTCGTGTGCGATACTTGCATTGCATCAATTTGTTCGGTAACATTCATTGAGGCAAGTTCTGCTCCAATTCCCGATCCAACTTTTCCTGCAAATATTAATGCAGTTATAACCGGACCTATTTCCCGTATTATTGAGATTGCTACCATCACCGGCAATAACGATTCTGCTCCAAACTTTGCAAGCGTCGGTCTAGACTGAACAGTAAGCACAAGCCCGATAATAAAGCTTGTAACAGCTACCAAAGAAAGAGACTTGTACCCGATAAGAAAAGACTGCTTCATCAATTCGTTAAATTCATAAGGCGGTTTAACTACTTCCCTAAAGAAGCGTGCTGTAAAAATTGTAAGTGAGTAGACTTCTAAAAAGAATTTATCAACTACCGTATTAGAAATAATTACAGAAACACTTTTAGGAATAATTTCTGCTTCCTGCTTTTTATTTTGGAAATGTTCTAAGATTATTTTTTCCATGTCGTAACGTCTTTTAATATCTAAAATTACATGCTATGATATGCAGATAATCATGTTTATTCAATCGGTCAAAGGGATGAAAAAGGAACTACATCTTTTGGGGAGGAGTTACTTGATGATTTTAGTAAACTTGAAGCTGGCAGTGGAGGGGACAAGATGAGGAAAATCTCCGGGTGATTCTCTCAATCTCGCATGCACTTCCTAGCAATTCATTCATCTAAGAATCAAAACAGAGTGTTGCCTTTACAAATGCGAATGATTGAAGGGGATGGCTTATAGCGCTACCCTGTCAGTTAAAAAAGCAAGCAGAGGAAAATAAAAACAGAGCAAGAAAAAAGTTGATGAAAATTGGTTCTTTCCTATTTGGAATATGAATAAATAATTTTACTTTTGCAGTGTCTATTAAATAAAGTAAAATAGCTAAAAAGAGAAAACTACTTGCTAAGCTGTTTAAGAAATACTCAACCCCTCACTCAAAAACTTCTAAAAAGATTCTTCGCTGATTCATATTTCATTCGATTTAACAAAACTAAAGGGAACAGAGAATACGTGCCAGACTAATCCATAATTAAAGTTGTGTTCAGAACTTTTAAAAAGGAAATTGTTAAGATGAGTAAAGATTTTTTAGCCAAAAAATCATCCCTGGTTGTGATGTTTATATTTATGCTCATTGTGATTTCAGGAGCTGTGGCAATACGCTATACATGGAATCACGTTGTAAGGCAAAGTTCGGAAGAAGCAATAAAGGCAGCGAAGATTGCAGCAAGTGCATTAAATGGGGAAAGCTTGAAGCATCTTTCCGGAACGCCGGAAGATGCAAACACAGAAGACTATCAAAAAATAAAAAGAAAACTGATCAATATAAAAGCCACTCTCACTGATGTACGCTTTGCCTACTTATTCACGAAAAGAGAAAATAAGATTTATTTTATGGCAGATTCCGAGCCGGAAGACTCTAAAGACTACTCCCCACCCGGACAAGAATATCCAGAAGCTGATACGAATTATATAAAACTTTTTGAGAGTAAAGAAGAATTAATTACTCCTCCTATTACCGACAGATGGGGAACGTGGGTAAGTGTACTTGTTCCAATAAGGGATGAAATAACCGGGGAAAGAATAGCAGCATTCGGATTGGATTACGATGCAGATAGTTGGAAGAGTTCAATAATTCTCCATGTACTGAGGGGAAGCGTACTAATAGTTATCGCATTTCTATTATTTCTCACTCTCTCAATAAGGCTAGTTTTACAAAACAAAGTTCTTAAGAATGAAGCCATCGAGCGTAAATTGAGCGATGAAGCGTTACGCGAGAGTGAGGAAAAGTTTAGAGTATTATTTGAAACTGCAAAAGACGGGATCTTTCAATTAACCAGCACCGGCTCCATTGTAGCGTTGAACGAGTCTTTCGCCAGAATGCACGGATACACCAAAGAAGAGTTGATGAATAAGAATTTAAAAGATCTTGATACTCCTGAAAGTGCCCGACTTAACCAAGAACGGATTGAACGGTTATTGGCGGGAGAGTCGATAACTTTTGAGGTTGAACATTATTGCAAGAATGGTAAAACGATCCCCCTTGAAGTATCGGCAAACGTGGTGATTATCGGAGGAGAGAAGTATTTCCTCGGTTTTCATCGAGACATCACCATGCGCAAACGTGCAGAAGAAGAGTTACTGAAAAGCAAATCAATCCTCCAGGAAGCGCAACGTGTCGGACGGCTTGGCAGTTGGGAATGGGATGCAAAGACCGACACTATTAGCTGGTCGGAAGAGTATTACCATATCTACGGTTTCGATCCGAAACAAAGCCCCCCCAAGTACGAGGAACATTTAAAGATGTATACGCCTGAAAGTATCGCATTACTTGATGCCGCGGTAAAGAAGAGTATGCAAACGGGTGAAGAGTATCAACTCGATCTGGAACTTGCCCCAACGAACGACGGAACAACTCGCTGGGTTACCGCCCATGGTGAAGTGAAGTACGATGATAAAGGTCAAATTGTTGGACTTCGCGGGACGGCGCATGACATTACCGAACGCAAAGAAGCGGAATTAATTATCCAACAGCAAAACAACCAACTTCAAGAACTGAACGCAACAAAAGATAAATTCTTTTCAATAATTGCGCATGATTTAAGGAGTCCTTTCCAGGGATTTTTGGGTATGACAGAAATGATGCTTGAAAATATAGGAGAATTTACAGCTGAAGAATTAGCAAAGTTAATCGGTGAGATAAATCATTCGGCACAGAATCTTTATAAGCTGCTCCAAAATCTATTGGACTGGGCACAGTTGCAAAGGGGTTCATTTAGTTTTACACCGGAGGAATTTTCCTTGTCAACAATCGTTTCCGAAAATATTGAGCAAATAAAGAAAAGAGCTTTACAAAAGGGAATTACTCTTATAAATAAAGTTCCGGAAGAACAAAAAGTATTTGTTGATGGAAGGATGGTAAATAGTATTCTTGGTAATCTTCTCTCAAATGCAGTTAAGTTCACAAGAAAAGAAGGGGAAGTAACTATCAAAACAAAAACGATAAGCAATACTATGTTAGAAATTTCTATAGCCGATACGGGCATGGGAATGTCTGATAGCTTTATCAAGAAGCTCTTCAAAATAGATGAAAAGGTGGGGAGAAAAGGAACCGAAGGTGAACCCAGTTCGGGCTTGGGTTTATTGCTCTGCAAAGAGTTTGTTGAAAAACATGGCGGAAAAATTTGGGTTGAAAGCGAAGAAGAAAAAGGAAGTACGTTTTATTTTACCTTGCCTGTCGGCAGGGATTTATACAGTTAGGAAAAATATTCAACGCAGAATGGCGAGAATATTTGTCCCAAAAAACTGGAAGAACGGTTGAATGGATGAATGTTCTTCATTCAGTCTTAGCGCGGTGAACCCGCCAGCCAAAACATTAGTTAACTTCTTTTATTGTTTTTTAGGTGAGATGAAATATTCATTCCCTAAGGGAATGTACATTTTGGTTGCGTTTAAGGTTACAAAGATTTAACCCGCCAGAGGCGGGTTATTGTAAAAATTCTAAACTCTTTGAAGTTTTTTAGAACGGCACAATCCCATCGGGATTGAATCTTGGTAACATAAACACAAAACACGAAAAGAATCCCGGCGGGATTCAATGTTTTTTTGATGTAGTATTAAAAAAAATAGAGTGGAAATCCTTGAAAAATTTCTTGTCCAAAAAAACAAAAATTTAACAGAGGGATACTATTCATTCCAAATTATTTGGTTCTGGCTCTGCCAGTTTATGATTTGCGGCTCAACCGGAAGGCTCTATCAAAAAATATGGATTGTGAAAAATTTACTTTCATAGAGCAGCCTCTTTGCTGGAAGTATTCGTTTTCAATTGTGAGAATATTCAAAATCTTTAAGACGAAGTTGAAGATTAAGAAATATAAATTGCTCTTGCTTTTTATTATTCCGTTTTTTAGTTTGCGCTAAGAAAAATAATGGAGGTTTTTTGATTTAATTTTTTTTTATAAATAGCAGCTCATGGGATTCACTCAATTTTGATGATGGTCTTGTTAGCTTCCTCTTCTCCTGTAAAACAGATCCCATCATATTTTAGCGGAACAATTTGTTTCCGATGAGCGGGGTTCTCCTATTATAAGCCAGGGCGATTGATTCTTCCTTATAACATCTTCTACCAAACCCCTTACCATTACTAATATCATAGACCGGCAGAGCCGGAACGAAAAAGTTTTCAGTAATCAGTTTTCAGTTTTTTCTTATGACCAATGAAAATTGATTAATTTATATTCATTCAGAATTAAACCAGGAGTGCGTCCATTTTGTTTAGAATATTTTTACTAACTATTTAAATATAGCTAACGCATTTGCTTGAACGGAGTTTCTCTTTCAAAAAGAGATTTGT
The DNA here is from genome assembly GCA_041667115.1 of Ignavibacteriaceae bacterium. Lineage (GTDB taxonomy): Bacteria > Bacteroidota > Ignavibacteria > Ignavibacteriales > Ignavibacteriaceae > UBA1563. Next base: position 3,904 of record JBAYFO010000013.1, on the reverse strand, counting down.
TCATTTCCATTTCTATGTGATTGATTTGCATGATGCGGCGCGAACATTAACAATCAAGAGTTCCGCAATACCAGCTGAGAGGACTACAACGGAAAACAAGAGTTGTGCAAAGCGAATCTGGAATCGTGCAAAGGCAATCCAGAGCCGTGCAAAACGAATCTTGAAGCTTACAAAATCAATCTAGTGTTTCGCAAAGCGGATCGAGAAGTGAGCAAAGTCAATCTGGAGTCTCGCAAAACGAATCTGGAAGTGAGCAAAGTCAATCTGAAGTTTCGCAAAGCGAATCTGGAAGTGAGCGAAATCAATCTGAAGTTGTGCAAAACGAATCTGGAAGTGAGCAAAGTCAATCTGATGTTTCGCAAAACGAATCTGGAAGTGAGCAAAATCAATCTGGAGTTGTGCAAAACGAATCTGGAAGTGAGCAAAGTTAATCTGATGTTTCACAAAACGAATCTGGAAGTGAGCAAAGTCAATCTGAAGTTGCGCAAAATGAATCTGGAAGTGAGCAAAGTCAATCTGAAGTTTCGTAAAGCGGATCGAGAAGTGAGCAAAATCAATCTGATGTTTCGCAAAGCGAATCCGGAAGTGAGCAAAGTCACGGATAGGAGATAAAAAACGGGCAAAATGGGTCAAAAACGAAGAAAGGGGTTTCTCAACTTTAATTTGGGAGTTATAGAGGGTGGCGGAATTAAAATGTTAGCACAAGTAACCGAATGGATGAATGGAAATGAATGGATGAATGTTTTTCCAAAGCCATACAGCTTTAGCATGGTGAAACCAGCAACAAATATTTTTTTAATCTCAGAACAAAGATTAACGATTTTTGATTTTAGAAGTTAAAAAAAATCAAAAATCGCTATTCGTTAATCATTGTTCGTAAATCGTGTCCAAAAAAAAAAAAATTAACTGAGGATACTTTTCGTCAAAGAGTAGTAACTATTTGATTCTGAATTGTCCAGATAATGATTATGGAAATAATTCACCCACAGGCTGACGAGTAAGATTAAGACTAAAATATATCCGGAGACTGACCAATAAGATTAACGGAAAGAGAGTTTTACTTATGCCCCTAAGGCAGGGGTGAAGTGAAAAATAAATCAATTATATAATCATTAATACAAAGGTGATACCATGCAACGGTTCGAGGAAAATAAGTTAGTGATGTTTGAAGCAGTAGAAGCTGTTTTAAGCAAAAACCAGACGGCGGTTGATACACTGCCAGCGCTAGCGGAGGCGAAGGAGGAGTTTGCATCCCTCATCAAACAAATTACCGATACCGAAAAGAAGTTCGGTACGGTAGCTGTGGGTAAGGTAGCCGCAAGAGATGCGGTAGAGAATAATCTTATAGAGAATTTGCTTGCGTTAAAAGGGGCGCTTGCTTCATTTGCAAGAAAATCTAAAAACGCTGAGCTTGCTCTACTGGTTAAATTCACTAAGTCCGATCTGCAAAGAATCGGGGATACGGATTTGGGAAATAAAGCAGCTACGGTTTTAGAACTGGTTCAAACAAATAAAACCGCGCTTGCCGTTTATAATGTTGATGATACCGAGATAGCGGAATTTACCGCGGCGGTGCAAGCATTCAAAACAGCAACAGCAACAAAGCAGACAAGCTTTACCGGAAAATCGGGCGCGCGCGTTTCGCTTAGTGAATTGTTCGATGCTGCCGATGATGTGCTGAAAGTTGATCTCGATAATTTAATGCTGCGGATGAAAAAGGGGGTATCCCGATTTCGTTATAGAATATCAAGCCGCGCGGGTAACAAAAGACCTTGGCGGTAAACATAAGGATGATGAAGAGGAAACTCCGCCGCCGGATGAACCGACACCACCGGCACAGTAATTACAGACGTAGAGACACGTCCCGAGGCAGTCGAGGGCGTGTCTCTACAAATTACAAATAACGAATAACAAAAGACAAAAGACAAATGACAAAGATCAAAAGGTCAATGGTCATAAGCCAATGGTCAATGTGAGAAAATGAAAGAGGAGAGGGGCTGATTAATAAATGAAAATTCATATTGACAACTGAAAGTCTTCGAGAGTACCAAGAATATTATAGCCCTGAAAGGGCGATATACATCAACGTAGGGCGAAGCCCTATGAAAATGAAACCCTAATTAACAGTGAAGCCCTGAAGGGGCGTAATAAATTTCGGGTTCAAGTTTATTCCGCCCTTGCAGGGCTTGAATAGTACTCCGTTTATTTTATTCACAGGGCTTTGCCCTGTGTTAGGATACGCCGCTCTTGCAGAGCTAAGGGTAATGGAAATGAATGAAGATGAATGACTGAATGGGAATGAATGGATGAATGTTTTTCATTCAATCTTAGCGCGGCGTAGCCGACAACCTCCGCCTCAGGCGGATTGATCTCAGAACAAAGATTAACGATTTTTGATTTTAGAAGTTTTAAACAAATCGCAAATCACTATTCGTTAATCCTTGTTCGTAAATCGTGTCAAAAAGAACAAGAACTTAATCGAGGATACTATGCAGCCATTCAACCATGCAAATGGGGATGAGTAACTATTTTAGTTCCGGTCCCATCCGGTTTGGGGATTTGTCATTTGGCGAATGGAAAAGAAATTTTTTTTATTTGCTTGCGGAAATAGTTAAAAAGTTTTAGTTTTAACGCACCAATTAAACTAAGTAAAAGGGCTTAGGGAATATTTGCTTGGAACACTGTTTAAGTTATACCGCTCAAAAAAGAAACCTCACTAACGATAACACCTACGGGAGTTATGTAGCTCCGATTATTAAATGTTTTGCGGTTGCACTATTTCTAATAACATTTGTCGGATGTTCTTCAACTTATAGAATAAGTGATTCCCCTTCTAAAGAAAAATTCTATGATGAATTTAATAATTCTTTCAAGACAAAAGAGACGAAAGTTACTTTGATAAACGATAGCTTGGTTATTGCGAATGAAGGCGCTGTAATTGAAAATGATACGTTGTTTTCATTTGGGAGATTGGAAGAAAAGAAGAACTATCAATTTGCGCTTTCAGATATTGAAGAAATAAATTTTGAGAATAATACGATTCAAAAAGCATCAATTGTATTGAAAAGTGGTGATGAACTGAGTGCTGAAACTATTAGAACCACTCATGATTCATTAAGTTTTATTGGAACTAAAACGATGAGGACTAAAAATACTGTTTCAGTAATAGATAAAGTAAAGACTGTCAGTTATAAAAACAGATGGAGAAATATTCCGCTTGGAGTAATAACCGGATTCTTTACGGGGGGTGCCATCAGTCTTGCTATTGGCGGGTTACTCGGCGAATATAAAGAGCAACAGTTCCCGCCAGTTATGACAGATCAACATCCACTCTCACCATTAGAAAAAGCTGTAGGTTATTATTTTCTTGGCGCATTATTAGGTTCTATAACCGGAGGTATTTTAGGTTCGGTTCTGGGACGCGAGATTATCTATCAATTTAATCCGTGAAAGATTTTAAGAAAGAAATTATATGTCATCCCTAACGGGATTTTAATCGTTTCGATTGTTTATTGGTCTACCAATATTAAATCCCTAACGGGATTTATGATTCTTCATCCCGGAGGGATGAAAGTTTGGTAGAAACAAAATAAAACAAAAAACAGAATGCCGTAGGCATGACATATAAAAATGTTAATTTTACCAGCAAAGAAAATAATTTGTAGTGAATTAAAAGATGGTAACCAAAGAAACCGCATATAAAAAAATATCCGAACTCGTTCAACGTTTTGAGGAGCAGTATGTTTCTTACAAAAACTCCGATTATAACGAGACATTAACCCGCAGAGATTTTATCGATCCTTTCTTCAAGGCGTTAGGCTGGGATATGGATAACGAGCAAGGTTATGCCGAATCGTTCCGCGAAGTAAAACATGAAGATAAATTAAAGATCGGGAATGCGGTT
>JBAYFO010000012.1:0-73792 GCA_041667115.1 Ignavibacteriaceae bacterium | reverse complement strand
ATTAACGGAATAGGATTGGTGTTAACCACTTTGATTTTAGTTTCAGTTGTTGCTATAAAATTTTTTGAAGGCGGATGGATAACATTAGTGGTTACCGGAAGTGTTATTGCCCTGGCTTTATATATCAAAAAACATTACAATTCCGTTAACACGTTAATTCAAAAATTAGACAGTGATATTATTCCTGCAATAAGTTCTTCCTTCTATTATCTTCATCCGGATAATGAATTAAAAACTGATGAAAAACCGAAATACAAACCCGAAAACAAAACAGCTGTTGTTTTGGTAAACGGATTTAATGGACTTGGTGTTCATACGTTATTAAGTGTTATCAAAACGTTTCCCGGGATTTTCAAAAACTATGTATTTGTGCAAGCCGGTGTAGTTGATGCGGGGGCTTTTAAAGGATCGGCAGAAATTTTAAAATTAGAAGAATTTGTTAAAAAAGAAATTGACCAATATGTCGAGTTTATGAATCATAGCGGTTATTTTGCCGATAGTTTTACATCTCTAGGAACAGATGTAGTTGATCAAGTAACCGAAATGTCGGAAAAAGTTTTTGAAAAATACCCTAACTCAGTTTTTTTCGGTGGTCAACTCGTCTTTCCAAATGAAACATTTTTCACAAAACTTTTACATAACCAAATTGTCTTCAGCGTGCAAAGGAGACTTTATCAGGAAGGGTATCCTTTTGTTATACTTCCGATAAGGGTTACGTATTAAAAAAGAAATTAGTATCAGTTGAAAAATTCAAAAATAAGTTTTTACGAAATCATCAAAGCGATGGGCTTGGTTTTCGGCGACATTGGAACCAGTCCAATATATACGCTGGTTATAGTATTTACTCTTACAAACCCAACACACGATAATTTGTTTGGAATTCTCTCACTGATTTTCTGGACATTGATAATTCTTGTAACCGTAGAATACGCTTGGCTTGCAATGAGCCTAAGTATCAAAGGTGAAGGAGGAGTAATAGTATTAAAAGAAGTTCTTTCCGGTTTTATTAAAAAAGGGAAGAAAGCGACCATTGTTGCTTATTTAGGATACTTTGGGATTTCATTGCTTATGGGAGACGGGGTTATAACTCCCGCAATAAGTATCTTATCAGCTGTGGAAGGATTACCTTTAATCCATGGATTTGAATGGATCTCAGGAAACATTGTTATCCTCATAACAATGGGAATAACCATCATGCTTTTTGCTTTTCAATATAAAGGGACGGATAAAGTTGCAAGTTCATTCGGACCTATTATGGTTGTTTGGTTTCTGGCATTATTTGTTTCTGGATTTATTTCAATTTTAAAAATGCCGTCAATTCTTTTAGCGGTAAGTCCTCATTATGCAATTAATTTTTTAATTCATAACGGAGTTGCGGGAATTCTTGTTTTGTCTGAAGTTATTTTGTGCGCAACCGGAGGTGAGGCGCTATATGCGGATATGGGGCATCTCGGTGCTCTTCCCATAAGAAGAGCCTGGGGATTTGTTTTTATTGCACTTGTTTTTAACTATTTTGGACAAGGAGCTTATATTCTCCATCATCAAAGTACAAACTTAATTCTTTTTGAAATGGTCAAATCACAAGCAGAAATACTTTATATTCCATTTATTATCTTAACGATTCTTGCTACAATCATAGCTTCGCAAGCGATGATCTCGGCAGTATTTTCATTGGTCTATCAGGGCATTACTACACGTACTTTTCCCTTGATGAAAATAAAATATACTTCAACACAGTTAAAATCTCAAATTTATATTGGTGCGGTAAATTGGGGTTTATTGGTTGCAGTTTTATTTATGATCCTTTTGTTCAAAGCATCCTCCAATTTAGCAGCGGCTTATGGTTTGGCGGTAACTATTACCATGACGATCAGTTCAATTTTGATGATCTGGATATTTAGACACAAAAAGGCGTTTGTAAAAATGAGCCTGGCAATAGTTGTCCTCTTAGTAGACTTACTTTTTCTAATTTCTCTTACCAGCAAATTAGAGCATGGAGGGTATTGGTCGTTAGTTATTGCCGCGATACCTTTTACTGTAACCTTAATTTGGATCACAGGACAAAAGACGATCTATCGCTCATTCAGATCGTTGCCATTAGATACATTTAAAATAGCGTACGAACAGATTTACAACCGTGGGCATAATATTGACGGGACTGCTATATTTTTTTCAAGAACAAATTACGATATCCCTCCCTATGTTGCGCATTGTATTATCAGTTCAAATATCATTTATGATAAAAATATATTGGTATCAATATCAAGAACTGACAGCCCCTACGGGATTGAGTCGGGGTATGTAGAAAATTTAGCTGTCGGGCTGCACGGATTATCAGTTGCAGTCGGTTACATGGAAATAGTTGATCTTTCTTCAATTATAAAGAAACATGACATTAATGAAAAAGTGATGTTTTACGGGGTAGAAGATATAGTTACAAGTAATTTTTTATTAAAACTTTATTCGTTCTTTAAGAAAATGACTCCAAACTTTGTTCAATTTTACAAACTCCCATACCAGAAAATTCACGGTGTGGTTACAAGGATAGAAATATGAAAATCAAATGGTTAGTTATCTCGTTTTTTTCTTTAGTAATGTTTTTTTCACAACTGAATTATGCGCAGTCAAAGAAGGATACAGTCGTCGTAGCGTTCTATAATCAAGAAAATTTATTTAATGCAGTAGATGATCCGGAGAATAATGATGCTGAATTTCTCCCTTCTTCAAAAAAAGAATGGACGGAAGAACGCTTTGAAAAAAAGATGTTCAATATGGCAAGAGTTATTCGTTCGATGAATGATAACCGCGGACCGGACATTATTGGTTTTGCAGAAGTAGAAAATCAAAAAGTGCTTGAAACAATGGTTGAGAAGCATCTCTCAGACCTTAATTATCAAGTAGTGTATAAAGAATCACCTGACAAAAGAGGCATCGATGTCGGTATGATTTTTAAAAAAGACAAATTCACTTTTCTCTCGATGAATGCCGACACGGTGGTGCTTTCGGATAAATATCCTACACGTTTGATTCTTAATGCTAACATCGTTACAAAAAGTAAAGATACGCTCCACATCTTCGCGAACCATTGGCCGTCGCGCAGCGGTGGCGCAGAGGCTTCGGAAAAAAATCGTGTTGTAGCAGCACAAACGCTTAAAAATAGAATTGACGCATTATTCGCCAAATCGGGGAAGACAAATATTATTGTATTTGGCGATTTTAATGATGAACCAACCGACATAAGTATAAAAGAAACGTTAAACGCTAACCCTCTTACTTGTTCAGACATTAAAAAGCTGCCCAAAAGTTTTACAAAAAATTTATACAATCTAGCCTACAGTAAAAAAATGGATGGTGAAGGGAGCTTTAAATATCGATCTGAATGGGACATGCTGGACCAAATTATCATTTCCGGAAATTTATTAACGAACAAAACTTTCCATCTCATTTGTAATTCATTTGAAATATATAAACCGGAATTTATCGTCACCAGATCCGGCAAGTACGAAGGCGCCCCTTTTCCAACTTATGGTGGAATTCGGTATTTAGGCGGCTACAGCGATCATTTCCCGGTGTTAGCTAAATTTCTTCTTACAACAAAATAAGTTGTACTTCAGTTATGATAATGGATAGGTCTGCAGAAGCTAAATGAATGATTTTTTTAGAAAAAATATTTTAAAAGGTTTTTATTTTTCTCTCGGACTTCATGTTCTTGCGATCCTGTTGTTTATAGTATTTCATACTCTTTTAAAAGATGAAGAAGTACCCAATACTGTTGTTAGAATTTTAAAATACTCCGAGTTGGGTCCGCCTCCTTCGATCATGCTAGAAAATACTGAGCTTGTGAAAGGAAGCATAATTAAGAAAGAAAAATATGCGATTCCCAAACCGGTAAAAAAAATTGAAAAAGACACTATTGAAATCGCTTCACAAAAACCTGCCGGAGATAAAGCGGGTGAGCTAGATGGAACCGGTGCTGGAAATGTAAAAGTTGTGCCGGAAGAGGCAGCTAAAGTGGTTAAACCTCAACCGGAAATGAAATATTACGCGGCAGTTGATTTTATGCCTGAACCGAAGGGAGGATACGGAGCAATTCAGACGCGTGTGGTCGTTCCCAGCCAGGCAAAAGAAAACAATATATCGGGAAAAGTTTTGGTGAAAACTTATATTGATGAAATGGGCGTAGTGGTTCGAACTGAAATAATTCAGGGAATTGGTTATGGATGTGATGCTGCCGCAATGCGTGCTGTTCGAAATACACGCTTTTCTCCGGGAAAGCTAAACGGAAAATATGTCAGGGTGCAAATGATCGTTACGGTATTTTTTTAGAGATCAATTTGGACTAATTTTGTATAAGTACTTTACAGTTATAGGAATAGTAAAAAATTTGATGGAGTTTATTAAATGGCATTAAGAGAAAAAATTATTGAAGATATGAAAACCGCTATGAAATCGGGCGATAAAGTTAGGCTTGAGACTATCAGATCAATTCGTGCTTTGATCCTTGAATTTGATAAAAGCGGTGCGAACAGAGCTTTAACACCGGAAGACGAAATTGCCATGCTTTCTACCGCGGTTAAAAAAAGAAAAGAATCGGTTGAAATGTTTACCAACGCGGGAAGGAGGGACCTTGCTGAAAAAGAGAGTGTGGAATTAAAAATCCTTCAAGAATATCTTCCAAAACAATTATCGGAAGAAGAAATTATTGAAGAAATTAAGAATATTGCTGCTCAAGTAAACGCTTCAACAAAAGCAGATTTTGCGAAATTGATGCCGGCTGCCATGAAACAATTCAAAGGGAAAGCAGATGGAAAAATTGTAAAAGCGCTTGTTGAAAAATTCCTTGGAGTGAGTTGAATTATTTAGACATTATTTTCGGTATTATCGCTATTGCGGCTTTTATTCTAGGATTCAAAGACGGATTCGTGAGAAAACTGATCGGCTCTCTGGGATTTTTCTTAGCGATTTTTCTTGGAATATTCCTCTCCGAGCCGTTCGGAAAAATATTAAACACAGTAATGGGAACCGAGAAATACCTTGCAGAAATAATGGGGGGCTTTATGGTATTTCTTACTGTGATACTTATAACCTCGGTTTTAAAAAGGGTGATCCATCCTTTTGATAAAGTTAATAATTTGATGAACAGAATTACCGGTGGAGTAGTTGGGGTTATCCAGATTGTTTATTTTATCAGCGCAGCACTTTATCTGCTTCATATTTTCAAAGTTCCGGCTGAAAAAGATCAAAAGAAATCTTTCTCATATTCAACACTCTACAAATTACTTCCGAAAACGATTGATTATATTGGTGAGTACACACCTAATCCAAAGAAATCAATTAAAGAACTTATCATAGAAAAAGACTCAATTAAAGAATGATAGAAAAAGAAGTTTTCCAGGCGCTTGAATTTGATAAAATACTCTCCTTCATCGCAAAGTATTGCATCACCGCAAATGGCAAACAAAATATTCTCTCCTCAATTCCATTTGAAGATCAAAACGAAATTCTGAATGAAGGCATTAGAGTTTCGCAGGCGAAAGAGATTCTCATCCAACAGAGTGTCCCCCCAATAGATTATCTTCCCAATTTAGTTGAAGACCTTGCAATCTCCGGTATTGAAGGAGCGGTGCTCTCCGCTAAAAAAATATTAGAAATTAAAAGATTGGCAGAAATCTCACGTAATACATTTCAATTTTTAAAAGCGGCGCAAACTGACGCGGATGAATTGAAAGAGCTAACGCAAAATCTTTTTGTTGATAAAGTCTTTGAGCATTTGATTAATCAAGTGATAACCGAAACCGGAGAAATAAAAGACAAAGCAAGCAAAAAACTTTACGAAATCCGCCAGGAAATTGCCGAGAAAAAAAATGATCTTAACAGGATTGTTCAACGCATTTCAAAGCAGTTTATGGAAGAGGATTTTACACGCGAAGAGTTCATCACGCTGCGCGATGGGAGAATGGTTATCCCGGTTAAAGCCGAACACAAACGACATATTAAAGGTTTTATTCATAGCGAATCTTCTACCGGGCAGACGGTTTACATCGAGCCGGAAGAAACGCTCCAAATGAATAACGAAATTATTTCACTTCAATTTGCCGAGAAGCGTGAAATAGAAAGAATATTAAAAGAAGTAACAAAAAAAATTGGAACTGTCCGGCAACCGCTACAGGCTTCTCTAAAAGCACTTGCCCAAATTGATGCGGTATTTGCGAAGGCAAAATATTCAATCGAAATAAGAGGTAGTTTCCCTTCGCTAATAAATGATAAACCTTTCTTTTTGCAAGAAGGGCGGCATCCTATTCTTTTGAATAAATTTGGAATAGATAAAACTATTCCTTTATCTTTTTCTATCGATAGCGGAAAAATTGTCGTTATCACGGGACCAAATGCCGGAGGTAAAACAGTTGTATTAAAAACAACCGGGCTGTTATCTTTGATGATTATGTGCGGAATGCATATTCCGGCACAACCGGATAGTAATTTCCATTTGTTTGAAAAAATTCTGGTTGATATTGGAGATAAACAATCGCTTGAAGATGACCTAAGTACATTCAGCTCTCACATTTTGAATTTGAAAAACATTCTTGAAAAAGGAGAGGATCATTCACTTATCCTTCTTGATGAAATTGGAACCGGGACAGAACCTTCTGCCGGAGGAGCTTTTGCATCGGCAGTATTGCTTTCTCTAAAAGAGAAAAATGCAACAGTACTTTCAACAACGCATCACAATAGTTTAAAAGTTTTGGCGCATCAAACCGAAGGGTTTGAGAATGCATCGATGGAATTTGATTTAGCAGCGATAAAGCCGACATACCGATTTAAACAAGGTTTCCCGGGCTCAAGCTACGCTTTTGAAATTGCGAAACGTATCGGCTTTGAGGATGATTTCCTTAATAGTGCTAAAGGATTTCTCGAGCATGATCAGCAGAAAATGGAAACAATGCTGCTAAGTTTAGAAGAAAGATCGAACTCTCTCAATACTCAACTCCAGCAAATCAATATTGAAAATAGCCGGTTGAAAAGCTTAACGGGTTTGTATCAACAAAAAAATCTTCAATTGGAAAAAGAGAAAAAAGAAATTTTAAGAAAAACGAAGCAAGAGGCTGAATCGTTTTTAATTTCTTCTAAAAAGACAATTGAGAAAACCATCAAAGAAATAAAAGAAAAAAAAGCTGATAAAGAGACAATTAAAATCACCCGGGATACCGTTGCCAACCTTGATGAATCGATAAAAGATTTTGTAAAAGAAGATATTGATTTATCCCAAAATTCTCTTAATTTTGAAATCGGTGATTATGTTCAAATTAAAAATACTACTACGTCAGGCAAAATATTTGAACTGTCAAGAGACAAGAAAGAGGCATCCATTCTAGTCGGTTCATTAAAGATCCAGGTGAAGACCAATGGATTAGTGCATACGAAAAAAGAAGCGCAGAAATTTACCGAAGCCGCATCCTATTCACCTATGGTTTCGGAAATAAAGTATCGATTAGATTTGCGAGGCGAAAAACCTGACCAGGTTGAGTTCGAAGTTGTAAAATTCTTAGATGCCGCCTATACAGGGAATTATGACCGTGTTGAAATTCTTCATGGTAAAGGAACCGGCGCTCTTAAAAAAATGGTAAAGGAAATACTTCAGAAGCACGAAGGTGTAAAAAACTTTTATTTCGCTCCGGTAGAATTCGGTGGCGAAGGAATTACTATTGTTGAACTAAAATAGGTCGCAATTGTTCAAAAAAATTCTTATCGCAAATAGGGGAGAGATTGCTGTCCGGATAATCCGTGCGTGCAAAGAATTGAGTATTACTTCCGTTTCTATCTATTCCGAAATTGATAAGTATGCTCTCCACTCGCGGTTAGCTGACGAATCTTATTCCATTGGGGAATCACTTCCATCTGAATCATATCTTAATCAAAATAAAATAATCGATCTTGCAAAAGAAATAAACGCAGATGCCATTCATCCAGGTTATGGTTTTTTATCCGAGAACGCTTCCTTTATAAAAAAAGTTGAAGAAAGCGGAATAGTTTTTATTGGACCTTCATTCAGGTCAGTTGAAATGATGGGGAGTAAAACAGCGGCAAGAGATTTAATGAAAAAAAATGGCGTGCCGATTGTACCCGGCACCACAGAAAAAATTATTTCGTTAGAATCTGCTAAAGTAAGTGCGGGTGAGATTGGTTACCCAATTCTCTTAAAAGCTAGCTCAGGTGGTGGTGGCAAAGGAATGAAACGCGTTTATTCGGAAGACGAATTGGAAGCGGCGTTTTCTTCCGCGCAGCGTGAAGCTTTAAAAGCATTCGGAGATGATTCAATCTATATTGAAAAATTAGTTGAGCATCCGAAACATATCGAAGTGCAAATAATTGCCGATAAGTTTGGGAATTATTGTCATCTCTTTGAAAGAGAATGTTCGGTTCAGAGGCGACATCAAAAGGTAATTGAAGAAGCTCCTTCAACTTTTCTTGATGAGAAGACTCGCGAAAAGTTAACGACAGCCGCAATCAATGCTGCAAAAGCGTGCGGCTATTATAACGCCGGAACGATAGAATTTTTAGTTGATAAGCATAAAAATTTTTACTTTCTTGAAATGAACACACGCCTGCAGGTTGAACATCCGGTTACTGAATTTATTTCGGGGATAGACCTGGTGAAAGAACAAATAAAAATTGCGGCAGGGGAGAAGCTAAGTTTTGTTCAGAAAGATTTACGAATTCTCGGTCATGCAATTGAATGCCGCGTTTATGCTGAAGATCCTGAAAATAATTATTTGCCGATAACCGGAACTGTTGAATATCACCGCCTTCCCTCCGGTCCAAATATTCGTATTGATAGAGGCATAGAAACCGGTTCAGAAATATCACGTTTTTATGATCCGCTTCTCTCCAAAATTTCAGTAATGGAAAAGCAAAGAAGTGCTTCCATTAAACGGATGGATATCGCTTTAAACGATTACCTTATAGCCGGTATAAAAACCAACATTACTTTCCTAAAAAGAATTCTTCAAAATGAAAAATTTAAGAGCGGGAAGTATACGATTAATCTTATAGAAGAAGATTTTTCAGGTGAAGTGCCGGGAGATGCGAAAAATCAACACCAAACCGATCTGGAAAATGTTGCAGCAATATTTTCGGCTTATCTGAAACAGCAACCGCAAAATCATAAAGCGAGTAAAGTGGTTTATTGTAATAATAAATGGACGGACCTTCAGTATGAATGAAGTGTATGTAACCATTAACGGAAGTGAAAAAATAGTCCGTTTTGAAGGAGATCAAAAAGTAATTGTTGACGGAAAAGAATTTACTTTCGATTTTTTTAATGAGAATGAATTTCACTATTTTTTACGCCTTAATAATAAAACTTTCGATATAACAAAAGTTGCAAAAGATAAAAATAATATTGCTATTTTAATCGAAGGCAATTATTTTGAATGTAAGGTTCAAACTAAATTAGAAAAAAACGCTGAAACTATTTTAGCTCATTCGGAAAAGAGCCATCATAAAGAGGATGTTGTCTCTCCGATGCCGGGAATGGTCTTGAAAATTCTAAAAAAGGAAAATGAGGAAATAGTTATTGGTGAACCGATACTTATCCTTGAAGCCATGAAAATGGAAAATGAGGTTACGTCACCATATAGCGGCGTGTTAAAAGAGATTTATGTTCGCGAAAATACTGCTGTTGAAAAAGGATCGAAACTTTTTAGAATAGAATAGAAAATTGATCAGCTTCATAACTACATATAAAACACAAAACCATAAGGAGGTTACGTGAATCGAACAATCAATACAGCTCTGTGTGCTATACTGCTTCTCTGCTCAACGGCATTTGGTAGCGGTTTCCAAATCAATGAACAAGGTGCTAGGGCTATGGCTATGGGAGGAGCTTTTACAGCTGCCGCTTTAGATCCGTCAATCTTGTATTTCAATAATGCAGGGATTACTCAAATGAGCGGCTTTAAATTGATGCTGGGGACAACGTTAATTTCTCCAAGTTCTTCGTTTAGAGGTGTTACACCAAAAGTCAATGAAACAAAAATGGAAAGTCAGTTATTTACTCCCAGCCATTTTTATGCAACCTACCAAATTACCGACAAGCTTTTTGCAGGGTTGGGTTTCAATACTCCTTTTGGTCTGGGGACTAAATGGCCTAAAGATTGGGACGGTAGATTTGTCAGTATGGAAATATCAGTGAGAACCTTCAATTTTAATCCGGTAGTAGCATATAAGATTGATGACAATTTATCTATCGGTGTTGGTTTGCAATATGCTTTTGGTGATGTTTTGATTAATAGAGATATCAAAATACCATCACCTATTCTTGGCTCAACGATTGCAAATGTAAATCTAAAAGGTGATGCTAGTTCAGCTATGGGTTTCACTGCCGGATTAATGTATCATACTAATTGCGATTTGACTTTTGGTGTTTCCTATAGAAGCGAAGTTAAATTCGACTTTACAGGAACTGCTACATCAACCGGTGGTTCTGCTTTAGCAGCTTCTTCATTACCGGCAGGAGATATTGCGGCTAGCTTAACAACCCCTCAACAGTTGGTTGTTGGCGTTGCATATCAAGCTACTCCTAAACTCTTGCTCTCAACGGATTTTCAATGGGTTGGATGGTCAAGTTACGATTCATTGAAAGTAAACTTCACTGATCCTACAAAAACTGATATTGCTTCACCACGTTTGTACGAAAATAACTACACGATGCGACTTGGTGCTAATTATCAATATGATGATCTTTTGGATCTTTCAGCTGGAATTTTATATGATAAAAATCCTGTAAAAGATCAATTTGTTGATCCTACTTTACCGGATGCCGACAGATTAGGTTTTTCAGTTGGTGCAGGCTATAAAGTAATGAGTAATTTATCAATCAATGCCTCTTATATGTTCTTGAGATTTTACCAAAGAACAATTACTAATTCAATGGTTAGCAGCATTACATATGATCCGACCCTCTCTCTCCCTTTTAACGGAACATATAACTCGACAGCTAATTTATTTTCACTCAGTTTATCATATAACTTATAACCATTGGAGGTATAGAAATTATGAAAAAAATATTAAGTGTCCTTTTTACTTTTAGCGTTATCGCTTTTGTCTTCGTTGGATGCGAAGATAGAAGTGATGTGGCTGGACCAACAACTGGTTCGGTAAGTTATGATCAATTTGTTACAATCGGTAATAGTATAACCGCTGGATATCAGTCAGGCGCATTATTCGCAAGCGCACAAGATAATTGCTACGGTAACCTTATTGCAAGACAAGTAGGTATCAAGAACTGGGAAATGCCGATATTTTCAGATCCCGGTACCGGTGGAAGAATGGAATTGACAGCATTTAACTTTGCTACAAGTACTCCAACAATAATAACAAACACTGCAACGGGAACTGCAATGAATACAGATTATCCTGCACCTTATAATAATTTAGGTGTTCCGGGTGCTTTGTTATATGACGTTTTAAACGCAACAAATCAAAATAATTGCGCTTCAGGATTAGCAGGAAAACCAAACGCAATGTTTGATTTAATTCTTAGAAATAGTGCGTTAAATCTTGGTTCACAGTTTGCTCAGGCAAAAGCATTAAATCCTACATTAGTTACCTTGTGGATCGGAAATAACGATGTACTTGGCTATGCTACAAGTGGAGGATTTTCTCCTTCAGCTCCTACTCCTGCGGCAACTTTTGATGCTTTGTATCATTCATTAGCTGATAGTTTAAAATCGTTGAATGCTAAAATTGTTGTTGCTAATATTCCTGACGTAACTGCAATTCCATTTTTCAACACGATTGGTCCTAAAGTAGCGTTGGGTACTCCTTGGAAAGCAAAAGGAATTCCAGGTTTATTTTATCAAAAACATGGCGCAACTGCATACGATCCAGCTGCGATGGTTGATTCGGCCGGCTTATTGAAGGGAACTGTTGACCTCACCTTACCAGCAGGAAGTTTTGCTGCCTTTTTAGGTGATACGACCGGCGTAGTATGGGATTATATTGCAGGTTATCTCAAAATTCCAGTTGCATATGTAAAGCCAGCGTTCGTTGTTACTGCATATCCTTTCGGATTTCACCCGTTAAATCCTATCCCTGATGTATTAGTATTAGATGCCAGTGAAATTGCAATTGCCCAAACTGCGACATTAAATTTCAATACTTCAATTGATAGTATTGCTAGAAACCGTGGTTTTGCAGCTGTTAACATTAACTCTTTCTTTAATCAGATTCGTGCAAGAGATTTTACCGGTGGAACATATTATGGTGGAATTAATTTTACCACGGGATACATTTCCGGCGGACTTTTTTCTTTAGATGGTGTTCATCCAACGAATCAAGCACATGCGATTATTGCGAATGAGTTTATTAAAGTGATCAACGCAAAATGGGGAGGCTCTATTCCTTTGGTTGATGTTAGTTCTATTGATCCTAGTATTGTACTCCAAAAGAGAATTAGCTTTGATCATTACGGAATTCCAAAATTTGCGCCCGGTGCGTTTAATAACTTACTGTTTTAATTAGTTCTTTTTGAAAGGATGGCTTTATGCCATCCTTCTTTTTTTTAAGGATCGGTTATGTATAAGATATTTTTTTTATTGATTTCGTTTTCTTTCTTTTTCCTCATAGGATGTTCTTCATCAAACGAGGAAACTAAAAACGAAAATGGAATACAAAAAGAAGAATATGTTTTTGATGCATCCGATGTTGACTCAACAACGCCCCCGGTAGCAGTACAAACGGATGTTCCGAAAACTGAGTCTACTAAAAAGTTTATTGTTCAAATTGGTGCTTTTACAACAAAAGATCACGCTGACGAATATGCAGCTGATGCAAAAAAGAAATTATCGAGGGAAGTAGTCGTCTCTTATTCGGATGAGTTTAAACTATATGTTGTTCAACTTCTCCCTTTTGCAACTAAAGCTGAGGCGGAATCTGTAAAAAAACGTTTATGGGTTTCAAAAGATTATAAGGATGCTTTTATTGTCGTGCTTCCTTAAAATAATCTTGAAATATAGTTCTCTTAAATTCATTAATAATAATTTGGAGGTTTTATGGCTTTCTCTTTAAATAAAGTAATGTTGATAGGCAATCTTGGAAAAGATGCCGAGACTAGAGTTACCCCTTCTAATCTTTCGGTAACTTCGTTTACCATTGCAACTCAAAATAGTTACAAAGGTAAAGATGGGAATTGGGTAAACGAAACCACGTGGCATAATATCGTTTCGTTTAACCTCTCCGATTATTTCAAGGAAGTACTTAAGAAAGGCGCTAAAGTCTATGTTGAAGGAAGAATTCAAACTGATGATTATACCGATAAAGAAGGAAATAAAAAATATTTCACCAAGATTGTAACCGATCGGATCATCCCGTTAGATGGGCGAGGAGATTCTGCCTCCTCTTCTTCTCAGAAATCTGAAGGAGAGAGCATTATTCCCGAAGGAGAAGCAGAAGATCTGCCGTTTTAGGATTTTATAAGTATAGGTGTATGACAATTGGAATTTTTAATTTCTTACAAAGCAGGCTTGCTCCTGCTTTGTTTTTTCTTTTCCGCCTTTTTTTCCGGGTCGGAAGTCGCGTTATTTTCGTTAGACCCTAAAAAGATAAAAATTCAATTTTCTGCTTATCCTATTATTCAACGGTACCTTATCCATTTATTGGAATTTCCCAAAAGATTACTCGTTACAATTCTTATTGGAAATACTGTTGTCAATACGGCAGCTTCAATTATTGCCGTATCTTTTTCGTTAGAAATTATTCAAGTACATAAGTTCCCGGAAAACCTGGTTCTTACAATTCAGGTAATTCTTCTTACATTTTTACTAATCCTTTTCGGAGAATTGACTCCAAAGATATTTGCAAGCAAGAATCCGGAATTTTATGCAAAAATAATTGCGATCCCGATGTATCTAGTGCATGCGGTGATGTATCCCATAGCCGAAGTGATGACTGAACTTTTACGGCTTACCACCTCCAAATTATCGCGGGATAAGAAGGGGAGTGCCATTAGTCATACTGATTTTACACATGCTGCCCGTTTAGGGCACGAGTATGGAACACTGGAGGAAAATGAACAGGAACTGATTGAGAGTCTTGTTAATTATAAAAATGTTCTTGTTAAAGAGATCATGATTCCGCGTGTTGATATTGTCGCTATTCAGTCGGATCAATCGCTAAATGAAATAAAAGAAATCATAAAGACGTCGGGACACAGCAGAATTCCGGTTTACAAAGATGACATCGATGAAATTCAAGGAATTCTTTATGCAAAGGACTTACTCCCTTATTTTTCTAAAAATTCCACCAAAGATAATTTCTCGCTTCAAAAGTGTATGCGAAAAGTAATCTTTGTACCGGAGACGAAAATTATCTCGGAGTTGTTGCACGAATTTCAAGAAAAAAATATTCATCTTGCAATTGCCGTTGACGAATATGGGGGAACAGCGGGGCTAATTTCGCTTGAAGATATTTTGGAGGAAATTGTTGGCGAGATACGCTATGAGTACGACAAAGAAGAAGACAAGATCAAAAAGAATAACGATGATGGGACTTTTTATCTCATCGGTTCTACTTCACTCTCGGAGGTGAATGATTATTTTAATCTAACTCTTTCTGCTGAAGACTCGGAGTTTGATACAATCGGCGGATATTTGTTTCATCGAGCCGGAACAATTCCAAAGGAGCATTTTTCAATTAATGTTGAGAATTATAAATTTACGGTGTTGGAAATTAGAAAAAAGCGTGTACTGAAAATTCTCGTCGAGAAAATTGTATGAAATCAGGTTGTTTAATAAAAGCATTGATCGGGTCAACAATATTTTTTGCTGTAGTTTTTTATGTCGCTACAAATAAATTAGATGAATATTTCGTAAACCCGATAAAAAATTTATCCGTAAAATATGTTACAAAAGATCTGGAGAAGGATTGGCGATACATAAAAGCCACGCCGGAAAAAGACTCATTGATGTCGGAAATAAATTATTTCACGAAAAATTTAACAAAACTAAATACGGTTCATTTAGATGCAGTGCATGATGTCTTGGACAGTATAAAAATTTACTTAGACGACAGTCTGGTAACTCATCAAGATCTGGAAAATATTAAAGTCATTATTGAAGCGAAATTAAAAGATGAAAGATCAAAGAAAAACTGATATAAGAGTCGGATTGACGGTAATTGTTTCACTCCTCCTTCTTATCTGGATAATCGGGTGGGCGAAAAATTTTTCTCTGAATTCAAACCGTACCAGTGTGACAATTAAATTTCAAAATGTTGCGGGACTTGAGGTTGGAGATAATGTTACCGTCAATGGTGTACGTAAAGGGTTTGTTGATGATATCGTTATGAAAAGTGATTTTGTCTTTGTGAAAATATCGCTTGATCCTAATATTGATTTGAGAAACAATGCTGTTTTTTCCGTAATGATGCTTGACTTAATGGGAGGGAAAAAAGTTGAGATTACCCCTGGAAACGCCGAAGAAAAACTGGATCTCAAACAAGTACAAAATGGTTCTTTTTCAGCAGATGTTCCTTCCGTTATGATGATGGTCGGGAAATTGGAAAATGAACTGCCGCTGATGTTCAAGCAGGTAAACGTTACCTTATCATCTTTAAATGAATATCTGAATGATAAAAATCTGCAAAGTGATATCAAAACAACAGCGTCAAATTTAGTTACAATTTCGGATCAACTAAAAAACGTCATTAACGAAAATCGTAATCAGATAAAATTGCTCACATCAAACAGTGCTGAACTTACTTCGGAAGCGAAAGACTTTTTCGCAAAGAACAAAGAATCTCTCCACACAACCATTGTTGATGTTTCCGCTTTGATTAAAAAGACCGATTCATTTATTTCTAAATTGGATGCGTTGGTTATTGAAACCAAAGATCAAAAAAATACAGCCGGGAAACTTCTTTATGATGATAGCTTATTTTTGGATTTGAAAGAAACTTTGAAAGATGTTAAGGAATTAGTCAAAATATTGAATGAGCAGTTAAAAAATGAAGGTGTAAATGTTAAAGCAGATTTGGACATATTCTAGTTCAACAATATTACTTGCGCTCTTACTTTTTTTCTCTTTCCAGCTTAGTGCAAATTCTGCGCATGGGAAGAGAGGAATGGTCGTTTCTGCCGAACCAATTGCAACGCAAGTAGGGTTACAAATTCTGAAAAAAGGAGGAAACGCAGTTGACGCCGCCGTGGCAACGGGCTTTGCTCTTGCAGTAACGTATCCTGTCGCCGGAAATATAGGTGGAGGCGGGTATATGGTCATTCATTTCCCTGATGGCGGAAATACGGCTATTGATTACAGAGAGACAGCCGCTAAACTTGCTTATCGAGATATGTACCTGGATAAAAATGGAGAATTTCAGCCTGACTTAAGTCAAGTTGGTATTTTATCTGCCGGAATTCCGGGAAGTGTTGCCGGACTTTTTTATGCTTTGGAAAAATATGGAACGATGAAGATTGCAGATGTCATTCAACCGGCGATTAATCTTGCCGAAGATGGATTTCCTTTGTCTGCTTCTAACGCAAAATCTTTAGCATTCACGCTAAAGGAATTTGAAAAATTTCCTTCATCAATAAAAGTATTTTCTAAGAATGGGATCGCTTATAAAGATGGGGATGTTTTTAAGCAGCCCGACCTAGCAAAAACTCTAAATGAAATTAAGAAGTACGGTAGAGATGGTTTTTACAAAGGGAAAATTGCAGAACTTTTACTTAACCAGATGAAAACATTAGGTGGCAACTTTTCTCAGGAGGATTTGGAGAATTATAAACCGGTTGAACGAGAAGTTATAAAAGGGAAGTACAAGGGTTATGAAATTATGTCTATGCCTCCTTCTTCTTCCGGCGGAATTGCTCTTGTCCAAATGCTGAATATCTTAGAGAATTTTTCTTTTCAAAAAGATGAATGGAACAGCAGCAAGTATATCCACGCGTTAGTCTCTGCAATGAAGTATGCTTATGCCGACCGCTCGTTGCATCTTGGCGACCCCGATTATTATGCTGTCCCGGAGAAATGGTTAACTTCAAAGCAGTATGCAAAAAAATTATTCGATCAAATTTCGGATAAAGCGATTCCTTCCTCTGAAATAAAACCGGGGGAACCCAAACCTTACAATGAAAGCAAAGAAACCACTCACTATTCTATCATGGACAAAAATGGTTGCGCAGTAAGTGTTACAACGACAATTAACTCGGCGTATGGTTCAAAATTGGTTGTTGAAGGAGCTGGATTTCTTTTAAATAATGAGATGGATGATTTTAGCGGGAAGCCCGGTGTTCCAAATCAATTTGGATTGATTGGAAGTGCGGCAAATGAAATTCAACCGGGAAAGAGAATGTTAAGTTCCATGACCCCAACCATCGTTTTAAAGGATGGAAAACCGATTCTGGTAGTTGGTTCACCTGGAGGCTCAACTATTATTACAACTGTTTTACAGGTTATCTTAAATGTAATTGAATTTGATATGAGTCTTGAGCGGGCAGTTAATTCACCAAGAATTCATCATCAATGGCTCCCGGATGAAATCTCTTGCGAGCCGTTTGGAATTGCAAAAGATGTTAAAAGCAATTTGCTTGCAAAGGGGTATAAATTCGGAGATGAAAAGATTTTAGGGTTAGTGGAGGCAATCTCGTTTGATCAAAAGACAGGAGAATTTACAGGTGTCAGTGATCGTCGGAGTTCCGGTTTGGCAGAGGGATATTAATGGTAATTGGAATTGGAATAGATATTATTGAGATCGACCGCATCAAAGAAAGCGTTGACAAATTCGGCGACCACTTTCTGAATAAAATATTTACGCAAAACGAACTTGATTATTGTTTAAGCAAGGGGAACAAATATCAACACCTAGCTGCCCGATTTGCGGCAAAGGAAGCAGTTTCTAAAGCGCTGGCTACCGGTTGGGACAAAGATTTCACATGGAAAAGCGTTGAGATTTTTAATGAACCAACAGGAATGCCCTATGTTAAGCTTTCAGGAAAGTTGTCTACTTTTTTAGGAGAGGATAAAGAATTAAAGATAACGATGAGTCATTCCAACAACTACGTAACTTGTTTTGCAATCATTTATTTGAAGAAATAAAAAACTGCAAAATTACAAAAACAAAAGATGGTGATTCATAGACACAAAATTAGATAATCTCTAATTGATGCTTTGTGAATACCGAAATAAAACCAATAAAAGGAAAATATGGAAACTTACCAGATAGTATTTATTATTCTCATTTTTTTAATCATTGTGCTCAGAGTTAAAAAATATTTTGACACCCGTTCTATTAACGAGTATTCCGCATCAGAAGTTAAAAAGATGTTGAAAGCCAGTAATAATATTTTGCTTCTTGATGTAAGGACACTAAAAGAATATAAATCGGGTGCAATAAAGCCCTCAATTCATATCCCCTTACATGAGATACCCGTTAAGTTTGATCAACTGAAAAAATATCAATCAAAAGAAATAATTTGTTATTGTCAGTCAGGAAGCCGGAGTATTTCAGCCGCAATAAAATTGAAAAAACTCGGCTTCAACTCTTCAAATATGAAAGGTGGTTATTCAACCTGGTAGGGTTCATCTTTACAGACAGAGGCGAGAATAATTGCTTTTTGATAAAAGTGATATTCAATCATTCTACTTTGGTGGAACAATCAGTTCCTTAATGCTAACAGCGGATTATTATTGTTCACTCTATCTTTTACAACCAACGTTGTGAAATCAGCCTTTAGATTACGTTGAAGAAGAATATCATGCCCCAAGCAGATTCCCATTAGTAAAACAAAATCTGCACTTTCATTATTAAGTTGTTCTGCCTGACCGATAGGATTACATGATACTTTGTGGATGCAGCTTTCTTTATTAACGTTATCTTGGGGAATTCCGCCGACTGTGCATGATACGGTAGAGATTGAAATATCATTTTGTTTGAAATATTTTTTTACTTCGATTGCATCTTTTTCCATTCCAAAGCAATAAGCTAATCCCACTTTTTGGTAATTCATTTTTTGTATGAATTCAACAAGCTCCTGAAGTCTAGCTAACGTTCCGGCTTTCCCATCATCAACTAAATAAGAAGCGGCTTGAACGATTTTTTGATTTTCCTCTTCCTCATAAATTTGTACAATGTTATTTGTATCGAATTTTTCAAGACCGCAGCTTTCGGTTATTCGACATTTTTTAATTTTACAACCTGTACAATTCATTATGGACCATTCTCTTTAATATCATTTATGACTAATACTTAAAATATAGTTAAACCCAAACGACGATATTTATAAACCGGGCAAACGCGGGAACAATTTTTTCTTTGTCAGTTTAATATAATAACCCCATCCCTGTTTCAGCCAATGACCGACTAAAGGAAGCGGAATCACAAAAGCTTTTTTATCATTGCGAAAAACAATTGCAGCACCCCTACCCGAATCCATGACGCAAAGAATATTCAGATGCTGTTCGTATTCTTTTCTATTATCAATGCCGCTTTCACTATTATAAATATTTTGTGCTGCGTATCTTGCCATCAACTCAGCAATATGTCCTTGCTTAGCTGTCCATGCCGGTCCACTTAACGCAGCGATATCTCCCGCCGCATAAACATTGCTAACTCCATCAACTTTACAATTATCATCGATTTTGATAAAACCGGCTTCAGATAATGGAAGGTCGGAATTCTTTAATACACCATGTGATGCTGATGCAGGAATGAAGAGTATTAAATCTGCTTGTTGTTTAGATTCATCTTCAAACACAACACCGTCTTTTTCAAATACTTTAATTTTTTTTCCATAATGTTTCTGGATTTTGTACGAAGCGAACATAGAGTCAACCATCGCAACCGATTTCTTCCCCATTCTTTCTCCAGGTTGTTCCATCGGGGCAAAGAAGTGTAATTCAAAATGTTCCCGTATTCCTTTTTCTTTTAAAAGCTCATGGATGTTGAACATTAATTCAAAAGCGGGACCACCTCTTACTGCGGACTTATCTTTAGGATTTCCTCCAAAACCGATTGCAATTTTTCCGCTCCCTTTATTAATCAACCGTTCCACTCGTTCTTTTATTTCCAGTGATATTTCCGGTTTTCCACAAATCGAAAAAGTGTTTTCTATGCCGGGATGTTTCATTTTGTCAGCCCCTAACGCAACAACCAGATAATCATATTCAAGAATATTGTTCTTACAATAAACTTTATTCTCGATAGATTTGATTGATTCAACTGAATCAATAATCAAATTAAATTTGTTGGCTTTACGAACATCTTCAAGTGGAAGTGTAACTTTTTCAAACGGAATTTTTCCCGTAGGAATCCAAATTGATATCGGATAGAGATATAAATAATTTCTTTCCGAAACTAAAGTGACCTCGAATATTCCGGTTTTTTGAAGTTCAATTGCTGCTTGAACTCCTGCAAACCCTCCACCAATAACTAAAGCTTTTTTCATGTTACTCCTTTCATACAAAGTAAAGTAAGATGAGACTTTACATGGAAGGATTCATTTTATTGTGTTGATTTATTTATATTAGGCACGATTTTTTTAATTCAATAATTATGTGTGAAAGAAAACTATATGAAAAATTTCATTACTGGTTTACCTAAAGCAGAACTTCATCTTCATATCGAAGGGACCTTAGAACCTGAGTTGATGTTCAAAATTGCTAAACGGAATAAGATAGAGATCAGGTATAAATCGGTCGATGAATTAAAAAATGCTTACAACTTTAACAATTTGCAAGAATTTCTAAACCTTTATTATCAAGGGGCGAATGTTTTGTTGGAGGAAGAGGATTTTTATGAAATGACAATGTCGTATCTCATAAAAGCTTCTGAGGAGAAAGTTTTTCATTCTGAGATGTTCTTTGATCCCCAAACACACACACAACGAGGTGTAAAATTTGATACGGTTATCAACGGCATTCACAACGCAATCAAAGATGCAGAAGCAAAACTTGGCATTTCAACAAAATTAATCATGTGTTTTCTTCGAGATCTGGATGAAGAGGCGGCAATAAAAACATTGCAGGAAGCGTTACCGTACAAAAATAAAATTATTGCGGTCGGGCTGGATTCGGCTGAAGTTGGACACCCACCTTCGAAATTTAAAAAGGTATTTAATATGGCTCGCCAAGAGGGCTTTCTTACAGTAGCTCATGCGGGGGAAGAAGGTCCGGCAGATTATGTTTGGGAAGCTTTAGAACATCTAAATGTTTCCAGAATAGATCATGGGAATAATTCTCTGGATGACGAAAACCTGATTAATGAATTAGTCAAATTAAAAATCCCACTTACTGTTTGTCCTCTATCCAATCTGAAATTAAAAGTTGTAGATGATCTGAAAAAGCATCCATTGAAAAAGATGATGCAAAAAAATCTTTTAGTAACTATTAATTCTGATGATCCGGCTTATTTTGGCGGATATATTAATGAAAATTATTCGGCAATTGCTCAAGCCTTGGATTTAACGAAGGAAGAGATTTGCCTGCTAGCCAAAAATTCTTTTCGAGCTAGCTTTCTTGAAGAGGAGACAAAAGCAAAAATGATAAAACTAGTTGATGAATATTTTACTAAAAATAAGTAAGTGTGGATTTCTTAGGATTAATCAAACTGATTTCACAATTCATCATTTTTAGGAAGGCACAAGATTCTTTGCAGCATGATATTTTAAAGAAATATTTCTATTCCTTCAGTTTTCCATCTTTCATTTCAAAAATAAAATCTGCAAGTGCCATCAAATCTTTGTTGTGTGTAACAATTACAAGAGTTTTATTAAATTTATCACGGAGATCGACAAAGAGATTATTCAACGCATCACTGTTTTCAGTATCAAGATTACCGGTTGGCTCATCGGCTAAAATTAATTGAGGATCGTTAACCAGAGCTCGCGCAACGGCAACCCGCTGTTGCTCACCGCCGGAAAGCTGAGCGGGTTTATGTCCTAATCGCTCGGCCAAACCAACGGCTTCAAGAAGTTCTTTAGCTTTTTTGGATGCTTTACTAAATGGGATGTTTCCAATAAGCTGGGGGATCGCAACATTTTCCAAAGCAGAAAATTCAGGTAACAAATGATGAAACTGAAAAACAAAACCGATATGAGTGTTTCTAAACGAAGATAATTTTTTATCCGAAAGCGAAGAAACATCATGCTCATCGATCAATATTCTGCCTTTATCAGGTTTATCCAAACCGCCGATGATATGTAATAAAGTGCTCTTTCCAGCTCCGGAAGCTCCAATGATTACAGAAATTTTATTCTTCGGAATTTCAAGGGAAATATCTTTTAATATTTCCAATCTGTTATTTGATCCCGTTGTATAGGATTTAAAGATGTTTTCGGCTTTTATAATATTCATAATTTTAATTAGTCGTTTATTTCATTCCCATTTTATTGCTTCAACCGGATTAATTTCCGATGCTTTTTTTGCCGGCAGTAACGCTGCGAACGTTGATAAGAAGATAGAAGCACCTCCGACGGTTAGAAAATCCATGAATTGCAATTTCATCGGAATAGCATCAATTTTATATTCTAAAGGATTTAGCGGATACAATTTATAAGTAGTTTGTAAATAATATACAAATAAGCCCAGAGCAAAACCTAGGAATGTTCCGATGATTCCAACGTAAAATCCTTGGAGGAGAAAAATCTTTTTAATTGATTTCTCTGTAGCCCCTTTAACTTTCAAAATTCCGATATCACGTTTCTTTTCGATAACCGACATACTTAATGATCCAAGGATATTAAAAACTGCAACAGCAATTATCATTAGAAGCAGTGCATATGCAACCCAACGTTCGATGTTCATTACCGAATAAAGATCTTTGTGGAAATCATACCAGGTTGTAATTGTATAATCGCTTGATAAACTTGACTGAAGTTTCTCTTTGAAGGAAAATGCATCTTTCTCATCAGGCAATTTAATTTCAAGTCCTTGGAAAATATTTTTATAAGCAAAGATATTCTGTGCTTCCGGTAGAGAACAAAAAACTAACGAAGCGTCATAGTCATTATTATTCGAAAGGAAAATTCCCATAATAACTGCTTTATGAATTTTTGGCAGTGACATGTTTACTATGGCTTTTTCAACTGAAGAAGGGGAGATGATCGATAGTGTATCACCAATCGATGACTGCATTCTGTCTGCTAAGTAAGCGCCGACTAAAATTTCGGGTGTCTCTGTTGCTTCCGGTTGAATATTTTTACCTAAAAGTATTTTTCCATTAAAATTATCTGCTACTTTTTTGTTGGCAAAGTCGATACCTTTGCATTCGACAATTTGATTTAAGTTTCCATTTACCAGAAGGACTTTTCCCTTAACAAAGGGAGTAATATATAAAAGATTTTCTTTCTCGAACGATGTTTGAAGTTTTGGAAGTGCTTTTTGAGCAACTTCTGTTCTAGCTTCAATTCTTACGTGTGGATCAAACGAAATAAGATAAGAAGTAACCAGGTTACTAAATCCGTTAAAGACCGAAAGTACAATTACTAGCGCCGCAACTCCGATCGCAATTCCGGTGATAGATAAATAAGAAATTATCGTGATGAAATTTATTTTATGTTTAGCAAAAAGGTATCGCTGCGCTATAAAATTTTCAAACTTCATTATGAAAACCGCAATGTTGTTACCGGTTGGATTCTTGATGCAATGAAACTTGGTAATACTGAAACTAATAGGGTAACACCGAATGTTAGTGCTGAAACTAAAACTGAAATCCATAGTTGATAGAAAAGGGGAACTTCCGATACAAAATACACCGTTGATGGAAGCGTTATAATATTAAATGTAGTTTGAATTTTCATAAGAATTAGAGCTAATAAATTTCCAAACGCAATCCCGGCAATGCCAATAACAATTCCTTGTATTAAAAAGATAATTACAATTTGCAATTGACGCGCCCCTAAGATGCGCAATGTTCCAATAAAACCCGATTTTTCAATTACAATCATTAACAGCGTACTTATAATATTAAATACTGCAACTAAAATGATCAAAGCAAGTATAATTGGAATAGGTTTTTTTTGAAGTTCTATCCAGGTAAAAATTGCTTTATAATTTTGAAAAATCGTTTTAACGTAAGCCGGATACCGCAGGTTATCCTGAAGCAGATTTGCTAAACTATCCACTCCATTTAGAGAGGACAATTTAATTTCAAAACCAGAAACCGCATGTTGCATCGTAAAAATATTTTGTAAAGTATTTAGATCAACTAAGACATAAGATTCATCAAACTTTGACATGCCGCTCTCGAAAATTCCCGATACAATCAAATTTTCAACTATTGGCGTTGAATTATTGAAAAAATTAGACTCGTTTGACATTGCGAAGAGTTTTAGCGTATCGCCGACTCCAGCCATAAGTTTCCCGGCAATAGATTTTCCTAAGACAACCTGATTTGAATTCTCATCAAAAATATTTCCCTTTAGTATCTTGAAACCTTTATTTGAATTGAAATAATTTTGTCGAACTCCATAGAGCGAAATGCCTTCTTTAATCCTATTTTTCCCTAGGATTCCAACTTTTGAAATAAAAGGTTGTATTGATACGATGTCATTTTCTATTAACCGGAGTACTTCTTTCTCAGTTTTTTGATAATTAAGCAAAGGTTTATTTCCGAAACCGGTAATTTGAATGTGGGCATCTAGCTGCAGAAGTTTTTTTGTAACCAATTTTTCGTATCCGTTAAGGACAGAGAGGGCAATTATTAGAGTAGCAACTCCCAGTGCGATGCCTGCAATCGCAATAGAAATAAAAATATTGACGAACTTTCGCTCTTTTTTAGAAAAAAGAATATTTTTTATTATCAGAAGGTAAAATCGCATAGAAAATTTGTTAGAATCAATTGCTAATTAAAAGCTTTCGGCTTATATTTACAATCCTAATATATGAAAATCCTAATTCATTTTTGAAGTTAATAAATCATCTATTAGACATTTTATGTCAAAGTTCTTTTTATGTTGAAAAATTTCGGGGCGTAGCGTAGCCCGGTTCATCGCGCCTGCTTTGGGAGCAGGAGGTCGCAGGTTCGAATCCTGCCGCCCCGACATTTGGAAATAACAAAAACCAAATCCCAAATCTCATTTTTTCTATTATTTGAGCTTTGTTATTTGAACTATGCGCCCATAGCTCAATTGGATAGAGCAACAGCCTTCTAAGCTGTAGGTTAGTGGTTCGAGTCCACTTGGGCGTACACATTTAAAATAACAAAAACCAATATCCGATTTTTTGTTATTTGAAATTTGTTAATTGTTTTTTCTATATGGTGAGTATAGCTCAGTTGGTTAGAGCACCAGGTTGTGGCCCTGGGGGTCGTGGGTTCGAACCCCATTACTCACCCAGATTTGTACTGCAACGAAAGTTTAAGTTTATTTAGTGATGGCCCTATCGTCTAGTGGTTAGGACATAGCCCTTTCACGGCTGTAACAGGGGTTCAAATCCCCTTGGGGTCACTTAAGACAAAAAAACCCTCATTATCTTTTTGATAGTGAGGGTTTTTTATTTCTAGTACTGCATTCTATTCAAGAATAAAAGAAAGAATGGAGCATGGTACTATTTTATCAACGACATTTTCTTCACGCTTTGATAATGTTGTTTGCTATCGACTGAGGTTGCATTTAAAGTATAAAAATAAATTCCAGAAGATAAATTTGAAGCATCAAATTGGAATTCTTGATACCCAGCAGTAACTGTTTCATTTACAAATGTCTTTACAACTTCTCCAATTAAATTATACACAACAAGTTTTACGTTACTCTCAAAAGGTAATGTATACTTTATAATGGTAGACGGATTGAAAGGATTTGGAAAATTTTGAAACAGAATGTAAGATCCTGGAAGAGATATTATTGCATCTACTTCTGTGCTGTATTCATAACTTCCGTCAGTATCTATAGTTTTTAATCGGTAAGATATTTTTCCTACTGAGAGTTTTATATCTGTAAAAATGTATTCTTTCGGTTCAGTACTATTCCCGGATCCAGCTACAAATCCGATCTTTTCCCAATCTTCTCCCGACATTTTCCTTTCAATATCAAATCCGTAGTTATTTAATTCAGTTGCTGTTCTCCAATTCAATTGTATATTGTTTTTATCTATAACCGCTCTGAATGATACAAGTTCCACCGGCACAATTGTGGAAGCATTGATCGAGAAATATGAGTTACCCGAAAAAACGAGAGTCACGTAATTCTTATTTGGTTGGATCCACGAAACAATATTGTTCCCCGTGACAGATAAAACGGTCCTTTCCAGAAATAGAGAAACGCTGCAAGCTTTACTTACATAACCGGTAAAAAGAAGATCGGAATCTTTTTCTAAAGTTATATCAACTCTTGTATCCGAGGATAATATCTCTGTTTCTCCGAATTTTAAACTTTGTCCGCTTTTGATAAACCATTGATCAAAACCCTTTGTTAGATTATTCATCGAAAAGAAAGTAAGTTTTCCATCAGAATATAAGTTGCGAGGAAGTGCAGTTATCACACTATCGAGCAACTGTAAAATAGTGTCCTCTTGAGTGAATACTATATCTGTGTATGAATCATCGTATATTTTTAATGCGGTTAACAATGGTGAATGAAGAGTTGTCGTCTGGAGAGTTTGCGAAGTAAACGGATAAAGTATGGATAAAAATTCCGCATTCTTTATGCTCGATTTCATTACATACATCGCTGTATGATTTTCCACTGAATCGTAGGCAAATTCATGTGGTTTAACAACTTTTGAAAAAATTGCATCTCCTCCACTCACCGCAGTATGAACTAAAATCGTTTCACTTCCTTTGGTCCATGTGCCTTCATCGTTAGAAAAATTGTCTATAAAAACCCCTTCATTGTTGGCAGAACCGCCTTCAATCCCATAACCGTGCATTTGCCAAGTGTAATCATGGGTTGAAGCTGAGGAAATAAAATCGGCGTTTAGAAAATATTTCTTTCTTACGAATAAAAATTTTCGGTTAATATCAGCGCCGGAATAATTTGTTCTCGCTTCGCCATAATCTAATTTTTCTCTGTCGAATAAATTCTCTATGAAACCATCTGCGTCATTGGAATTCTGCGGATCACCAATCTGTGGTCCATCTCCATCAACTAATACCATGTTATGATTTTGCGCATTTCCGGTTTCTACTCTCCTGTCATATTGTATATAACCTGGATCAAGTGCAAGAACTTCTCCCTTACTATAGATTAGAAAACTTGTAACATCGGCTTGATTGTGCCCGAATGAATTGTTTCGTGCAACACCATTCTTGGCAGTAACATGCATGTAAATTGCATTTGAATCTGAGGCTGATCTGAAAACAAGATTTCCACTTAACGGCAGTGACTGGAATAGACTATCCGCGGATGTTCCCATTGCCGGCAGTGACGAGATGTAATTTGCCCTGAAATCCGTATTTGAATAGGTCAACTGCATATCAAGTGAATTGGTGCTTCTTCCATGACTATATGAATTTTTCCAGATATATTTCGATTTTCCTAATAAGGCGAGTTCCGGGAAAAATTCACTAACATATGTATCTTCAATTGCGGGTAGTCTGCCATCAGGCATACGAATCATAGCTATCCAGTCAAATAGATAATCATAACGGGTGTCACTTGATGGATTCGGAATAGTTCGTGTCTCGGTTTTGTATGTATATTGTAATGAACCTGCCGGAGCGAAGTTTCCCATCGCACGTATAAAGGGTAAGCAATTAAGCATACCATAACGTAAATATCCTGGACCTTCTGCGTAACCGGCGATAGCCCCTGGTTCGCTCTGTCGTTTGACGTCGAGATAAAAAATATTTTCAATGTTCCACATTGCGACGTTGATCCAGTTGATGGGTTGTTGAGTAACATCAGTACTAACCGCATCATTAATTACTACTGCCGCCATTCCAAGCGCCGAAGCTGTCATGATCGCATGATTATTAAACACAATATCAAAAAAACTTATTGGATAGGTCGGGGGCGCAATAAGTCTGGTTGATTCTTCATATAAATGTCCGGCGAATTCCTTTAAATGGCTTTTTGCGTTTACTAATAATGAATCAGCAACTCCTTTTCCACGCAAAAGATCATATGCGATAGCAAAGTCAATAAGTTCCTTACTTCGCCATTGCCAACTATCATAAATTGATGGGTTGGCAACTGTAATTCTGTCCACATCAGTGGCAAAAGATTCGAGTAAAAAAATAACCTTAGCGATTAGTGTTTGAGATTCGTCGGCAGGAAGATCGATGATTGAACCTCCCGAATACTTTTTATTCATTAGTATAACGAAAGCAGCATTCTTGGCGATATGACTTTGCGCCAATCTTACTGAGTTGCTAGTACCAGAAGGAATATCCAAAACTGCACTCGTGTATACAATTGCAAAAAGACTCTTTATTTCGTTATTCTCGAGTGAATTTCTTACGGTTTCTATTTCATAACTTTTTAGAATTGTTCTAGGGAAACCGGCGTTAGCTCCCGATGGATTCCAAGCACCTGTCTGAGCAATTACATGGATAGAAAATATTATTACAATGAATATTGAAAAAATATTTTTCAATTTAATCCTCATAAAAGGTAGTTACTGTAAGTCGTTAATAAGTTCGAGTATTCTTCGAACAAATTTTACATATAAATCATGTTAAAGTCAACAGTTGGAATTAGTATAGAATAGTTAGCGGGATTTATGCAAACTGAATTTTCACACCTTCTATTGCAATTTGTTATTGAAAAAAACTTCTTAATCTCAGGAGCGTGATCTCATTCGTTCGCGCGGATTACTCATTTTAAGAAAGCTAATGCAGAGCAAGAAAAAGATTGAGATTAGAAAGATGGTATCGATTGTGTTTTTGGTGTAATGTGAATAAATGATTACAATAGCACTCATGGAGGCCTTTTCCATCATAGAGAAAATATAATAGAACTTTGGAAGAGGATAAGTGGGTTATAAAAATATTTTCAAGAATACCGCATTCCATCCGAATTATTTCTTATAAATTTCATACTAAATAAATATATTACAGTTATAAAAATAGAATATATGTGCTAAACTCATCTGTAAAAGTGTGTTTCTAATTTCAAGTAAGAAATAAAAAATGAATAAGGAGTAAAGATGCTGTTACATCAACAATTTGTGCGGATTGCTAAGCAATACGAAAAAAAACTAGCGATAATCGACAAAACGCTCAACCGCAAATTGACTTATAAAAAGGCTTTGATAGGCTCCCTCATCCTTGCAAAAAAGTTTCAGAACTACGATGCCGGTTTTTTAGGGATAATGTTGCCAAACTCTGCAGGCTCAGTTTTATCAATACTTGGGACTCTTATGAGTGGTCGTGTTCCAGTGATGATCAACTATTCTACAGGTGCAGCTTCAAATAGCGAGTTCGCACAAAAAAAATGTGCTTTTCAAACAATTATTACATCCAGAACTCTTTGTGAAAAAATTAATTGCCGTAAAGTTGAAGGAATGATATTTCTAGAAGACATTATGAAATCTGTTTCGGTTTTAGATAAAATAAAAGCCGCAATCAAAGCAAGTTTACCCGTTGATTTACTGCTTAAGAGAATTCATCAAGGAGATGAAAATGATACTTTACTCATTCTCTTTACAAGCGGAAGTGAAAAAGATCCCAAAGGTGTACAGCTTACACACAAAAATATTACCCAAAATTATGAAAGCCTTATAAAAGCTTTCACTTTCACATCAGATGATATTTTCCTTGCCAATCTTCCTTATTTTCATGTGTTTGGACAAACAGCTAATCTTTGGGTCCCGATGGCTGTTGGGATGTCGATTGTAACCTATGCTAATCCTCTCGACTTCAAAACGATTTGCGATATAGTCCGAGATGAGAAAGTGACATTGATGGCAGGTACACCAACATTCTTCTGGGGATATTTGCGTAGTTCAAAGCCGGGGGACTTTCAATCAGCACGCATTTTACTTTCAGGCGCGGATAAATGTCCGGATGCGCTACGGAAAGGTTTTATGGAAAAACATGGGAAAGTTCTTCTTGAAGCATACGGAGCTACCGAAACAAGTCCTGCAATTACGGTTAATACTCTTGAGTATAACCGGCCGGGAAGTGTTGGTCGTCCTATTGAAGGAGTACAAGTGATGGTCGAAAATTATGAAACCGGTGATGCATGTAAAGTTGGAGAAATTGGAAAAATCCTGGTTAAAGGTGACAATGTAATGAAAGGATATTTTGATGATTTTGAACAAACATCGTTAAGTATTCGTCACGGATGGTATGATACCGGAGATATGGGTTATAAAGATGCGGACGGTTATTTATGGCACGTAGGGAGATTAAAAAGATTTCTCAAAATAGGAGGGGAGATGGTTTCATTAATAAAAGTTGAAGATGTTCTTGAGAAACTATTGCCGCCTGATGTTGAATGTTGCGTAGTTGAAGTACCGGATGCTATCCGGGGTGCACGTATTGTAGCAACGGTTACGCAACAAGTTGATGAAAAAGCAATTCTTAGCAAAATGTCTGAACAGCTTCCAAGTATTGCTGTTCCTTATAAGTTTGTTGTAATGTCTGAAATGCCAAAATTAGGAAGTGGTAAAATTGATTTTAAAACTATTACGGAAAAAGTTCGGGATATTGTGCAAGGAAGATAAAAAATTCATTCAACGGTATTTCTTTAAAATAAAAAAAACTCGAAATAATCGAGTTTTTTTTTGAGGCGCCGGTCGGATTCGAACCGACGAATAAAGGTTTTGCAGACCTTCCCCTTAGACCGCTTGGGTACAGCGCCAATAAATTAAATATAAGCAGAAATTAAAATGGGATAAAATATAGTAAATCCCACAAAAAATAAAATCCACCTTCGTGGATTTGCTAGAGAGCGGGAAACGGGACTCGAACCCGCGACTTCAACCTTGGCAAGGTTGCGCTCTACCAACTGAGCTATTCCCGCATAAATTTATCAAAAGAACTTACTTAATATAGGAGAATGCGAAAATTTTTCCAAATCTGTTTGAAGAAAAACTACTTATCTTTCTAATATTATTTACAACTATGTACCTAGTCGATACTTTTCAAACGGTTGGTTAAAAATTTCTATTTCACCTACTTAATTTTTTGATTTAGTGTTAATAAAGAAGATTAGGAGAACATTTTCTCTAAAATTTATTATAATTCAATGTTCTTCTATTTGTGTTGTTGGCTTACTTCACTTTCTCGAACCATGGATAAATCCCCGGTAGGGTAAAGAAGATTGCACAGTAATAAATGCCTCATTATCAATCGATTCTATAAGCAATATCGTTTGTTTTCTCAGCTTTCTTGGAACAAGACAAATAATTATGGATACTCCACCAGTGCCTCCTTCACCGGGAATAATTGTGACTCCAATTTTAGCTCTTCTCAACGCATGGACTAATTGTTCTGTATAGTATTTTGAAATTATGGTTAGCTGTAAGAAACCAAGTCCTACTTTTTGCTCAAGAGTTATTCCTAGAACATTTCCGATACTAAAGCCGACTGCATATCCGAACAAATTTCCTATGTTATCCAAGTGCTGAAAAATGATTCTAATTGCAAAAACCCATATCAAGACCTCAAAAAATCCAGCTAAGCCGGCTAAGTATCTTCTTCCTTGTACAACTAAAATAGTTCGAAAAGTTCCAATCGTAACATCGCAGATACGCATTAGCATAATAATTATTGGACCCAAAACACCATCAAGCAACATTTGAACTCCTAAAAAATTCTCTTTGAATAGAAAAATAGAAATAATTCATGAAATATCTATATTGTAATTTATCATTAAAAAAATATTTATGTTTGAATCAGAACGAAAAGAATTAGTAGAAAAATTAAAAGAACGAAATATCACCGATAAGATGGTATTGGATGCATTCCTTAGTGTTGAACGGCACATGTTTTTACCGAAAGCACTTGGATCTCATGCTTACCGCGATGTAGCCCTGCCTATCGGATTTGGACAGACTATTTCTCAACCTTATACCGTTGCCTTTATGACACAAGAATTGAAGTTGCAAAAAGGAGCAAAAGTGCTGGAAATTGGTACCGGGTCTGGTTACCAAGCGGCAATTTTGATCAGTATGGGAATGAGAGTTTTTAGTATTGAAAGGCAGTTTGATATTTATGCTAGGACACGTCAATTGTTCGACGAAAAAAATTTTCGCGCTTTATTAAAATTAGGCGATGGAACTATAGGATGGGAAGAATTCGCTCCATACGACGGCATTATTGTTACAGCTGGATCACCGGTAATACCAAATTCATTAAAAAAACAATTAGCTGTAGGGAGTAAACTTGTTATCCCGGTTGGGGATAAAAATTCTCAAATTCTGACGGTAATTACGAAGATTGATGAAAATAATTTTGACAAAAAAGAAATTCCTTCTTTTACATTTGTACCATTAATAGGACGAGAAGGTTGGGAGAGTTAGTTCTTGTAATTGTTGGTCCGACATGCTCCGGCAAATCAAGTTTGGCCATTGATATAGCCACTGAATTAAATTCTGAAATTATTTCGGCTGATAGCCGTCAGGTTTATAAATTAATAGATATTGGAACAGCTAAACCATCGAGTTCCGAGCTAGAGACGGTTCCGCACTCATTTATCAACTTTTTAGAATTGGACGAGAATTTTGATGTGAGTTCATTCGAGAAATTAGCTTTAGTAAAAATCGATAATCTTATTCATAATAAGATGATACCGGTAGTTACCGGTGGTTCCGGATTGTACATTAGAGCTTTGATTGATGGAATTGTTGATCTTGCTGCTGACGATGAGATCCGAAAAGAGTTGTTTACTAAAAAAGAAAAATATGGGAACGAATTTCTTTATCGGGAATTGGGAAGCGTTGATTCCGAAGCTGTTAAAACGATGCTCCCACAAAATTGGAAAAGAGTAATCCGGGCATTGGAAGTTTTCTATCTAACTGGTAAATCGATAACTGAATATCATTCTACACAAAATAGCAATAGGGATGATTACAACTTTCTTCAATTTGGCTTAAATTGGAAACGAGAATTTCTTTATAAAAGAATAGAATTACGGGTTGATGAAATGATCAAGAATGGTCTGGTAGAAGAAGTAAAATCCATTTTAGCAAAAGGATATAGTGAAACGTTAAATTCATTGAATTCCGTTGGCTATAAAGAAATAATTGCTTATTTAAAAGATGAAATTCACTTAGAGACTGCAATTTCTTTGATAAAAAGGAATACACGAAGGTACGCTAAGAGGCAGCTTACGTGGTTCAGGAAAGATGAACGCATTCATTGGTTCGATATTGAAAATGAGTTAGATTTGATTCAAGTAAAAAACTTAATTCTTAACAACATTAAAGTTGCATCATGAAAGATAAAATTAGAATTGCTTCTGGCCAGGGTTTTTGGGGTGATCTTATCGAAGCTCCATTCTATCAAGTTACAAAAGGTGAGGTTGACTACTTAGTTATGGATTATTTAGCTGAAGTAACCATGTCAATCCTTCAGAAGCAGAAAAACAAAAATCCGGAATTAGGGTACGCTAAAGATATTCCCGAATTGATGAAACGAATTCTTCCGATTTGTAAAGAAAAAAATATTAAAATTATTACAAACGGTGGAGGTGTTAATCCAATCGCCTGTGGAAAAGCAGTTCTTCAAGTAGCAGAATCAATTGGCATTACAGAACTAAAAATTGGGATTGTTCTCGGTGATGATATCAAAGAGGAAATCGATGAATTATTAAAAGGCGGTTCTGAATTAAAGAATATGGAAACCGGTCAATCAATTCTTACAGTGAAGGAAAAATTATTAAGCGCAAATGTGTATTTCGGTGCCTTCCCGATTGTTGAAGCTCTTGAGAAAGGCGCTGATATTGTTATTACAGGGAGGACAACCGATACCGGGCTTACTTTAGCCCCAATGATCTACGAATTTGGGTGGAAGAAAAATCAGTATGATCTACTTTCTGCAGGAACAATAGCGGGACATATTTTAGAGTGTGGAGCGCAATCTACCGGGGGAAATTTTTTAGGTGATTGGGAATCAGTTCCTAACTTCGCGGAAATAGGTTTTCCTATTTGTGAAGCTTTTCCCACCGGAGAATTTATCATTACAAAACATGAAGCACTCGGAGGTAAAGTTACCGTCGAAACAGTAAGTGAACAATTGCTTTATGAAATTGGAAATCCTGAAGAATATATTACGCCCGATTGTGTGGCAGATTTTACGTCGATCAAAATCAAACAAAGTGGAGAAAACCGTGTACGGGTGTTCGGTATTACCGGAAAACCGGAAACAGAATTTTACAAAGTTTCATGTTCATATGCTGATGGGTTTTCAGCTTCAAGCAGTTTAACGTATTCATGGCCGAAGGCTTTAACAAAAGCAGAAGCAGCCGATAAAATTTTGAGAAAAAGACTGCAATTACTTAACCTTTCTTTTGATGAGATCAGAAGTGAGTTTGTAGGCTATAATTCATGTCACGGACCTCTTGCACCGGAACTTGATGAAGATTTGATAAATGAAATTCAATTGCGTGTTGCAGTTCGTTCGCATGATTATTATTCTGTTGAAAGATTTGGAAAAGAAATAGCGCCGTTAATTTTAACCGGTCCGCCAAGTGTTACGGGCTTTGCCGGAGGAAGACCGAAGCCCAATGAAGTGGTAGCCTATTGGCCTGCGTTGCTTCTAAAAACATTAGTTGAACCTAAAGTTGAGATATTGGAAATTTAACTATAAAGAAGATGAGAATATGAAAATAAAATTAATTGATATTGCACATGGAAGAAGCGGCGACAAAGGCGACGCCGCCAATGTTGGAATTATCGCGTATGACAATAATGGATTTAAGATAATTCAAAAACATTTGACCATTGAAAAAGTAAAAAAACATTTCACTGGAATTTGTTTCGGCGAAGTTGAACGCTATGAACTTCCAAATTTAAAAGCGCTCAATTTTATTTTACACAACACACTTGGTGGAGGTGGAACTGTTTCACTAAAACTTGACGCTCAAGGAAAAACTCTTGCAGCAGCTTTATTGAGAATGGAAATTGAAGTCGCTGAATAGCATAAATTATGTTTCCTAAAGTTAAAATCTGTTGTATTTCAAATGTTGATGAAGCAAAAATAGCGATTAGTTATGGTGCATCAGCTTTGGGTTTAGTTGCTAAAATGCCTTCCGGTCCAGGAGTGATTAGTGATGAGGAAATAAAAGAAATAGCTGCCTTTATACCACCTGCCATTGCTTCATTTCTTCTTACAAGTGAAACAGATGCCACGCAAATCATTCTACATCAAAAAAAAGTTGGCACAAACACTATTCAGATTGTTGATGAATTGAAAAACGGTAGTTATGAAGAAATACATGTAGCTTTACCCGGGATTAAAATTGTTCAGGTCATTCATGTTAAAGGAAAAGAATCAATTGAACAAGCGTTATCAATTTCTAAACACGTTGATGCTATTCTTCTTGATTCAGGTAACCCTGATTTACCAATTAAAGAACTCGGTGGAACCGGAAGACAACATGATTGGGAAATAAGTAGAATGATTCGTGACTCAGTACCAATCCCAATACTTCTTGCCGGTGGTTTAACCGCAGAAAATGTTAAAGAAGCTATTAGGATTGTTAAACCATTTGGTGTTGACGTTTGCAGCGGCGTGAGAACTAATGGGAAACTTGACCCACTTAAAGTTGAGCGATTTATGAACTCGGTTCATAATTCAAAATAATAAATTAAAAAATGATCGATAAAAGGATAGAAAATTATGTACAACGAAGAATTAAAAACTTTATCTGACTACAGAAAACGCGTCGACAATTTACGAGGTTATCTTTGACTTAGATAAAAATGAAATTATTATATCAGAACTCAAAGCAAAGACTGAGGCGAAAAATTTTTGGGATGATCAAAAAAATGCGCAAAAGATATTACAGCAGTTAAAGATTCTGCAAGATTGGGCTGACCTCTGGAATCAACTTGAGAAAAAAGCTAACGACATAAAGGATTTAATTGATTTAACTTCAGCAGAAGAAGATATTTCATTTGAAAGTGAGATTCAAAAAGATTTGGATGATCTGTTCGTTGCTATTGAAGAAGTTGAATTCAAAAGTATGTTAAGCGGAAAAGATGATAACAAAAATTGCATCCTTACAATTCACTCCGGTGCAGGAGGAACAGAGGCACAGGATTGGGCTGACATGCTTATGCGTATGTATTTCCGGTACGGTGAACAGAACAATTTTAAGATGACGTTGCTCGATGTTCTTGATGGAGACGGAGCCGGTATTAAAAGTGCGACTATAGAAGTTTCCGGTGAAAATGCCTACGGATATTTAAAAGCTGAGAATGG
Source organism: Ignavibacteriaceae bacterium (assembly GCA_041667115.1). Lineage (GTDB taxonomy): Bacteria > Bacteroidota > Ignavibacteria > Ignavibacteriales > Ignavibacteriaceae > UBA1563. Next base: position 37,489 of record JBAYFO010000012.1, on the reverse strand, counting down.
AGTTCATCGCTTAGTTAGAATTTCTCCTTTTGATGCTAATAAGAGAAGACATACTTCTTTTGCATCCGTATTTGTTATTCCAGAGGTTGACGACACAATTGAAATTGAAATTAATCCCGCAGATTTGCGAATTGATACTTACCGTTCCGGCGGAAAAGGGGGACAGAATGTAAACAAAGTAGAAACCGCCGTTCGTGTTACACACATTCCGACCAATACTGTGGCGGCTTGCCAAAGCGAACGTTCGCAGACACAAAATAAGATGAACGCGATGAAACTTCTTAAATCAAAACTCTATCAAAAAGAAGTTGAGAAGCAGGAAGCCGAACTTGACGAGATTGAAAAAACAAAAATGAAAATTGAATGGGGAAGTCAAATCCGTTCCTATGTTTTTCATCCCTATAATATGGTGAAAGATCACCGGACAGATTATGAAACTTCCGATACTCAGGGAGTAATGAACGGTGATCTTAACAAATTCATAAAAGCATTTTTATTGAAATATAGAACAGCATAAGTAGCGCTATGAAAACTTATACCGAGTATCTTTGGTTCAACACTAAAAAGAAACGAGAATACATCAACATTACAAACGATGTTGAAGTAATTCTTAGCAAAAGCGGAATTAAAGAAGGGATGATTCTGGTTTCCGCTATGCACATCACCGCAGGTGTTTATGTAAATGATGCCGAGAATGGACTTATCCAGGATATTGATACTTGGCTTGAAAAACTTGCTCCTTTTACTGAACGCTATCTCCATCACAGAACAGGCGAAGATAATGGTGATGCACACTTAAAGAGTTTGCTCATTCATCATGAGGTTATTGTTCCGGTAACAAACAGCAAACTTGATTTCGGACCCTGGCAGCAAATTTATTATGCCGAGTTTGACGGTCAACGAAGGAAAAGATTGATTGTGAAAGTGATGGGGGAATGAGTACATAAATCGCGAACAGGTTTTGTCAATTAGATAATTATTACTGAAGTAAAACAGAACCAATTCTTACAGCCATTCCATCAGATTTTCTTATAAAGGACGGATAGATATTTTAAAAAAAAATCGCCCGGTGGAGGCCACCGGGCTTGGGAAGATTCACTATGGGGGGTAAGCATAATGAATCATGGGACAAAAGTAAGGGAGTATTATATTAAAAGCAAGTCTTTTTTTTTATATTCTCTTGCCTCACGCATTGCACCCAAAATAATATCACCCTGGCAAATTGAGAAGAGGAAGTTAAACTTTTCTTATTTACATCGCTATTTTTTTGCGAGAAACTTATTGAAAAGTAAGAGTCCAACCATAGTTGCAATTCCAATCAGACTGAATGTAATCCATAGTGCGCTTGGGTTATGGAGGTTGTCAATAAAATGGACGTAAAGATTTGCACCAAGAATTCCACCGATACCGCTTCCTAAAACTCCATACAAAAATGAATAACCGAGATACAAAGCTTTTTTATCTTCAGGTGCGATTAACCCGACATAGCTGATAAATTTTGGGTGTGCCGTCATTTCACCAATTGAGAAAATAATTATTCCCGCCATAAAAACCCAAGCGTAAGTTGAGATTGCAAGGATTCCCATTCCAATAGTTCCCAGCGCAATTCCGGTGATCATAGTTGGTAACGCTTTTTTATTCTTCACAATATTTGAGATGAAGATTTGCAGCACGATGATCGTTCCGGCATTGATTACCGTTACATGTTCGGCATCAAATTTCCAGTTCGGGTTTGTGGTGAAGAGTCCGAGAAAACCATTTACAACATTGTTCACGGGAGTCATATCCATGTAATCTTTTAAATACCAGAGAACGGTATCAAACATCTGGAAATAGAGAATCCAAAAACCGGAATAGATCACGATCATTAAAATGAAACGAAAATCTCTTAAAACTAAAACAGCCTCTTTTAAAACTTGAGGAATCGATTTCCCATTTGCAGGTTTCTCCGGTTCTTTATAAACGAAAAAGTTTAAGAGAAGAAGCCAGCCTGTACCGATAGCAGACATGAAAAAGATATACGACCATGAAATATCTTTTAAGAATGGAACAAGAATTAACGGGAAAATAAAAGCGCCTAAATTGATGCTCCAATAATAAATTCCGAATCCGAGAGTTGAATTCTGTTCGGTGGTTGTTCTTGCAATGGTTCCCGAAATGACCGGTTTAAATGAACCTGCGCCGAGTGTCATAAGTAATAAACTTAAAAAAATTAGTTCGTAGCTTGTGGTTATTCCGGCAAGAAAATAGCCTAAACTCATCACTGTGAAAGCAAAGAAAAGTGTCTTTCTATAACCAAAACGGTCTGCCAGTGCGCCCGCAAGAATCGGAACGAGATAAAGCATCGGACGTGTAACGCTATTAATTACTCCTACACTCTGCTTCGAAAAATGAAGAACAGAAACAAGGTAAATAGAAAGAACACTCGCCAATCCGTAATACGATCCGCGTTCAAAAAACTCCATAGTAATTACGGTCCAAAAGTTTTTTGGGAATTGTTTAAGGAAATTTTTCTTTTCTGATGACATAATTACTTTCGTTATGTTTGAAAATTAATTGTCAAATATAGCATAATGCTTATAACAAAATAAATTATTTGATTGTTTGGGAAATGCTAGAGAGAATGACTGAATGGAAATGAATGGATGAATGATTTAATTTTTTTTCAATCAACCATGCAAGCATTCATTCGTTCATCCGGTGGTTACAAATAATTTGGTCTTGGCTCTACCAGGTTATGAATTAAGTTTCAGTAGAATAGCTTCTACTTTTCCTGCATGTTCTAATTTTTCAATTGCGGTAGGAGGAGCGGATCTTTCTTTGCAATCCGGGATTTTACACATCTCGCAAGTATCGTTCACTGTTTCAAAAGGAATTGCTGCATCGTTCCAAAAAGCAATTTTTTGTTTCAATTCATCATCAAACTGAAAGCCGATGGTCACGCTGTAATATTCATCCGAAATAAATTGACTTTGCTTAGCGATTGAAATATTCAAAAATTCGTCATTTGAGTTGAAAAATTTTGAGTGTAAAATTCCGGAAGATGTACTTTTGCTTGATGGATCAGATATTTGGTGATCAATTAACTCATTTAAAACTTTTACAGACTGCCATCGCCTGCAATAATGCTCTTGGCTTTGAAATCCGCCCGGATTTCTCCTGATATTTAATCGCACTTCTTTTGATAATTGATAGGCATTGTTTTTTCCTTTTGCATTAAACCGGAGGAAAAAGAATTTATTCAAACCTAAGAACTTCGGACCAAGATTGCTGATTCTTTGAAACAGCATTTCAGGGGAAGCATTGTATTTATCAATTAAGGAAATTAGATAATTCCCATCCCATTTTGGCAGCGCAAAAAATGTGTGCAAATCCGGCAGGATAAATTCTTTTCTTATCAGCAATGCAGTAGCAAAATATGAGGCTTTAAAATTATTAAGAAGATGGTCAAAATTATCAAGACGGAGATTCGAGTGTGAAAAACTACGTTCTTTGTAATTTAGATGGTTGTACGCCAACTCTTTGCAAACGATGAAAGCTTTTTGGGAGTCGGAAATCTTATTATTCAAAAAGAGTGTATTGACTTTCCCGTTTTTTACAAATCCTCTAAACTGAGCCAATTCAGTATAAGAATTAAGCGTTGATTCATCAATTTGATAAAAATATTTTTCTGTAAGTATTTTAGCCAAACGCGGATAGAGAAGTGGATGTGTTGTTTCAAGTTTATTTTCTGTAACAAATACATCAACTGCCTCCTCAAGTTCTTCAAAATAATTGTCATTGAATTCTTTGTAGGCACGTAAGGCGGTTCTACTAAAATTATTCTCACTCATCTCGGAACTTTTTGCCATTTCTAAAATTGTTGAAACAAGTGCACTTAATTGCAGAGAAGCGTTCGACATTAAGGAGACGAACTTTTGGATGTCAATTCCATAATGATCCAATGGGAGTTGCTCCAGAAGGTTCGATTCAAATAATTCTCCAATTGGAGCTAATTGTTTGGATAATTTTAGAGATACAAGTTTATCATATGAAACATCAAGAGTCTTTGCAATAACAGCAATTTTATCGGATTTAGGATATTTTTTTCCGCTTTCAATTTCATTTAGATAGGAAATGGAGAGTCCGCTTTTCTCAGCCAGATGGGTTAAAGAAAGGTTTTTCTCAATCCTTAACTGTTTTATTTTTAAACCTAAGACTAACTTTATGTAGTTTTGAGATAATTTCAAGAAATTCTCCATTTTCAAATCATTTACATACGAAATATAATAAAAATATAATAAGATGTTAGCTAAATTTCACATTTAGCGAAAATTCGCTTGACATTCCGTGAAGTTCTTTCTATTTTCACCCAATAAGAAGTGTGCTATTTGTAAATTTCATGAAAGAGGCGAAACATGAAACAAGAAGTTCAAAAAATCGAAAGGTTGTTTGACATTTTACCCAATCAACTTGCTCAATTTCCTAAAGAGGATGCTTTATGTGACAAAGCTCTCGGAAGTTGGCGTAAATATTCTACTAAAACCACGCAAGAGATTGTTGACAAAGTAAGTCTTGGCTTACTTAAAATGGGATTTCAACCGACAGATAAATTTGCAATCATTTCTTATAATAGAACTGAATGGACAATGCTCGATTTAGGAATATTACAGATGGGGGGTATTGATGTTCCTCTTTACCCAAACATGAGCCCGACAAATTATGAATACATTTTCAACGATTCACAAGTGAAATTAGTCTTTGTTGAAAATGAAGAATTATATAAAAAAGTTAAAAAAGTTATTACTAAGACTCCTTCTGTAAAAAATATTTATACATTCAATGAAGTAAGTGGTGCAAAAAATTGGAAAGAAGTTATTGATCTTGCTGATGAATCGGACAGAACCAGACTTTCATCAATTGAAGAATCTATAACTCAGGAAAACCTTGCTACAATAATTTACACTTCGGGAACTACCGGTGTTCCTAAAGGAGTTGCCTTAACCCATCTCAATATTTTAAGTAACGTAAAATCGATAAGTGCCATCATGCCGATGACAAGCGTTCATAGGATGATTAGTTTCCTCCCGATCTGCCACATCTTTGAACGCACAGCCGTTTATTTTTATTTGTACTTAGGAGGTTCTGTTTATTTCGCAGAAAGCATAGAAAAAGTCGGTGAGAATTTAAAGGAAGTTAAACCAAATTACTTTACTACCGTTCCCCGTTTGATGGAAAAAATATATGACAAGATAATGGATAAAGGGCGAAATCTTAGTCCTGTAAAAAAAGCGATCTTTGGCTGGGCGGTAAACCTCGCGAATCATTACGATCCAAAAGGAGAAAACAGTTTGTTCTACAAAGTTAGACTTATTGCAGCAAGAAAAATTGTTTTTTCAAAATGGATGGAAGCGTTAGGTGGAGAAGTACTTGGGATTATCAGTGGCGCTGCCGCACTTCAACCAAGATTATCAAGGATATTTACTGCTGCGGGCGCTACAATCCGCGAAGGTTACGGATTGACGGAAACTTCACCTGTGCTTACATGTAATAGGTTTACGCATGGTGATTATTATTTAGGAACGGTTGGAGTTCCGTTGCCAGGTGTTGAAATAAAACTTTCCGAAAGCGGCGAGATACTTGCTAAAGGTGATAACGTGATGAAAGGATATTATAATCATCCCGAAGATACAAAAGAAGTTATTGATGCTGAGGGGTGGTTTCACACAGGTGATATTGGTGAGTGGGTAGAAGGTAAATTTTTAAGAATTACCGACCGCGTTAAAGAAATTTTCAAAACTTCCGGCGGAAAATTTATTGCCCCCCTTCCCATCGAAAATAAAATGAAGGAATCAAATTTTATAAGTGAGATTATTGTTGTTGGTGAAAATCAAAAACATGCTTCTGCTATTATTGTCCCGAATTTTGAATTTATTCGTAAGTGGTGTGAAAAAAAATGTACTGATATCCACTCTAATGAAGAAATTGCAAATTCGCCGATCATTAAAGAACGCATTTGGAGCGATGTGGAAAAATACAATAAACGTTTCGGTCATGTCCAGCAAATTAAAAAAATTGAATTAGTTGCCGATACATGGACAGTTGAAACCGGGGAACTTACTCCGACATTGAAATTAAAGAGAAGAGTCATCTTAGCAAAGTATAAAGATTTAATAGAAAATATCTACAATGAATTAATAATCAACTCAATCTAAAACAAAAGATAAATTATTATGAAAAGAACAATCAATAAAGTTGCAGTGTTAGGCTCCGGCGTAATGGGTTCGCGGATAGCGGCACACTTTGCTAATATTGGATGCAGAGTGTATCTCCTTGATATTGTGCCACGTGAATTAACGGATGCCGAGACAAAAAAAGGGCTTACCCTAAATGATAAAGCGGTGAGGAACCGCATAGCGGATGAAAATCTTTCGTCAGTTTTGAAAGCAAGTCCATCGCCGATTTATTCTTCTTCGGACGCTCCTAAAATAACAACCGGAAATTTTGAAGACAATATGAACTGGCTTCAAGATGTTGATTGGATCATTGAAGCTGTCGTTGAAAGGCTCGATATCAAAAAAGTAGTTTTTGATAATGTAGAAAAATTCAGAAAACCGGGAACTCTGGTAACAACAAATACTTCGGGTATTCCGATTCATTTGATGCTTGATGGGAGAAGTGATGATTTTAAATCGAATTTCTGCGGCGCTCATTTTTTCAATCCGCCGCGATATTTGCAGTTGCTTGAAATCATTCCAACTTCACAAACCGATAGCGAAGTGATAGATTTTCTGATGCAATACGGTGATCTTTATCTTGGTAAAACCACTGTGCTGTGCAAAGACACTCCGGCGTTTATCGCCAATAGAATTGGGGTTTTCAGCATCATGGCGGTTTTCAAATTGAAAAAAGAATTCGGGTTATCAATTAAAGAAATTGATACACTGACGGGTCCTTTAACCGGCAAACCAAAATCAGCAACATTTAGAACAGCAGATGTGGTTGGAATTGATACGCTTGTAAAAGTTGCGGATAATATTTATAAAGATTGCCCGAACGATGAAGCGCGTGCAATTTTTGAAATTCCGGATTACGTAAGAAAAATGGCGGAGAACAATTGGCTCGGCGATAAATCAGGACAAGGTTTCTACAAGAAAACGAAAGACGCATCCGGCAAAAGAGAAATATTTGAATTGAACACCGGTACGCTTGAGTATGGTCCGATCGATAAACCGAAGTTTGCATCAGTTGGGGCTGCAAAACCGATCGACAACCTTAAAGATCGATTGAAAGCGCTGAATGCTGCAAAAGATAAAGCGGCAGATTTCTTGCGGATGTTAAATTTTCATGTGTTTCAATATGCATCGAATAGAATCCCGGAAATATCCGAAGAGTTCTATAAAATTGATGATGGTATGAAAGCGGGATTCGGCTGGGAGCTTGGACCTTTTGAAACATGGGATGCTTTAGGTGTTGAAAAGATAGTCAAAAAAATGGAAGAAGCAAATCTTCCCCCGGCTAAGTGGGTAAAAGATATGATTGAAAAGGGGGCTGGTACGTTTTACAAAATTGTTAATGGGAAGAAAAAATATTATGACATTGTAAAGGAATCGTATGAAGATATTCCCGGAAGAAGTGAGTTCATCATTCTTGAAAATACAAGAGCAAACAATGTTGTTTGGCAGAATTCCGGCACATCGCTTCATGATATTGGCGATGGAGTAGTCAATCTTGAGTTTCACACAAAAATGAATTCAATAGGCAGTGAGGTTCTCGAAGGAATTAACAAAGCGATTGAAATTGCCGAGAAAGATTACAAAGGATTGGTCATCGCAAACGATGGACAACATTTTTCTGCCGGTGCAAATCTTGCAATGATGTTCATGCTTGCAACGGAACAAGAATTTGATGAAATCGATTTTGCAGTACGTGCGTTCCAGCAAGCAACGATGCACGTCCGATACTCAAGCATTCCCGTTGTCGTTGCACCGCATTCGCTTGTACTTGGCGGTGGATGCGAAGTTTGTCTGCATGCCGATAAAGTGCAAGCTTCAGCAGAAACGTATATCGGCTTAGTTGAAGTTGGCGTTGGAATTATCCCCGCGGGCGGTGGGACTAAAGAAATGACGATGCGCGCCTCAGATAAATATTTTTCGGAATTACCCGAATTGCCGGAACTCCAGAAGAAATTTATGAACATCGCAATGGCAAAAGTTTCTACTTCTGCTAAAGAAGCTTTTGAAATGGAAATATTCAAACACGGCCGAGATTCGATCACAATCAATCCGCACCGTGTAATTGCCGATGCGAAAGACGCTGTTCTTTTACTTGCAAATAAAGGTTATACTCGTCCTATTCAGCGAGAAGATATTAAAGTTCTTGGACGCTCGGCACTGGCAACGCTGTTGCTTGGGGCTTATTCATTCAACCGTGGGCACTACATTTCTGATCACGATAAAAAGATCGTTGAAAAATTAGCGTACATTATGTGCGGTGGTGATCTGAGCGAAGGAACACTTGTATCAGAACAATATCTTTTAGATTTAGAGCGCGAAGCATTTTTAAGTTTAATCACTGAAAAGAAAACGCTTGAGAGAATTCAAAGCATTTTAACTACGGGCAAACCGCTTCGTAATTAATTAAATGAAAATAATTTTTAATCATAAATGAAAAGAAAAATATTATGAGAGAAGCATATATCGTAGCGGGTTATCGTTCAGCGGTAGCGAAAGCAAAAAAAGGGGGCTTCCGTTTTTACCGCCCGGATGATTTAGCCGCGGATGTTATCAGGCATTTAGTAAAACAAGTGCCGCAGTTAGACCTTCATCGCATAGATGATGTAATTGTAGGAAATGCGTTCCCGGAAGCCGAACAAGGATTGCAGATCGGAAGAATGATCGCATTACAAGTTCTTCCAATTCAAGTTCCAGGTTCAACGGTGAACCGTTTTTGCGCATCGGGAGTTGATTCAATCGCTACGGCGGTGGCAAGAATTCAGTCGGGAATGATGGATTGTATTATTGCTGGCGGAACAGAATCAATGTCGATGGTTCCCATGACCGGATGGAAACTTGCGCCAAATTATAAAATCGCAAAAGAACATCCCGAATATTATATGGGAATGGGATTAACATCAGAAGAAGTCGCGCGTGATTACAAGATATCGCGTCAAGATCAGGATGAATTTGCATATCGTTCTCATATGAAAGCGGTCAAAGCACAGAAAGAAGGATACTTCAAAGATCAGATTGTCCCAATTGAAATTGAAGAAGTCTTTGTTGAAAACGGCAAACGCAAAGTGAAAAAATTCATCGTTGAAAAAGATGAAGGACCACGCTCAGATACGACAATTGAAGCTCTGGCAAAACTTAAACCCGCGTTTTCGGCTGACGGAACAGCGACAGCAGGAAATTCTTCTCAAACTTCTGACGGAGCCGCATTCGTTCTGATTATGTCAGAAGAAATGGTAAAGGAGTTGAACATTAAACCAATTGCTAGAATGGTTTCATACGCTGTTGCCGGTGTTGACCCGAGAGTAATGGGCATAGGTCCGATTGAAGCTATTCCAAAAGCTTTAAAGAAAGCCAACTTGAAATTGGATGATATTGATCTAATTGAATTGAACGAAGCGTTTGCATCTCAGTCTCTTGCTGTGATTCGCACGTTAAAATTGAATAATGATGTCCTTAATGTGAACGGCGGCGCAATTGCACTTGGACATCCGCTTGGATGTACCGGAGCAAAACTTACTGTTCAAATCATTAATGAGTTAAAACGCAGAAATAAAAAATATGGAATGGTTTCAGCGTGCGTTGGCGGTGGACAAGGTGTTGCCGCAATTTATGAAGTATTGTATTAATCAATTTAAGAAGGAAGCCTATTATGTCAGACGAACTAAAAAATAATCATGGTTTAAAAGGGGGAGAATTTCTTACAAAAGAAACCGATCCGGTAAATGTATTTACTCCAGAAGATATTTCCGAAGATCAAAAAATGATGGCGGATACCGCGAAAGATTTTATTGAAAAAGAAATCTGGACGAAGCTTGATGCTATTGATAACCAAGAGCCCGGGCTAACTGTTAAGTTGATGGAACAAGCCGGTGAACTCGGTTTACTCGGCGCCTCTGTGCCTGAAGAATATGGTGGCATTGGTGGTGATTTTAACACGAACACCGTTCTTGCCATGGAGATGGGGAAGAGCCACTCATTTGGAGTTTCATTCGCTGCACACACGGGAATTGGAACGCTGCCGATTCTCTACTACGGAACGAAAGAACAAAAAGATAAATATCTTCCAAAGTTAGCTTCCGGTGAAATGAAATCTGCCTATTGTTTAACCGAACCAACTTCCGGTTCCGATGCACTTGCAGCTAAAACCACAGCGGTTCTTTCGGATGATGGAAAATATTATATCCTTAATGGACAAAAGATGTGGATCACCAACGGCGGTTTTGCTGATATTCTCATAACATTCGCACAAGTTGAAGGAGATAAGTTTACCTCATTTATTATTCCTACCGATACTCCGGGATTTACTCGAGGAGAAGAGGAGCATAAGCTTGGTATTAAAGGCTCATCTACGCGTGCATTGTTTTTAGATAATGTAAAAGTCCCGGTTGAAAATGTTTTAGGTGAAATCGGTAAAGGACATTACATTGCATTTAATGTTTTAAATGTTGGTCGTTTCAAACTCGGAGCGATGGTTACCGGCGGCGCAAAAAAATATCTTTCTGTAGCAATTAACTATGCGAATGAAAGAAAACAATTCGGTAAACCGATCTCAAGTTTCGGAGCAATCAAATATAAACTTGCCGAAATGGCTTCAAGAATATTTGTTTCCGAAGCCGCAACGCTACGTACAAGCGGATTGATAAACGATCTTGAAGAAAAATTGATCTCCGAAGGAACAAGTTACAGTGATGCTTTAATAAAAGCTGCGGAAGAATACGCGATCGAATCTTCAATTATGAAAGTCTTTGGCTCCGAAGTTTTGGATTACGTTGTTGATGAAGTCGTACAAGTCCACGGTGGATATGGTTATTCCGAAGAATATCCGGCGGCGCGTGGTTACCGCGATTCCCGTATCAACAGAATTTTTGAAGGAACCAACGAGATAAACCGTCTGCTTGTTGTTGATATGCTTGTAAAGCGTTCAATGAAAGGAAGATTGGATTTACTCGGTCCGGCAATGGCAATTCAAAAAGAGTTAATGTCAATTCCGGAATTTGGTAACGAACCGGAAGGCGTTCTTGCAAAAGAATTAAAAGCAGTACAAAATGCAAAGAAAGCAATACTGATGATCGCCGGATCTGCAGTTCAAAAATTTATGATGAAACTTGCCGAGCAGCAGGAAATCATTATGTGTGTAACCGACATGACGATTGAAGCGTATGCTTGCGAATCTGCAATCTTACGCACACAAAAACTTGCCAAGTTAAAAGGTGAAGATGCGGTTGCACTTCATACTGCAATGACTCAAGTTTATGTGAGTGACGCAATTGAAAGAATCGCTCTCCACGGGAAACATGCTGTAACAGCATTTGCCGAGGCTGATGAATTGAAGATGTTAAATCTTGGGCTAAAACGCTTTACGAAACTTGATCCGATTAACACAACGAAGTTGAGACGACAAATTGCTGATGCGTTGATTGAGGAGAATGAGTATAAGTTGTAGAAGATTGGACTATGGGACTTTGGGACTTTATGAAGATGAGATGAAGTTAAAAGAATAATGAGGAGTAGTTTATGAAGATTCGTGATCATAAAGATTTGAGAGTTTATCAGTTGGCTTTTGAGTGCGCTATGGAGATTTTTCATTTAACTTCTCATTTCCCCAATGAAGAAAAATATTCTCTGACCGATCAAATAAGAAGGTCTTCACGTTCCGTTTGTGCAAATATAAGTGAAGCGTTTAGGAAAAGAAGATATCCGAAATCATTTATTGCAAAATTGGTTGATTCAGAAGGTGAAGCCGGGGAAACTCAAACCTGGCTTCAGTTTTCTGTTGAGTGTAAGTATGTCGAGAAAGAAAAAGCGGATGTTCTTTCTGAAAAATATAATCTCATCATTGCACAATTAATAACGATGGAAAACCAACCGGAAAAATGGTCAGTATGAACTGTCTAAAATATCTTTAGTCGCAAAGTCCCATAGTCTCACAGTCGCAAAGTCACTTAACCTTACAGTCCAACTTTTTTAACAAATTGATTTATCCTAATTTTACTTAAAAGAATTGAGAGCAACATGAACGAACCGACATACACAAAGCCGATGCTAAAAGAAGGATCACTTGAAGGGAAAACTATATTAATTACCGGCGGTGGAACCGGATTAGGCAAAGCGATGGGAAAGTATTTCACTGAGCTTGGTGCAGATTTAATTATTGCAAGCCGTAAGATGGAAAAGTTAGAAGAAACCGCGAAAGAACTTTCTGAAAATTCCGGGCGAACAATTCTTCCGGTTCAATGTGATGTTTCTGATTATGCAAGCGTTGAAAAGTTATTAAAAACTTCAGTAGAAAAATTTGGTAAAGTTGATGGTTTAGTCAATAATGCTGCTGGAAATTTTATTAGCCCGACAGAACGGCTTTCTAACCGTGCGTTTGATATTATTGTAAACATTGTACTTAAAGGAACATACAATACAACACTTGCTTTTGGCAAACATTGGATCGAACAAAAACAGAAAGCGACAGTTTTGAATATTGTTACAACATACGCATGGACAGGCTCCGCTTATGTTGTACCTTCAGCAGTTTCAAAAGCTGGAGTGTTAGCGTTAACTCGTTCGTTAGCGGTTGAATGGGCAAAGTATGGAATTCGTTTTAACGCGATCGCTCCGGGTCCGTTCCCAACTAAAGGCGCCTGGGATCGTTTACTTCCCGGAGAACTTCAAAACAAATTTGATTTTAAAAATAAAGTACCTTTAAAAAGAGTTGGCGAACACCAAGAACTTGCGAATCTAGCAGCTTATTTAATTTCTGATTTTTCTTCATACATAAATGGGGAAGTGGTTACTATTGATGGTGGCGAATGGCTGCAAGGCGCCGGACAATTTAATATGCTTGAAGCCATCCCTTCTGAAATGTGGGATGTGATAGAGAAAATGGTTAGGCAAACGAAGGGGAGTTAAACTTTTAGTGTATCGCAGATTATTAATCTGCGATACTCTAAAATAATTTATTTAATTTCTATCTTATAATTAGTTATTACAGTTGAACCTGTTCCGCTTACAATCTCATTCCCAAATTCTATCGCAGAGAGAAATTCATTTTCGGAAATATGATTTTTGTTCTTCAAGTAAGTAAGGAAATCGGAAATATTAACGGACGTTACTTTATTAGTTGAAGTTTTTACAAAAGCGATATAATCCCAACTCAATGGACCACGGTAATAATCATACGTGGAGCCATCAATTGTAACATGCTCAACAAAGGAACCGGCGGGTTGTTGAACTTTCTTCTCTAACCAGATCATGAGTTCATGTTTAATATTTGTGGCACTTGGAGTTGCAGAATCATTTATCCATATATCAAACGCAAGATTCCCGGTTCCATTAATAGTTGTTGTATATGACGAGAAACTCACGATCGCACTCTGTAAGTCCGCAATTTTTTTTGGAAGAAGAGAAGTTGTTGAAGTATTTCCAAACGGCTTGAATCCAAAAATAATTTCCGGATAAGATTTTACATTACTTCCTGTTGTTGGCCAAGTCCACTGCCAGGCAAAGATACTTGAGGAATCATTCTCTTTTGCTGTTATGCATTGCTGATAAGTAGTGATGCTTCCTTTTCCCCAAACATTGTTATCCAGGAGAAACTCTCCAGCTTTAATTTGAGCTCCGTCAATGCAGGTTGTTGAATCTAAATAACTTTTTGCCGAAGTCTCAGGTGTTTTAGCTACTCCATTGTCCTTGCAACTTAAATTAGACAGAAAGAGCAGAGTTATACTAAAGAGGATTAATTTATTGTTCATGACTTCTTACCATTTTGTATATATGTAAATTAATGAAATTGAAAGTACAAATGAAAAAAAAGTAACGATAACGCCAATTTTCAAAAAATGAAAAAACTTTATCTGAATACCTTCCTTCTTCGCGATTTCAATAACGATAAGGTTTGCCATCGCACCTATGATAGTAAGGTTTCCCGCAAGCGTTGAGCTTGATGACAATGTCAGCCAAAGGAGTTGTTCATTGGTGTGTTTGATTATCGGCTCCATCAAAATAACGAAAGGAACATTACTAATCACTTGTGAGAGAATGAGACTTAAACCATGGAGTGAAAGTATTCCGGAGATTGAAGTATTCATCTTAAAGTGATTTATTAATGGATCAAGCAACTGATATTTTTCAATTCCGTTAACAACAATAAAAAGACTCGCGAAAAAAAGGAGAAGTACCCAATCAATTTCTTTAATTACTTTTGACGGTTTTATCCTCCCAAACAGCAGCACCAACGATCCTCCCGTTAAAGCTATAACGGGATACGAAATATGCAACTCCTTGCTGAAGAAAAAAGCCAACAGCACAAGAATAAAAATTGGGATAGAGTATTTCATCGAATCATAATTCCATTCTTCTTTTTGCATATGGCATTTAAGACGATCTCCATTCGCAAATTCAGATTTGAAAAAATATTTGATAGTAAAGAAAATAATAAGTAAACCTCCTATAGCGATGGGGAACATGTATAAGATGAATTGTCCGAAAGCAAAATCCGATTGAATTCCAATAAAAATATTTTGCGGATTCCCGGTAATCGTTAAAGCGCTTCCCGAATTTGCTGCCATTATTTCCGCAATTAAATATGGGAGTGGCTGCCGTTTTGTCCCTTTACAAATTGAGATAACTATCGGAGTAAATAGTAAGACAACGGCATCGTTCACTAAAAATGCACTCGAAATTCCTGTAACAAATATGATAAGTAATAAAAGTTGTTGTGGTGTTTTTGCCAAAGTAATTGTGGTTTCGGAAATAAGAAGAAAAAATCCGTCTATTTCCAACACTGCAATGAGCATCATCATTCCAAGCAATAATGCAATAGTATTAAAATCAATCGCCGAAATTGATTCGTTGAATGAAAGAATGCCAAAGACAATCATAGAAACCGCACCAAAAAATGCTGCGCTAGGTCTATCGATATTTAACCAGGGCAGCCTGGTGAATATAATTCCCGAATACGTAATCAAAAAGATGAGTAGTGCTAAAGTTGCCAAAAAATATTTAGCTTTCTTTCAATTAAATTTTACAAATTTGTATTCCAATTATAATTAAACTTATGTTAAATTCTGAAATAGTTCAAACCAAGCCAATAAAAAGTTTCCGTTTACATATACGCGAGACAGCACAACTTGCCTTCCCGGTGATTGTTGGGCAATTGGGAATCATTTTAATGGGTGTTGTTGATAATGCGATGGTTGGTCGAATTGGTTATCACCCGCTTGCGGCTTCGGCATTAGCAAATGGAATATTTTTTCTGATCTTTGTGGTTGGAATGGGAGTAACATATGCTGTTTCACCGCTTGTAGCGAATTCAATTGGAAGTGGGCGAGCTGAGCAATGTGGAAACATTTTAAAGCAGGCATTAGCGATTAATATTTTTATTGGAATAATCTTAGGGATTATCACGTATTATTCAGCAGAACTTTTTTATCTCATGCATCAAAAAGAAAAAGTTGTTGCATATGCTATTCCGTATTTGCACATTCTAGCATTTTCAATTCCAATGATGATGGCGTTTCTCACTTACAAACATTTTCTGGAAGGGCTTTCAATAATGCGACCGGCGATGATCATCGTTCTGCTCGCAAATTTGGTGAATGTAGCCGGAAATTATTGTTTGATCTATGGTAATTTTGGTTTCCCAAAACTTGAACTGAATGGTGCAGGCATTTCAACTCTTAGTTCGCGTTTCTTTATGATGATTATGCTTATCATATTTCTCAATAAAAATCACAGAGTAAAAAAATACCGCCCTCACCTCCTTCATTATAAGATAGATTGGAAACTAACGAAAGAAATTCTTGCCCTAGGATTACCGAGTGGAATGCAATATTTCTTTGAAGTCGGAGCTTTCTTCTTTACGGCAATAATGATTGGCTGGTTTGGCGCTCGTCAATTAGCTGCACATCAAATAGCTTTAAGTATAGCATCAATCACATATATGATTGTAGTCGGGGTCTCTGCCGCGGCGGCTATCCGGGTTGCTAAATTTGTGGGAGAAGGGAATAAGGTTGAGACCCGTAAGGCAGGATTAAGCGCACTCCTGTTAGCGGCTGGATTTATGAGTCTATGTGGAATTCTCTTTTTTATGACCAACAATATTTTACCTGAATTGTATATCAGCAATGTGGAAGTAAAGACCATTGCAGCCTCCCTAATACTGATCGCGGCATTTTTTCAAATCTTTGATGGGATTCAGTGTGTTGGATTGGGAATATTGCGAGGAATATCTGATGTAACATTTCCAACCGCAGTTACATTTATAGCTTACTGGCTTGTTGGTATTCCTCTTGGTGCTTGGCTGGCTTTTTATGCCGGATTAACGGTGCAGGGAATATGGATCGGTTTGTCGGTTGGGCTGGCAACGTCAGCAAGTTTGTTAAGTTTCCGGTTTATGAGAAAAACAAAAAAAATGATGACTGAAAACTAATTACATTAAGCCAGGCAATACTACCATCCATGTAAAGAATTTACCGTATGTAAAGATTCTCTGTTTTTGACATGTCAAAAATATATGTTTGCTGGTGAAACTTAAAAAGGAGATTGTGATGACAAAAAGATTGTATCGTTCCCGGACAGAAAAAATGATCGCCGGAGTTGCCGGCGGAATTGCACAATATCTGGATATAGATCCGGTGTTTGTGCGGATCGCCTTCGTTGCACTTATCTTTTTTAACGGTGCCGGAATAATTATTTATTTTATAAGCGCTATCATTATTCCGAAAGAAGAATTAACCGGAACCTCTCAACCGGTTGAAGAACCTGAGGAAAAAGTGAAAGCAAAAGCAGTTGATAAAGAAAAAAGAAAAACACAGAGAGAAAAAATATTCGGCGGAATATTGATCCTTCTAGGAGTAATATTTTTAGCTGATAATCTTTTAATCAATATTACATTTGAAAATATCTTCCCAATTATCTTAATTTGCATTGGCGGGTGGATGGTTTTTAATACTTTTCAAAAAGAAAAAGAATTTGAGGCACAACAATGAAATCAAAACAACTTTTTTGGGGCGTTTTATTTTTAACACTTGGTGTAGTTTATCTTCTTGTTGAGGTATTGCATGTCCAATTTTCGGTTGGCAGATTTTATCATTTCTGGCCTCTCTCCCTAATTTTAATCGGACTTGCAGTTCTTTCTAAAAATAATTATGCAAAGTTAACATTTGCCGGATTATCGGGTCTGGTATTTGCACTCGTTATTTTCAGTTTTTTCTCAAGGTCGTGGATGCCATGGAATAATTGTGATGATAACATTCATACCTTTTCCACCACCGAACAGTTTGTAGAACCTTTAGATAATAAGATCAAAACGGTTAACGCAAATATTAAAATTGGAGCGGGAAGGATTGAAATCCGAGGCAATGATTCAAATTTAGTAACAGTGAAATCCGATGGGATGAAAGACCTTTTTTCAGTTGATACCGATAAACAGGATGATAATTATGATTTCAATGTAAGCATGGGGCATGCCCATATTGTTCTAAATGATGGTGACCATCGTAAGCTTGAAGTTGGATTTAATAATAAACCTGATTATAACTTTGATTTTGAACTTGGTGCCGCCGATGTTGATTTGGATCTTAGTTCTCTTAAAGTTCAAAGAGTAAATCTCTCAACCGGAGCCGCAAGCTGCACTTTAAAAGTGAAAGAGTTTGCTTCGGAATCAATGAATATTAAAATTGAAGCTGGAGCAGCATCCGTTAGAATTAGTCTACCTAAAGATGTGGGAGCTCAGATAAAAAGGGAAACTTCGCTGGCAAGTACAAGTTTTAGTGATTTTAAGGAAGTCTCTGAAGATCTTTTCCAGACGGAGAACTTTTCTTCAGCAAAAAAGAAGATTTTTATAGAAATTGAGGGAGGAGTCGCTTCATTTTATGTCACGAGAAATTAAATTCAATAATTAGTAAATCACATCAGGGAAAAATTATTTCTTTTTCTTTCAGTATTATTTTTATATTGCCTCATCAATAATTGAAACATTATTAAATGTTGGAAAAAGAAGTACTTACTTATTCATATACGTTTCGACTAAAGAACGGATTGCAAAAAACTTTTGTCGTTTCTGTAGATAATTCAACTCTTAATATTATCTACAAAAAGAATGAATCCTACCCGGATTGGGCTAAACTACAAAAATTTAAATGCCCGCATTGTGAACTTGATCCAAAGGTACATGAATACTGTCCGCTCGCTATTAATTTAACCGATATCATTCAGACGTTTCAAGATTACAACTCATTTGACGAAGCGGAAATAACAGTAGAAACCATAAATAGAAATTATAGTAAAACAACATCGGTGCAGTCTGGTGTAAGCAGTATGCTAGGAATCCGGATGGTAACTTCCGGTTGTCCGATCATGGGGAAACTAAAACCGCTTATTCCATTTCATCTTCCTTTTGCCTCTTTAGAAGAAACTGAGGTTCGTGTATTATCCGCTTATCTTTTAGCGCAATACGTAAAATGGAAAAAAGGAGGAGAACCCGATTGGGAGATGACCAATCTCGTAAATATTTATGGGGATATACAGATTCTCAATCACAATGTCTCAAAAAAAATTGCCGATTTGGAGAAAAAAGATGTCAGTATCAATTCCTTAATAGTATTAAATAATTTTGCCGATTATGTTACTTTCACGCTTGATGAAAAAATGCTTGAAGATTTCGAAATTCATTTTAAAGAATTTATGTAACAGTCAACCAGTTTAATCTTCACCATAAACAATTTCTTCACAATAATCTGCGAGATCGTTGCAATTCTTTTATTTACTCCCTGTCGGTAGATCAATAATATTTCTTTTACTCTTAATTAACTTCGGCAAGGCGCTTTCTTCTATTAGTAAGATAGGCATCAAAAGGCAATTTAACTGAATAGAAGAGGAGAAGAATTATGACTTGGTGTGAATGCTTTAGAAAACTATATTTGTTTTAATTTATATGGCTTTATGGCTATGTTGATGAAAGGAGAAACGAGATGAGTATCCAAAAAAAAGAAGAAGAATTGCTTGAAAATGGTGTTGCCAAATCGGGACTTGAGAACTATCAAGGGGCCATTCAAGATTTTACTAAAGCAATAGGAATAAATGCCGATTTTGCTGATGCATATTTCTGTCGTGGTTCCGCAAAAGATCGCTTAAAAGATTATAAGGGAGCTTTGGAAGATTATAATAAAGCAATCGAGATCAATCCTAACTATGTTGGAACATATTATAATCGCGGACTTGCTAAATATACTCTTGCAGATTATGGAGGAGCTATTCAAGATTTTGATAAAGCAGTAGAAATGAATGGCAATGATGCGAAAGCTTATGTTTTTCGCGGACTGGCTAAACAAAAACTTGGAGATAAGGATGGCGCTTATTCAGATTGGATAACTGCCGTTAAACTTGGTGATAGCGAAGTAGATAGTTTGATAAAAGAATATTGCAAATAAGAATCATGCTGGTTATTCTTGACATGAAACTATTCGTTGAAATCATTAAAACATATAAAACCCTCCTAAAGATTTGTGAACTATTTCCGATAATTTGAATAGTAAATAATTTATAAAATTCGAAAAGGAGAAATATGGCACTAATTACCTGGAACGAAAGTTATTCTGTAAAAGTAAGAGAAATTGATAATCAACATAAAAAGCTGATTTCTCTAATAAACGAACTGCATGACAAGATGAAAGAGGGAAAAGGGAAGGAAATATTAGGGAAAGTATTAGCCGGTCTTGTTGACTATACCGTTTTTCACTTTGCCTATGAAGAAAAACTTTTTGCCAGCCATAATTATCCTGAAGCTAAAATTCACACCAGGCAGCATAATGATTTGCTGAATCAAGTTAAAGATTATGTTCAGAAATTAGAAAGTGGAGAATCCCTATCGGCTGTTGATCTGATGAATTTTTTAAAGGAATGGCTAGTAAAACATATTATGGATACAGACAAGAAGTATTCAGCTTTTCTTAATGCTAAAGGGATTAACTAGAAATTGTTCTGATTTTAAATTAATGTGGTAAAAATAAAATCGGGAAGCTACAACCCTTCCCGATCAATAAGAAATACTAAGCAGGCAATAGCCGCCGAACCAAGTTCAAATTCTCTAGGATTGACTTCCGCGAAAACATCATTCGCTGAATGATGGTAATCAAAATAGCGTTGAGAATCTGGAACGTAACCAATTAAACATATAGCATTTTTTATGTAAGAAACATCAACTCCGCTTCCGCCTTTCCGTATCCAATCAATACCGGCTCGTTCAAGAATCTTTCCCCATGAGGAAATTTTTATAAATGATGAAGAATCTTTCTCAATTGAAAAGCCTACCGGGGCAAAAGCACCTCTATCTGATTCTATTGCCGCCAAATGTTTTTCACTTGAATTCTCAGCATATTTACCATAAGCAATACCGCCCCGGGAACCGTTCTCTTCGTTGATAAAGAAAACACATCGTATTGTCCGTTTAGGTTTGATATCTAACCGTTTGAAAAGATCAAGTACTTCCAAAGACTGAATACATCCAGCTCCATCATCATGTGCGCCATCTCCTTTGTCCCAGCTGTCAAAATGCCCGCCGACAACAATTACTTCGTTCGGAAAGTCAGTTCCTTTTAATTCACCAATAACATTGTACGATTGCGCCTCCGGCAAATTTTTACATGAAAGTTTTAGCTGAAGTTTAAGAGAAGAATCTTGCTTTAATGACGTACTTAAAAAGTCAGCGTCTTTAATTCCAATTGCAACGGCGGGAATTTTCGGTATTGAATCTGTGTAATGTATTATGCCGACATGCGGAACGTTATCGTTTCTTGAAGTGATCGAACGAAGGATCATTCCTTTTGCCCCATATTTTGCGGCTTCTGAAGCCCCTTGGACTCTGTACCCGACATTTTTGCCGTAGGCTGAAAATGAAGTTGGAGAATTTGTATCGAAAGGGATATTAAAAAAAACGATCTTATCTTTTACTTGATTTTTCTTTTCGACTAATTCTGCCCAAGAATGGATCTCAACTACTTCTGCAGCAACACCATTCTTCAAATCAGTTCCAACACTTCCACCCAGAGATGCGATTGATAGCTTTTTATTTTTAAATTTTTTTGAAGAAATAATTACTGCCGATTCAACTTTTCCTCTTTCCCAGTGGGGCACCATAACCGGTTGAAGCCAAACCGAATCGAATCCTGATTTTTCCATTATCTCTTTCGCCCAACCAATAGCTTTTAGCGAATTTGTTGATCCCGATAATCTCGGACCAATTTTGCATAACTGACCAAGTAGACGGTAACCGTTCTGTTCCGTTAAGGATGATTTCACGAGGGAATCTGCAATTAATGAGTAATACTTCTCTTTCGTCATCTCTTGTGCGGAAAGAGAATGCATCAAAGTAGAGAAAGCAAAAAGGGACAGAAAAAAAAATCTCATAAAAAATCTTCTCAATTATTTGTTTAGCTAGTCAAAAAATATTAAAATTGAAGTAACAAACAAAGAGAACAAAAAAATCGCCATCTGAATTTCTGCATTTTATTGGATCGATTTCTCTCTTATTTTTATAAAGAAAATTATGTTACTTAAGACTGAGGTTACAATTTACGTTCACAAGCAAAATAATCAATGAAAAAACTACTCTTTCTTCTACTTTTTACCGCTTCTCTCACTAATTCTTTTGCACAAGAATTAAATGATCTTTATGCCAAAGCGTACCGGGCATATTTAGAAAAAGATTATGCAAAAGCTTCGGAGTTATTTTCCCGTTTCCGGATAGATTACCATTTGCATGATGAGTTGCTCGCCTCATCCATTTTTTATCAAGGCGAATCCTTTTCTAATTCAGGGCAATATGATGAAGCGATCATCTCCTACTCAACGCTAATCAATAATTATGAATTTACAAGTTTTAGAGAAAAGGCGATGTTTAAAACAGGACTTCTCTATTACGAAAAGCATGAATATGACATATCTCAAGAAATGTTTCAGCAATTGAACAAGGAATATCCGGGAAGCGAGTTTTATGGTTCCTCTCTCTATTGGATAGGAGAGACGTTCACTAAACAAAATAATATTGAGGAAGCAAGAAATTCGTTTAAAGAAGCGATATCGAATAAAGTAACAAACAAATATATCGATAATACTATTTATTCTCTTGCGCGAACGTATGAAGATTCAGGTGATTACACCGATGCCGTTACTTACTATGACGAGTTGTTATCATTTTATAAAGAAAGCCCGCTTGCATCATATGCTCAAATTAGAATCGGGATTTGCTATTTCAAGTTGAAAGAATATGATAACTCAATTTTGGAATTGTCTGATCCGACGGTGAAACGATTACCGGTTGAAAAGCAAACAGAAGCACTATATTTGCTTGGTAATTCGCATTACAGAGTCGGCGAATATGCAAATGCTGAAAAAGTTTACCGCGAAGTAATTGAAAAAT
The DNA here is from genome assembly GCA_041667115.1 of Ignavibacteriaceae bacterium. Taxonomy (GTDB): domain Bacteria; phylum Bacteroidota; class Ignavibacteria; order Ignavibacteriales; family Ignavibacteriaceae; genus UBA1563. The sequence continues at coordinate 14,869 of JBAYFO010000012.1, read as the reverse complement.
ATCCTGCTTCATCCTATATCCGCGAAGTAAAATATGCTTATGCTTGGTCAATATTTCAAGAAAAAAAATATGGTGACGCTTATAAGCTGTTCAATGCTTTATCACTCGATGATGATTCCATCGGAATAAAATCTTTTTATTGGAAGGGCGAGGCAAAACGATATACGGGAAACGAACAAGAGGCGTTGAACATCTACGAAGATTTTCTAAAGAAATATCCAAACAGTGGTCTGGCAGCTTCGGCGCTTTATCAAATTGGTGGTATCCATTATTCAAACGGAAATTATGACAAAGCCTTTGCTGCACTAAGTAAAGGAGTAAATACAAAGGACAATGAGGTAAGAGCAAAAACGCTTACTATACTTGGTGAAATTGAACTTCAGACTAAGCGGTATCAACAGGCATTTCAGTATTTCAACCAAATAAATAAAATCAAAATTGAAGACGAGTTTCTTCTGTTTCGCGGGTTATTGGGAAAGGGGACAGCTTTATATTATTTAAATAACTACGATGCTGCAATAACTGTTTTAAGTGAAATAGATTCTCTTGCTCCTAATTTTGAATCAGCAAAAGTCTCTTTTTACTTAGCCGAATGTTATTTCGCTAAAAAAGATTTTGCGCAAGCATTAACATTTTATAACAAAATATCAACAAACGAAACAGTTTTACAAGCCCTGACCTTATATGGTAAAGCTTATTGTTATTTTAATCAGAAGGATTATATGAACGCTTCGTTTTTCTTTTCTGATTTTATTAAAAAATATCCCCAAAATGAAAAGATATTTGATGCAAGAATCCGGATGGCAGATAGTTATTTTGCTGATAAAAATTATGATGCGGCATCAAATGCGTACGAAGAGTTGTTAAAAGTAAAAAACTTGGGGAAAGCGAAGGATTATATTTCTTTTCAGTATGCTATGACTCTTTATCGGTCAGGTAAAGTACGAAACGCGTTAGAGGAGTTAGAAAGTTTTAAAAATAATTATACAAAGTCAATTTATTATGAACATGTTTTGTATTTAATTGGGTGGATTAATTTTCAACAAAGTAATTTTTATTTAGCGATTGAAAAATATCGGAACATGCTTGAAAAACTTCCACGATCGAAGTTAGCCCCGTTGGTTCAGTATTCTATTGGAGATGCTTATTTTAATTTGGGAAATTATGACTCTGCAATTGTTTCTTATGAAACGGTTTTAAAAAACTATGATAATTCTCCGCAAGTATTTGATGCGCTGAACGGCATGCAATATTGTTACGTCGCAAAAGGTGAGTTGGATAAAGCAATCGCGATAATTGATAATTATGTCGCAGAGAACCCTACTTCAACTTATGCCGATCAATTATATTTTAAAAAAGGAGAATTATATTACAGCCAGCGGGATTATGAGAAAGCAAGATTAAGTTATAAAGATTTCATTGCCTATTTTTCAAAGAGCAAGTATGTTCCGAATGCGTATTATCAAATCGGGAAGTGTGAACAATATTTAAATAACCCGGAGGAAGCGATCCAAAATTATATGATCGTGTTTAAGTCGTATACACAAAGTGATATTGCCCCTGGGGCAGTTATTGAGCTGGGGAATATATATAATCAATTAAAACGATACGATCAGGCTCTTGCACTTTTTAATCAGGCTGTTGATAAATACCGAAACTCTTCACGTATTGCAGAATTACTTTTTATGAAAGGCGATACGTATTTAAAGAAAAATGATTCGCCGGCCGCTTATGATGTCTTTGAAGAAATTACAATGTATTATCCCACTACTATTTTTGCAGATAAAGCAAAACTTGAAATGGGGCTCATCGAGCTAAAAAAGAAACGGTATGAAAATGCAGATAAATGGTTTTTAGATCTGGTAACAAAAAGAAATGACGACATTGCTGCAAAAGCTCAGTACTACACAGGGGTTTCTCTGTTAGAGCAAGGAAAAACTCAAAGTGCAATTACTGCTTTTGTGAGAGTGTTGAACGTTTACCAGTTGTATGACGAATGGGTTGTGAAATCATATTTGAAATTAGGAGATACCTACTTAAAGATGAATGATAAAAATAAAGCGAAAGAAATGTACAGAAATGTAATTTCAACTCATCGTGGTGATGATTATGGAAAAGAAGCACAGCAGAAGTTGAGGAATGTAAAATGAAAATGAAATATAATCTTATATTGTGCTATCTTCTTCTCGGTTTAGCACTATTAAACGGACAGGAAAATTCAAATGTGGAGCTCCCACAATTTGTTATCACTGGAAAAGAAGCTTACGAATTTCCACTACTTGAAAAACAAAAACCGGGATTAGTATCAACTGTCTCCGGGGAGTTTTTCAAACCGGTTTATTCCGCTGATGAATTAGAAGTGAAAGATTTTTCTGAACCTACGCGAAGGAGTGGCGAATTTTTAGATTCCATCAGATTTGTGAATGGCGAAGCCGACTTTTTGATAGGGAATAATATTCTTCCTTCTCTTTCGGCAACATATAGGCTCCCACTGGAAAGATCGTTGTTCTCTGCGAATATCAATGCTTTTAATCAGCGTGCATATTTAACGAATGCCGATCGGAACAAATTTGGAGCAAAACTATTTTATAATTATATCATTTCCGATTCAAGCGGCTTTTTGGCTTTCTCAAAATTTCATGCTTCTGGAAAGGTTGAAAATGAATCGTATAAATTATTTGCTTCTCCCGTCCCGAATTTTAACAGACAATTCTTGCGTAGTAACTTTGTCACATCTTTACAAAATATTTCGTCCAAAACATTTAATTATGATCTTACCGTTGAAGATTATTATCTCAATATGAAATACGATTCCTTGAAAGAAAATATTATCAAAGTCAATGGGTTCTCAAAATATACTACCGGATCTTTTGATATTTCACTATTCGGAAAAGTCTCTTTTCTTAGTTCGATTTATAATACACTTCTTTCAGAAAATTCAAATATCATTCAGGCAAAAGGAATATTTGGGTATCCGGTTGAAAATTATGCAAGATTAAATATTGGTTTTGAATATTCAAAAATGGATAGCTACCACACGTTCTATCCCTATCTGTCGGCGGAGGTTCAATGGAGTAAAGGATTTTCTCTTTTTATTGAATACCATCCGACTTCCACTCTGTTAACTCAACAAGATTTTCTTGAGACCAATAGATATTATGCCATTTCACCTCAAGTAAAGTATATTTTTTATTCCGTTGCTTCTCAATTTTCTCTCAATACAAAATATGAATATGAAAAAATATTTGAGGTATCAGGGGGACTGGGATACTGTTCTGCTTCAAATTATCCTTATTTTAGCGACTCAACTGCGGGTAGAAATATTTATAATGTTAACGTTACTGAAGCAAAATCTACTTCGGTTTTTGCTAGTATACATCTTTATCCCGGAGAGTTTGGCTTTTTTGCTGGCGAAATCAATTACCAGCATGTAACTAATGAATCTGGCAATTCTGTTCCTAATGTTTCTCCCGTAAAGTTAAATCTGACGTATGGATTATTTGTCACTCCGGAAATATCTTTATCGGCAAAAATGATGTATTATTCTCCTGCTTTTCTTAATTTTGCGAATACGGAGAAAAGAAAAGAGTATTTTAACCTTACACTTAACGGAGAAATGAATATCTCTGAGAATATGTTTGCTCAACTTGAAGTGCAAAATATCCTCAACCAGAAAAACGAGATATGGAAAAATTATCAAGAACTTCCGCTTAGCATTGCGGCGGGTTTAAAAATTATTTGGTAACAATGACAAGAGCTGAATTAGTAAAAAAACTTACTTCCTATGCTGTAGTTGACGAAGAGTACGCGGCGCTCTTCATGGAAACGTTTCTAATGCTATTGCATCAACAGTTGCATGAACACGATTCCTTTGTCCTTCCTTTTAAAATAAATTTTTCACAGCAAAAAATCGTAAGGAATAACGAAGAGTTTTATTTGATCACGTGTATATCAACCGATCCACTTGATACCCTCAAAGAAGATTTAGTTTTCACCGTTCCATCCATCAAGGATGAATTGCAACCTGATAAATATGCTGTATTTGCAATAGGCATCACTAAACAAATTATTCCGACCAAAGAAATGGTAGCCGCCGGTTTTGTTTTCGAGCCAAGCTTCTCGTTAAAAAAATATTTTCGTGGAAAAGCAGAAAATTTTTTACGAAGTGGTACGTTTGAAACTAAAAAAATAGATGAACCCGACTTTGCCTGGAATTTTGCTTCTTCGAATAATAAAAACCAATTTTCTAATGATGAGTCTTTGCACGAAGAAATCTCTAAAGAAGTTCAAGAGTTTTCGTGGGATTTTGGAAATAGCTGGAAACGTGAATTACAGGAAGAAGAAATCCTTTCTGTGGAACCGTCACAAGAGGATGTCTTTGAACCTATATCCCCTAATAAAAAAGAAGATGTTATAGCGGAAGAAGCGGTTAGTTGGAATTTCCACGATGAAGAAACTGAGGAAGCCTCTGTCACAAAAGACGAAAAAATATCTCAAACGAGAATTGAGGATGTAAATTTTTCTAAGCTTCATGATAAATTGGACAAAATAGAAATCGGTACTGAGTATCAGGAAGTTATTACTAAAAAAACACAAGAATTGAGTATTGATCTTTCTGACTTTGAAAAATTATTTGATAGTGATCTTCATGAAGAGGACTCTGAACGTGATCTTAACAAGAATGAATCGTTAGAGCTTGACATTAACCGTCTTGATGATGAGTTTGTCCCTGTCAAATCGACCACTGAGTTTGTACTTTCGCAGGAAGAGGAAAGATTACTTGCAGCAACTGATCCTTTTAGCAATTTTACGGTCGAAAAAACAGATTTCAAGTCTAAAGATAATTCTACTGTCCCGCTATTGGAAGAAAATATCATAAGTTATCCAAGTGATAAAACTCTTGTGGAGGAAGAGCAGCAAATCCGTGAAGTAGAACATGCAGTTGAAAAGATTAAACCTGTTAAGAAGGAAAGAGGTAATCTGTTTTGGTCAATCATCTCCGCAGTTTTAATTATTGTGATTATTATTTTTCTTTATTGGAAAATGTGGGGACTTCCTCATTGGCTAAAAATGCAACAACAGACCGGACAGTTAGTAAAAAATAAACCGGTAGTAGTTGAAAGAGAATATAACATCCCGGTTACGTATCCTTACGAAGTTAAAATTACGGAGGCTCCCAAACCTGAACAAAGCGGCGAGAATCAAAATCAAAATATAAAAGTTGCGAATGAGGGAATAACTGCAGAGCAAACCCCGGCTTTTAAAAATGATCTTGAAGCGTCTGATATTTTTTCTAAAAATAATCCGAATAATCAAATCGGAAAAAATATAAAGCAAACTCCTCTGCAGAGTTCATCGTCTAAACCTGTAACTGTTGAACGAAAAGAACCTCTTAAGAAAAAAGAAGTGATCAAAGAAGATGTTCAGGGTACTAAAAAAGCGGTGTTAATTAGGGATAATATCTATTTAGAAGGTTCAAAGTATGTTGTGCAACTATCTTCTTGGAAATCAGAAACTATTGCAGATCAGGAAGTTGCCCGGCTGCTACGTAAAGGAATAAAAGCATTCAAATCTTCAGTTGTCATTCCCCAAAAAGGGGGAACCTGGTATCGGGTAAAAGTGGGTGGATTCTCTTCTGCTGAAGATGCATCCCGTTTTTATAATTCAATTAAGTAATAATAGGAATTAAGTATGGATTTACTGACCATGTTTTTCAAGGGCGGGGTAATAATGTACCCCATTCTACTCAGTTCAATTATCGGCGTAGCAATAATTATTGATAAATTTATCGTGCTGCACAAATCAAAAGTAAATGTTGTAGCCTTTATGATAAAATTAAGATCACTCTTAAAGAAGAATGATATTGCCGGAGCGATTGCATTTTGTAATAATGAAAAAACTCCCGCAGCAAACATCATAAAAAAAGGATTAAAAAAAATACGTTTCGGACACCAGCGTGTTAAAGATGCTTTAGAAGATGCCGGAAGACAAGAAATTACTAAACTTGAAAAAGGGTTATCTACGCTTGGAACAGTTTCCGGTATTGCCCCGATGCTCGGTTTTTTAGGAACGGTTACCGGAATGGTTTCTGCATTTCAAACTATTCAAGATTTGATGGGTGCTGCAAATCCTTCCGATTTAGCAGGAGGCATCTGGGAAGCGCTAATTACCACAGTCTTTGGATTGGTTGTTGGAATTCCAGCATTAGCATTTTATAATTACTTCACCGAAAAAATAAAAAAACTGGTTGCCGATATCGAAGTTATTTCAAGTGATTTAATTGATATCGTTGAAGAATCCTCCGGTGGACATATTATTTCTGATGATGAAGAAATTATTCTTTAGAGGATGATATGAAACTTGAAATGAATAGTAAACCTCTTGTAACGTTCAGCGTCTCATCATTGACAGATATAGTAATGCTTTTGCTGATCTTTTTTCTCCTTACTTCGCAGTTTGTTTTGCAAACGGGAGTTAAAATAAAATTACCCGGTGCAAAAAATAATGAGCAATTGGCTCCTTCTAAATTAGTGGTAACACTTTCGGATAAAGGGGAAATTTTTGTTGGTGACGAAAAGATCCAATTGGAACAACTGCCTGGGAGATTAAGCCAAATGAAAGCTTCAAGCCCCGAGAATAATCTTATTCTCCGCGCAGATAAAAGTGTCCCGGTTGAATTAGTGATAAAAGTAATAGACTCGGCTCGTGGGATCGGCATAGATAAATTTACCATCGAAACAGAAAAAGTTAATTTGTAAAACTTCCGAATGACAGAACGTAAAACAAGAAATACTTCTTACCTCATTTCAATTATATTTCACCTAGGGCTTTTGGTGCTGTTTTATTATTTGAAATTAGAAGTTGAATATCCGGTAAAGGAATATGTCGAAGTTGGTTTTGGCGGCATTTCCAGCGGTTCATCCGGCGCAAGCGGGAATAAGGTTGTCTCCACTATCGAAGAAAAGAAGCATGAAGAGGTAGTAGAAAAGTCAAAAGAAGATGTTGCACTACCGGAAGTAAAAAACACGTTCGAAAATGAAGTTCCGGTCACTTCGAAAAAGAAAAATGAAGAAAAAGTTGTTGAGCAGAAGGGAAATAATGGACTAGGAATAGGCGGTACCGGCTTTGATATCGAGTGGGGTGGTAACGGGAAGCGAAAGATTTACAGTTATATTCTTCCAGGATATCCGGAGGGAGTAAATAAAGAGATTGATATCAGACTCCGTTTTTCAATTTTGCCGGATGGAACAGTTGGGACTATCTTTCCGCTTACAAAAGCGGATACAAAACTTGAAAATGCCGCAATCAATTCGTTACGCCAGTGGAGGTTTGAACCGCTTCCTTTACGTCAGAAAAAGACCGAACAATTTGCAATTATTGTTTTCCCGTACCGGCTTCAATAAACAAATCTTTGTAATACATTCTATAGAAAAAATATTCTGCAACAGCTAATAGCGTAAGCGCAAATGTATCCCGGTCATAAAAGATGCCCAGCCCTTCAGGTTTCATAAAAATCTGTGCAATCATTGTTGTTGTTGTCCATCCAACGGCAAACAATACACCGATCAAACCAATATTAAGAAGAGCGCCGGGAAGGTTCTCATCCTGCCATTTTTTTGTGAAAATAATTATTGTAAAGATATAATGAGCAAAAAAGATAAATGCAGTAATCATGATTTTATGAAATATTTTTTGTTGAAAATGGACATGCCGATAAGCCCGCCGATCATGCCAAAGATTGAGTCGATAAAAAGATTGCTAAAAAGAAGATAAGTTGCGTACAAAGGGGAAAACCCATACAAGGTGATCTCTTTACTCATACCTCTCAGAAGATTAATGGTCTCTTTGCCTATATCTCCCAGGTTGTAAGAGCTGAGAAGAATTTCAACCTGCGGCAAGCTGAAAACAAGATCGTTCGTGCGGAAAATATAAGTGATAATAATATCAAAAAAGCCGGAGAAGAAAGCCGATGATACACCTGTTATTAAACCTATAAACAGTGCCGTCTTTGGAGTAATACTATGGGCGAATGAAGTAATCCGCAAATAAAAATAGAGACTGAGAACCGTCGAAGCCGGAAGCAGCAAACAACAACCAAAACTTTTTACACCGGGGATTATACCTAATACAGCAGCGCCGAACCCGCAGACAATTGCCGGTGAGATTTTATTTTTCATAATATTAAAGGTCTCTTTTAAAAGTGTTCAAGAAATTATTTCTTTTTAATTCTAAAATAACAAAGTTGACGGCAAAAAAAGAAAAAAGATATCCGGTAAAAAACGCCGTCGTCTTATCGTACGAAACGAAAATAAAATTATTGATCAACACATCTGCTAAAAGTATTAGTGCAAAGAAGATGAAATACTTGAAGGCGGAAGAAAAGTATTTTTCTATCGGAAGAAACGCAGTAAGTATTCCGATGAAAGCCCCGATGTATATTCCGGTACATCTTGAACAGACTAAAAAGTATGAACCGTTAATTGAATAGCATTTGTCATGATGTTGATGGCAAACTCTTCCATAACTCATTTTAAGAAAAGGATAAAAAGCTTGCAAAGAGTTATCTTTTGGAAGAAAAGAGAAGACCGAGAACCCTGCTATCCAGATTGCTGAAAGAAAGAGAATGAATAGTACAATCAATTTATTTTTCAATGAGCAAAAAACAATATATGGATGTATTCGTAAGTGCGTATACTTTATTCCCGACAACCAGCGAAGCATTAAAAACGCCGGTATCCGGCAAATCGGGAAGAAGCAGCTTTCTGAAGAATAACTCATTAGCCTCGAAAGAAGAGACGTAAATGGAACTATCGCCGGTCAATGAGATTGTATTATAGTATTTATCAATCGAAGTAAAATTCTCCGGCAATGGTGTAATGTTCAATCCATTCCCAAAGAGATCGAAAATTAATAAACTCTTACCATCGAGAACCATCACATTATTATTTTCGGTAACAATTAACTTCTTAGGGTCTTTAAAAGAAAAATCACCATCCTCAAAACCGCCGAACTTTAGGACAAATTTTCCGAAGATGTCAAATTTCAAAATTCGTTTGTTCTCTGAGTCGAGGACAAATAAGTCGCCCATATTTGAAACATCAGCACTCAACGGGAATCCGAATGAAGTTTCGTTATTTCTGTCGCGCGTATAAAGACGTGAAATAAAATTTAGATCTTTGTCGAAGCGCTGCACCGAATGGTTGTTTTTATCAGTGACAAAGATACTAAGCGTATTTAATGAAACATCAATTGGGTAATCAAACTGTCCGTTTCCCCAGCCGTAACCTCCATAAGTGCTTACCTGATTGCCGAGCGAATCTAATTTGATAATTTCATCACTACCGTTATCCGAAACATAAAAGTATCCTTGGGGAGATAACGCAAAGGAAGTCGCTTCAGAAAACGCCTCGAACTGATTGGTCAATTCATAATCTTGAGAAAAGAGAATGCCGGTTAACAAAACAAATAGTATGAGTACCTTATTCAAAAAAGCTCCATTTATTTTTAAGAAAGTTAACGAACTCCTTGGTATGTTTAAAATGAAAAGTTTATCAGGGTGTTCAATTTAAAACGACAACGGCTCCGTTAAATTGGAGCCGTCTCGTGCAAGTAGTTTAATTAAATTAATTTATTTACGCAGGGAATTTAAAACATTGCGGATAATTTTCAAACCTTTGTCGATCTCATCCTGAGAAATTATTATGGGAGTTCTAAAACGGACAGTTTTAGATCCGCAACCCAACTGAATTAATTTATTGTTGAAACATTCTTTTACGTATTGGTTTCTTGTTTCAGCGCTCTTGAAATCAAATGCACACATTAACCCTAAGCCGCGGGCATGTTCAATAATGGTAGGATATTCAAGTTGTAAAATATTCAACTGATTTAGTAAGTAATCACCGGTCTCCTGAACATGAGCTAAAAGATTATCTTCTTGCATTACTTCAAGCATCCGTGTAGAACGAACCATATCGGGGAGATTTGAACCCCATGTAGAATTTATTCTGCTTGATTTTCTGAAACAATGCTCTGCAACATCATCAATTCTATCGCTTACCATAATTCCGCAGACTTGAGCTTTTTTTCCAAAGGAAATTATATCCGGTAAAACGTAATATTCAGAAGCCCACATTTTGCCCGTCATTCCCATTCCGGTCTGTACTTCATCAAACATAAGAAGAATGTCATGTTCATCCGCAATTTGACGGAGCTTTAAGAAAAACTCTTTGCGGAAGAAATTATCTCCCCCTTCTCCCTGGATTGGCTCTAAAATAATTACGGCAATATCATCCGGATTCTCTTTTATCGCTTGATTGATCTGCGCTAGTGCGGTTTCTTCCGACTTTATTACTTCAGCTAAATGCTCTTCAAGAGGGAAAATGATCTTCGGATTTGAAATCCTCGGCCAATCAAACTTAGGGAAATAGTTAATTTTGTTAGGATCGGTGTTTGTTAATGATAACGTATAACCGCTTCTGCCGTGGAACGCCTCTTTAAAGTGAAGTACTTTATGCCCGACTTCTTTTGTATGACCTTTCTTAAAGTTTTTCTGAACTTTCCAATCGAAAGCAACTTTCAAGCCATTTTCAACTGCAAGGGTACCGCCATCAACAAAGAATAAATATTTGAAATGATCAGGTTTTGCTATAGTCGCAAATGTTTCTACAAATTCAGCCATGAATGTTGAGTAGATATCGGAATTAGAAGGCTTATTTAATGCAGCCGTAAGAAGTTTCTCCTTAAAGTCATTTCCCTGAAGCTTTGGATGATTCATCCCCAACGGAGAAGAAGCAAAGAAGGAAAAGAAGTCTAAGTATTCATCATTTGTCTTTTCGTCAACAAGATAAACACCATGACTTTTTTGCAAGTCGAGTACAATGTCAAAGCCGTCGACAAGCATATACTTTTTTAATGTCTCGTGGACAAAATTCGGATCAATTGATTTATGTTGTAAAGAGGTAAACTCTTTAAGTTCAGCGTTGTTCATAAAAACCTCTAAATGAGATGAAAAAAAAATATTAATTAAAAGTTTAGAGATAAGCTGAAATCTAGAAGAGGTTTTCGAAGCGGGAAACTAAATAGTTCCTTAAACTTTTGCTTTTGTCCGGGGGAATATTAAACATTGTGTAAATCATAATTTTTTCTCTTTGCAAGTTAAGCTTTGAGGTAATAATTTTCAAGGGCTTTGCTTAAAAATAATTTAAGCCTCCCCTAGAAGGGATGGTTTTTTAATCTGCAAAAATCTCGATAAGTTTGATACTACGATTATTAAAATTAAGGAAGATCTAATGGAATTTTTATCGAAACTAGGTATTCAAAAAGAAAATTACGGCTCATCTACCGGACAAACATGGAACCAATCAAAATCTGAAGCAAAACTAAACATTTCTTCCCCTGTTAATGGGGAATTTATCGGCTCAGTGTTTCAAGCTTCTGTATCTGATTATGAAGTGATTGTTGCTACGGCGGATAAAGCTTTTCAAGAATGGAGACATGTTCCTGCTCCTAAAAGAGGAGAGATTGTAAGACAGATCGGATTGAAATTACGGGAATATAAAGACCCTCTAGGGCGTCTCGTTTCGTATGAAATGGGAAAATCTTTGCAAGAAGGATGGGGAGAAGTTCAGGAAATGATTGATATTTGCGACTTCGCAGTGGGACTTTCCCGTCAGTTATACGGCTTTACGATGCATTCAGAGAGACCAAACCACAGAATGTATGATCAATATCATCCTTTAGGTATTGTTGTAACAGTGTCGGCGTTTAACTTTCCTGTGGCAGTCTGGGCATGGAACGCAATGCTTGCCGCCGTTTGCGGAGACGTGAATATCTGGAAACCTTCTTCTAAAGTTCCCCTTACTGCAATTGCAACACAGAAAATTGTTGCACAGGTCTTAAAAGAGAATGATTTACCGGAAGGGATATTCTCTCTGATCGTTGGGAAAGGTTCAACGATAGGGGAGCAGTTATTAAATGATAAGCGTATTCCTCTTATCTCTATCACGGGATCAACTGCTGTTGGGAAGCATGCATCGCAAGTTATTGCCGGAAGGTTCGGAAGAGCAATTCTTGAGCTTGGTGGTAATAATGCTATTATCTTAACGCCTGATGCAGATCTTAAAATGGCAATTCCAGCGGTTGTTTTTGGAGCGGTAGGAACTGCGGGACAAAGATGTACAAGTACTAGACGGCTTATAATTCATGACTCCATCTATGACAAGGTAAAAGACTCTTTAGTAAAGGCTTACACCAGTTTGAAAATTGGTGATCCTTTGGATGTAAAGAACCATGTAGGACCACTGATCGATAAATCAGCTGTTAAACTTTTCCAAATGGCTCTTGAACATGCGAAAGCTGAAGGAGGAGCAGTGTTATTTGGCGGTGAAGTAATGGAAGGAGCAGATTATGCTTCGGGATGTTACGTGCGCCCGGCAATTGTAGAAGCTGAAAACCATTATAAAATTGTTCAAGAAGAAACTTTTGCACCTATCCTTTATTTAATCAAATATTCCGGTGAAGTGAATAATGCTATCTCTTTAAATAACAATGTAGTGCAAGGATTATCTTCCTCCATTTTTAGCAATAACATGCGCGAAGTTGAAGAATTTCTCTCTGCATGGGGAAGTGACTGCGGTATAGCCAATGTAAACATCGGGACTTCCGGCGCGGAAATCGGCGGAGCATTTGGCGGTGAGAAGGAAACCGGCGGCGGACGTGAATCAGGCTCCGATGCATGGAAAACTTACATGCGCAGACAGACTAACACGATAAACTACGGAATCACAATGCCTCTGGCACAAGGGATCAAGTTTGATATAGAATAGGTTAAAAGGTTTAACTAAGGAGAATTGAAATTACCAGACCTCCAGGGTTTCTAAAATCCTGGAGGTCTTTTTCATTACAAAAGGTAATATAGTATACTCCACAGCAAAGAAAATCTTGCTCATTTAAAAGACATATTCGTCACCTCCGATGAGAGTCCGGCATCTTCCGAAGATAGTTTCGTCACCTCCGAAGAAAGCCCCGCATGTTCCGAAGGTAGTTTCGTCACCTCCGAAGAGAGTCCCGCATATTCCGAAGGTAGTTTCGTCACCTCCGAAGGGAACCCCGCACGTTCCGAAGGTAGTTTTGTGAACTCCGAAGAAAGCCCCGCATGTTCCGAAGATAGTTTTGTAACTTCCGAAGAAAGCCCCGCACATTCCGAAGGTAGTTTCGTCACCTCCGAAGGAAACCCCGCGTGTTCCGAAGGTAATTTCGTCACCTCCGAAGGAAACTCCGCGCGTTCCGAAGATAGTTTTGTCACCTCCGAAGAAAGTCCCGCACATTCCGAAGGTAGTCCCGTGGGCTCCGAAAGCATTATCAAGTGTTCCGAAGACATTTTCAAGTTGGAGGAAAGGGCTAATATTGACTAAAAACGAAGATTATTAGTCAACCTTAACGTAGCATAGCGACAACCAAAACTTTTTGAGCTAATCATTCTCCTCAAACAAAAGTCTGAAATTGTAGTGTAAATCGATTCTGATGGCTTTTAGAATCGACCAATAAAAGAGCGAATTGAAGTAAAACGCACGGTCGATTCAGAGAATCGACCTACGGTTTTCGTAATTTTGCGTAAGGTGACTGATTAAAATAAAACGAATGAATGTTTTTCATTCAGTTATGCAGCCATTTATCATCCAATCGATGATTAGCAACTATTTGGTTCCGGCTTTGCCGGGTTATGGTGTTAACAACGTAATACCGGTTAAATCTGCTTTCCCTTGTTTCAGGAATTCGTATGTCATCCGATCGGCTTGACAGTCTATAAACTGAATACCTTTCAAACTCTTGTTTTTGATTTTGAAGAAAGTGTTCGTAAGCGTTGAATTCCGGAATGTCACCTTTTTAAAAGAGCAGTTTTCAAAATAACAATCATCTAATATGCCCTCGAAAACAATATTAACAATCCACATAGCATTAAAAGCGGTACGATTCCAAACTGTATTAGCCATTTGGTTGTTCTCTATGCCACCGGATTTAAACGCCGCTCCGGTAAAATCGGCACCAGAGAAATCGCAACCGCTGATAAAGCTTTCTGAAAATTCTGTCCCGGTAAAATTGGCACCGGTGAAATCGCAGCCGTTGATATTGCTTCTTGATAATTCAGTTTCTTTCAGTTTACAGTCCTTAAATAGATTGTTGGTTAAGTTGGATCTCTGAACGTGGCTGCTGCTTATGTCTGAACCTGAGAAGTTACAACTATCTACATTATTGCTTTTTAGAAGAAGTCCCGACAAATCGGAACCTATAAACTTGCAGCGCTGCATGTTGGAGGAACTGAATTTTTCATGAAGATTTTTCAATCCGGAAAAGTCAGCGTCCACCCAGTTACCGCGTGACATATCCCAGTTAAGCTTTTTCTCTACCGTTCCAGTAGGCAGGTTCTGATTTCCTGTTGGCAATTCAACCGAATTCAGAACCAAGGGCTCAACAGATGCTATTCCATTGACCACGGATTGGAAGTTTTCTGAGAAATAGTTAAGGTCGACACCCAGAATTTCCGCAAGACGGTTAAAAGTAGTGATGTCCGGCATTGATTCCCCGCGCTCCCACTTTCCAACTGCCTGTGAACTGATGAATAGACTCTGCGCAAGTTGAGCTTGAGAAATATTGATTTTCTTTCGTGCTTCGGCAATTTTATTGCCAATCATTTTAGTTTCCATATGTATCCTCTTTTTGTTTTTATTTTTATTTTATTGACACTGCAAACATACTCGTACTCATTTCCACAATCAATAAAAATACAGCCACTCTTAGTTGTAGTTCCGCTATTTATAGTTGTTATTCAATAACCAGTAGTGGTATTCGTCGGAATTTAAGGTTAATGCAT